>JBBRNB010000050.1:0-47227 GCA_038230535.1 Thermoanaerobaculia bacterium
CGCCGGAAATTGCGGTATGCCGTCGGTTCCGTGGCGCGCGCCACCACCGGGCGTTCCAAGCGCGCACTGCACAACTGTCGTGACAGTCCAGTGGACAGTTTTAGTGAGCAGACCACGGTAATTTCTCGCGAGCGCCGAAGGTTGCCGAGACGCAACCAAAGAAGCTTCGGCGGGAAACCGTGAATCATCGAGAACTCTGAGAAATCCACGTCCTTTGAGACGACGATAAAGTCATTCTCCCGCGCGAGTTGCCAAAGGACGTGATCATCCACCTCATGTAGACCAAGATCATAGACATGCTGCGACCCTGGAAAGAGCTCATCGAGTCGTCGAACAAGACGTTCTGGTCAAAAAGTAGCTTCACTCGTTAACGACCAGCATGCGATGTTCGCGCTCGGCCGCGTAACTGAGACAAGCCAGGACATCTTCATGCGTTAGATACGGGAAGTCCCGAAGCAACTCTTCCTCAGTCATACCGGCGGCGAGGTACGAAAGGACGTCATACACCGTCATCCGCATGCCACGAACACACGGCTGACCACCTCGCTTGCCTGCCTCGATGGTGATGATGCCTTCGTACGCCACGCGGGGATTCTACCGAAGACTTCGGCAACAGCCAAGTGAGCGGCTGAAGCCTCCGATCACCGCGGTGTGATCTCATTCCCGAATACAGCACATTCCGCTCGAAGAGAAGTCGCCTCCTGCCGTCGACGCAAGGCGCTAGACCTAGACTACGTCCGATGACGCGAGACACAACCGCGCTGTTTCACGATGCCCTGCAGTTGCCGGAGCATGAACGAATCGAACTGGCTGCCCGGCTTCACGCGCAACGAAGCTCGGTAATCTCCTCCGATCCTGACGTCATGAGTGGTGCGCCGGTTTTCACCGGTACCCGAGTGCTCGCGCAGACTTTGATCGAGTGCCTGGAAGCGGGCGATTCCATCGACGACTTCCTAGAGGGGTTTCCGTCGGTGAGCCGTGAACAGGTGATCGCCTTTCTGGAGGAAACCAAAGCTCGCGTCCTGACGTTCGCCGAATGAGATTGCTGCTTGACGAACGTGCCGGCTGGCCGAGCTGGCGCTGATGCTGGACGCGCGGGCGAGAGGCCGCCAAGTCCGGCCACGACAGCTCTAGAAGCTCAGGCGCCTGCGGCTTCGAGGATTACGGCTTCGGCAACCCTCTTGGCGGCCGCCTCTGGCGACTTCTCGCGCACAAATTGGAACTGACGAATGCCCGAGGGGATATCAGCCGGATCCACTTCGTCCGATAGTACGGGGATAATGCGCTTTCCACCAGCTAACGCGGCACCAAGTTCAAAGAACTCCCAAGGGCCAACGCTCCCAGATGTGAGCACCATGATCAGAACCCGGCTTTGACGAAGAGCTCTCTCGATTTGAGCTTGCCAACGCTCACCTGGCGGAATCTCATGAGCGTCGAAGAATGCTGATATACCGGATTCGGTCAGCGCGTCCGTAAACTTGCGCACCCATGGCTGACTGGCAGATGAATACGACAGAAGCACATCGTATGAATGCCGTTTCGACTCAGGTGTTATCCGCCTTGTCTCGATTGTGCCTTCAACCAGTACTCTTTCCTCGGCCGGCTGCGTGACGGGATCTGCTTCAGATACTTGTCAAAGTCGTTCAGACGGAGAATGTCACGTTTCTTGAGAAACACCGGCGCGTTCGGGTGCGCTTGAAAGTCCCGTACCGACAGACCATGCGGGACGACGACAATCGGCAGACGCCTTTGCCATGCCGCTCCAATTTCAATCCAGACATACGGCCGATCCAACGCCCAGGGTGTAAACAGGACGAGCAACTCGTCCGCCCTATCCAGGAACTCGCGTATGTCTTCTTCAAATTCTGCACCGACATCAACATCGGCCTCATCGAGAAAAGGCGTCGCACCACGCTCGCTGATCTCACGAGCAATCTGGCGCGCAACCCATGTATCTTCGCCGGAGTGGCTAACGAAGACAAGCCATGTTTTCTTCTTCGCGGTAGCCATCGCACGGGTCGCCGACTCTCAGCCGAGCCGGAGTCGTACCGCAAGCTGGCAACCTGCTGGCTGGGTACGCCAGGCGATGCGACACATGAGCACCCCCTCATCGGATATCCTCCCCACCACCATGAACGACCGTTTCGCCTCGCTCTACCCCCAGCATCTCGACACCGTAAAAGCGCGCCACGACAAGGCTCTCATCGAGAGCGGCTTCGACCACATCATCATCTTTGGCGGCGAGATTCACATTCAGTTTCTCGACGACAGCTACTACCCGTTCAAGGTCAATCCGCACTTCAAGTCGTGGGTGCCGGTCGTCGACAACCCGCACTGCTTCATCGTCTACACGCCGGGGGAGAAGCCGCGGCTGGTCTACTACCAGCCTGTCGACTACTGGTACAAGCCGGCGGCGGCGCCGAGCGGGTACTGGGTCGATCACTTCGACATCCGCATCATCGGCAGCCCCGAGGCAGCCAAAGAGCACTTCCCGAAGAGTGGGCGGAGCGCCTTCGCCGGCGAGGCGAGCGAGTTGCACGACGGCGATGCCAATCCCGAATCGCTGCTCAGCGCGCTGCACTTCGAGCGGTCGTGGAAGACCGACTACGAGATCGCCTGCCTCACCGAGGCAAATGTTCGCGGCGTGCGCGGACATCGCGCCGCAGCCAACGCGTTCCGTGAAGGGAGGTCGGAGTTCGAGATCCACATCGAATATCTGCTGCAGTCCAGCCAGGCGGAGGAGGAGCTGCCGTACGGCAACATCATCGCCCTCAACCACAACGCCTCCGTGCTCCACTACCTCAACCACGAGCGCGACCAGCCGGGCGATCTCCGTTACTCATTCCTCATCGACGCCGGCGCGCAGTGCAACGGATACGCCTCGGATATCACCCGGGCCTACGCGCGCGATGAGCAGGGCGAGTTCGCGCAGTTGATCAAGGCGATGGACGCGATGCAGCAAGGCCTCTGCAGGATGGCGAAACCGGGCATCAACTACATCGACATCCATATGGCCGCGCACGACGGTGTTGCGAAGATCCTGCACGACTTCGGCTTCGTACACGACCTCGACGCCGATGGGATCGTCGAGACGCGCATCAGCTCCGCGTTTTTTCCGCACGGCGTCGGCCACTTCCTCGGCCTGCAGGTTCACGACGTGGCGGGCTTTCACGGAAACCGCGCCGGCTGCATCATCCCCAAGCCGGAAGGGCATCCCTATCTTCGGCTCACGCGCATCATCGACCCGCGAATGGTCTTTACAGTCGAACCGGGGCTCTACTTCATCGAGTCGCTGCTCGGCGACCTGCGGAAGAGCGAGAACGCGAAGTACGTCAACTGGACGAAGGTGGACGACTTCCGCAAGTTCGGCGGGATCCGGATCGAGGACGATCTCGTCGTCACGCTTGACGGTCACGTCAACCTGACACGAGAGGCGTTCGCGGGCTAGCTCAGTTGGGACGTGCAGGCGCGGCAGCGGCGCGCTGCCGCGGGCACCGTCTCCAGACACTCGGGACACACTTTCGTCGGTTCCCCGTGCGCAGGCTTCACGAGCGCTTTGACAATCAGGAACGTGACGAGCGCGATCACGAGAAAGTCGACGACCGCGCCGGCGAAGTGACCATAGAGGATGGCGCTCTCGGTCGGTTTACCGGCAGCATCGAGTCCGGTCCTGAGGACGATCTTCGCTTCCCGCCAGTCGCCCGATGGCAGGAGTAACCCGATCACCGGCATCAGGATGTCTGTGGCGAGCCCGGTAACAACCTTCCCGACCGCTGCTCCGATGATGACGCCGATCGCCAGAGCGAGGGCGTTCGTCTTCGTGAGGAAACCTCGAAACTCTTTGATCACACGATGATCATAACTCTCTGGCGGATTCTCGGGAGTAGGGGTCGGGAGTGAGGAGCACAGACTCCGGAACGCTTAGCCGGGCGGTGCCAGTCTCTTCCGCGCTTCCGCCGCCCACGGAGAATTGTGATCGATCGCCAGGTAGTCGTACCACGCCGGCCTGGCGGTGTGATCGGTGAATACCTCGATGGCGATGGCACGGTTCCAACCCGCTTCCGGGGAACGGCTTGCGCGCCACGCGCGCTCAGCGCAACGGACGGCTTCTCCCGCATCCAATAAATGGCTTGCGTCATTCAACCGGGCGCGATTGGAAAGCGCCGTGGAGAGGTCGTTCAAAAGAGAAACATCCTTCGACTCGTCGATGGCGGACGTCACGCTACGCTGGCCTGTCCCCTCCAGCAATGCCTGGTGCAATGTATCGATGGCCATATCGTCGCGGCCAAGGAGCAGGTACGCCACTCCGAGGGCGTGCAGATTGGCGACTGAGGGATGTGCATTGGCCAACCGCTGCACGCCGGCGGCGGCGGTCAAGAGCGTCCCGTTCGCGGGATTGCTCATCGGATCGGAGGGTTTCCCACGCAGCACAGGCGCCTTCGGCTGGTAGGGGAACCCCGCGATGCGTCCTTCGATCGTCCGCTGCGTTGGTGCTGCGCGCATCAAGGCCGCCATAGGGTCATCACGATGCAGAAGCACGAGCTCTCGCAACGGGGTTACCAGGAGCACTACCGCGACCACAGCCGCGACTGCCGCACCGGCTACCGTTATCCATGCGCGGCGCGAGGACCGCTGCGAGCCATTCGACACCGCTGCGTTCGCGGTCACCTCCGTCGCGCTCATGAAAACCGAGTAACACTCGGAACAGGTGGCCATGTGAGCGATCACCCTTCCCCTCATCTCAGGATCGAGCCGCCCATCGATGAATGCTGCCAGCGTCTCGTCTGAAGGAAAACCCGTATGCTCCATGACCTCACTCTCGCAGTTGCCTTCTCTGTCCTTTCCGCCTCGGTGAGGCTATCACTGGCTTAGAGTGACGTAATTCGGCTTTTCCCTCGGAGACTGAAAACGCGAAGGAAAGCTCGTGATCGGCATGGTTCAGCAACTCACAGGCATCTGTGGCCGCAATACCGGCCCTCTCCAGCGCCAACCTCAACTGAGACAGCAGTTTATCGATGCGTTTGTACAGCCTCTTGCCATCCAGGCCGAGCGCTTTCGCGATCTCAGGAACCTTCCGTCCGGCCCAGAAACGCATCCTCAGAATCATTTGATCCTCGGGATCCATCCACGCCATGGCGGCATCGATGACTGCCACGGTGTATCGCGCTGTGACCCCCCTCTCGCCACTGAACAGCTCGTCTTCTGTCTCGATGATGGGCCCGTTGTCCGTGCTGTCGGTCGTGGAAACGAGCACCGGCCTCGGCTGACGTATCGGCAGGCGAGCGCGAATCGCCTCGATCTCGGCGATGCTGAAAACGGAATTGCTCTGGCCGGTGAGGATGGAGACGACCTCGGCGTAGGAGTAACCCTCGCGTGTCAAAAGCCGCTCGAAAGTGATTGCCTTGTCTCCGAGCCGCTTCGCCTCCGCCGAGGGACGCCACTTTCCCCACAATTGCACGCGATATTGGAAGAACATCCGCCCGATGACCGTCGTCATGTAGGTCGAGAACGAGCTGCGTCCCTCGAACTTGCGGATGACCGCGTAGTTGCTCTCGATCAGCTTGAACTTGACGTACGAGCCGAACTCCTCCCCTTCGTCGCGATGGACATGGTTACGATGGCAGACGTAACCGATCGCCCGGTCGATGAGAGTCAGGTTCTTGAGGAATACATCCTCGGCGTCAATTGGAGTCACGGGAACGGAGAGGAGTCTAGCAGGAAAGACGTACGGTAAGAATGCCGCGAGATGGGCGAAGTTGACGACGGTGATATGAATCGTTCCGACATGGACGGAACACCAGGGGAATCAGGGACGACGGTCGAGGGGCCAGGGGGCAGCGCGGAGCACTGCTCTGACGCTCGCTCCGCGACTCCTCCTCTCCTCCCACCTCCCCCATCACCGTCTTCTTTCACCTGCCCGATGCATCCCGAGGTCGTTCGCGACCGGCCTGGGGCCTGCCCGATCTGCGGTATGGCGCTCGAGCCGGCGACGGCCTCGCTCGACGACGCGCCGAACGCGGAGCTGGTCGACATGCGGCATCGCCTGGTCATCAGCGTGATTTTCTCCCTCCCACTCTTTCTTCTGGGTATGACGGACGTAATCGGTGGGTTTTTCCACGAACTGACCATGAAAGCGTGGTTTTCATGGCTCGAACTGGCGCTGGCCACGCCAGTCGTCCTCTGGTGCGGCTGGCCGTTCTTCGTCCGCGCCGCAGCTTCGATCGCTTCACGCCATCTCAACATGTTCACGCTCATCGGAATGGGCACCGGCGCGGCGTTCGGCTACAGCGTGGCGGCGACACTCTTCCCGAGCGCATTCCCGCCATCGTTTCGCAGCATGGGCGTGCTTCCGCTCTACTACGAGCCGGCCGCAGTCATCACGACACTCGTCCTCCTCGGCCAGGTTCTCGAGCTTCAGGCACGCGATAAGACCTCGGGCGCCATCCGTTCGCTTCTTGGATTGACACCAAAAACGGCGCGTAGGGTGATGGACGACGGCAGCGAGGTCGATCTCGATGTTGGAGAGATCGTCGCCGGAATGCGCATCCGCGTACGTCCCGGCGAACGGATCGCCGTCGACGGCACCGTCGTAGAAGGAAGCGGTTCCGTCGATGAATCGATGCTCACCGGCGAGCCGATGCCGGTCTCAAAGAGCGCATCCGATAAGGTCACGGCAGGCACTGTCAACACCAGCGGCGCATTCGTCATCCAGGCAGAACATGTCGGTGCCGGCACGCTCCTGGCGCAGATCGTTCGGATGGTCGGCGAAGCGCAGCGGAGCCGTGCTCCGATTCAGCGCCTTGCCGATGTGGTCGCATCCTGGTTCGTCCCGATCGTCATCGCCGTCGCCGCCATCACGTTCATCGTCTGGTCGCTGGCCGGTCCGGAACCGCGTTTTGTACACGCGTTGGTGAATGCCGTTGCGGTTCTCATCATCGCCTGCCCCTGCGCCCTCGGGCTGGCCACTCCGATGTCGGTGATGGTCGCCACCGGGCGCGGCGCGGGCGCCGGCATCCTCGTCAAGAACGCCGAGGCGCTGGAACTGCTTTCGCGTGTCGACACGATCGTCATCGACAAGACCGGAACGTTGACCGAGGGGAAGCCAACTCTGGTCGAGATCGAGACGGCTGATGGTTTCGACGAGCGAGAACTTCTCGGCATGGTCGCCGCCATCGAGCAGGCCAGTGAACATCCACTGGCTTCTGCGATCGTGGCAGGCGCTCAGAAGCGGAACGTGCCGATCGGCGTTGCCTCGGATGTGGAGACGACAGCCGGCAAGGGGGTCCGCGGCAAGGTTGATGGCCATGTCGTGGCCATCGGAAACAGACTCGAAGGCGAGTCCGCCACGCTCGACGAACAGGCCAACCGGCATCGCGTAACCGGAGCGATCGTTGTCTTCGCCTCGGTCGGCGGAAAGCCGGCGGGGATTCTCGTCATCGCCGATCCGGTCAAACCGACTACCGTCGAGGCATTACGCGCGCTGCGGGAGCGAGGCGTCGCCATCACAATGCTCACGGGCGATGCGCGCGCGACCGCCGAAGCCGTAGCTCGCCAGTTGGGGATCGATGATGTTGCCGCGGAGGTTCTGCCAGCCGCGAAGGAATCCGTCGTACGCAGCTTGCAGGAGCGAGGAAAGCGTGTGGCCATGGCCGGCGATGGTGTCAACGACGCTCCCGCGCTCGCCCGTGCCGACGTCGGCATCGCCATGGGTACGGGCACCGACGTGGCGATCGAGAGCGCTCATCTCACGCTGGTCAAAGGCGACCTGCGCGGCATCGTACGCGCCCGCAACCTCTCCGAGGCGATGATGGCCAACATCCGCCAGAACCTCTTCTTCGCCTTCGCCTACAACATCCTCGGCGTCCCGATCGCTGCGGGCGTGCTCTACCCGTTTTTCGGATTACTCTTGAGCCCGATGATCGCCAGCGCGGCGATGACCTTCAGCTCGGTGACGGTGATCGCGAATGCGCTACGGCTGAGGAATGCGAAGTTATGATGCGTAGCGTGACAACCTCTCCCGATGGATGACTCATTTCGCGCATCATGATCTCCTCATTGACGATGAAAACCACCGTCGATGAACGCGTGCCGTAACCAGGCTCTGGGAGTGAGACGAACACCTCCTGCTCGGTCGGACCGCCGCGCGGCGTGGTCAGGAAGCGCATCAGATCGTCGACGAGATCACCTTCGAGCGCTTGCTTCATCGCTTCGCGAGCGATGACGATCTTCGGCCAGTCCACTGCTGCAGGCGCGTTGCTGACTGCGAAGATGCCATCATCGAGCAGACGCGCAGGCGCATCGCTGGCGACGTGGGCGACGGTCTTTCGATCGCCAACGATCAGGTGGAAGCCGGCGTACTCCCACTCCCCTGTCCGAACACTCTCAGCGTACGCAAGCGGAGCGGCGTTTGACCGCACAAAATCGCTGACCAGTTCGCCACGCGAGCGCGGGTTGGCTGCCTCGATTCCGCGGAGATTCGTCACCGCGGCGAAACGCCCGTCGCGTGCCACCGCCAGCCAACTCCCTCCGGCGAGCAGGTCGCGGCCGCCGGCGACATTGGCATCGTCGTCCCAGAGGTGCAATGCGCGCGTGGGGCGCGCATAAGACTCGTCACGGTTGGCGGCGATGACGAGCGGCCAGCGTTCAGAGGCACGAACCGCGATGGCAATCAGGCACATGGGGTTCGAATCCTACCGGAACGGCGGCGGGACGCCAGCGTTCCAACACGCAGGCGTAGCCTTCACGACACTGCCCGGAACGCTGCCGTCCCGGCGGCTGGCTCGGCGGCCTCTCGCCGCCGGTTTCATGTCTCCGTCAGCAGGTGCTTCTGTACTTTCCCCAATGCCGTCCGCGGAATCGACTCTACGCGTACGAACCGCCGCGGAACCTTGAATGATGCGAGTTGTTCACGGCAGCAACGATCGAGCGCCCCGGCGTCGAAGGCGTCCGCCGGGACGATGTACGCCACAGGCACTTCGCCGCGCACATCATCCGCCACCCCGACGACCGCCACCTCGGCGACACCGGGCTGCTCGAGCAGGAGATCTTCGATCTCGCGAGGGTAGATATTGAAGCCCCCTGAGATGATCAGATCCGACTTTCGGCCGAGCAGCGTGTAGTAACCGCCGGCCGAACGCTCCGCGAGATCGCCGGTGCGAAACCAACCGTCGACGAATGCCGCGGCGGTCACATCGTCACGCCGCCAGTATCTGGCGAAGACGTTCGGCCCGCGCACGAACAGTTCACCGTCCTCGATACGAACCGAAATGCCCGGCAGCGGAAAGCCGACCGTCCCGGCCCGCCGCTCTCCGATGTACGGGTTGCTCATCGTCATGAACGTCTCGGTCATCCCGTAGCGTTCGAGGATCGTATGGTTGAAGAGCTCCCGGAAGCGCTCGAGCACGTGGATCGGCAGCGGGGCGGAGCCGGACACAAACAGCCGCATCCGCCCGCCGATCTCCCGCGCAACCTCGGGCGGCGTGTCGAGCAGGCGGATGTAAACGGCCGGCACGCCGAAGAAGAGCGTCGGACGGAAGTCGAGGAAGTCGCCAAGCGCGGTTCGATGGTCGAAGCGCTCCAGAAGCCGCATCCGGCAGCCGCTGGCCAGCCAGCAGTGCAACCCGTTGGCAAGTGCGTGAATATGGAAGAGCGGGAGCGCCAGCAGGAGGCGATCGCGACCCGTGATCTGCCACATCGTCAACAGGTTGACGGCATTGGCGGCGAAGTTGTTGTGGGTCAGCACAGCGCCCTTTGACGCGCCGGTGGTGCCGGAGGTGTAGAGGATCGCGGCCGGCGTGTCACCGTCGAGATCTTCGATCGGCCGGCCGTCATCGGCACTCTGCGCATCCGACATCAGCGTGGGCAGTTCGGCCTCCGTGATGACGAAACGGGGCTCAGCGTCGCCGGTGATATGAGCGATCTCCCGCTCGCGGTAAAGGATGTTGATCGGAATGAAAATGACGCCAAGCTTGACGCAGGCGAGGTAAATGCCGATCAGCTCTATGCGGTTGCTGAGGTAGACGCAGAGCCGGTCGCCCCTGGCCATGCCCCGGGCCCGCAGCGCATGAGCAACCCGGTTACTGTGACGCTCGATCTCGTCGAATGTGAATTCGGCACCACCCCACTCCAGCGCAACTTCATCGCGGCGGGCGACCAGAGAGAGATCGAAGAGGTGGAGAAGGTGCATCGGGTGATGATCGGTGGACGACGACGCTACGTCGCGACACCTGTCAGCAACTGTCCCGGCCACGCATCTTCCGCGTTGCGGATCCAGTGACCGCTGCGGATCTCCGCCAGTCGCTCGGCGGTCGTGTCGAAGATCGTCGTATGCAGGTCGCCGCGGTTGCGAAAATCGGCGCGGCTGAGCGCCTCGATGCGGCCATCGGCGTGGCGGACGAAGACGCGGTTGGCGTCGAGGATCGATACGGCGAAGTCTCGCTCGAACTGGCGAAGGAGCCCGAACATCCGGTCGATCGAACAGCCGGAGGTCTCGCTCCGGTCATCGACGGCGATGGCCAGGAAACTACCGAAGAGAAGCTCGCGTGCCGAGGTTACCGGCGTCCCGTGGGCAGCCCACTCGGCGAGGAAAGAATCCACCTGCTTCAGCAGCCGCTGACTTTGGGCTTCATCGAGAGAAGGTGAGATACCAAACAGCCAGGTTTTTGCCTGTCCGTCAAGTTGATCAATGTCGATTCGTGGCACGATATGCTCCCGTTTTCCAGGGCGATCATCGCATGAGCTTCGCAAAACTGATGCAGCGCTTCAAGGGCGGGGTCCTCGCTGGCGACCGGCCGCCTCAGCAGCAGGACCCGCTGAAGCTGGCAACGGCGGCGGTTCTGCTCGATATCGGCTACGCCGACGGAACACTGTCGCGGGAAGAGGACGAGGATCTCCTCGCCTATCTCAAGCGCGCCTTCGCTCTCGACGACACCATGGCACAGGAACTGGTCAAGGCCGCCGGCGAGATCCGCGCCAAGACCATCGATCACTTCGCCCTGACGCATTTCATCCGCCGCAACGCCACACTCAACGACCGCATCGAGATCGTAAAGACGATGTGGCGGATCGCCTACGCCGACGGGCGGTTGACGGAGTACGAGAACTACCTCGTCCGTAAGCTTGCCGACCTGCTCGGGCTGGAGCATCACGTGATGATCGATGCGAAGGTGACGGTGTTGCGGGAGCTGGGATTGGCGACAACGTGACCGAAACTCACGATGTAGCCATCATCGGCGCCGGACCGATCGGACTCGAGCTGGCGGTGGCGTTCAAACAGTTCGGGATCGACTACGTCCAGATCGATGCCGGGCAGATCGGTTCGACGATCGCCTGGTACCCGGTGGAGATGTTGTTCCACTCCAGCTCCGACCGGCTCGGGCTGGCGGGAGTGCCGATCCAGACCGCGTCACAACAGAAGATCACGCGCGAGGAGTACCTGGCCTACCTGCGCGCGCTGGTGATGCAGTTCGGATTGCAGGTGCGCTCGTACGAGCGCGTCGTGCAAGCGGCGCGCATGCATGGCGGCGGCTTCGAGCTCGTCACACAGGCGCTGGACGGCGAGCATCGCTACCACGTTGGGCATGTCGTGCTCGCCATCGGCGCCTTTCACGCGCCACGCATGCTCGGGATTCCGGGCGAGGAGCTGCCGCACGTCAGTCACTACTTCAATGATCCGCACACCTATTTTGCGAAACAACTGCTGATCGTTGGCGGGCGCAACTCGTCAGTCGAGGCAGCCGTCCGCTGCCAGCGCGCCGGCGCGGACGTGACACTCAGCTATCGCCGCGACGACTTCGATCCGAAGGTGGTGAAGTTCTGGCTCCTGCCGGAAGTGCGCGCCCTCATCCGCGACGACCGCATCCGCTACCTGCCCCGAACCACGCCAATCGAGATCGGCAAAGGCACGGTGCTGCTCGCCCCTACCAACGAGCGCGGAGCCGCCATTCCTGACGCGCGAACGATCGAGATCACCGCCGACTTCGTGCTCCTGCTGACCGGCTACCGGCAGGATTCGGCACTCTTCGACCAGCTCGGCGTCGAGCTGCGTGGCGACGATCGCCAGCCTGTCTACGATCCCGGCACGATGGAGACAAACGTTCCCGGCGTCTTCGTCGCCGGCACCTCCGTCGCAGGAACGCCCCCGCGAAAGGTGACGGTCATCGTCGAGACGTGCCACGTACATGTGCCAAGAATCGTGGCAGCGATTCAAGGAGCGCGCGTAACGCTCCCCGACGGCGCGGTCGATGAATAGCACAGGAAGCGCCGTTAGTGTCGAGTAAACCATCGAGTCGTATCTTTTGGCTATTTTGAAACTGGCCCCGAACTTGGGGATCACAGGCAACTCGACCACAGACTCCAACGAAAAACCCTCTTCATCCTGGTGGTTCCTATTGCCGTTGGACATCGGAGGCAAGCAGACACGGATGTCCTCACGGCCGCCATCGTGTTGAGAATCATTCACCGATCCCACGATATCCTGAAGGAGTAAGATACACGTACTCACTGCGACAGAGAATCACGGAAACAAACGAGGAAGGTAGCTCATGTTCACCGTTCACATGGTTGGGTTAATGTACTTCCACGGTTGCACATTGGACGTCAAACAGGCTCTCGTTCCAAATGGGATCAGACCTCAGACACGAATGCCTCCGCACTACGCGAGCCTCTTCGTCTCGGCCGACGATTGCGAGGCCGATGATTGGTGGCCAGACCAGAAGACGGAACATCCGCTAACCGTGGTCAACGACCAGGGCGACGAGATCAAGGTCCGAGTTGTGGAGTTCCGCATCCCGGAGCCCGCACAGGTACTGTTCCCGGACGAAGGCGACCCTCAAGCAGAATTCATGAATCTTGAGGAGACGCTTCCGAAGCTCGAGACAATCGAGCGGCGCTATGAGGTCGATCTCGAGCATGCAGACACGATCTGCCGTGTGCCGATCCGTCGCGGAGCGCTCAAAGCCTACGGATTCAACAGAGCAGCCATCGTTCAGTGGAGAGTGCAGGGGCATTCAGGCCCGATCACAATCGCTGCGGTCACCGATCAAGTCACAAAGTCCGTGACGCTCACACAAAAGACCGAACGTCTTGGGACAGAGATCGTATTCTCAAACACTTCCAATCTGATTTCGCCGTCGGATGACCTTGACGCCGATCGCGACCACTTCCAACTGTACTCCGTCCTGGGTAGGGAAGCATGGTCTGCCAATTTGATTCCTCCCACCGCACCACCCAAAGGGCTTACACCTCTACCGTTCGATCACGCCTACCTCAAGTTCCTGTCCGCTAGGACAGAGGTACCGGAGCCCGGCTGCGTGCCATCGTGCTGCTAAAAGACCAGAGCTCATCTGTCGAAAGCCAGGCTGAATGTTTTCAGAGCCAGCCACACGTTCGTCTGCCGCTGCCGACGACGAAGATTTGACCCAGGAGGAGTTCCACTTCGCCCCACTCGGGAAGATCGAGAGCATCGGGGCATGATCTGCGGGGCGACGGACGATTCACAGCATGTGGAGCTCTACGATGGCACGCGTGGCGTCACCAGCACCTTTGTCGCCTCCTACGAATCACCCGTTGGTCAACTACATTGGGCGAACGATTTGCCCCAACGCTTCAGCGGCAAGCACGATTCCGTTGGCACCCTCAATGATACGCTTTGGGGAACAGGGGCACTGATCAGCCGAACTCTTTTTCTAACGGCTGGCCACTGTCTCGACCAGGCGGGCAATGGGTGGATAAGGCCCAGGCGCAATGGCGTAGTCATATCGCCAGAGGAGATCGCCTTGCTCTTGCACGTGAATTTCAAATGCCAGATCGACCGAGCCACCGGTCTCCTGCGGCCGGGCGAATCGTTCCCGGTCGTCGCTCTTCGCGAGTACCGCCAAGCGGGCCTGGACTACTCGATCGTGGAGCTGGGGGAGGACGCCAGTGGCAGGATTCCGGGTGACGTCTTCGGCTGGCTGAACGTTGCGGCAACTGAGGTTGCGACGGTGGGCTCGGTGCTCTGCATCATCCATCACCCCGATGATCAAGGGAAGAAGATCTCCGCAGGCACGATGTTAAAGAACTCTCAAGGAGTCATTGCCTACAATAACATCGATGTAGGCGGTGGATCATCGGGTTCACCGATCCTCTCTGAGCACGGGGAGATCGTTGGAGTTCACATCAAAGGCGGATGTTCGACGTTCGGTGGGGCGAACCGGGGACAATCGATCGGCGTCATCCGCGCCATATCGAAACTGATATGACACAAACAGAGTGAGAACTGTCCACGCTATTCGGCCACCCAGCGAACATTGGATACCACCTGAGGCGAACCAGGTTCTGCAAGGCAAAAGGACTAACGAGGCTTCGCCTCAGACCGACGAGATGTAGGGTTGATCGAAGTAGCTCCTGTGGCCGGCACAAGGCATCTAGCTAGACCGTTGGCGCGGCCTTTTAAACATCATCGGCGCGAGGGCATTGGATGACATGCGCAACTTCCGCATCGGCAAACGGCTGAAGAACCTTCCGCAAATGCGGGAGATCGGCTTCTCTGTCAACCGATCTGCTCGACGTCCCATGAAAGGGTTCGCGAGCAAACAGCTCCGAGGGCCTCTGGCAGCAACTTGCTGGGTCTCGACCCGGCCTCCATGACCCAGGCCCGGATGACGTACGACGTGCGACGACTTCGCCTTCACGGCATCATCGATGAGCATCCCTCACACCCACCGCTACCGTGTCACTCCATTCGGAATGCGGACGGCCATGTTCCTGTCCCGAACATGGAACCGACTACTCCGTCCTGGCCTCTCTTTGTTCGCTCCACCAGTTCCCGTTCACGCTTCCCAACTGGCCACGCTTTTCGACAAACTCGACCACGCCACCGAGACTCTTTGCCGAGCAGCAAAGGGTGCCTGAAAAACTTGACTCATCTGCAATGAGTTTTATCTCCCAAGGCATCTAGCTAGCCCGTTGGCGCGTGCCTTAAAAGCGTCATCGGCGCGAGCGGGTTGTGATGTGATCGATCTTCCACCTGCCCACATGTTCGTCGCTGGCAACCTACTGCTCCCAAGCAAGCAGTGCGTCGTCTCGCAAGCCGAGCCGATCGAATTCACAATAGCTTGGTCGAAAGTTCCTCTCGAAGGTCAGAACGCAACGAGAGTGGGCGATCGGGTAGTGTCCTAGTTTGCCGGACGGCGGGTTATGGTGGGTCATGGCGGGTCGGTTGCTGGCTCTGGCGGCGACTGCGGGCGCCGATCAATCTCCGGGTAGGCGTCCTCAAGCTCAGTGATCGCCAGCGCCAGAACGAGAGCGTGTGGCGCAAGCTCTTCATTCAGGATGCTCATGTACGCGCAGTGCAGGGCCGCGTGGAAATCCCGGTAGGGCTCCACGTCCACTACCTCATCCAAAAACCGGTGCATCACACGGATGTGCAGGAGAAGGGGCTGGACTTCGATGTACTCATCAAGCGGCGAAAGCGGCTTCTCGGTCTTCCTTGGCTCCATCGGTCAATCCTCCGAAGAGACAGCATACTGTCTGTCATCCACCAACACAATAGTGTTTCCTTGGTGGCGTCACGATGCCCTCTGACGCAGCCATGCTCCGCGCCCTCGGGAAGCGAGTCCGTGAACTGCGGAAGGAGTGCGGGTACTCTCAGGAGAAGCTCGCCGAACTCGCCGACATCCACGAGAACCACGTCCGGCGCATCGAAGGCGGGACAGCGAACCCGAGCTACATCGTCCTCCTGCGGATCGCCCGCGCTCTTCGGGTCAGGCCGTCCGAACTACTCGACTAAGCGGCAGGCGGGGTTCGCGGCGGTTGGGTTGGTGCTGTTTCTGGCGCTGGCCCTAATCTGCGCGCGCGGAGTTGCTGAGCGAGTTCACGCTGCCGACGTTGCGGCGGATGAAGTTGTAGGGCTAGTCGGCATAGCTGAAGGGATGCGTGAGCGTAATTATCTCCGAGCTTTGAATTCGAGTCCCGATCCGAATATTCATGTCTCCACCGGTTCGGAATGCATTCGACTGCCCCATGTGGTAAGCAAAACGAGTTACGTGATCGGCTGTCGAATTGGCGAAACGGTAGAAGATCGCGCAGATGCATACGACGCTGACGCGGGCCGCGCCGTCGTGACTGAAGCTGCCGGTCGCGATTTCTTCCGAAGTCACGCCGACGCGGATCATTGTTCGTTCGTTGGAGTCACCCGGAAAGAGAGAGCCCACGTTTTTGGGCGCGGAGTCACGGAGCAACGCTTCCATCCGTTCCGTCACGAACGAAAGAAAATCAGGAGTGCCACGCGGAATCACAATCCATTTGCATGTCGGCGAGATATCTATGGCGACAGATTTGCCAACATTCTTAACAACCGGGTAGAGCAACGTTTGAGCGGAGCCGTCGGGCTCAAATGTAATGGGTTCCTTGAAAACTATCGATCCAGTAATCCATGGTCGATCGTAGGCTTCAAGTTGGCTGCGCAGAAGTTTGCGATCCTCCTCGGCTGCGCTCTTGCTCTCGTTGTATGTCTTCTCGGCGTGTTTGTTGGACGTCACCATCTGTTTCCAAATCTTGATCGTGAAGGCGAGATAGCACGCGGTTACGAGAAACAGTCCCAAGGATATTTTGTCAGCATTGTTGAGCGACTTAAGCCACTGCCACATGCGCTCCGCGAAGCACTTCGGAGAGACGGATGGCTGCGCTACGGTTCCGGAACCGTGTTGCTGCTGTCCGGCGGTAGCTGTTTCCTCGTGGGGTGGTTTCTTCTCGCCGGGGAGGGTAACGCTCTTGCTTGCTTTCCCTGTTTGCTGCTGAGCGGTATCTTTATCTACGGAGGGGCTGGATTGCTGCTGGGAAGTCAGCGAAATGAGTAGCCAGACCGCGAAAGTTGCCATCACTTACGAAACTGTAACACAGAAAAGTCTGGACAAGCGAACGTTTAGGTATTACATTATCCACATGGCAAACATCCTCAGCCTCGACAAGCAAGTCACCATCATCGGCTCCCTGACCGAAGGTTCCTCAATCCGCTCCATCGAGCGCATGACCGGCGTCCACCGGGACACCATCATGCGCCTCGGCGTGAAGGTCGGGCAGGGATGCGCGAAGATTCAGGACGCGATCATGCGCGACCTGCCCTGCACGCATCTCCAGATGGACGAGATTTGGGGATACATCGGCAAGAAGCAAAAGCATCTCGTTCCCTCTGACGATGCGACCCTTGGCGATGCGTGGACGTTCTGCGCGATAGACACGGATACGAAGCTGGTTCCGGCGTTCAAGGTCGGAAAGCGCGACAGCGAGACCGCGAACGCCTTTGTCGCGGACGTGGCCTCGCGCATGACAAAGCGCGTGCAACTCTCCACTGATGGCCTCGCGGCGTACGAGGAAGCCGTAGAACTCGCGTTCGGTGCCGATGTGGATTACGCGCAGGTCATCAAGACCTACTCGCAAGACAACTCGCACGTCCCGGAGAGGCGCTACAGTCCGGCTGACGTGCTCACCATCGAGAAACGCATCATCCAAGGCGATCCCGACATGAAGGCTGCGAACACCAGCTACGTGGAGCGGTTGAACGCCACGACGCGCCAGCACATGCGCCGCCTGACCCGGCTGACGCACGCCTTTAGCAAGAAGCTGGAGAACTTTGAAGCGGCAGTCGCGCTGCACTTCGCGTACTACAACCTCGTGAAGCATCACAGCACCATCCGCTGCACTCCGGCGATGGCTGCGGAAGTCGTGTCCTCGCCGTGGACGGTCCGCCAACTGGTAGAGGTCGCGGTCGCATGACGTACTTGGAGGAGCTGCGCGACGTGATCCGGCACCTACATGGTGCCGACGCCACGCACGTGGAGACGGTGCCGGTCACCGAGGTATTCAAGGGCAAGACGGTTTGGGAAGGGGATGTCGAGGTGTTTGAGTTGCACGGCCATCCCACGGCCAGCAAGGTCTACGCGTGGACGCATGACACGGACGACGCTGAGAAGCCACGGCGGCACGTCACCGTCCTACACAGCCATCCAATCGCATCAGCCCGGCAAGCGGTACAAGCCGCTGTCGTGCAGGAGTTGAGAAGCCTTGAGCCAGCCAGCTAAGAGAAAACCCGGACGCCCGAAGATGGCGAAGGGTCACGCAAAGGCGCACATCGTACCCGTGCGATTCAATCCAGACTTGCTCCGGCGGGTAGAGAGCGCCGCGAGGCGGAACGGGCAGAACGTTTCCGAATGGATCAGGAGCACCCTCGATGCAGCAACCGGAAAGGCAACGACATGACAGACGACCAGAAGCGTGAGCAGAAAGGGCAAGTGCTCCTCGACATCGTCGAAACCGAGGATCACTTGTCGGCACTACAAGTGAAGGCATCGCGGCTTGGGCGGTCACTGGAGCACTTGGGGAAGGTACTGCAAGGCTATCCGCCGAAAGCACTCGCCGCTCCTGATTGGGACCGCCACGCGGCCAACGATACTTACCTGAGCAACGCCCACGAAGCTCTCTCGCATGATGTTCTTCTCGAACTCGTGAACGAGTACGCGGCGACCGCCACACGTCTGGATGACTTGAAGGCTCAGAAACGCGCGCTCGGGATCGTTGACAGACCAAGGACGACGTGATGCCGCAACGAACTGAGCCAGTCAAATTAGGACACTACCGGCGATCGTTCGCGCTTGCATATCCGCAAGAAGTTCCGGCGTGTCGTATGGAGGCGCTATCCTCATAAAATGCCATAGCCAAAATCACTCCACGCAACCGGATCATTCGACCGTTGCGCGGCAATCGTGCCGTACCCGCGGATCATCCTCATCGGCGTACCCCATCACTCCACGGGCGGGAGGACCTTCGCGCCAAGGCGCTTCTTGATCAGCAGAGGAATGGTGATGAGCGCCAGCAGGAGCGCGCAGACGACGACGAGGCGGCGGAGCGCGTCTCCCTGCGTCATCGTCCCGTTAACGAGCGAGTCGGCGCAGTAGGTGAAGACGATATGTGAGGGGATCACACCGATGAGCGTGGCCCAGAAGTAGTCGCGGAAGCGCATCCTGGCCACGCCGGCGGCATAGTTCCAGACGGCGAACGGCGGACCTGGGATGAGCCGCACGATCAGCATCGAGGTGAAACCGGCCGTCTCGACCTGCCGCTTGACGGCACGCCCGGCGCTTCCAAACTTGTCGAGCAGACCTTCGCCGAGGAATCTGCCGACGAAGTACGAAGCGTTCGCGCCGAGGACGCCACCGGCAATCGCATAGACAGCACCGAGCTTCCATCCCCAGATCACTCCGGCGGCGATGACAAAAACGCTGGCCGGAATGGCGAAGACACAGCCGGCCGCGTACAGGCCGATGAGGACGAGCGGGCCGTACCAGAGGCCGCGCAGCCAGCCGATGAGATCGTTCAGATGGGCCTTGGTGAGGTAGGCACGGGCCGGTGAAAAGTAGAGCGCGACAAAGCCTCCGGCGAGGACGGCCAGCGTCGCGAGCTTGACCGCGTTTCGCTTATTCATCAAGGTCACCCATCCGCAGAGTACGCAGATTAACGCCGATGAATGCGGCTAATCGTTCTCTGTCTGTGTTCATCTGCGTCATCTGCGGGTAGGGTTCTTGTCTACGGGGCCGAGGTGAGCATCTCGGTGGCTCGTATCTGAGTGGTGAGTGACGGTGCGTCCGGACCCTTCGGATGGGTGACGCCGGCCAGCGTCGTGATCGTGGTACGGCTCCATCTGGCCGGGATGTCGATCGCTACTTCGATCGTCGACGTCACTGCTGCGTCGGCGGGCGTGTCGAATACCAGTGCACCGATGCGATCGACGCTGCGCACGAACGAGAGCTCGATAGTCGCCAGTGGGTGGCCGTTGCGCTGTTCGATCGATCGAAGTGTGGCGCGGCCCGGGATGGTCTTCACGGCGTGACCGAGCGAGTCGTAGCAGTCTTCGAGTTGCACCACCGGAACGTTCCAGGACGCGCCCACGGCCAGAGGGAAGTTCGCGATACAGAGATTGTTCGCCTCGACGCGGAGCGCACGCTGCACGAGCTCGACCAGCCCGATTCGTTCATCATCGTCCAGAGGCTTCCCATCGCCGGAGGTGACTTCGACGTTCTTTCCCTTGACCGCGAACAACAGCGTTCGGCCATTCATGGCGGCGAATTCACTGCCGCTATCGTCGCCATGCAACACACGGCCGTAAACGCGGCGGGAGTGAACGCCGGCGGCATCGTGCGTAAGCGTAGTGTCGACGTACTCCTCACGGTCCATCTGAGAAATCTTCTTTGTGGACAGCTCCTTCCCATCCGTGCCGCGGACTGTGCTGGCGCCACTGATCTCCAGTTCGGCCGAGCCATGAATCGTCGTGCCGGGCGGCGGATTGATGACGGGAGTGATGCGTACCGTGTCGACTGCCAACGCTGATGAAGCGAGTGCAAACAGCAGCGTGGCCCCGGCGAACGGCCGTTTCATCAGGCCAGACTCTCGACGATGATGGCGATGCCCTGTCCGCCGCCGATACATGCCGAAGCGAGGCCGTAGCGCTTCCGGCGTCTGCGCAGCTCATAAAGCACTGCCAGGACGATGCGGGTGCCGGACGCGCCCAGCGGATGGCCGAGGGCGATCGCGCCACCGTTCACGTTCAGCTTGTCCATGTCGATCCCGAGCTCTTTCGACACGGCCAGGATCTGGCCGGCAAAGGCTTCGTTGATCTCGATCAGATCGATCTCGGCCAGCGACAGGCCCGCCTTCTTCAACGCGATTTTCGTCGACGGTACCGGGCCGATGCCCATGATGTCGGGATCGCAGCCGGCGATGCCCCACGAGACGATTCGCCCGATGGGTTTCTTTCCCTTGGCGTTGTCCGCCCGCGTAACGACCACCATGGCCGCGCCGTCGACGATGCCGCTGGCGTTGCCGGCCGTGACGAAACCGTCTTTCGCGAATGCCGGCTTCAGTTTGCTCAAACCTTCCATCGTCGTATCGGGACGTGGGTGATCGTCGGCCGTGACCAGCTCCCCTTTGCGCCCGACGGGCACCGGCACGATCTCTTGCTGCAGGCGTCCGGCGCTCACGGCATCGGCGGCACACTTCTGGCTGCGGAGCGCGTATTGGTCCTGCTCTTCGCGCGAGATGTTGTACTTGCGCGCCAGGTTGTCGGAAGTCTGCGCCATGTACAGGCCGCTGTAGCTGTCGAGCAGCGCAGCCATCAGCGAATCTTCGAGGCTCCCCTGTCCAAGTTTGAACCCCTTACGCGCGCCGCGGATCACGTGAGGAGCCTGGGACATGTTCTCCATGCCGCCGGCCAGCACGGTCGTGGCTTCATCGAGCTCGATCTGCTCGGCGGCACTGATGATGGACTGGATGCCCGAGCCGCAAAGGCGGTTCAGCGTGAGAGCCGGCACTTCCTTTGGGACGCCGGCTTTCAATCCCACATGGCGCGCGCCGTAGATGGCATCGCTCGAGGTCTGCTGCGCATTGCCGACGATGACGTGATTCACTTCCTCCGGCGCGACGCCGCTGCGCGAGAGTGCTCCCTTCGCGGCGATGACGGCCAGGTCGATGGCGCTGATGTCACTGAATGAGCCGTTGTAGCCGGCCATCGGCGTACGTGCGCCGTCGATGATGACGATGTCTTTCATTGGATCTCCTGAATGTGTCGATCGGTGGATCAGTGGATCAGTGGATCAGTGGATCAGTGGATCAGTGGATCAGAAACAAGTGTCCTTCACGAATCTGGTACCGATCACTGATCCACTGATTACCGATCTACTGACCACCGATCTACTGCATGAACGTCTTTGGCAACTTCATACCGAGGTTCTTCACCAGAAAGGCGATCTGATCGGTGGTCTCTTCGATGACCTTCGCAGTCGGTTTGCCACCGCCGTGTCCGGCGCGGGTCTCGATGCGGATCAGCACCGGCGCGGGGCCGGACTGCGCTTCCTGAATGGATGCTGCGAACTTGAAGCTATGACCCGGCACGACGCGGTCGTCGGTGTCGGCGGTGGTGATGAGGGTGGCCGGGTACTTCGTGCCCGGCTTGATGTTGTGGTACGGCGAATACGCGTAGAGGGCCTTGAACTCGTCGGGATTCGCCGATGAGCCGTAGTCGTCGGTCCAGTAGCGGCCGGCGGTGAACTGGTTGAAGCGGAGCATGTCCATCACGCCGACGGCGGGCAGCGTGGCACCGAAGAGATCGGGGCGCTGGGTCAGCACGGCGCCGACGAGCAGCCCTCCGTTGCTGGCGCCCTGCACGGCCAGTCTCGACGGCTTCGTGTAGCCGTTCTTCGTGAGGTATTCAGCGGCAGCGATGAAGTCATCGAAGACGTTCTGCTTGTGCAGTTTCATCCCGCCTTCATGCCACGCCTCGCCGTACTCGCCCCCGCCGCGCAGGTTCGCCACCGCGTAGACGCCGCCCATATTCATCCAGGTGAGGCGGGAGATGGAGAAGCTCGGCGTCATGGAGATGTCGAAGCCGCCGTAGCCGTAGAGGAGCGTCGGATTGCCGCCGTCGAGCTCGAGACCCTTCTTGTAGGAGATGAACATCGGCACCTTGGTGCCGTCCTTCGATGTGTAGAAGACCTGCTTGACGACGTAGTCATCCGGGTTCATCGCTACCTTGGCGCGAAAGAGAAGCTGTTTCTCGCCGGTAGCGATGTCGTACCGGTAGGCGCTTGGAGGCGTGGCAAAACTCGAGAAGGAGTAAAACGTCTCGTTGTCGTCCGAGCGGCCGCTGAAGCCGCCGGCGCTTCCGATACCGTCGAGATCCATGGTCCGAACGAGTTTGCCGGCGGTGTCGAAGAAGCGGATCTCGCTGTGCGCGTCGTGCAGATAGTCCACCACGAAACGATGACCGAGGTAGTCGACGCCTTGCAGCTTGGCATCGCTCTCCGGCACGATCTCTTTCCAGTTCTCGCGTGCGGGGTTGCGGAGATCGATGGCGACGAGGCGGCCTTTGGGCGCGTTCAGATCGGTGCGGAAGTAGAGGATGGGACCGTCATTACCGGCGAACGAGTAATCGTTCTCGATCTTGTCGACGACCGCCATCGGCATGGCGTACGGGTCCTGAAGATCGCGTACGTGAACCTGGTTCTTTGCCGCGGTCCCCGAGGTGGTGGTGATGATCAGGTAGCGCCCGTCTTCCGTGACGTCAGCGCCGTAGTTCCACTCGGGCTGGGCGGGGTTGTAGTAGACGACCGTGTCGTCGGACTGCGGAGTGCCGAGGCGGTGGTAGTACACCTTCTGGTCGCGATTCAGGCTCTGGTACGCCTTTCCCTCTTCCACCGCAGGGAAGCGCGAGTAGAAGAAGCCTTTGTCGTCTTTCGTCCACGAGATGCCGGAGAACTTGACCCACTTGACCTCGTCAGGAAGCTTCTGACCAGTAGCCACGTCGACGACGCGGATGACATGCCAGTCTGATCCGGCCTCGGCCACGGAGTACGCGGCGTACTTCGCGTCGTCGGAGATGGCCAGCCCGCCGAGCGCGACCGTGCCGTCTTTCGACCAGCCGTTCGGGTCGAGCAGGACACGCGGCGTGTCACCCCACTTGTCGACGGTGTAGACCACGAACTGGTTCTGCAGGCCGTTGTTCTTCGAGAAGAAGTAGCGGCCCCCACGCTTGTACGGCGTCGTGTACTTCTCGTAGTTCCAGAGTGTGGTTAGCTGCTTCCGGATCGGCTCGCGTTCGGGGATGGCGCCGAGGTAATCGAAGGTAATCTTGTTCTCGGCGGTGACCCAGTCGGCGACATCCTTCGATGTGCGCACGTCCGTTTCGAGCCATCGATACGGATCGGCGACTTTCGTGCCGTGGTAGTCGTCCACCTGGTCGACCTTTTTCGTCTTTGGATAGTCGATCGGCGCGGCGGCCGCGACGACGGTAATGAGCGCAAGCGTGGCGGTCATGAGGGCCGCAAGTGGGCGGATATGCATCTTTTCGAGTCCTCCTGGTGGGTAGTTCAGGCCTTCGGGGCGACGCGATTATGGTGCCGTCGCCGTGGTAACAGCAAGGCGATGCCGGCAAGTTCCACGATGATGATCCAAACGCTTCCTTCGATCCCGAAAGAGCCTCCGGTAAGCCAGGATGTCCCGCTGCCGGCCGTCCTCAACAGGCTCGCGCCCGACACGTAGCCGCTCACGTTGTAACCGAGAACCGGGCCGGAGAGAAGGTTCCAGCCGAGATGAATCCCGATCGGAAACCAGAGCCGTTCGTAGCGAGCGTAGGCCAGGGCGAGGAGAATGCCGGCCAGGAAGATGTTGGCCATCGCCAGTGGCGAGAAGGCATTGTTGCCGGCATGAAGCGCGGCGAATATGAACGATGAGAAGAGCACCGCACCGAGGCGATGCTTCCGCCAGATTCTCTGGAAGGGGTATCCACGGAAGAGCAGCTCTTCGTGAAAGACCGCCGGTAGGTAGACCGCGGCCAGCTCGACCCACGGCAATCCGTTCCCCGGCACGTGCCGCAGACTCGTAGTGAGCAGCACCAGACCGTCCGCCGCGCCGATGAGGATGACGGCGAAGGCGCATCCGAGCAAAACCTCGGGCGCCGCCAGACGCACGGAAACGAAGAATCCGAGACGCCAGACGCCCTGCTCCATGATGGCCACAGTCCCGAACGTCGCCGCGCAAACGCTGGCCAACGAGACCCACTGGCCGAAGTAAGCTCCGGCCGCGGCGATGAGGTACCCCGCGGTGAAGAATGTCGCGAGATAAAGCGAGACGAAGAGGCTGAGCCCAGCCAGGAGGTGCGCGAACCCGTTCGTCTGCTCACGGGATGGTTCGCGCGTCTCGATGGTGCTTTCCTCCGGCCTGGTTGCTGAACGCAAAAGAAAACGGCGGCCTGGAGCCGCCGTTCCCGGTCGTCTGTCGGATTGCGTAAATCTACTGCGCTGCCTCGACGATGATGCCGATGTTCTTCGCGCCGCTGGCGCGGGCCATGTCCAGGAACCTGATCGTCGAGTCGTAATCGACGTCGGGCGAGCCCTGGAAGAAGACCATCTTGGACTGGTTGCCGTGCATGATGTCGCGGATACGGATGGGAAAGTCGTTCGGAGTCACTTCATCCTTGTTGATGAACATGTGATTGTCCGGGAACAGGCGCAGGATGATCTGGTCGTTGACCTGCGCCGGGCCCGGAGGAGCCTTGGGCGGAACACGCACGAGATAGCCCATCTGCACGACGGGCGTGATGACCATGAAGATGATGAGGAGCACCAACACGACGTCGACGAGTGGCGTGACGTTGATGTCCGATTTGATTTTGCCGCTGCCACCTACCTGCATTTGACTAGATCCCCCCAGGCCCTTTCTTGGGCTGTGCGATCAGTCCCACGTTGTTGAAACCGACCTCGCGACAGGCCTTCAGCACATCGAGCACGGCGCCATACTTCACGAGCTTGTCACCCTTGACGGCGATCTCTCGGTCGGGCGTGCGGCCATGGATCGTCTCGAGCTCGCCCTGAACCTGTTCTTTGCGCATGACCGCGGAGCCGAGGTACACGGTACCGTCGGCCTTCACCGAGATCTGCAGTTGTTTGTCGGTATCGGGTGTCTTCTCCGGATCTTCCGTCACCGGAAGGTTGACCGGCACGCCTTTCTGCAACATGGGCGTGACGACCATGAAGATGATCAACAACACCAGACAGACGTCGACCAGAGGTGTGACGTTGATGTCCGAGTTCAGCCCGGCAGAAGCGAGCTTGCCGACCGAGCTATGCCACCGGTGAGTTGCCATGGGTGCCGGCTTCCTTCAGCAAGTAGATCGACATCTCCGAGCCCGAGTTCGACATCTCCACCGTGAAGCGGTCGACGCGGTTCTGGAAGTAGTTGTACGCCCAGACCGCGGGAATGGCCACGAAGAGGCCGAAGGCGGTCGTGAGGAGCGCTTCAGCGATACCGGCGGACACCGAGGCGATACCGCCGCCGGAGGTCGCCATCTTGCCGAACGCGTGCATGATGCCGATGACGGTGCCGAAGAGACCGACGAACGGTGCGGTGGCTCCGATGGTGGCCAGAACACCGAGGTTCTCTTTCAGTTCCGCTACCGTGATCATGGCAGTGCGGTCCATGCCCTGGCGTGCAGCTTCGACCGAGACTTCCGGATCGGTGTAGCGCTTATCGCGGCGTGCGGCCTCGAACTCGAGCAGGCCGGCCGAGATGACCTTGGCCAGATGCGACTGCTTGTACTTCTTGGTGATGTCGATGGCCTGCTGATAGTCACCCTTCGTCAGCACGTTCGAGAGCGCGCCGAGCAGCTTGAGCGACTGGTTCTTGGCCTGGGTGAAGGTGATGTAGCGCTCGATCATTACCCAGATCGAGTAGACCGACATGATGACCATCACGATGACGATGGCCTTCGCCGCGAGAGACATTTGAATCCACAACACTCCGAGACTCATATCCATGGTGCAGTTCCCTCCAATAACCCGGACGAGCCGGACGTTTTTAGTTCAGCTTGAAATTGACCGTGAGGTTGAAGATGACGTCTACCGGCTGCCCGTTGAGAGTACCCGGTCTGAATTTCCAGCGTTTGACCGCTTCGACCGCGGCCTGATCGAGACCGAACGGCAGCGGCTTGAGGACATGGATGTCCGTGACATCGCCGCTCTTGCTGATGGTGCACTCGACGATGACCATGCCGGAAATGCGTGCCTTCCGGGCCACCTCCGGGTATTGAGGCTCGACGCGGTTGATGACTGTCGGCGCCTTGACGTCGCCGCCGACGCGCAAGGGCGCATCCGGTTTCGGCGGGGGCGCTTCGGTGACGACCCCCCCCATGACGCCTCCGACGACGCCACCGGCCACGCCACCCTCGACGCCACCCTCGACGCCGCCTTCAGCCCCTGCCGAGGCAACCGGTGTGGCCACAGGCTGCACCTTCTCAGGCACCATCGTCGGGGCCATTTCCTGAACGTTCTTGGGGACCTCGATCACAGGCTTCACGACCTGCACCGCGGCCGCTTTGGGAGGAGGAGGAGGTGGTGGTGGTGGTGGAGGGGCGGAGGCAACCGAGTACTGCGCCACCTGTGCCGGAGAGTTCGTCGGGAACTCCACGTTCCAGATCGCTCCGACCACGACCGCCACAATCACGACGACGTGAAGGGCGATCGACACCGGCAGCGTCATGATCCGCTGGATTCCGATTTTCTGCTTCCTGGATTCGACGACCGTAGATTCGAACATTGTCTTTGCCTGTATCGCTGGAACGCGTATGCGCTAACTCTTCTTCGCGGCCGCGGCCTTTCTCCGGTTGTTGATCTCGATCGCCTTGTCGCGGATGGCATTGGCCTGCGCAATGTCGGCATCGAACTTGGCCCGATCGGTCTCGATCGCCGCCTGCTGGCGCCAAAGGAGGTTGAGGTACGTAAGTGCCTCGAAGTAGTCCGGCTTCATATCGATGGCGTGCTGCAGAGCTTCCT
The DNA here is from genome assembly GCA_038230535.1 of Thermoanaerobaculia bacterium. Taxonomy (GTDB): domain Bacteria; phylum Acidobacteriota; class Thermoanaerobaculia; order Gp7-AA8; family Gp7-AA8; genus JADGNZ01. The sequence goes on from JBBRNB010000050.1 coordinate 27,354, forward strand.
TGCCCTGGTTGATGAAGTCCACCTTCTGCGGTAGATCGACCCGCGGATCCTTGGCCACCTTCTCGTAGCAGACCACACCGAAGATGTAGAACGCTTCGGGGTTCTTCGCGTCGAGCAGGGTGATCTTTCGGTACCAGTTCAAGGCTTCATTGAAATCGCCCTGCTTCGCGTGGAGCGTGGCGATCGACTTGACTGCCTCGAGGTCGGCTGGATGGCTCACCAGGTAGTTGCGGAAGTAGTCGATGGCCTGCGAGGTCCGATTCGCGTTGAGGTACATGTTGATCAGCGCGTCGCGGGCAATACGGTCTTCGGGGCGCTTCTTCAGGTAGTTGTTCAACTCCTGAATGGCGGCGTCGGCGTGCGCCTCGTTCTTCGGAGTCTTGTCGTCGGGGACGTACAGCCCGATCTCCGAGTAGCCGACCAGCCGGTCGAGGTCAGGAAAGCTCGGGTCGATCTGGCGTGCCAGTTTGTAGTGCGGGAGCGCACCGGCGTAGTCTTCCTTCTGATAAGCCTCGTTGGCGGCCTTGATCTCCATCCGCGCCTGGATCTTGGTACAGCCGAACGAGGTGAGGGCGAGAGTCAGTGCCGCCGTCAGGCACAACACCTTTTTCATGAAATGTCTAACTCCAAGCGTAGTGGTACGTCGCGGATCGAATTCTGAAGCTGAGCTGTCAGGCTGTCCGGGCGGTTGGCCGACCTTCCTCCGAGACAATGGCGTGCGACTATACCGATCGACTTTTGCACCGTCAAGGCGTTCGTAACACCTGACACCGAAAGTTTTAGTTGACTTCATCCGCTGTTATTTTTGCACCTCACGCGATGGTTGGACACCGGAGTGTACGCGAAAGAAACCGGGGTGGTGGAAGCGTGGGCGTGGCATGCGGCCCTGAGCGCCAAGTCCTACAGCAACCACACCTTCAAAGCAACCCATATTCCTCGGTTCCCAACCGCATCGCACTCCTCCCTCTCCGCTTCAGCTACCACTCCCCACACTCCACTCCCCCACCCCATCAGTACGTTGGCTTGAACTCCTGCGTAAGCAGGCTGATGGTCTCCCACAGCTCGGGAAAGAGCGGTTCCCTCGTCCCCTGCTCGAGTTGTGCCGCCGGGACGTTCTTCAGCGACATCACCTTCGAGCCGATGACGCGGAAGGCCAGCCTCATGTGTGAGTACCGCCAGTTGAGGAAGGCCTCGTCGTAGTCGAGCATGGCCTGCACCAGCCGGAACATCCCACCGTGCTCCCGCGGCGCGCGCTCAATCTCGATCAGGGTCAGCGACCGCCGGCCGAGAAGCGCCTCGAAGACGGGCCAGATGCGTTTGCCGACCTCGAGGAGCCTGGCGAACCCAGGCGATTCCTGACCGCTGCCCCGCCCTAAGGCGGTGGTTCGGATCACGTGGTAGTCAACAGGCGCCATCGTTTCCAGGATGACGATCTGCTGGCGGAGCAGGTTGATGATCCGCGCACAACGGTCGAGGAGGTCAGCGGCGATGGAAAGGTTGTCCTGGCCCAGCAGCTCGACGACGCGGCCGATCTCGTAATCGACGTGATGCAACCACAACTCCGCCGCCTGGTGGGTGATCTGGAAGAGGCGTTCTTCAGGATTCGAGAGCAGACCGGCCGGCTTCTGCAGCTCGAGAAGCTCCGGAACACGGACATAGCGCTCGTAGTCGCTGTCGCCACGGCCTTCGAGAATGGGACCTGTGTGTGTGGACACGACTACACCAGTTCCAGAATATGCCCCAGCTTCTTCTTCTTCGCCTCGAGGTACTTGCGGGTGTCGTTGGAGGGGGCGATTTCCAGCGGAACACGCTCCACGATCTCGAGGCCGAAGCCTTCGATAGCGACGTACTTGGCGGGGTTGTTCGTCATCAGGCGGATCTTGCGGACACCGAGATCGCGGAGGATTTGCGAACCGGTACCGTATTCGCGGATGTCGGGAGGGAAGCCGAGCTTGGCATTGGCTTCGATCGTGTCGTGTCCCTGCTCCTGCAGCTCGTACGCTCTGAGCTTATTCAGCAGTCCGATGCCTCGCCCTTCCTGCAGCAGATAGAGGATGACGCCTTTCCCTTCCTTCGCGATCAGCTCGAACGCGCGGTCGAGCTGGTCGCCGCAGTCGCAGCGGGCGGAATGGAAGACATCGCCGGTCAGGCAGGACGAATGAACGCGCACCAGCACAGCATCCTGCTCGACGATCTCCCCCATCACCAGCGCCACATGCTCCTCGCCGGTGATGTCGCTCTTGTATGCGTGGACGCGGAACTCGCCGTAAGGAGTCGGCATCCTGGGAGAAGCCAGGCAGTGTACGTGCTTCTCGGTCTGCATCCTGTACTTGATGATGTCGGCGACCGAGGTGATCTTGAGTCCGTGCTGAATGGCGAACTGGCGCAGATCGGGCAGCCGCGCCATGGTGCCGTCTTCGTTCATGATTTCGCAGATGACGGCCGCCTGGGTCATGTTGGCGATCATGGCCAGATCGACAGAAGCCTCTGTCTGTCCGGCGCGCTTGAGCACGCCGCCTTTTTTCGCGCGCAACGGAAAGACGTGCCCGGGGCGGAGCAGGTCGGCGGGCCGTGTCCTCGGATCGATGGCCACTCGCACGGTCTCGGCACGGTCATGGGCCGAGATGCCGGTCGTGACGCGTCCGCGCGCTTCGATCGACACGGTGAACGCCGTGCCGTAATTCGACGTGTTGTGCTCGACCATCAACGGCAGGTCGAGCTCCTGACAACGCTCTTCGGTCATCGCCAGGCAGATCAGACCGCGGCCGAAACGGGCCATGAAGTTGATCGACTCGGGCGTTACCTTTTCGGCGGCGATGCAGAGATCGCCTTCGTTCTCGCGATCCTCGTCATCGACGATGATCACGACTTCGCCGCGTCGGTATAACTCAGCGGCTTCATCGACTGTGCAAAAGGGCATGGCTGATTGTAGCAGCGGGGACGTGGGTAGTTCGTGACGGGGGTCGGTAGCCGGGAGTCGGATGCCGTCTACGACTCCCGGCACCCGACTCCCGATCATCATCCTGAAACCTTGAAACTCTGCTCCACCGTGTAGGACTGCTTCGTCACCGTGTCGACGATCTTCATCTTTAGCAGGTAGTCACCTGGCTTGAGCGCCGGTTTGACTTCGGCGAGAGGGATCGCGCTGATGATGGCGAAGTGGCCCGGTCCAGGTGCGCCCGTGAGGGGCAACGGTGCGGCATCGCTCAGCGGCGCGCTGATCGTGGTCTTGTCCGGGCCGCCCGTGAGATCGAGCTTGAACTGGAGCTTCGGCATGTTCGTGGCCGAGTCGATGCCGGGGTTGTTGACCTCGACGAAGTAGTTCAGCTCATCGGTGTTCTTGAATGTCAGGTTGCCTTTCGGAACGATCTTCAGCTTGCCGAATGCAAACGGCGCTTTCGGAGGTTCGGCAGCACCGAGCTCGTAGACGTTGTCCGAAAGGATCATCCGTGACGTGCCGGCGGACTCCTTGGACGGACCCGCCACTTCGATCGGACCGGAGGTGACCAGCACCGGCTGCCCACCCTTTGCCAGACCGACGATGGCGGTGTACTTTCCCGGCTGGAGTGTCAGCGTCTTGTCGACGAAGAAGTCGGTGCGGGACGCCGTCAGCTTGGCGGGCTCTTCGAAAGACGTCACGCGCGCGCCAGTGCCATCCTCGACCGCTCCGAAGATCGTATCGGCGCCATCTGCCGCGATCCCCGCCGACGACGGAACATAGACTTGCACCGGCACGAACGAATCACCGGCCGGTGAAACAAGCTCCGCATAGGCAAAGACCGCACCGTGGCTCGCGGCTTTCCCTGCTTTCGTCTCGGCGAGCGCGGCTTCGAGTGCAGGCGTCTTCACGCCAACAGGTACCGTGGGCGATGCCGGCTTCTGCGCCGCGCCACCAGCCTGATACGTCGGGACCTTCGTCAGCCCGGGCTGCGTGACGATCGCGGTCAGGATCCGGTTCGTGGCCGACGTCACGTCGACCTGCGGCGTAGCCAGTTTGAAATCGCCGTTGTTGTACTGATCGTGGAAAACCAACTCGGCGCGTGGAAGGCCGAAGAGCTTCTGCGACAGATCGGCTTCATAGGTCCAGGTCATGGTGGCAGAGCCGGAGTTCGAAAACGCGCTGCCGACCTCCTGATCTCGCATGCTGCTTCTCGTGCCGCCCTGGGGGTTGGCCGGTGTCGTCTTGCGGGCGGCTTTCGTCGGCGGTCCGAAGAGGATCAAGATGCGTCCTGGTTCGGTCATCGAGCCGCGTACGCGGCCGTGGGTGAGCTGGTCGTCCGCACCCTTCACGCGAGCCTCGAAGTCCTCGCGGAACTCGTTGCGTGGCGTTGCCGGCGTCGGATCGCGGCGAGCCCAGAAGAGCGCGATGAACGCCTCAGCGCCGGCATCGGTCTGCACTGCGTTCCACGCTGCTTTCTCCTCGTTGGTCATGAGGTACTGGACCGGCCCTTTGCCCCAATCCACGTTGGCGGCCGAAAGCGCGGCGAAGGCGCTCGTGGCCGCGGCTGCCACGAGGATTGCGGCAATCAGCAAGTTGCGGGTTTTCATCGGTTTCTCCCCTTAGTCAATCGCCCGATCGAAACATCTGCGGATAAGACCTATTCCCCTGCGCGGGGACGCTCACTCACCGTCGAATTTCTCCATCTCATCGTAGAGCTTGTCCATCTCGGCGTCGATCTCTTCCTGTTTGATGATGCCCTTGCGAACCAGCAGCGCAGCCAGGCTGTGGAGCAGAATGCTGTTCTCCACGATCATCTGCTCGAACTGTTCGTCGTCGTCGCCACCATTGCCCTCGCGATCGATGTCGTCCATGCGTTACCCCTCCTTCCCTGCTGGGAGATGTACCACAAAACGAGCGCGGCTGGCATCGAGCGTTCGCCGAAGCAACTACAATCGCGCGCCATGAAACGCCTTAGCGTCCTCGCCATTCTTCCTCTTCTTCTGCTCGGCTGCTCCAAACAAGAGCCCGCCGCTGGTACCCCCGCCGCTTCGCCTTCGGTGATGAAGGCCGGCCTCCTCACTCCAGGATCCGTCAACGACAATGGCTGGAACGCGATTGCTTACGAAGGATTGCAGCAGATCCACAAACAGCTCGGCGCCAGGATCTCCAATCAGGAGACGAAGACGCCAGCCGAGGTCGAGGAAGGGTTTCGATCCTACGGCGCAAAAGGATTCGATCTCGCCTTCGGCCACGGTTTCGAGTTTCAGGACGCCGCCCTCAAAGCGGGGAGGCAATACCCGAAGACGATCTTCATCACCACCTCCGGCAGCTCCGTCGCTCAGAACGTCTCGCCGATGGTCTTCCAACTGGAACAGGCCACGTACCTCCTTGGCGTGATCGCGGCGCATGAATCGAAGACCGGCAAGGCAGGACTGGTCGGCGGTATCAACCTCCCCTCGATCGCATCGACGTTCCTGGCTTTCAAGGCCGGCGCACAATCGGTGAATCCGAAGTTCGAGGTGAAGGAGATCTACACGGGGAACTTCGAGGACGCCGGCGCGGCAAAGCTGGCCACGCTCTCGTTGATCAATGCCGGCTGCGATTTCATCTTTCATCAGTCCAACGAGGCCGGCCGCGGCGTGTTTCAAGCCTGCCAGGAGCGCAAGGTTCGCTGCTTCGGCTCGAACAAGAATCAAAACGACATGGCTCCCGACGTCATCGTTGCGTCAGCGGTGCTCGACGTCCCCGGCGCCTTTCTCTACATGGCCAATCTGGTTCACGACCACAAGTTCAAGCCGCAGATCTACTGGCTCGGCCGTCGTCAGCGCATCGTCTCGCTCGTCTGGAACGAGAGACTCAAGCCGTCGATCTCGCCACAGACCGTGGCCGAGGTCGAGCGGCTCGATGCGGCCATTCAGGCAGGGACGTTCGAGGTGCCGCGAGGGAAGTTTTAAGGTTGGGGGTGGGGAGTGGGGGGTGGGGAGTCGGAATCCAGCGGCTCGGACCGAACGCATCCGACTCCCCACAACCCACTCCCCTTCCCACTACGTTCATGCTCCTGTCGCACATCACGAAGCGCTTCGGCGCGAACGTCGCTGTCGATGACGTCTCTCTCTCCTTTGCTCCAGGAGAGATCGTCGGTCTCGTCGGCGAGAACGGCGCAGGTAAAACAACACTGATGTCGATCGCCGCCGGCGAGCTGGCCACGGATCAGGGAACGATCGAGGATCGCGCGATGGCCGGCGTCGTCCATCAGCACTTTCTCCTCGTCAGCGAGTTCACCATTGCCGAGAACCTCGCGCTGGCGATGTGGGGATGTGACGCCGAGGCCGTCATTCGCGACTCCGGCATCGAGTTGCGCGACACCAGCCGCCGTGTTGCCGAACTGTCCGTCGGCGAGAAGGCAAAACTGGAGCTGATCAAAGCAATCGCGAAGCGTCCGCGCCTGCTCATTCTCGACGAGCCGACTTCCGTACTGGCATCGACGGAGGCGCGGGAGCTGTTCGAGGTCATGAAAAGCCTCGCCGCCGCTGGAACCACCGTAGTCTTCATCAGCCATAAGATCCCCGAGGTGCTGGAAGTGGCGACCCGCATCGTCGTCATGCGGCGGGGAAGAGTCGTCGTTGACGGCGGCAGGATGACCGCGGAGGAGCTGGCGAACGCGATGGTGGAGCGCCGCACCGTGGAACGCCACGCCGTGGAGCGCCGCCGGCTCGACGGCTGGATCGCCGGCGGGCCGCCGGCGCTACGAGTCGCCGGTCTCGACGTTCATCGCGGCGAGATCGTGGCGATCATCGGCGTAGCCGGCAACGGACAATCCGAGCTGGCCTCCACGTTGCGCGATTCGCTTCGCGGACGCGTTGCGCACATCCCTGAAGATCGAGCCCGCGACGGACTTGTCGCCGAAATGACCATCGCCGAGAACATCGCGCTCGCCGAAAAGCACTGGAATCCGCGCGCGGCCGCGCGGAGGGCGGCTGGGATCATCGAGCGTTTCAATATCCGAGCGCAGTCGCCGCTGCAGCGTGCAGGCTCGCTTTCCGGCGGCAACCAGCAGAAGGTGATCCTGGCGCGGGAGCTCGAGCGGCAGCCCGAAATCATCGTCGCCGCGGAGCCGACGCGCGGACTGGACATCGAAGCGACGGTTTTCGTACACGATGAGCTCCGCGCCGCCGCGGCACGCGGTGCCGCCATCCTCCTCATCACCTCCGACCTTGATGAGGCGTTCGCTCTGGGCGATGCCATTCACGTGATCTATCGCGGAACGCTGAGCGCACGGCTGACGCCGGCTGAGGCGGCGGAGCAGGCCCCGATGTTGATGGCAGGTGTCGGGAGCCGGGAGTCGGGAGTCGGAGCATGACGGCACGTCGTTTCCTTCGCGGTCTCCGACTCCCGGCCTCCGACTCCCGACTCGCCAAAATTGCAATCGCTATCGGCGCGGCGCTGCTTTCCGTCATCCTCCTTGCCCTTTCCGGTATCGCCTTCGGCCACGCTCCCGGCGAGCTGCTGTCAATTCTCATCGGCGGTTCGGCCGGCTCGAGATTCGCGCTGGAAGGAACGCTGCTCAAGTCCGTTCCACTGCTGCTCACCGGCCTCTCGGTTGCGATCGCGTTTCGAGCAGGCGTCTGGAACATCGGCGGCGAGGGTCAGTTCCTCGCTGGCGCGCTCGCCGCATTCCTCGGGGCGCGCTTCGGAGTTGCCGCGGCACTGGCTGCATCGCTGATCGCAGGCGCTCTCTGGGCGTCCATCGCCTCGGCCATGCGGCTCTGGCGCAACGCCCCGGAAGTGCTCACGACGATCCTTCTCAATTTCATCGCCATCCATCTCCTCGGCTATGCCGTGAACGGCCCGCTGCAGGAAGCGAGCGGAAAGTACCCGCAAAGCGATGCGGTGCCGGCCAGCTCGATACTGCCAACGCTCGGCGGAAGCGAGTTGCACGCCGGAGTCATCATCGCCGTCATCGCCGCCATCGGAGCGTGGTTCTTGCTATTTCGAACCGCCGAGGGGCTTCGGCTGCGCGCCTCGGGATTCAATCGATCGGCAGCCCGCTGGGCAGGCATCAACGCCGATGCCCAGCTCGTCCGGGCCATGGCCATCTCCGGAGCGATGGCAGGTCTGGCCGGCGGCATCGAGCTTCTCGGCGTGACGCACCGCCTCTTCGAACGCTTCGCCGCCGGCTACGGTTATGCGGGCATCGCCGTCGCGCTCCTCGCGCAACTCCACCCCCTCGGCACGCTGGCATCGGCGTTCTTCTTCGGAGCGATGACCACCGGTGCGGGAGAGTTGCAACGAACAGCCGGGATCTCGTCGACGGTGGCGACCTTCGGACAGGCCATCGTGATCCTGGCGACGATCGCGTTGACGCGGCGGAGAAGAGCATGACTCACACACTCCTCGCCGCCATCCCGCTCGCCATCGTCGCGTCGACTCCGCTGCTGCTGGCGGTCCTCGGCGAGCTCGTGGTCGAGCGCGCCGGCATGATCAACCTCGGCATCGAAGGAATGATGCTGACTGCAGCGATGACCGCTGTTGTCACGGCGCAACTGACGCACAGCCTGGCCATCGCCTTCCTCGGTGGCATCGCCGGGGCGGCGGCGGTGGGGGCGCTCTTCGGCCTGTTCGCTCTCCGCTTCGCCGCCGATCAGATCGTTACCGGCACCGCCATCGTGCTTCTCGCTCAAGGACTGACAGGCTTCGTCTACCGCGAGCTCCAAAAGAATCCCATCTTCAACGAACCGATCCCCCGGCTCGAATTCGATGCCGTCGTTCCGCTCGCCTGGATCGCGATTCCGATCGCCCTGGCCTACCTGCTCTGGCGCACGCGATTCGGCCTTCGACTCCGGGCCTGCGGCGAGCTGCCCGCGGCGGTGACAGCGAACGGGGCATCGGTGGCGATGCATCGCTGGACCGCGCTGGCAATCGAGAGCATTCTGACCGGCATCGCCGGCGCCTACCTGTCTCTGGCCTTGTCGAGCGGATTCGCGGAGAACATGGTGGCCGGCCGCGGCTTCATCGCCTTGTCGATCGTGATCTTCGGACGCTGGAAATTCAAAGGCGCGATTCTCGGCACGGCTGTCTTCGGCATCGCTGCGGCGGCACAATACGCGATGCAGGCCAGCGGGCGCGGCGTGCCCTTTCACCTTCTGCTGGCTGTGCCGTACGTGATCACGCTGCTGATTCTCTGCGGCATCGCCGGCAGGGTGCGGGCGCCGGAGAGTCTGGGGCGTTAGCGTCCCCAGGCACCGAGCGAGTCCCACACGCTCGCAACACCGCGTACGTGCTGCGTCTCACGGCGCGGCGCAGAGGACGACAACACCGCGGCGATAACAGGAACCACATCAGGCATGGTGCGGCGAAGCGACTCTTCGTGATCGGCCAGGAAACGCGTCGAGACCAGCCCCGCGCGAAACGCGGGATGGGTCACTACGCGACGCAGCCAGGAAATGTTTGTCTTCGTACCAAGCACGATGTAGTCGCGCAACGCGCGTCCGGCACGATCGATGGCCGCCTCGCGCGACTCAGCGGAGCAGATCAGCTTTGCAAGCATCGGATCGAAACTGACGCCGACCTCCGTTCCCTGCGATACGCCGGCATCGACGCGAACACCGGGTCCGGACGGCTCGCGATAGAAGGCGATCGTGCCGCTCTGGGGAAGGAAGCGGTCGTCGGGATCCTCGGCGTAGATGCGCACTTCGATGGCATGGCCGCGCTGCCGCAACTCTTCCTGCCGCCAGGGCAACGCCGCGCCCGAGGCTACGGTGAGCTGTGCGCGGACGAGATCGACGCCGGTGACTTCCTCTGTGACCGGATGCTCGACCTGGAGACGCGTATTCATCTCCAGGAAGTAGAACTCATTCTCGGGGGTGACGATGAACTCGACCGTCCCGGCGCTGCGATAGTCAACGCCTCCCGCTGCGGCCACCGCTGCCGCGGCCATTCGCCGGCGAAGATCGTCGCTATAGCGCGGCGCCGGCGTCTCTTCGACCACTTTCTGATGCCGCCGCTGGACCGAGCAATCGCGCTCGAAGAGATGGACGACGTTTCCGTGGCTGTCGCCGAAGATCTGAAACTCGATATGGCGCGGTTCCTCGATGTAACGCTCGAGAAGGAGCCGGTCGTCGCCGAACGATTTCTTTGCTTCGCGCCGCGCCGACTCGATGGCACCCTGCAGCTCGCCGGCGGAACGGACGATCTTCATCCCCTTCCCGCCACCACCGGCACTCGCTTTGACGATCAGAGGGAACCCGATACTCGCCGCTTCGTTGATCAATGTGTTGACGTTCTGGTCATCGCCGTCGTAACCCGGCACCACCGGCACACCCAATCGCTGCATCAGATGGCGGGACGCAGCCTTTGACCCCATCGCAGCGATCGAGCTCGCCTTCGGTCCGACGAACACGATCCCCGCCTCCTCGCACGCCGCGGCCAGCTCCGCGCGCTCGGAAAGGAAACCGTAGCCGGGATGAAGCGCATCGGCACCACAACGCCGCGCGGCATCGATCACACGGTTTACGTCGAGATAGGTCGCGCGCGCATCGCCAGTACCGAGTGGCACAGCAGCGTCAAAAAATCGGCGGAGGTAACGAACGTCGTCCGTCTCCGAATAGCCAAGGACAGACTCGATGCCGGCCTCGCGGCATGCTCGCGCGATGCGGACAGCGATCTCGCCGCGGTTGGGAACGAAGAGTTTGCGAATGGGAGTGGCGTGTGGGGTGTGGGGTGTGGGAGAACCAGATCCGTGATTGTCGCGGCTCGATCTCCCACTCCCCACTCCCCACGCACCCCGTCCTACCTCGCCCACGGCGCCTTCTCCTTCTTCAGAAACGCCCCCATCCCAGCCTGCCCTTCTTCACTCACGCGACGCGCCGAGATCGCCTCGATCGTGTACGGAACGGCGTCGATCATCTCGTGCGAGGCAACGTAGGAAATGAGCTTCTTGCACTCGCGCACCGCCTCCGGGCCGGACGTCCTGATCTGCGCGACGACGTCGTTCACAGCGCTATCGAGCGCCGCCGCATCGGCGATGCGGTGCACAAGTCCTATCCGTTGCGCTCGTTCGGCATCAAAGCGCTCGCCGGTCAGGAAAAGCGCACGCGCGTGCGTCTCCCCGATCTTGGCGATGACATAGGGCGAGATGACGGCGGGAAGGATTCCGAGCTTGACCTCGGATAGACCGAACTTCACATCAGGCGTGGCGATGACGATGTCGCAGACTGCAACGAGGCCAACACCCCCGCCGATGGCCGCCCCTTGAACCCGGCCGACGACCGGGATCGGGCACTCGTTCATCAGCGCATACATGCGTGCCAGTTCCGAGGAGTCGCGGATGTTCTCGTCGCGCGTGTACGAGACCATGCGCGACATCCAGTTGAGATCGGCGCCCGCGCAGAAACTCTGACCGGCCCCGCGCAGCACGACCGCGCGCGCCGTTGTCGCGCTGATACCCCCAAAAAGGTCGATGGCCTCAGCGATCAACTCGTCGTTGAAGGCGTTGTGCACCTCGGGCCGGTTCAGCGTGACCGTCAGCACCCCTTCTGCTTCGTCGACGAGAAGGGTCTTGTAACTCATGTGTGGATTGTATGCGCGGCTGGGATGTGGGGTGTGGGTGCGCGAGAAGAAACGGCGCGACCTGGCGTCGTTCGTCAGCTCCAACTCCCCACACCCCCTCACATCAATGCTTCGTTGGGCGTTTGCGCGGCGTCGACGTGAAGGTGTAGGCCGGTACGAGCGTGTAGGTACCGGCAGATCCGACCGTACCGTTCGCTTCGACTCGCACGAAAAACGCAGCGCTCGGCGTTGGCGACACCAGGGTCGTGATGTTCGTGTTCAGAGTCGCCTGGCTGTTTGCGGCAATCGTCTGCGTGACCGTAGTCGAGAGATTGCTGGAGAGCGTAACCTTCAGAGGCGTATCGCCCGCCGCCACGGTCACAGTGATCGGAGCTGTCGAGTTCGACGTAAAGGTGAAGTAGTCGATGTCGCTCGCACTACAGGTCTTCGGCGTGATGGTCTTCCCGCTCACGAGATTTCCGAACGCCGTCGCCTGAGTATCGTTCGGCTCGTAGTTGTCGGTGCAGGGCGGCACGACCGTACCGCCGTTCACAACGACGACATAGTCCTGCGTGGACGACCGCGAGTCGCCGATCGCGCCATGAACGATGACGTGGTACACGCCAGGAAGGGCGTTCGCGATTTCGATCTCTTCCGTGGTGTCGGTGTGATTGACACCCTTCGTCGCCACCGCGTTCGGATTGTTCATATCGAGCACGTACGGCAGGACCGTGGCTCCGGCCGGATCGACGACGCGAAGATCGAGGTCGTTGACCAGCGTCTTGCCGGCCAGGAGATCGTCGTCGTTCGGTCCCGGATTCGGTTGCAGGAGGACCTCGGAGTCGAACCAGGAGAGAACGACGCGGAACTTCTGCGCGGCGGCGAGGGTGATCAGTGTGTCGGCATCCTGGCTGTTGGCGATCTTCCCCGTGCGGATGCGCGAGCCGGTGCCGTTGTCATCCCGTATGAAGTCGACCGAGGCTTTTGCGTCGACCAGTCCGAAACCGTAGGTGTAATCGGGACCGGCGTTACCGAGGTCGTCGGCTCCGGCGATCAGGAGCGCCTTCAGAATCGACGCCGAGGGCGTCTGGCCGAAGGTCTTGCGGTACTGTTGCGTGACCAGTCCGGCAATCCCGGTGACAACCGGAGTAGCCATCGATGTGCCTTGCTCAACCGCGTAACTGTTGCTCGGAAACGTCGAGAACTGGTTTACGCCCTTCGCTACGAGCTCGGGCTTGATGCGGCCATCGAGTGTTGGGCCGCGGGAGCTGAAGGGGGCGATGTTGACTCCATCGGCCTGAATCGCGCCGACGGTGACCGAGTTTTTCGTGCTGGCCAAAAGGCCGGTAGTCGTGTTCGCTCCGTGCGTGGCGTGTTTGTCCTTCTCGCAGTAGGCATCTCCCTCCGAGTCCTTGCCGGTCGAGCAGCGAAACGGTGGTGCGGCAGTACAGTCCGTTCCCGTCGCGTTTTGGGAGTAGCAGAAGGTACCGGTGTCGATCTTGTTCTGGGTGTAGTTGAAGTGTTTGTGAGGCGACCATGGCAGGGAGAGCGAAGGGGTGCCGGAGATTGCATCATTACCAGCGGCGTGGACAATCAGCGGCTCACCCGTCCTGCGCATGATCGCGTCGTACGGCTCGGACTCCAGACCGCTGTATGCGCCCAGAGCCTCATCGCCGCCGTACCACGCGCATGACACACCCGGACTGCAACTGCCGTCGGACTGCCAGGCAAGAGCAAAATCCCAGGAGTTGCTGTCGGCGACGCTTCCGGCCGCGATGGTCTGGTTCTGCTTGGCGTCGAGCAGGACCGAGAAATCGACGCCGGCGTCGTATGCATGCAGCGTCGCGGTTGGCGCCATCCCTTTCGCATCAGTGTTTATCCCTGCCGCGGTGATGGTGCCCGAGGTGTGGGTGGCGTGATTATCGACCGGACGTTTCGAATCGAAGTGACTGGTGAGCCGGCCCTGGAACTCCCTATGCGCCACGTCAGGAGCGCCATCGGGCTCAAAGATGGAGAGCACAACACCATCGCCGGTGAGGTTGTACGGCGATGAGAACAGCGGCGTGACGTGCGAGAGCTGCGCGGCGACGGCATTGACACTCTTCGGATGGAGCGGCGGACCGTAGACTCCGAAGACGCGCTCATCCTCGGCAAGCGCCAATGTAGCCGCGGATGGAGCCCTAACCGTCATCCGCTGCGGATACGCGCTCGCGGTCGCAAGCGGCGTCTCGATCGTTCCGCCGACCGCATCGATCGCGGCCTGCGCTTCTTCAAAGGTGACTTCCGGCTGAAAAACGATCCGAAGGCGCGCGAAGGCCTTCCCCCGCGCCGCCTCCGTGTAAGCCGCTCGCGCGATCTTGCGCGAGGAGTCATACGCATGGATCGACAGGATGCGTGCGTCGTTCGGAATCGTCACCCCATCGCGCATGCGAACGAGGTAGCGATGACTTCCCAGCGGCTGTTGGACTTCGATACCCTTGGCGGCGAGGCCGGCGCTGGCAGAGGCATCAAGAGGGACAGCGCTCTCGAGAATGTAGTGCCTAGCCGGCACACCGTCGCGCGGCAACGCCTGGACAAACATCGGCAGTAGAAGCAGAACGAGAGCGGATACGAAGTGGCGGCGCATGTGGGATCTCCGGTTACCTATTTGAGCGGCGGAACGTCACCCGCGACGCCGTGCATTGCAACGCCTCGAGGCGTTACAGGCTGTTCACAACAAGTGGTGCCCGAGGTCGGACTCGAACCGACATGAGGGTTAACCTCGGCAGATTTTGAGTCTGCTGCGTCTGCCATTTCGCCACTCGGGCTTCCTTCTCATCCTGACACAACGGTTTCCTGCCAGTGCTTGGCGGCGCCTTCCAACTCTTCCTCCGTCAGGACGCGATTCGTTGCCTTGGCGAGCTTGAAGATCTCGCCTGCCAGTCCCTCGTCCTGCGGATAACCCTTTGAATCCAGCCAGTAGATCACGTTTGAAAGACCGGACATAGGACCGACTTCGATAATCTGTTCGAGACCGAACATCCCTGCCGGAACGCCCGAGTAAACACGGTCGGCAAGCCACTCACTTCCCTTCTTCTTCGCTTTAATGATGGCAGCCGCATGAACTCCGGTACCGGTGCGGAAGGCGTCTCGCCCAAAGACGGGATACTGATCAGGCAGCGGGATGTGTACGGCCTGCGAGACGAAACGAACGTACTCCGGCAATTTCGTCAAGTCGTTGTCGATCCACTCCATCAGCTTGAGATTGACCATCAGCAGGTCGATCGGCGTGTTGCCGACGCGTTCGCCGATCCCGGCGGCGGAGCCATGAATACGGCCGGCACCCGCCTCGATGGCGGCGATGGAGTTGATCACGCCGAGCCCTCGGTCGCTGTGGCCGTGCCAGTCGATCCCGACCTCGGGATTGACCCTGTCGACAACACTGCGCACGAAGCGGATCAGGTTGCGCACACCCCACGGCGTAGCGTGCCCGACCGTATCGCAGACACAGATGCGCTTTGCCCCGGCATCGATCGCCGCGGTGTAGAGCTTCTCCACGTCCTCCGGCTTCGCGCGCGTCGTGTCTTCCGTGACGTACATGACCGGCAGCCCCTCACCGACGGCGAAGCGCACCGCTTTGGCTGACTGCTCGATGACCCACTCGAGGTCCCATTCCTCTGCGAACTGCCGGATCGGCGACGAGCCGATGAAGGTACACGCCTCGATAGGGATGCCGACGCGCTGGGAGATCTCTGCGATCGGCCGGATGTCGTTCTCATGCGTCCGGGCCGCGCAGTTCGCTGCAACCTTCAGCTTCGCATCGACGATCTCGCGTGCCAGCCTCTCGACGGAACGCTGCACGTGAGGACCTGCGCCGGGTAGTCCGATGTCAGCCGTATCGGCGCCGATGTCGTTGATGAAATGGAGAATCCGGACCTTCTCATCCAGCGTCGGATCTGTCACCGATGGCGACTGCAAGCCATCACGCAGCGTCTCGTCATCGAACTCGATCTTCTTCGACGATGGCCGCACCGGCCGCTCGGCGCCGATGTTCCAGTCGTAGATGAGGTTCTGAAGGTCTTCGGTCATTGGGTCTCTGAAAGTGTACCTCTGCTGTCGCGTTCAACCCCGTCACGCGAGCCGTTGCGGGATTCTTAAGCTCTCGACAGAATCATACAAACAACGCCCTTTCGGGCGTCGTTTTTCATTTGTTTCTGGTAACTCCCGCGTACATCAGCGCCTGACGGATGTCCTCGTCGTCCAGCCGCGGGTAATCCTTGTTGATCTCTTCGCGGTCTTTGTATTCAGCCAGGATGTGGAGGACACGCTTTACAGTCAGGCGCGTTCCGCGAACGCAGGGCTGACCGTTCATCACGGTGGGATCAATCGAGATTCGTTCGAGCGTCATCTGCCCTCCTGCTTCGATCTATTTTCCCTGGAAATTCGCGGCCCTCTTCTCCAGGAATGCCTTCATCCCTTCCTTCGTGTCGTCGCTGGCGCAGAGCAGACCGAAGAGCGTCGCCTCGAGAAACTGCCCTTCCTCGAACGACATTTCGCTGCCGTTGTTGACGGCTTCGATTGCCGCGCGGACGGCCAGGGGACCGCGGGACATGATCTTGCGCGCCATCTCTTCGCACGTCGTCATCAACTGATCGGCAGGGACGACGCGATTGACGAGGCCGATCTTCTCGGCGTCGGCAGCACTGATGCGGTCGCCGGTGCAGATCAGCTCGAGCGCCTTTCCCTTGCCCAGCAGCCGCGCCATCCGCTGTGTGCCTCCGTAGCCGGGGATGATGCCCAGCGTCACTTCGGGCAGACCGAGCTGGGCCTTCTCCGAAGCGATGCGGATATGGCAGGCCAGCGCCAGCTCGCAGCCCCCGCCGAGGGCGAAACCATTGATCGCGGCGATGACGATCCTGGGAAAACGCTCGATGAACGAGAGAATGAACTGACCGCGCTCCGAGGTGTCCTTCCCGGTGATCGGCGACTTCTGCGCCAGCTCGTTGATGTCGGCACCGGCCACGAAGGCTTTCTCTCCCCCGCCGGTGAGGATGACCGCCTTCACACTCGCGTCGGCGCGGCCCTCCGCGAAGACGCGGTAGATCTCCTCGACCGTCTGCGCGTTCAGCGCATTGAGGACTTTGGGCCGGTCGATGGTGACGTAAAGGATGCCGTCACGAACTTCCGCTCTGACGTTCTCGAGATTCTCGTAAGCCATCATTTCGCCTTGTCGAACGCCACCGGCGTGCCGGATGCGTAGTCGTAGAAACCGCTTCCTGTTTTGTTTTTCCCGAGTCTGCCGGCCAGGACCATCTTCCGGAGCAAGGGCGGCGCGGCGAATCGCTTCTCCTGGTATTCGGCGAACATGACATCGGTGATGAAGTAGGTCGTGTCGAGGCCGACGAAATCGAGCAGCGTGAACGGTCCCATCGGGTAACCGCAACCGAGCATCATGGCCTTGTCGATGTCCTCGATCGAGCCGACTCCCTCCTCGTAAGCCCGGATGGCGTCGAGGATATACGGCACGAGGAGCCGGTTGACGATGAAACCGGAGTTGTCGCGGGCGGAGACTGCCTCCTTGCCCAGCGACTTCGCGAACTGGAAGGCACGATCGAACGACTCGTCGCTCGTCAGGATCGTTCGGACGACTTCGACGAGCTTCATCAGTGGAACGGGGTTGAAGAAATGAAGTCCGACGAACTGCTTCGGCCGGGCGGTCGCCATCGACAGCTCGGTGATCGTCAACGAAGAAGTGTTGGAGGCGAAGATCGCATCCTTCTTCACGATCGCGTCAAGCGCGGCGTAGGTCTCTTTCTTGAGCTCCGCGTTCTCGATGATGGCCTCGATGACGATGTCGCAATCGGCGAGGTCGTCGAGGCTGGTCGTGCCCTCGAGACGCCCCAGGCATGCATCCTTATCGGCGGCCTTTAACTTTCCCTTCTCCACGAACTTGCTGAGGGACTTCTCGATCCCGGCCAGGCCCTTGTCGAGGAACTTCTGTTCGACTTCGCGCACGACAGTCTCGTAACCCGCCTGCGCCGCAACCTGCGCGATCCCCGATCCCATGAGACCGCAGCCGAGAACACCCACTCTCTTCATTTCAGACATAGCTCCTGACTCCTTTGCAGCGGGGCGCATATTAAAGGATGAAGGCGGAAGGATGAAGGATGAATGCCGGCGTCTCACTTCATCCTTCATACTTCATCCTTTCACCGTGCCTGACCTGAAGCCGCAAGTCCGCCTCCTCGCGTTCGCCTCGCTCCTCAACGACTCGGCGAGCGAGATGATTTATCCGCTGCTGCCTGTGTTCCTGACGGCCGTACTCGGCGCAACGCCGGTGACTGTCGGCGTGATCGAAGGAGCCGCAGACGGGCTGGCTTCGATCCTCAAACTCATCGCCGGGACGATCTCGGATCGGATGCCGCGCCGCAAGCCGTTCGTCGTCGCCGGCTATGCGCTGGCGGCCGCGTCGAGAGCATTGATCGCAGTGGCCGGAAGGTGGCCGGCGGTATTGACCGCCCGCCTCATCGACCGGACAGGGAAGGGCATCCGCTCCGCCCCGCGGGACGCGATCATCACCTACGTCACACCAGTCGAGGAACGCGGCCGCGCCTTCGGGTTCCAACGCGCACTCGATCACACCGGCGCCGTGGCCGGGCCGCTGATGGCGCTCTTCTTCCTGAACATCATCCACGTCCCGATGCGCACGCTCTTCATGATCGCGGTCGTACCCGGCGTGATCGGCGTGGCGATGCTCGTGCTTTTCCTGAAAGAAGAACCACACGACGCCAAGCGGCCCGGCAATGCAGCAACCAGGCAGGCAATCAAACTCCCAAGACGTTTCTGGCTTGCCATCGCCGCCATCGCTATCTTCTCCCTCGCCAACTCCAGCGACGCCTTCCTGATCCTGCAAGCGCACTCCGCCGGCGTGTCGACGGCAATGCTCCCCGTGCTGTGGGCTGCCCACCACGTGATCAAGTCGCTCTTCTCGACACGAGCCGGCGCACTGTCGGACCGCATCGACCGCCGCCTGCTGCTGATCGCCGGCTGGACGTCGTACGCCATCATCTACGTCGTCTTTCCCTTCGCGCGGTCGCTCACATTCTTCGTCGTGCTCTTCGTGCTCTACGCAATTCCATTCACGCTTTCCGAAGGAGCCGAGCGGGCCTGGATCAGCGACCTGATCCCCGACGAAGCGCACGGAAAGAGCTTCGGCATCTACTACCTCGCCAACGGCCTCTGCGTCCTCGCCGGAACAGTTCTCTTCGGCGAACTCTACCAGCACGTCACACCACTAGCGGCATTCTGGACCGGTGCGGGGCTTGCGATGATGGCGTCGATGGCGGTGCTACTCGTGCCGAAGCGAAAGAGAAAATAAGCCGGCGGTTCGGGGTTCGGGGTCCGGATTAGCACTGGATCTCCGACCTCCTCGGCTTTCGCACTCAAACTTTCCTCTGCACATTCCGCAAATAAAGTCCGCCCCCCTCTGATTTGAGGCCCGCACCATCCGGGATGCTCCTGCGCACGATTGACCCGGGGTCTGCCTCCCCTTTCCAGATACTGCGTACGCGCGCACCCCTTGATCAGGAGGCAACGACGCGAACTTCGGCGGCTGGCGAGTGCACGCGAAAGGACGACCGAGACCGTAACGATGGTGCCCGTTCGCCAATTCGGCATGTGTTCGGAATCTCGCGTCATTCCGCTGAGCGAGCGCGGAAAGGCCAGCCATGATCCGCTGATGGAATGCAGTTGGCGTACCGCCAGTGAAGAGATGTTCCCTACCGCGCTGGTGCTCATTCACACTCATCCCGGTTATCCCCCGTGAGCGCTTCATCGGTTCCTCGCGGTCGAAACCGCTGGCGGCGGGGCCCTCCTGCGCGATTGGCGACTGCTCATCGCCGAAGGGGGTCGTGATACGAGATCAGCTGGCCGTTGTCCGAGGTGATGAGGCGCGGGCTGCCGAGGTGATCGAGATGGAAGTGGCGGCGGCCGCCCATCTCCGCCTGACGCTGTGATCCGAGAAGGAGTCCGTCGCGCCAGACGAAGTCTTCCACCCACAGCGAAGGCGCCGATGGGTTCGTCACCGAGCTCTTGTACTGGCGGAGAACCTTGCCTGCTTCGTCACGCACGCTCCACGTCCACCTTGCTCCTCTCTGCACTCCGATCCTCTCGTCGCTCGGGGTGTAGAGGTAGTACTCAGGTGCTCCACCGTTGTATGTCTTGCTCAATGTTACATACACGGTGTTGTTGTTATTCACGACTGATTGCCTTCGGCGCTCGCGAGAAATTACCGTGGTCTGCTCACTAAAACTGTCCACTGGACTGTCACGACAGTTGTGCAGTGCGCGCTTGGAACGCCCGGTGGTGGCGCGCGCCACGGAACCGACGGCATACCGCAATTTCCGGC
>JBBRNB010000051.1:0-47018 GCA_038230535.1 Thermoanaerobaculia bacterium
CACTCTGTCATTCCGAGCCGGCAACGCGCGGCGAGGAATCCCCGGCTGAAACCGCGGGTGTGTGGGTGGCTACCGGCTGGGGATTCCTCGCCGCGCTACGCCGGCTCGGAATGACAGGCTTGTTTGCACGGCTCTGGCTCGTTCTGAACGAGGCGAATCGCCTGGATCGGGTACGTGAAGTCTTTCCACTCTGGGTTCATCGAAGCGATCAAGGATTTGTAGCCTTGGTAGCACCAGAGGCGGCGAGAACACTCTGTCATTCCGAGCCGGCAACGCGCGGCGAGGAATCCCCGGCTGAAACCGCGGGTGTGTGGGTGGCTACCGGCTGGGGATTCCTCGCCGCGCTGCGCCGGCTCGGAATGACAGGCTTGTTTGGGGCGGCTCCGGCTCATTCTGAACGAGGCGAATCGCCCGGCTCAGGTACATTCCAATCCTCCGTCAGGTCTCTCCACTCCGGGTTCATCGTCGCGATCAGCGTGTCTTTCTTGGAACGAGACCAAGCCTTGATCTGTGTCTCTCGGGCGATGGCCTGTCGGACATCCTGATACCACTCGAAGTACACGAGACGGTCGCAGTTGTAGAGTTTCGTGAAGCGGCCGCCCGTCTTGTTGCCGTGCTGCCATGAGCGTCTTTGCAGATCGTTTGTCACGCCGGTGTACAGCACGTTCTTCGACTTGTTGGTCATCATGTAGACGTAGAAGTTGTACGCTATCCGCATCCTGACGAGTCTCCCTCGGCTGAATGAGCGGTGCAAGTATCAGGAGATTTCCCGACACCTTCTTGACTCGGCCTCTTCACGGGGTAGAACCGAAAATGGACACTCCCAAATCGCGAAACGTCTTTCTTTATGATTCGTCGGATCGATATGCGCAAACCAGTGATCCTCGCCTCACTCTTCATCTCGACAAGCGCTTATGCAGCGATTACCGGAACGGTCGTCGATCCTGACGCGAAACCGATTGCCGGCGCGACGATCCGCGCGTACGCCGCGGAGAGCTCAGCCGCCATGCGCGCGCGGATCGTTTCCGGGAAGCTCGACCGCGAGCCGGTGGCGACGGTGCAGCCGGCCGGGAATGGCTCGTTTTCAATCGACGTGAAAGGCGCGACCGCGGTCGATCTGACCATCGAGGCCCCGGCTCGAAGCCGCGCGGCCTTTGCCAGTGTCGATGGCGATGATCTGGGACCGATCATTCTCAGTGCTCCGCCGGTGCGTACCTTCCGTGTGACCAGCGGCGGCAAGCCAATAGCGAACGCGATCGTCGTCTCCGGCCTCGATGTTTCGCGCACGAGCGCGTCAGGCGAGGTGCCTTCCGCGAGTTTCGGCACCCTCTTCGCCGTTCATCCCGACTACGCGATCGTGGGGCGCGGAGGAGCAGCGAATGTCACGGAAGCCAAACTCACGCGCGGCGTCGCGGTGCGCGGACGCGTGGTCAACGGCGCGGGGCCGGTGGCGCATGCCATCGTTTCGATCGGTGGCTGGCCGCTGGCGGAGTCGGGTGATGACGGGACATTCGCCATTGCCCACGCGCCAGATAACTGGCAGTCGATCAGCGCCGTTCGCGGCAACGATGCCGGGCTGACCCCTCGTTCGAAAGCGGCATCCGTCGAGATCCGCCTCGGCGCCGGCGCTGCGTTCACCGGCACGCTCCGCGATATGAAACGCGGATCCGCGGTCGCCGGCGCCCGGATGACGCTGACCGGAGCGGACGATCAGACGATGATCGCTGTGACGGATGCCAAGGGGAACTTCACCTTCGCGCCGCTTCTCCCGCACGGCTATCAGATCAGCGGGATTCACCCAGGGTACGCGATCGATTCTTCCAGCGTGGCGGTGCCCGCCACCCGAAGCCGGGCCTTCGCGGCGCAGGCGTTTGGACGTGCCCGAGGGCGTGTCATCGACGAAGAGAAAAAGCCGGTCGCGGCTGCGCTGGTCTCCGCATCCGGAGGCAATTCCGCGCGAGGGCGGTCCGCGCTGACGAATCAGGCCGGCGAATTTTCGGTACGTATCACGCCCAGCCCGACGATTCCCCTTCTGATCAACGCCTCGAAACGCGACTACGTCAGCGCCGCGTCGGATGCGAGAGTCTGGCAACCGGGAGACGTCCGCGACAACATCATCATCACCCTCTCCCACGGCTTTGTGGCGCAGGTGCGCGTGATCGACAGGCAGAAGGGGCAGCCGGTACCGAACGTTCAGGTCAACGTTTCGCGAGCCGCGGACCAGGGAATCCAGCGCTCCGCGCAGGTCGCCTGCGCCGATCCGGCTCTGCCCGACTGCCATCGCACCGGCGCAGACGGCCTTGTCTCTGTCCGGACCACCGATGGGAGTCATGACGTGTTGGTCTTCGGCGACGACGTCGCACCGGTACGCCTGCCGAACCAACTGCTGAACGCGCGCTCCGCCCCTATCGTTGTCAAAGTAGACCGTGGCATCGAGATCAGCGGACGCGTCGTCCTGGCTGATGGGACGGCGGTCGCCGGCGCCATCGTCGAGACTCCGGCGACGATGATGTCACGTTCGGTCATATCCGCTCCGGACGGAACATTCACGATCGCCGGCATTGCCGCCGGATCGTTGGTCGTGACCGCGTTCTCCAGTGACCGGCGTCTCTCCTCCACACCGCTGACGGTCAACGCCCCCGCGAGGGACGTCACGATCACGATGCCTCGGGGTGGGCGCATCGAAGGCCGCATCATTGATCGCGCCACGCAACAGCCGGTGACTGACTTCTCGATTCTTCTGCCATCCCGCAACACCAACGCCGGCTTCGTCAGCCCCATCCCGGGGAATTCATTCGCGGGCGGACAGCCGATTCACGCGGACGACGGCCGGTACGCGCTCGACAACATCCCGCCCGGTTCGATGCAACTCCTCGTCCATGCCACCGGCTATGTGGCTGGCTCGCGAAGCGACATCACCGTCGAGGATGGGAAGACTGTCAGCGGCATCGACATCCAGCTCGACCGGGGAGCCACTGTGTCGGGGCGTGTTACCGCCGCGGCCGCCCCGGTTGCGGGAGCGCAGGTGGATGTGGCCTTTCAGCGGACGCCCGCGTTCGCTAATTCCACAACCGACGCGGATGGTTTCTACAAGCTCGATGGATTAGCCGAAGGGGATCACACGATCGAGTTTCAGAAGGCTGGTTTCATCGTGCTCCACAAGCCTGTCGTCATCACGGCCGGGAAAGATGTGAGTCTCGATGCGGAGCTCGATCCCGGCCATGAGTTGCGCGGCCGCGTGGTGGGACATTCGGGTCAAGGGATTTCAGGCGCATACGTCTCCGCCGCCAATGGTGGCAGCCCGGTGATGACGGATGGCGAGGGGTCGTTCGTGATGCAGGGGCTCGCGGACGGAAAGCTCAAAGTGACCGCGCGCAAGGAAGGCTTCATCAGCGCCGAGGCGAATGATGCCGACCTGCCGCAGACGCGCCCCATCATGCTGACGCTCGAGCAGGGCGCGACGATCAACGGACGGGTTACCGGCCTTGCTCCTGAGTTACTCACACAGGTGATGGTCTCCGCATCTGGAGGGTCGACACGCAATCAAACGTACGCCGGCGCTGGCGGCAACTTCACTCTTCCCGGCATGCCGGATGGCCGCATTCGCGTCGACGCGATGCTGGTCGGGTCCGGCCGGCGACGAATGGCGCCGTTCAAGACCGTCGATGTCGAGAACGGCACGGCCCCTCTGGTCGAGATGAACTTCGAGGATGGAATCACCATCAGCGGGCGCGTCACCAAAACCGGTTCGGCGCTGGGGAACGGCATGATCGTGTTCAATCCGAAGATACAGCCGAGGGATGCGGCGACGGCCAATCGGCAGATGGCAAGCGCCATGATTTCGCCCGACGGCAGTTACGTCGCAACGGGACTGGTGGCCGGCGACTACGACGTACGCGTGAACTCCCCCAGCATTGCCTTTTCGACGGCGTACTCGGTTGTCTCGAGCTCCACATACGACATCGACATCAAAGGCGCATTGCTGCGTGGGCGAGTACTCGATGCTTCCAGCGGATCGCCGCTGGCGAACGCGCGAATCACCGTCAGCTCGCGCGCTCCGGCATATGGATCATCGACGACTGACTCCGATGGCCGCTTCGTCATCGATGCCCTCGCTGACGCCGCCTACACGCTGCAGGCGGCCCTGGACCAGTACTCCACGGCCACGCAGCAGCTCGTCGTTTCCGGCGGCGCGGCTCCCGATGTCGAGGTGCGGTTGGAGCAGGCTCCCGCCGTAACCATTCACCTCATCGACGCCAATACCCGTGTTCCTGTCGATGGCAACGTGAGGATCACCGATCGCACTCACGCTTTCAACGGCCAGGCCGTGCGCATCGACACCGGCGTATTCAAGGTCTGGCTGAAGCCGGGGAATTACATCGCCAACGCCAACGCCCGGGGATACACCTTCCAGACGATGAACTTCACCACTCCGCCGTCGGACGTGAGTATCGCCATGGCGCAGGGCGGCGCGCTGTTCATCCACGCCAGGAGCGCGCAAATGGTGCGGCTGGACCAGCCGGGCGGCAGTCCGCAACGCTTCATCGGCCCCATTCAGGTAGGGATGAATGGCCCTTTCGACGGTCTTGCCCCCGGTTCGTATCTTCTTTCGACCGTTGACAGCAACCTGAAGGTCGTTAGCAGCACGCCTGTTACTATCGTGTCGGGGCAGACGGTGACCATCGAGTTGCCGTGATTTTGAACCACACTTGTCCAAACTATGTCAGGGAGTTTGGCTTTTGAAACGACACGATGGACCCCCATCGAGAGCCCTTCTCCCCCGCGCACGAGGGAGAAGGGCCTGCCCTGAGCGAGCGCAGCGAGTCGAAGGGTGCCGAAGGCGGATGAGGCGGTCCTTTTTTTCGCGCGCGGATGCGTATGCGGGTTTCGACTTCGCCCCTCACCCGCGCGGCCGCTTCGCTGCGCTCAGGGTCCGTGTCTCCCTCTCCCCACTTCGGGGGGCCAGGGCGGATCGATTGGGGATTGTGAACCTGGCTAGAGCCTGAATCCAATTCCAATCTGGACAAGTGTGGATTCGAGCACTGGTGATCATCGATGGCTCCGCATGATCCGCGATGCTCGAGGTTCCAGGAACACCTCGGGAACGAGCCGCGACACTTCGCGCAGCGGATCCCGAACTTCGCGAACGAACCGCGACTCTTCGCGCGATGCACCCGGACACTTCGCGAATGAACGGTGATACTTCGCGCGATGCACCCGGGACTTCGCGAACGAAACCGCGACACTGCGCGCGATGCACCCGGACACTTCGCGAACGAACCGCGACACTTCGCGCGATGCACCCGGACACTTCGCGAACGAACAGTGACACTTCGCGCAGTGAACCGCGACACTCCGCGCAGTGAGCCGCGACACTCCGCGCAGTGAACACTGACACTTCGCGAACGAACCGCGACACTTCGCGCAGTGAAGCCAGACGCTTCGTGCACGAGCGGCGGCACTTCGCGCAGTGCACCCGGACACTGCGCGAATGAACCGCGACAGTTCGAGAAGGGAACCCGAACACTTCGCGAAGAGTGGGCGGGCTGTGAGAGAAGAGAGCGCTGACTACTCGTGAATGGCCGCGTACCGCTAACGAAGAGTGAGCGGGATGATCGCGAAGAGTCGGGCGTCGTTGAACGAAGAGCGGCCGGAATGACCGCGAAGAGTCGCGCACAGGATAGCGAAGAGTGAGCGGGCTATTCGAGAATAGTCGCGGACTGCTAAGGCAGAGTGGGCGTGATGATCGCGGAGAGTCGCGGATCGCTCAATGAAGAGTAAACGGGTTACTCGAAAGGAGTCGCAGACCGTCAAGGGAGAGCGCATGGACTACTCGCGAAGAATCGCGCACGGTCAAT
The DNA here is from genome assembly GCA_038230535.1 of Thermoanaerobaculia bacterium. GTDB lineage: Bacteria > Acidobacteriota > Thermoanaerobaculia > Gp7-AA8 > Gp7-AA8 > JADGNZ01. Next base: position 5,859 of record JBBRNB010000051.1, read on the forward strand.
GAAGAGCCGGCGGCTCCTCGCCGAAGAGTCGTGGACGGTTAACGAAGAGTGGGTGGACTCCTCGCGAGGGTCGCGGATTGCTCACGAAGAGCGGCGGACTCCTCGCGAATAGTCGCGGATTGCTCGCGAAGGACCGGCGGATTGCTCGCGAATAGTCGCGGATGCTCGCGAAGGGCCGGCGGACTATTCGCGAATAGTCGACGGATTGCTCACGAAGGGTCGTGGATCAATAGCGAAGAGTCGCGGACTACTCGCGCGTCGACACGCGAAGGCGTGTCGAACAATCTAGCCCCAGGCTCGGCCAGGGGAATGGGTTGCGTAGTAGGTTCGCGCGGCCGCGAAGGCGGCCGCCACAAATGAACCTTCTCGCTTCGAGCTCTGTGGCGACCGCCTTCGCGGCCGCAATTCTCTCGCGACCGATTTCCCCCTGGCCGAGCCAGGGGCTGGATTGTTCGACACGCCTTCGCGTGTCGACGTGCACCACGTCCAGTGGCCGGTCCGCGTTTCAATTGCCGCAATCCCTCCGGCGAAAGACCCGCATCGAACCTGAGAGTGACTGCCGCAGCCACGTGGGTGGCGGGCGGGGGAGCGGCGCAGGCAGTCTCACAGGCTGTGCAGGAATCGCGTTACAAAATTACCTGTCATCCTGAACCTGCTGAAGCCGCTTGGGTGGGTGGTGGAGCGGCGGAGGACGGTGAAGGATCCCCAAACGACAGGCGGGAAGAGGGGGGAGACGCGTAAAACGATCACGCCCTTTCCGGGGGAACCCTCGACCGTCCTCCGCCGCTCCCCCCACTCCACCACCCAACGCGGCTTCGGCGGCTCGGGATGACAGGTATGTGAGAGGCCGGAATTCTCCACGCTCACAAAGCCGCGGCAGCCTCAGATGAGTGCACGCATGAGCGGACGTGGTTCTCCATCTGCGTCAATCTGCGTAATCTGCGGATACGTCCCCCTGGAACGCGGTATCAATGCGGCCAAGCCAACGCCTCCGCGAATCCCGGCACCGCCCCCGCTTCGGGGCATTCTCCGGCCGCTGGCTTCCTGATCCGTCACGAGTCGCGCTGCCGCGATTGCCGTTGCCTGCTGATTGAGTCTTGGCCATCGGTCTGGACCTCCCGTCTTCGAGGACGATGATTGGAACTGGCAGCGAGACTGCTACATTCTACTGTCGATCAAGTCTGTGAGATCCGGGTGTTCCGCCCACCCACGGGGGTTCGGCCCAGCGCGGCTGGGCCCTACGGGCGACGGTCCCCGCGAGGATTTCCTGGGGTAACGATACGGATGGCGATTCGTAGGGCCCAGCCGCGCTGGGCCGAACCGCGTGGGGTGGGCGGCGCTCTAACCCATCCCCTCTCTCACCACGCCCTCACCCTCTCCGCCGGCGCGAGGTACAGCTTCTGTTCTGGCTTCACATCGAACGCCTGGTACCACTGGTCGATGTTGCGGACGGTGGAGGAGCGGTACTGGCCGGGGGCGTGGCCGTTGGTCATCAGTGAGGTTCGGAGTGCCTCGGGGCGTTGTTTCGATCGCCAGACCTGGGCGAAGGCGAGGAAGAATCGTTGATCGCCGCTGAAGCCGGCGGAGGAAGGGGCGGGCTTGTCGCCGTAAGCGCGGCGGTAGCCGTCGTAGGACGCGGAGAGGCCGGCTACGTCGGCGATGTTTTCGCTCAGAGTCAGCTTGCCGTTGATGTGCATGCCGGGTAGCGGCTCGTAGGCGTCGAACTCTGCTGCAAGGCGGTCGGCGGTGGCGGTGAAGTGGGCGAAGTCTTCCTTTGTCCACCAGTTCAGCAACCGGCCGTCGGCGTCGAACTGGCTTCCCTGATCATCGAAGCTGTGGCTGATCTCGTGGCCGATCACGGTACCGATGGCGCCGTAGTTCACGACCGCATCGGCATCGGCGTTGAAGAACGGTGGATTGAGAATCGCAGCCGGGAAGTTCAGCGCGTTCTGCAAGGGGAGGTTGACGGCGTTGACTGTCTGCGGCGTCATCGCCCATTCCGACTTGTCGACCGGCTTGTCGAGCTTGGCGAGACTGGCCCGGTAGTCGAACAGCTCCGAACGCTGTTCGTTGCCGAGGGCGTCGTCGCGCTTGATCTCGAGGCCGTGGTAGTCGCGCCAGTGTTCCGGGTAACCGATGCCGATGTAGAGCGTGGTCAACTTCGCCTTGGCCTTCGCGCGCGTCTCTGGTGCCATCCAATCCAGCTTGTCGATCCGGCGATCGAAGGCGGCCACGATGTTCTTCACCATCTTCTGCGCTGCTGCCTTCGAGGACGGTGGGAAATACTTCTTCACGTAGATCCTGCCGGCGGCATCGCCGAGCGCTCCGCCAGTAGCGTTGACGGCGCGCTTCCATCGCGCTTGCGGCTCCAGTGCGCCGGTCAAAGTGGTGCCATAGAACTTGAACCGCTCGGCGGCAAACGCCTTCGGAAGCAATCGCGAGGAGCGGTCGATGACGTGGAACGTGAGGTACTCCTTCCAGAGAGGAAGCGGCTCGCTGCCCACAAGCGCGGCGATCCCTACAGCCGCTGACGTTTGCCAGACCATGATCGCCGGCTGGCCGGAGAGGTCTGCGCCCTTGAAATAGGCCGCCCAATCGAGGCCGGGCGCCTTCTTCGCGAACTCGGTCAGCGGCCAGCGGTTGTTTGCTTTGTGTACATCCTCGGAATCGACGCGGCTTCCATGAGCCTCGGCGATCTTCCGCTCCAGTTCGTAGATGCGCGTGGCGCGTCCTTCTGCGTCTGGGATGTGGGCGAGATTCAGGATGGCGGTGATGTGCTCGCGATATTTCGTCTGGAGGGTGATGTCCTTCGCATCCTTGCTCAGATAGTTCTCGCGGTCTGGCAGGCCCAGGCCGCCCTGGAGGAGATAGGCGACATTGCGGCTGGGGTTGTCGAAGTCGGGCGAGACCCATAGACCGAAGATGCGGTCCGTGTAGAAGTTCGTGGCGTTGAGGGCATCGACGTCGGCGCGCAGTTGGCTTCCCAGCACGTGCGCCAGCGCCGGCTTGTCGCCGATCGCCGCGATCTGGTCGAGCTCGGGCTGGATCGTCTTCAGACCTCTCGCCTCGATGGCCTTCTCGTCCATGAAGGCAGCGTAGTAGTCGCCGATCTTGCGGACATCGGAGCCTGCGGGCGCTTTCGCCTTATCCGCTTCCTGGATGAGATCCGAGGTCCTCTTGTTCGCTTTCTCTTCGAGGATCGTGAAGACGCCGAAGGCCGCGCGATCCGGAGGAATGGGCGTGTTCTTCGACCAGGTCCCGTTCGCGTAACCGTAGAAGTCGTCGCCCGGACGGATGGTCTCATCCATGATGGAGAGATCAATCCCGAGGCTTTTGGGCGGCTCGGCGGCGGCGAGATCGATGGAAGCGGTCATCAACAGGGCTGTGGCGCAGGCGAGCGTCAAAGAGTTCATATCACTATCGTAACCCGTGGGCACGACGCGCTTTGTGCCGTTCTTGTCGACGATTTAGCAGGAGATTGACACAAAGTTTCCAAGCTTTGTGCTAGCTCTTCTCCGAGTGGGCCTGTGACGTGCACTGCGCCAAGTTACTAATCCAAGCTTCAAGTTTGAATAGTGGCAAAAATGTGATGTGATTCATCGAGGAGGACAATTTAATGCGCCGTATCCCTATCATCATCGCTCTCGCGATCATCTCTCTAACCACGTCCGTCGCTTTCGGACAAACACTCGGGGCCGTGCTCACCGGTTCGCAGGAGACACCGCCGAACACGAATGCCGGTTTCGGTAATGCAACAGTGGTCTTCGACTCCACCCGGTCGAATATCACGGTAACGATCACGGTGGCCAACCTCGGCAGCCCGATCAACAACTTCCACATCCATGAAGCGGCGGCAGGAGCGGCCGGAAATGTCGTGGAGAATCTGATCGCGCTGGGCGGTGTATTCACCGGTGGCACGATGACGGGCACGTTTCCGATCGACTCCGCCGTCGCGGGGCGGATGGTAGCGAACCCCGGCGGCTTCTACGTCAATGTACACACGACGGCATTTCCGGGTGGTGCCATTCGCGGGCAGCTATCGTTCGTGAACGGTGGGCCGGTCCAGTACGCAGCCGAGTTGCGGGGTGCCAACGAAGTCCCGTCGAACAGCAGCGCGGCCTTCGGGAGCAGCTTCGTCTCGCTCGACCTGATCAACAACAGCATCGCCTGGGAAGTCAACGACAGCGGGATCGCCAGCGCGTCGCTGTCGCACATTCACCGTGGGGCGGCGGGGGTTTCCGGGCAGGTGGTCATCAACCTCGCTACGTCAACATCGCAGATCCCCAACGGCCGTACGAACGGCTCGGCATTGATCGCGGCACAACAGACGGCAAACCTCACTGCTGCCGACCTGACCGCGCTGGCTAGCCCATCGACTGCGAACGGTTTCTACGTCAACGTCCACTCCGCTGCCTTCCCCGGCGGCGAGGTTCGGGGCCAGCTCGTTCCCGCGAATGAGTACGACATCGCGGTGGCCGGCCGTGTCACCAACGGAGCGGGACAGACGTTCGTCACCGATGTCCGTGTCTTCAACCCGTCGTACACGACGAACGCTGCGGCTCTGGTCGAATACCTGACAGGTGGCGCGACTGCCACCGCGTCGGTGGTGGTCAACCTCGCTCCGCGCGGCATGGCCGTGCTCGACGACATCGGGGGAGCCTCCGGTCTCAATGTCAATGGAACGATCGGCGCGCTGCGCGTCTCGAGCGCGACACAGCTTGCCGTCACCTCACGGATCTACGCGGATCTTCGCTCGTCCGGTAAGGGAACCCTCGGACAGTTCATCGCCGCTCAGCCTCGTGCGAACGGACTTCGCCGCGGCGTGTTGCCGCAGTTGTCGAACCGCTCGGACACGAGCAGCGGCTATCGGACGAATATCGGCTTCTTCAATCCAAACTCTTCACCGGTGACGGTGCGCCTGGAGCTGCGCGACACCGCCGGAGCGTTCGTCGGAACGAACACGATCACGCTGAACGCGTTGTCGCAGCAGCAGAACGCGATCGGTGCCTACTTCCCCAGCGTTGATCTCTCGAACGCCCCAAACCTGAGCCTGAGCTTCGACGCTGCCGCGCCGGTCTTCGGCTACGCGGCCGTAAACGACAACGTTTCGGCTGACTCGATCTACGTGGTCGCGCAGCCTGACAGCGGCCTCGCTTCGAACTAACGGTCTACGATCAGCCGCGCCGGCATCCGCCGGCGCGGCTTTTTCGCAGCGGGTAAGAGTGTCTCTGTTGTTCAAATCAGGTTGGGAATCTGACCTTTCAGAAAAGACCGGTCATGAGTCAGTGTTGGGCAACCAGGCACTCTTCTCTGTACTGCCTGCCGCAGCTCCGCCCGGACGCGCGGCGAAGCACGCGCAACCAACCGACAACCGGCAACGCGCGGCCCCCAGGCCGCGCAGCCATCTCACAGTCCGTCGTACTTCGAATACCCGCGTTCGGCCCAATAGTCGCGAGGCTCGGCTGATGTGTACGCGATCTTCGTGATCGCTTTGATGTTCTTCAGGCCGAGCTTCATCGGGGCGACGAGCCGGAGCGGCGCGCCGTGATCCGGGCCGAGGGGAGAGCCGTTAAGGTGCGTTGCCAGCAGCGTCTGCGGGTGGCGGGCGGTCGGGAGATCGATCGAGACGTAGTACGGATCGGGATTGCCGGCGCCGTCGAGATTCACCGCCGACTCGATGGCTGCCCACTTCGCGCCGGCCGCGGGCTGATAGGCGCGCAGCAGATCGGCGAAGAGCACCCCGTTCCAATCGGCGATGGCGCTCCATCCTTCCACGCAGCAGAGCCGCGTCACCTGCTCGTGCCGTTCGAAGGAACGGAGGTCCGCCAAACTTAGGACGACATCGTTTCCTGACGCCAGCCCTGTCAGCGTGAGAGTCCAGTCCTGAATGTACTGCGGCGACGGCGTGCGCCCGTTGTAGTTGTTGCGAATCGGCGTCACATCGCTCCGCCGGTACATCCGCACGCTCCGCGTCGGTGAGTACAAGGCCTCGGCGACGTCATCGTCGAACGTCAGGCCCCGGTTCTGAAACCGTACGCTCCGTTCCGGAGTGGCGCCGAAGCGCGCCGCGGCCGTATCGAGAAAGTCGGTGGTGCGCTCGCCGAAGATCCGTTTTTTCGACGCCAGCGGCGAGATCCACCACAGCCCTGCCAAGGCAGCGAACGCGCCTGCGCCGAAGAGGACGAAGTCGCGCCGTGATTGCTTGCGGAGCTTCTTTTCGCCGATCCAGCGCTGCGGCATCTCGTCGCTCATTCGCTGCCTCCGGTTCTTTCAGACCAGCCGGTGATCATGGAGCGCATCGTGTCCCAGCCGTCGACTGCCACCAGCACGAGGTGAGGGACCAGAAACAGGATGAAGTAGATCATCACCAGGAAGTGGACGATGCGGGCGCCGTCGTAGGAGCCGAACATTCGCTCCAGCCACCAGAACTGAACCGGCTTGTGCATCGCCCACCCACTGGCCAGCGCCAGCGCACCGGCGACTGGCATCGATGCGTATGCACCTCGCTGCAGCGCGTTGTATTTCGTGGTGATCTCGGGATGCGGCCACGGCCGCCGCACGATCTTCATCGGAACGACGCCGGCGTAGTAGCGGACCATGGCCAGCGATTCGCCGAGCATGCTTCGCCGCGGCAACAGAGCGCGGTATCCACGGCCGAGGATGAGGCCGAGAAGATAGAGGATGCCGGTGGCGAGAAAGAGATAGACGAACAGCCAGTGCCAGCGCAGCCCTCCGGCGAGATTGAACACCCCGAGGCCGAAGTGGTTGTAGAACCAGGCCGGCTTTGCTTCCGCGCCGGGAATGTGCCGGGCGATTCCGATTCCGATGTCTGACAGATAGTCGCGGCTGTGCGTGACCGGATCGGGTCTGTGTACGAAGACCGGCGAGGCCCAGTAGATCGAGAAGCCGCTGACGATCAGCCCAAACAGGATCGGCACATTCAGCCAGTGCGACAGCCGCACGAGCGCGTGATGCTTGATGACGATGAGCCGCTCGCCGGCGTGCTCGTCGACAATTTCTTCGACGGGCGGTTCTTCGACCGGCACCGCGACAGGGACTTCCCCGGCCACGGCCTCGACGGCGACTTCGTCAGGAACCGGAACATCACCCTCTGTTTCCATCTGCGTCATCTTTGGAGCACGATTTAAATTACCATGCGCACCCGCATGCGAATACTAGTTCTGGGCGCCGGCCGGATGGGCTTGGGCGCGGTTCACGACCTTGCCAGACAGCCTGACATCGGCGAAGTCACCGTTGCCGACGTCGCCGCCGAGCGCGCCCAGCATGTTGCTGCCGCGGTGGAGGGGAACGTCACGCCGCGCGCGATCGACGTCAGCCGCCATGAAGATGTCGTTGCTCTGATGCGAGGGCACGACAGCGCCATCTCGTGCGTGAACTACTGGCTCAACGAGCGTCTGGCCCGCGCCGCTCTCGAAGCCGGTACGAACTTCTGCGACCTCGGCGGGAACAACGACGTCGTCGATGCCGAGCTTGCGCTCGACGCCGAAGCGCGCGGCCGGGGGATCAACATCATTCCTGACTGCGGCCTTGCGCCTGGGATGGTGGCAGTGCTCGTCGCTCACGGAGCCGCGCAGTTCGAACGGTTGGACGAGATCCACATCCGCGTCGGCGGCCTGCCGCAGAATCCGAAACCTCCGCTCGGCTATCAGCTCGTCTTCTCGGTCGAAGGACTCATCAACGAATACGTGGAGCGCGCCCGCGTCATCCGCAACGGCGTGATCACCATGGTCGACTCGATGACCGAGGTCGAAGAGCTCGGCTTCCCCGAACCGTTCGGTGTGATGGAAGCGTTCCAGACCTCAGGCGGAACCTCCACGCTTCCGGAGACCTTTCTCGGACGCGTGCGCGAGCTCGATTACAAGACGATCCGCTTCCCAGGCCACTGCGCGAAGTTCAAGACCATGATCGACCTCGGACTCTGCCGGAGTGAGCCAATCATGGTGGATGGCGCCGCCGTCGCGCCGCGACGAGTGCTCGGCGAGCTACTCGTCAAAAACCTTCCTGCCGGCGAGCCCGACGTCGTCCTCGTCCGCGTCGAATTTGTTGGAGGAGGCCGCCGCCTCCGCTACGACATCATCGACCGCTACGACGAAGCGACCGGCCTCTCCGCGATGATGCGCACCACCGCCTTTCCCGCCTCGATCGTCGCCCTCATGATGGCCCGCGGCCAGACCACGCAAAAAGGCGCCCTCCCGCAGGAGCGCTGCATCCCGCCCGACCTGTTCATGCAGGAGCTGGCGGCGAGGAGGATTGTGGTGAAGGTGTCGTAGCTCGCGCGATTCATCGCCGTACGCGGTACACCCGCCCGCCCGTACCGCCGCCGATACCGGCGTAGTACTTGTCGATCTCGCTCTTCAACGGCGTCTCTTGCGGGAGGTGCCATGTGAAGAGGTACTCGGCGCGCGCCGGAAAGGGCGCGAGATCGATTCCTGACGATTGCGACTGCAGCGCATAGGACTCGGGGAGAAGCACGTCCGGGCGGAACTTGATCGGGAAGTAGCCGGAGCCCGCTTCGTAGTTCGCGATGTTCACGTCGCCCTTCTCGAGCGTGGCATAGTCGATGGCATGAGCGAGAGACGGCACGATGGAGCCAGGCGGGCGGACGTCGCGTACGAGTGGCAGCATCGTCGTGTTGCGCCCGAGGGGTGCCGCGGCGTCGATGAGCTCGCGAGTGCGGCGGGAGAGACCGCGATACCGTCTCACGAGATAGCTCGTGTAGCCGAGCGAGAGCAGCGCGAACAGCACGATGAGTGTGGTCGTCACCCGGCGCGGCAGGCGTGGCGCAAGCCAGATCAGCGGCGAGAGCACGACGAAGAGCGCCATCCGTTCGAGCACCATCGTTCCCCCCGAGGTCGCATTGGGCGCGCGGAGGTAGATGGCGATGATCGCGATTGTGAGGATGATGAACGCATCACCTTCGCTCCACGGCCAGCGGCGTCGGATGAACGTCACCACGATCAGCGCCGACAGCACGACGAAGAGCGCTACGCCGAGCTTCGTCTGGTATCCATCAAACGTATAGATCACCCACATCTGTTCGATGTAGCTGAAGTGGCCCCAGAGACTCCACGTCCCCGGCGCAAGCGTCGTCCCTTGCGTGCGGGCGAACCAGACGATGAGCGGAACGAGTGGCAGCAGCGCGATGAGGTGACGGGCGTGAACGCCGGCGCGGCGGCCGCGGAGGGTGGCCAGCCAGAGCAGTCCGATCGATCCGGCCGCGAGGATGGCCGGCATGACGTGCGAGAAGTAGCAGAGCAGCAGCAGCGCCGCGATCGTCGCGATCGTGCGCGCATCCGGGCGGCCGCGCAGCTCCCACCAGATGGCGAGGATCAGAAAGTAGAGCGCCACGCCGATAGAGAAGTTGTAGAAACCCATCTGCAGCAGAAGGTGATAGGCGAATGGAAACGCCAGAAACGCGAATGGCCGCGCGTCCTCTCCAAGCGCGCCGCTGTACCGCCATATCGCGTAGAGGAAGAGAAGGACGATGCCGCTGACGAGGAGCTTCTCGGCGGCGAGCGGCGGTACGACGGTCATCAACAACGCCAGAACGGCATGCCCGCTCCAGTTCGGGTGCGGCCGCCAATCGATCGCGAATGCCTGGGCGACGACGGCGTTCCTGCCACCGATCAGCTCGCGCAGAACCCACGAGTTGTACAGGTGCGATGGACCGTCGGTTGTCGGGAGGTATCGGGCGCTCCACACCGGCGCGAGCGCGACGACGGCCAGCGCGAGATAGAGATTACGTACGGAGCGTGGCTGCACGCCGGCGATTCTCTCCTGTTTTGCTTCGCGCGATAATGTGCGCCCATGCACCTCCTCCTTCGCTGGCTGCTGAACACCATCGCGCTCTTCGTGGTCGTCAATCTCGTGCCGGGGTTTCACTACCACTCGATTGTCTCCCTGGCGATCGCAGCGCTGATCCTCGGCCTGCTCAACGCCATCGTCCGGCCGATCCTCTACTTCCTGACGCTGCCGCTGACGATCGTCACCCTCGGGCTCTTTCTCATCATCCTCAACGCCATCATGCTCGAGCTGACGGCGTGGCTCCTTCCCGCGCGCGACTTCCGTATCGACGACTTCGTCGCGGCGATCCTCGGCGCGATCGTCCTGGCCGTCGTTTCCTGGATCACGAACAAGATCGGCGAAAAACCGGAGCGCGAGAGGTGATCTCGCGTAGCGGAGTGTAGGGCCGCCGCCCTCGGCGGCCTGGTTCATGCGCAGGTCGATGATGGCCACCGAGGGCGGTGGCCCTACACAGAACCACGGGTACTGCTGACACAACGGCACCCAATCCCGTACACTACGGACCTCAGGAGCTCATATTTTGAACATCATCAAGAATCGCGTCGACGACGTGACCGTGCTCGATATCCAGGGTGTGATCAAGCTGGGGGAGAGCGCTCGCGAATTCTCGAGCTACCTCGAGAAGGTCCTCAACGACGAGACCGGCCCGGTGATGATCAACTTCGAAGCGATCAACTACATGGACTCGACCGGCCTCGGCGAGCTGATCGGCTACCTCCAGAAGTTCGAAGACCGCCAACGCAAGATGGCCCTTGTCAAACCATCTCATCGCATCCTGGCCCTGCTCAAGATCACGAAGCTCGACACCGTCTTCAAGATCTTCGACTCCCGCGAGGCCGCGATGGAGTACCTGACCGATCACGCTGCTTAGCTGCGCTTCGCGCGTTGTCTGCGTGCTTTGCTACGCGTTGTCTGCCGCCTTGCGGCGCGCGTTGCCGGTTGTCCGTGGCTTACGCCACGCATACGTAAGTTGTGACAACTGCCCGAGCCTTTCGCTCAGGTCCCGGACGCAACGCGCGGAGCGCAGACAACGCACGAAGTGCAGACAACGCACGAAGTGCAGACAACGCACGAAGTGCAGACAACGCACGGAGCGCAGCCAACGCACGGAGCGCAGCCAACGCACGAAGTGCAGACAACGCGGCGCAAGCCGCAGTGTTAATATCCACCGCCCTTTATGACGCAGACCTTTCTGCCTGTCCTCATCATGATGTTCATCGCCGTCGTGGTCGGCGTGGTGATGCTCGCGCTGGCCTGGTTCGTCGGCCGTCACGCCCGTACGGCCTCGAAACAGGAGGCGTACGAGAGCGGCGTGCCGGCGCTCGATGAGAACCGGAAGCGGGTCAACGTCCGCTTCTACCAGATCGCCATGCTCTTCATCCTCTTCGACATCGAGGCGGCGTTTCTCTACCCCTGGGCTGTCATCTATCGCGACGTTTCGACGGGGCCGCAGGGCATGTTTCTCTTCGGCGAGATGCTCGTCTTCATCGGCCTGCTCGCCGTCGGCTACATCTACGTGTGGAAGAAGAAGGCATTCGACTTTTAACCATGGCTGACCTCCGTCCCGACAATCCCTACGCCCCCGACCGCTTCCCCGACCGGTCCAAGTCCGTCGAGTTTCCTCCCGAGGCGAAGAAGAAGTTCGATTACATCCTCACGCGCTATCCCAACAAGGAGGCATGCCTGCTGCCGGCGCTTCATCTGGCGCAGGAAACGTGGGGCTGGATCTCGCCGGAGACCGTTCTCTACGTCGGAACGCTGCTCGACCTCTCGCCGGCCACCGTCTTCGGGGTGGTCACCTTCTACAACATGTACAACCAGAAGCCGGTGGGCAAGTACCACCTGCAGGTCTGTACGAACCTGAGCTGCATGGTGCGCCGCGCATACGACATCTACGACCACCTCTGCGACAAGCTCGACGTCCATCCCGGCGCGACGACGAAGGACGGTCTCTACACGGTCGCCGAGGTCGAATGCCTCGGCTCGTGCGGCACCGCGCCGGTCGTGCAGGTCAACAACGACTATCACGAGAACATGGACCTTCAGAAGATGGATGCGCTGCTCGCGGAGCTGAAATAACGATGGATCCGATCAGAGTCCTCACAGCGAACATCGACAAGCCCAACTCGATGTCGATCGATGTCTACCTCGACGGCGGAGGCTACAAAGCCGCCGAAACAGCCCTGAAGATGAAGCCGGAAGAGGTGACGCAGATCGTCAAAGACTCCGAGATGCGCGGCAGGGGAGGGGCAGGCTTCCCGACCGGCATGAAATGGAGCTTCGTTCCCAAGAATGCCCCCAAACCGACGTGGCTGCTCTGCAATGCCGACGAATCCGAGCCCGGCACCTTCAAAGACCGTCTGCTCATGGAGAAGGATCCGCACCTTCTCATCGAAGGGATGCTCATCTCCGGCTACGCCATCGGCTCCAACCCGATGTCGTACATCTACATCCGCGGCGAGTTCCACTACGGAGCGATGGTCCTGGAGAAGGCGCTCGAGGAGGCTCGCGAAAAAGGCTACCTCGGCAAGAACATTCTCGGCAGCGGCTTCGACTTCGATATCACCGTCGCCCGCGGTGCCGGTGCCTACATCTGCGGCGAGGAGACAGGCCTCATCGAATCGGTGGAAGGCCACCGCGGACAGCCGCGCGTCAAACCGCCGTTCCCTGCCGTCATCGGCGTCTTCGGCGGACCGACCGTCGTCAACAACGTCGAGACTCTGGCCTGCGTCCCGCTCATCATCAACAACGGCGCGGAGTGGTTCAAATCATTCGGCACGCCGAAGAACACCGGCCCGAAGCTCTATTGCGTGTCCGGCTGCGTGAAGAAGCCGGGCGTGTATGAGTTCCCGATGGGCATCAACCTCAAGGAGCTCATCTACGACCACTGCGGCGGCATTCTCGGCGACCGCAAGCTGAAAGCAGTCATCCCCGGCGGCGCCTCGGCGCCGATGCTCACGCCGGACGAAATCGACCTCCCCCTCAATTTCGACGCCGTCGCGAAAGCCGGCTCCATGCTCGGCTCCGCCGGCATCATCGTCCTCGACGACTCCGTCTGCATCGTCGACGCCGTCTGGCGTCTCTCCAAATTTTTCGCCCACGAATCCTGCGGCCAATGCACCCCCTGCCGCGAAGGCACCAACTGGCTCGAATCCGTACTCGACCGGATCGAACGCGGCGAAGGCCGCAAACAGGACGCTGACCTCCTGCTCGATATGTCCGACAACATCGGCGGCAAGTCCCTCTGCGCGTTAGGCGACGCGGCGATCGGCCCGGTCATCTCCTCGGTGAAGAAGTTCCGCGCCGAGTACCTGCACCACATCGAGCACAAGAGCTGCCTGCCGGAGACGGTGCGGTACCGACGATTGGATGTGGCGGTTGGGGCGCACTGAGGTGCGTAGTACACTGCTAGATCTGCAGGTGGCGCGCATAGCATCAGCCAATGGATACCGTATTTGTATCGTATTCGTCGCTAGAGCCGTTGCCCCCGGCTTCAGCCGGGGGGGCCCGCTTTAGCTGATAGGAGGAGATCGTGACACTTCCCCGGTCGGAGATGCAGAGACGGGGGATGCCGGGCTCTCCTGGAAACACTTCGCGGGAGGTTCTTTTGCCGCGGCTGAAGACGGAGCATACAATTCTGTCGTGATCGTAACGGTGGAAGTCTCGGCGATGGCCGAACAGCGGCCAGTGGCGAATGCACCAATCATCGTTCAGGTGCAGGACTCGTCTCTGGCGGATGCGCCAGCGCGCGTTCTCGGTGAGCAGCGCGGGTCCGTGGGAGGCTCGGACGGACCGCTTGCGAGGATCGATGTCCAGGTGCCGGCGACCGCGCAGCGTATGACGGTGTGGGCGCACATCGACGTCGATCGGGACGGTCGGGTGAGCAAGGGCGACTACATCACGGTGCAATCGTATCCGGTTCCCGATGCGCCGCACCCAACGCTGAGTGTGATCGTGAAGAAGGTTTGACCAGCCAGTCAGCTACGGCGCGAGTAATCGGCTGTCCTGTGCGGTCCTCGATGAACAGAAACTCGCCGGCCGTATTGACTTCGAGGAAGACGTAGTCGCCGTCCAGGGAGCGACGCACGTCGATCGCGCCGTAGACGATGCCCAGCTTCTCCATGAGTTTCCTCAGTCGGTGCTCGATCTCGGGAGGGAGTGTGCAGGCCTCCGTCTTCGCTTGACCGAGGGACATCCGGAAATCAACTTCGTAGCTCGTTGCGCTGGCGATGATCGAAGCAGGGAAGATCTGGTCGCCGACGATGGTAATGCGCAGATCGGCCGCGGCGGGGATGTACTCCTGAAAAATCACAGGCGCGAGGCGGACACGATCGAGCATCTCCAGCTCCGCATCGCGCACGAGCCGCGTCTCTCGCCAGATCGTGTGCGTACACGAAAACGTCTTGAAGATGACGTGCCCCATCCCGAGATCGCTGACGAAGGCCCGCGCGGCAGAGGGATCGGACGTGATCAGCGTTCGCGGCACGCGTAACCCGAGCTCCGAGGCAACCTTGAGTTGCAGAGCCTTCCGTGCGGCTACTTCATCGCGCGCCGCCGGGTTCATCCAGGGAACATCCATCAACTGCCACAGTCCGTTGAGTGCTTCCTGCCACTCGTTGAGCGTAAAGGCGCGGACGTCGGCGTCGGTCACCGAGGCGGGCAGCGGGGCCTGCGGACGCCGCCACCACACCGACCTGGCCTCGGCGAGATCGACGTCGATCTCGCCGAGGCGATAACGGAATTGCCGCGCACTGCCGTGGTCGTAGTCGATCGTCAGACTGGCTCGATCGGGGAGATCGGAGAGATTGAGGAGCAGTGTTTCCTCGCCGTCCGCGCGCAGCAGATCCAGCACGCGGGCGGCGTGCGGATCGTCGGGATGAGAGATGACGACGATCATTGGCCGGTCGAGTCGAGCGCCTGCTTCAGCAATTCCGCGGTCTGGTCATACTGCTGTTGCAGCATTTCGCGATTGGCGTCGGCACTGGCGATCGCCTCGGCGAGTGCGTGCAGTTGCTCGTCGAGCTGACCGATCATGTCAACCGTGTCCTGGTCCGCCGAAGCGCCAGGCGCCTGATGCGGCGTCGCCACTGCGAACGGAAGCGCGCCGCCGAAGATTGTCCTGGCCGGAAGGGTCGTAATCGGACCCGGATTAATCGCGTCCCTGGTCTTGAGGATGGGATCCTGTGATGCCTCCTTGATTGTCTCCACGATCTCTTTCCTCGTGTCGACCGTGATCTCTTTCCTGGTGTCGAGCACGACCTCTTTCCTCGTGTCGAGCCTGACGTCCTTGACCGTTTCCTTGACGGTGACTATGTCTTTGATCGGGTTCTTCACGATTCCGCCGGGGCAAAGCACCTTCGCCGCGGCGATGTCGCCAGGGCTGAGTGCGGTGCGCTGACCGATCTGCGCGCCCGCCTGGATCGGTGTGATTGTGTCCGAGCCGTCGATCGAGAAGGCATTGCGCGGGTAGTGCATGATGGAACCGTAGTCGTAGGCGCCGACGTCATCACCATCGCTGATGTGCTGATCGAAGTTGTGCTGCAGCCCCGGTTGAATCTTGTCCCAGTGAATCGTAACGAAGGAGTCGCGGTCTTCGCGGCTCTGTTCATGCCAGAGGCCGGCGGTGTGGCCGATCTCATGGATGGCATTCCCCTTCGAGCAACCGTCGCCGAGGTTCACGAACTGCTGGCCGCCCTGTCTGCCGACGGAGGAGGAACATCCGCTGGATGAGCGGAACGTCACCCAGTCGGGGAACTGCGCCGCGTTCGCCGCGGTGCGGAGCGTAAACCGGAACGGAGTATTCGCTTCCCAATGCGCGATGGCGTCGGTGACGCGTGCCTGATTGGGAAGTCCGGCGTCGATGGTGTAGGGGATTTTGCAGTCCTTCCAGCGGAACTGGGCGCCGGTGATGATCACGCCCGATTCGACGGCTCCGGAGGCGACCGCACGCAGCTCCGCTGTCTGCGCGTCCATCTGCTCCATCGTGCCGAGGATGATGTCGCCTTCGAAGACGGCATTGCCGTCGACCTCCGCATATTGAACGGCCTTGATGCCGAAGGTCTTGCCCCTGATCAATCCTGTAGAAACGCGCGCCGACGATCGGAGCTCGCCTTTGCCGCTACTGCCGCTCTCGTTGCCTGAGTCACTGGTACCTCGCGGTCGTTTTGCAGCCATAACAACCTCCTGGTTGAGGAGTGTCAACCGGGGATGGTTTCCCTACCTCGATGTTGAAGACCGCCATCAACGTCCGGGACTAGTCAAGGCGGTGAAAATGAAAACGGCGTGCATGCGCAGATCGGAATCATCACGCCGAACTTCGTGCGGGCCTCCGTACCGAATAGAGCTGGTGGTCGATCAAGATTGTGAGACTGTGTCAGCACGCCGCCCACCCACGGGGTTCGGCCCAGCGCAGCTGGGCCCTACGAATCGCCGTTCGTGTTTTCCCCCAGAGAGTTCTCGGGCCCGGTGTAACATCAACCACCTTTCGACTGAGGAACCGGGATGCAAAACAAGGGCGTCCCTTTGCCTGTCAAATTTCCGGACCCGATCCGTGCGCCCGCGCCAGAGCGTCGCGGCAATGCGGCGCGTCTTTTCGGCTACGACGTTTTCGTCTCGTTTGCGCTCGGGCCGCCACCGCGTGGATCGCGCAGCTACGCTTCCGACCTGGCGCGAAGGCGATTTCACCGTCTTCTTCAGTGAAGAGGAAGCGCCGGCGGGCGACCAGCTCGACTCCACTCTGAAGCGGGCATTGCACCGTTCGCGCATCCTCGTGGTGATCGTCAATGAGGGGACGCTGGCGGTTCCGCGCTGGGTGCGCTCGGAGGTTGAAGAGTTTCGGCGCGTGCATCCCGAGCGGCCGGTGATCCCGATCAACATTGGTGGTGCTCTGCACGATCCAGTCCTCGGAGCTGGCGCGGAGGAGTGGCTGCGGCATTCCGGCAAGATCTGGATCGACGAGTCACAGTCGGCGGGTGACGAGGGGATCGTCAGCGACAGCGTGCTGGATCGGCTGGCCACGGCACCCACCGCACTGCGCGCCGGCACACGTTGGCGCTGGACCGTGCGCGTGGCGTTTGTGGTTCTCTCCGCCGTCACCGCGGCGGCTATCTGGTTCGCCTGGTCCGATCGGCAGAACGCCACCCTTGCCGTCATGCGCCAGGTGCTTGCTCAGAAGAACGCGCAGGAGGCGAGTAAGAACGCGCACCAGGCCAAGGTCAACGAAGCCAATGCCGTGCGCGAGAGCCGGCGCGCCGTTGCCGCCGAGGGTGACGCACTCAAACAAGCGGCAGCCGCGCGAGCTGCCGAACGTCTGGCTCAATCGGGCCGGCTGGCCGCCGAGAGCCAGCTCGCGCGCCAGTCCGATCCACGCCTGGCGTTGTTGTTGGCGCGCGAGGCGTGGAACCTGAAACGGGCGATGGACGCACGTCGAGCGCTCTACGGCGCGCTGCATGAGAAGGTGCCGATCCGGCTCGGAAGCGGCCTCGGCCAGTTGCGCAACGTCGACTACAGTGCTGACGGACGATTCATCGCCGCATCCGGCACCGACGCGCTGATCCACCTGTGGGACGCGAAGACGCACCGTGCCTCGGGGCAGCTACGCGCCCGAACGGAGGTGCGCGGGATTGCCTTCAGCCCCGACGGTCAAACGCTGGCATCGATGGATTCGGGCGGCCTGGTGGCACGTCGACGCCGAGGAGTGGGCGGCACAGGCTTGCAACGTGAGTCAGCGCAATCTCACCTGTACCGAATGGCAGCGTGTACTCGGCGCCCAACCATACCGCAAAACATGCCCAGCCTTTCGGTTGCCTGACGATGCAGCGCGCTGCCGCGCAGCGGCTGCGTCGGGCCGGCCGCCGGCCTGATGGCTGAGTCGGCGATGGCGTCCAGCGGTGGAGCTCTCTCCATTCGCATCGTGAACACAACTCACGACGGCACAGACACTCCTGTTTGTGCATCGGTGACGCAGTCTCACCGCTTGGGGTGACCGGGAGCAGCACTAGGCGAGCGCGAAATCGACGCGCAACGTGAATAGCGCGATCAGCCAGCCGAGGATCATGACAAACGTCGCCGTCAACGCTCGATCGCGTGCCGGCGTTCGGCAGGCTCCTGCCAGCCAATAGAAGAGCGGGAAATCGACCAGCGCGTAGCGGGAGAGCGACTGTAGCGATCCGGAGCTCAAGGGAACTGCCACCGATAGCAGCGTGTAGACCGCGTACGACCACTGGCGACGGATGAGGAAGAAGATGCCGGCGGCGGCCATCAGCAACGCCGCGGCGGCATTCAGTGCCACGAAGTTCCACGGTCTGCTGATGACCAGGCCGTTGTCCATCAGTGAGGCGCCGAGTGTGTTGGACGCGCCGCGCCCCCACAGTGTCTGGGCGTGGACGAAGGCGAGAGGATCTCCCGTCCGCATGTACAGGCAGGCGATGAACACGATTACGCCGAGGGGGACCATCAGGGTCCATAGCTGTTGCCGCGAAGGGCGCTGCTTTTGCTGAAACGGAAGCAGGAGGAGTGCTGGAAGGAGGCAGACGCCGATGACTCTGGTGGCGGAGGCGAGGGCACCGAGAATGCCGGCTGCCCACCAGCGCTGCCGTGCTGCGGCGAGCAATGTTGCGGCGGACAGAAACAGGAACAGCGACTCCGTCATGGGAAGGGAGAAGAAGTAGCTGGTCGGGAAGAGAGCGATGTACCACGCCGCCCGTTCTACGGCATCATCATCAGCGCCAAGCGCACGGCCGGCAGCCGCCACCGCAAAGAGTGCGGCAAGCAGGGCAAGGTTCGACGTAAGGATCGCCGCGATGGGGAAGCGGGAACCGCCTCCACCCACGGCGCGAACGAGAAGCGGATACAGAGGAAAGAACGCCCAGGTGTTCTTCGGTGCGCCGTCGAGCGTCCGCGGCTCGTAACCGCTGACGGCGATTTGCCGGTAAAACCATCCGTCACCCACCATCGTCTCGCGCGAGAGCTCCGGCAAGAATCGCTCCGCAGAGAGCGAGACCTGCGTCCGCCAGACTGTGTTCGAGTAATCCTTTGTGATGAAAGCGATCTGCGAGCCGATGATCAGCAGGACGATGACGGCCGCTCTACTGACGGCGAACGCGCCGAGAACGCTGAGCACAGTTCGCCGGGGCATGAATCGATTCTCTCATGGGGGTGTCGGGAGTCGGGAGTCGGAGCTCAGCAAGTTCAGATCTGTTGCTTCCGACACCCGACACCCTCGTAATCCTGCTAGTCGTCGCGCTCAGGCAAACGAATTTCCGGAAGCGGAGCGGAGATGCGGAGGCGGGCGGTGCCGGAATCGCTGGGAAACACTTCGAAGCGGAAGCGTCCGGATACTCCGTCGAAGGACTGCTTTCCGAGACGTCCCTCGAATGCGTCCGCGGAGGGTTTCCCCTTCGCCCAACCATGCACGATGACCGCTCCCTCGCCGGGGGCGAATTCGAGTGCGGCTTCGAGGACGCCATCGTCCGAAAGTTCGGTTACGCGCTTCTTGCCGAGAGGTACGAACTTGCCCGCGTCTCCGAGGAACGCGATTCCGGACGGGCCAACTGGTACGACCACGAGGTATGCCGGGTCGCCGCCGATCTGTTGCGTCCAGGCGATGTCTCCCGAGACCGGGGTGCCTTTGCCGGAGAGCCAGTCATAAACATAGACGTTGCCGCTGAGGCCGAGCGCTCCTGGGGTGAATGTGGCCGAACGGTCGCTCGTGCGGGGATGGGCGAAGACGTAAAGCGCCCGCATCGGGCCGTGATCGGTGTAGGTGAAGGAGACCAGCGGTTCGCCGGAATTGTGGGCGTCGTCCAGGATGCTCTCATCCGTCGGCACGGCAGGAACGTCTGGTTTCACGATGACGCCGTCGGGCCGCACGGCCAGAAGAAGGTTCTTTCCGTTCACTTCGCCGATGCGGTCACCTACGCCGACTATGCCGGAAGAGAGCGTGGCGATGAGCATGCTCATTTTCTGGTTGCTGCGGAAGACGTCGGTGAAGGGGTAGATGCCGAGGGCCGAAGCCAGGCGCGAGCTGTAGAAGAACTGGTCCCACTTGTCGCGCGTGAAAACGTCTTCGCTGACGCGGATCGTGGTGAGGTTGTCGTATTTCGTGCTCTGAAGGAAATGCCGCGGCGTGGCCATGCAGTACTGCAGCGAGAGACCGAATTTGCCGCCGAGAAGCGCCATGTTGTCCATGAACGCGTTCTGGTCGTCGATGGCGTAGGAGGCGGTGGCTTGAATGTCCAGCCAGTCCTGCTCGTATCCGAAGACGCCGGCATCGCGGAGGCTGGCGCCCACGGTCATCCAGTAGTCGGGATCGATGATGACGTTGTTCGACATCCGGTACTTCTGGCGGTAGGGGCTCTTGGCGTCGATCCAGCGGGCGTGCGTAATGAGCGGCAACCCGAGGTCCTTCTGGAAGCTGCCCAAGCCCTTCGGAAAGATGTCCGGATGCGCTTCATAGCGGTTGATTCCGTGAGGCCCGGAGCCGGGCGCGGGGTTCCAGTCGCCGTTCTCGCCTTTCGGATACCACCAACTGTCGATCTGCATGTAGCCGAGAGAGACGCCGGCCTTTGCGAACTCGTCCTTCACGGCCAGGAGCGTGCCGGCGTACCCGAGCGATGGCTCCCAGTCGTAGTAGTAGCCGGCGCCGTTGTCGGTCCAGTATCCGAGGGACTTCAGAGCGGGATCGGAGTCGTTCGCGGGCCGTCTCTTTCCGTTCAGATCGGTCAGCGCGTGCCCCCACGTCTCGAAGGCGCGGTTGATGCCGTTGGCTACTACGAGAAGGGTCTTGTGCGCCAACCCTGCCGGGACGGTTCTGATGCGCGGGCTGATGCGGCTTTCGATCTCGTCGCCGGCGGTGTGATTCAGTGTGGCAACCATGAAGTCGGAGGCGGGGGAGAACACGAAGGAGTGCCCCGCGTCGTCGAAGTACACCCACGGCCCGTCGGGTCCGGAGAGGTCGAACTTGAACGAGGCCCACTTTCCGAGGAACGACAGCCGGCCTGGAACCAGAGGGGAGACAGAGAGTTTCGGGAAGCCGGCGCCGTTCGTGGCCGCCGACGTGTAACGGTCCGTGAAGAGGATTGCGGCCCGGCCTGGATACGTACGGATCGAGCCCTCGCGGGCCGTGCCAAATGTGAACGAGATCTCGTGAAAGTCGCCGATCCCGTCGTGCCCGTCAGCGATCTTCAATGCGGAGGCGGGCGCCGGCAATGTTCCGCTGAAGCTCCAGACAGGATCGGAGGACTGGATCGAGTAGTGGCCATTCTGTTCTACCGTGACTGTGATCCCGGTGGAGGGCTCGTGAACGGTCTCCGCGTTCAGCGGATAGGTGGGCCAGATCGCCGCGACAAGCAATGACACAGCCAGCCAGCGCTGCATACGCAGAATGGACGAGTACAAAAAGGCCGCGAATCTGACGACCGTTCCAAGCATTGTTGATTTGGGACCGTTGGGATTGTAGCTCAGGACGGCGCTTCCGTCGAGAGGTTCTCGTTTCACAACGACAGTGGACGCGCCACACCTGCCGGCGAGGAAGGAGGCGTCGTAGCGTGTCGAGTGTCACTGCGATCGCCAGCCGTCTACCGGCTACGGTTCGACGAGGCCAATGGCGGACGACCCCGGATCGCTGGAGTCGATGCCGAAGGCGTAGAGCGTGCCGAACATGTCTCCGAGGTAGATGCGGCCGTCGGCGATGGCTACGCCGCCAAAGCCCCAGGCCTTCATCTTGAACGACCAGAGGAGGGCTCCGCTTTGGGCATCGAGCGCGGCGACCGTGTCTCCTCCAGCGGCAAAGACGACGCCGTTGGCGTAGGAAACCGGCGCGATGACAGGTCCCCGGAAGGTGTGCCGCCAAAGGATCTTGCCATCTCTGGGTGAGACGGCACTCACCGCTCCAAGCACCGATCCGTCCTGACTCTCGGGAGGTGTCCCACCTCCGACATAGAGTCTTGTCCCATCGAACGCGGCGGTGGACAGCGTCCCTTCGCCGTTCTGCGGGACGGACCCGAGAATCGCGATCGGTGCTTTCCAGACCGGGCCGGCAGCGATGTTGTTTCGATCGAAGGCGTAGTAGTTTCCGTCCTTCTGGCCGGCTCCGACGAGCTCATGTCCCAGGATGTCGCTGAAGAGAGTCGGCGACGAGCCCCAATCCGCATCCCACGCAGCCTCGGCGATATGCGGGAGTTTCCACCGGTCTTCGATGAGGAGCGTGCCGAGGTCGAGCCGTATCATCGAGAAGGCGTCGCCATCGTCGAACGATTGAGCCGAGCCGGTGGTCACGTAGACCTTGTTGTGAATGACATCCACGGCGGGCGAGGTCCACACGCCTCCGCCCACGAGGTCATCGGGAACGAAGTAGGTGGTCTCCGCGGTCTCGCCCGTGGCCGGGTCGAGCGCCACCAGAGCACCACGCGGAAAGGGATCGTCACAGTTGCTGGCGATGCCCTGTAGAACCTTGCCTCCGGCCACCGCGGGTGAGCACCAGCCGTAGTAGCCACCCGCGGCGGAGTTGTCGCCAAGTGATCGCCGCCATTTGATACTGAGGTTGTCGGCGTCGAGGGCATAGAAGCCGTCGTCTCCACCGGCGAGGTAAACGGTCTTCCCCTCGATCGCGGGCGAGGAGGAGATGCCGAGCACTGCCGGGTTGCAGTGGCCCGCGCTGGTCTTGCCGAGATCCGCGGATGCGATCACGTCCCCCGTGGCCGCGTCGAGAGCCCACTCGAATCCCCCCCAGTCGCCGATGTAGACTTTGCCGTGCGCGATGGACGGCGCCGAGCCGATCGGGCCATTCAGTTTGCGTGACCAGCGGAGTTGGAAGCGAGACGCGGTGTCTCTCGAAATGGTCATCTCGCCATCAGCGACCCCGTTCATCGAGAGCGACGCGCAGTACTTGCTCCAATCGGCGTTAGGAACTTCCACTGCCCGGCGTCTGACCACCCCGCCTGCCGCAGCAGCGCCATCGTCACCGGCCGCGGGCCAGCACATCAAGCAGAGCACTAGGGCTCCGACGGTGCTGACTACCCCAATCCGACGACGATGAGTTTCCCTTGCAGCCATGATGGTTTCCTCGAACAAAGCTCCGCCTCGTACCCGGATACTTGTGGTTTGCACTGACCTGATCGCCGCAGGAGGCCGGAAACCGACGCTCTGCAAAAGCTGTGATCAGTGATCGACCCTGCCCTGATCGGAACGCCGCGGATCGGGTTCCTTCAGCAGATCGGTGCATTGGACGGGGAGGGGGCCGCGCCGTTTACAGATCGTGTTGTCACGATTCGGTCACGCCGCCTGGGAGCGCGGGCGTCCCCTCGCACTCGATTTAGTACGAGAGTCCTTGGTGTTCCCAGGAAGAGGTAGGGAACCTCCCCAGAAACGAGTAAGCCCGCTTGCGACGTCAGCGGTGGCTTGGTCGCAGGACGGCAAACACCTGCTGGTGAGCGCTCAGGGAGGAGCCTACGTCTGCGATCCTGACGGGTCGAATCACAAAGTGGTGCCGTCGCGGAGCGGCCGCGTGTTGGATGCCCGCTTCACGCCCGACGGCTGTAGTTGATGGCAGTGACTGGCGCACGCTCAACGACCACGTCGGGGAACACACACTGTTTGCAGTTTCGCCGATGTTGCACTGAGCTCCGCTGAAACGTCACCGTGCCGGCTGCCGTGCTCCCGACTCTTCGTCATCGCCCAAAGGGCCACCCTCGCGGGTGGCCCTTTCGCCTTGCTGCAAGTGTCTTTTAGTTAGAAGATGAATCTTGCCGCGAACTGCATCTGGCGCGGGCTGACTTCACCGGAGTAGCCCTGGATGACACCAAACGTGCTCTGGAGATTCGGCGGTGAACCGAGCGGGGCCACGTTGTTCGTGAACTTCGTGATCGTGTACTTGTCGGTCGCCTGGGTGTAAGTGATCCTGAACAAGTTCTGATTGCCGCCGGTGACGACGCCCATGTTCTTGTTCAGAATATTGAACACCTCGCCGATCAGTTCGAGCTGCGTTCCGCGCACGAGTTTGAAGCGTTTGGTGAGGCGGACGTCGCCGTCGTACACGCCCTTCTGACGGAAGGTGTTGCGCTCGATCAAATGGCCGCCCTGTAAGGACAGGAAGCTGGCGAACTGTTGTCGCGTGAAGCCGTTGGCCTGAGTGATATCGATGATCTTTCCGGCCGAGTTCACGAAAACGGGGGTGAAATTCGCAGCGACGCTCGTTTGCGCCTGACCAGTGAGACTGTTGGCGGGGCAGGAGGGGGTGCAACCGCCGAAGCTGATGGTGGCGGTGTAGGGGAAGCCGCTGTGCCAGAACGCCACGGCAGCGACCTCGAAGCCGAACGGCAGGCGATAGATCAGATCGCCGACGACGCGATGCGTGAGGTCGTTGTCGCTGATACCTTCACTCAGACGGGGGTTTCTCGGGTCGATGAGGAAGGTCGTCGACGTCGAACGCGTGTTCGTCTCGAAGTCGACCGATGATGAATGTGTGTAGCTCAAGTCCCATGACAGCTTCGAGTCGCTGGTAGCAAGCTTGTGGAACTCCAACGTTGCGGCGCGGTACCACGCCTGCTCGTTGCTCGTGACCTCGCGAATGATGCCCATGTCGTTGTACGGGCGAAGCGGGTTGGTCGAGCTGTAATAGTCGTAGACCGGCATGTTGCCGAGGAGCGTTCCGCTGGGAACCAGGTTGATGTTGGCCGTTCCCTGCACGTGAGTCAGCTTCGAGTAGATGGCGCTTACGCCGGCACTGAAGGTTTGTCCGAGCTGCTGTTCGTACTGAAGGCTCCCTCGTTGCGATTCCTGGGCTTGATAGTCCGAGCCGATGGTAACCAGGTTGGCTCCCAGCTTCGACTTGGCCAGGAAGTCCGTCGGAGAGAAGATGGCTGGATACGCCGGGCAGGTCGTCGTGGCGCAATTGAACGTGGTCGTGATGAGCGCGCCGCTGATGCCCTGAATCGGCGAGGCCAGCAGGATGTCTGGCATGTACTCGAAGAACTTGCCGGCGCCGCCGCGCAGCACAGAGTGGCCGTTGCCGAAGAGGTCGAAGGCGAAGCCGGCTCGCGGTCCGAAGTTGTTCTTGTCGTTCTTGATCTGGGTGAGGAACTCCGGATGCTGCGGGAAGGCGTTCGACGGCGGACGCGGCGTTGCCTCGTAGTCGTATCGCAGGCCGGCGTCAACCGTCAGACGTGAACCGATGTGGAAGCTGTCGTTGAGGTAGGTTCCCCAGAGGTTTGTGTTCCACGCCACGTCGCCGTTCTGGGGGCCGTAAGCCTGGGTGAACGAGGCGGGGACGCCGTTGAGGAAGTTCAAGGGGCCGTTCGCGCTCCCGCCGCCGAAAACATAACTACCGCCGGCGAAGCGGGGGAAGGCGTCGAACAGGTGGCGGTGCAGCACCTCGGCACCTGCTTTGATCGACTGCCCGCGCCATTGGTAGTTCAGCGTGTCCTTGAGCTGGTATTTCTTCTCATCGGCTGTGTTCGGCGTGGTGTTGGCCGCACCGAAGAATTGGGTGTTCGTGCTGTAGTTGATGGAGAACTCGGTCCCGGTGACTGCCGCGGTTACCGGGCGCTGGTCCCGGCCGGCCTGACCGATGAACTGGTTGAACATATTGCTGGTGAGGACCGTGTCCCCTTCGAGAGCGGCCTGATAGAACTTGTCGACTTCGTTCGTCTGATTGAGGCCGAAGGTCGTGGTCGATCCGCTGTCGGTGGTATTGAACTTCGTAACATTGTCCCGAAGCGACCAGTGGTTCTTTTCGCCGAGGTTGCCATCGAGTTTCCCGAGGTAGGTGTTCAGCTTGTTCGACTGCGTGTAGGAGAGTCCGGACTCGTATGGCAAACCCACGGCGCTCTGGATTTTGGCGAGCACGGCCGCCTGCTGCACGGCTGTGAGCGAGGTGAACTGCGCCGACGTGCGCAGGTCGTTACCGATGAGGGCAGGCTGCGACTGCTTCTGCCCGTCAGCGTTCAGGAAAAAGAAGAGCTTGTCGCGCACGATCGGTCCGCCGACGGAGAAGCCTGGCTCGGTGGAGTTCTTGCCCAGGAAGCTGTCGTTGATGGTGAGGGGGTATGTGGTGCCATTGATGTTCGTGTTGATCGTTGTCGACCGGGTGGAGGCCCAACTCTTTTTCCGGTCGAAGTAGAACACTTCGCCTTCAATGCTGTTCGTGCCGCTCTTGGTGATGGCGTTGACGACGGCTCCGACGCCGCGGCCAAATTCCGCGTCGTACTGCGTACGGATGACCTGGAACTCCTTGATGGCTGCCTGTGAGAAGGTGAACGGCGCGCGCGATCCGCCGGTCTGCTGACCAAAAAAGTCGTTGTTCGAACTTGCGCCGTCGATGTTGTAGTCGGTCGACAGCGGGCGCGCCCCGTTTGCGGTGATCGCGGCGGTATCGAAGGAACCGGCGCTGACGCCCGGGGTGAGGGATGCCAGAGAACGGAAGTCGCGTCCCAGCAGAGGAAGGTTCTGGATCTGCTTGTTGGTGACCGAGGCCGCCATGCCACTACGCTGCGTATCGATGACCGGCGCAACGCCGGAGACGGTGATCGACTCGTTGATCTGCGGCGTTAGCTTCAGGTCGGCTCTCGTGACGTTGCCGAGGAGAACGGTCACGGCCGGCGAACTGGTCTTGCCAAGGCCTGACAGCTCCGCGTCGATCCGGTATTTTCCCGGCGGGAGCAGATTGAAGTGGTACTCGCCGGTGCCGTCGGTCACATCGCTGCGGTTCAACCCCGTCTCGGAGTTCGTCGCGGTAACGGTGACCCCTGGCAACGGGGCGCCCGATCCGTCGGTGATGTGCCCGTTGATCGAGCCATTCGTTGAGTTGACGCCCTGCCCGAAAGCGGCCAGGGTAATGACGCAGCAGAGCAGCGCCATGAACAGACTTCGGGTACGGCTGTGCATGAAACCTCCTCGGAGTTCTCTGTTTTTGTTGATGACCGAATACGGCGCGAAAGCCCACACACGCCCGTACGAATTGAGATACCACATTACCTCAAGCCGCAGCGCGGGCCAAGAGGCAAATGGACGTCGGTGGTCAATTCCTGGCGGAGGGGATGAGAAGGCAACGTGAAGGCAGTCGGGGAGAGTCTTAGCGGGTCTGAATTGGTCAGACCGCTCGATATCGCGGCCCGCTCGTTTTCCAACACGATGCTTGTGCATCTCTACAACAATGAGTGGGCTTTGGCGGACCGGGGCTTCAACTGCTCCCGGCGTTTGCAGCGGGAGCAGCCGACCCGTCAGAAGCTCTTCAGGAATCCGTCGTTCGATGTGAACTTCTGCAGTCGTTCCAGGAGCATCTTCATCGCGTTCAGCGGATCGGTTCCGGCCAGCGCGCGCCGCAACGTGTGTGTCTTCGGCAAGACTGTCGTGGGGAGGAGTTTTTCCTCCTTGCGCGTACCGGTCTGAGCGATGTTGATGGCGGGGAAGATGCGTCTCTCGAAGAGGCCGCGGTCGAGAACGATCTCGGTGTTACCAGTTCCCTTGAACTCCTGGAAGATCACTTCGTCCATGCGGGAGCCGGTGTCGACCAGGGCCGTGGCGATGATCGTCAGCGATCCCCAATCCTCGGCGTTGCGTGCCGCGCCGAAGAAGCGGCGGGGCTTCTCCATCGTCCGGGCGTCGATGCCACCGGATAGGATTTTCCCCGAGCCGCGCTGCTCGTTGTTGTATGCGCGCGACATGCGGGTGATGGAGTCGCAGAGGATGACGACGTCCTGTTTCATCTCCACGAGGCGGCGTGCCCGTTCCAGGACGACTTCGGCGATCTGAATGTGATTCTCCGCGGTCTCGTCGGAGCTCGACGCAACCACTTCGCCCATGGCTACGGAACGCCGGAAGTCGGTGACCTCCTCCGGGCGCTCGTCGACGAGAAGAACGAAGAGGACCACTTCGGGATGGTTGATATTGAGACCGTGAGCGATGTCTTTCAACAGCGTCGTCTTGCCGGCTTTCGGAGGAGCGACGATGAGGCAGCGCTGTCCTTTGCCGAGAGGCGAGAGGAGGTCGATCACGCGTGTGGTCAGGCGCTCCGGCTCGGTCTCGAGCTTGAACATCTCATTCGGGTCGATCGAGATCAGCTCGGAGAAGGGGCGGCGCGACTCGCGATACTCCTCGAGCGTCATCCCTTCGACCTGTTCGAGACCGACGAACTCCATATGCTGACCAGCGCGCCGCGCACTGCCCACGAGGAGCAGACCGGCCTGCAGGTGCAGCCTCTCGATCACGGGACGCGGGACGATGGCGTCGCCCGGCTGCGGGACGTAGTTGTTCGATGGCTGGACGAGCAGACCGGTACCGTTCGGTTTGATCCAGAGCACACCGGAGACGGGCGCGAGCTCGCCGGCCGGAAGGTCGGGCAGCGCTGGTGGCATCTCCCCGGAGTAGCCCGGCTTGCCCCCTCGGCGGCGTGAGCGATTGCGGCGGCGACGCCCTGCGCCTCCACCCGCTCCATCGTTATTGAAGGGTTGTTGGTCGCCTGGCAGGGCGATGTTGCCGTTGGGCAGGCCTTGCGGCTCGCCGTTGCCTGGATTTTCCTGGCCTGGCGCGCCCGCTCGCCGTTTGCGCCTTCTGCGCTTACGCGGTTGTCGATTGTCTGGTGTCATGCGAACTCAAAAAACCACCTTGGGGTATTGCATACCTTCGAGAGTCTGGCTGGAAAGCCGACGATCAGGGCGGAGAAAACCATTCTCTGGAACGCCCGGCGTGGATGCCTTACTGAGATCGTCGCACGAAAGGTGCGGGCCTTAGTATGGGGAAGGTCTTTCGTAAATGCAAGTCTGTTGTTGGGGGGTGGGGCGTGGGTTGCCTGGGTTGCTGGGATGCTCGGTTCCTGGGTTGCTCAGTTTTGAGTTGCCGGTTGCCGGGTTGCCAGGTTGCGAAGTTGCCTTACTCTAACTCACAGCGCAGCAACCGTGGCAACCGGGGAACCTGACAACCCAGCAACCCAGCAGTTCAGCAACCCAGCAGCTCAGCAACCAACCAACCCAGCAACCAACAACCACCCGAGACCCAGCCTCTCCACTTGTGCCAGAATGGTAACCACCCAAACCAGCATGAATCCAAACGTACATGCCTGAAAACATTCTCGTTGTCGAGTACGAGCCTCGCTATAACGACAGGGTGAGGCAGGCGCTGGCGGGCCAGCCGTTCGATGCGTGGTTCGCGAAAGATGGCGAGGAGGCGCTTCGGGTCATCGACGCCGCACGCCCGAAGCTGATCGTCATTTCATCCGTCGTTCCAAAGGTGAGCACCGCCGATCTGGTCCGGGCCATCCGTAGCCGAGGTCTCTTTCAGCGCACGCCTATCCTTCTGACGGTGTCGGGCTATCGCGGCGAGAATCCCCGTGCCGATGCCGCCCGTCTCGGCGCGTCGGACATCCTTCCGAAGCCCTACACAGAGATCGAGTTTCTCGGCAAAGTGCAACAGATGCTCGGCGTTGCAACCGCCGCCTGGTCGCCCGTGCTGGACGGCGACTTCACCGTCCGCATGGCTTCCGTGCCGGCCAGTGCCGAGGGCCAACTGACATCCAACGAAATCTTCGGCGAGTTACTGGACGATGCCAGAGCTCCGTCAAATGCGAGGAAACCGATGAATCCCAAGGACGATGTCGACAAGATGCTGGCTGACACGCTCGCCGGCGTGTTGCCGCAGCAGAAGCGGAAGGAAGCGCAACCGGTAACATCACCAACTTCACCCGCACCTGCCGCGGCTCCCGCGCCTCCGGCTGCGAAACCGCACCAGAACGTCCCCACGCTCGACAAGCGTTTTCAGGACACGCTTTCCGGTTTGGAGAAGGACGCCCGCCGCAACACCTCATCCGGGACGATCGCCACGCCGCACGTGACGGCGCCCGCTCCGGCGACGCCGCCACCAGTGGCGCCACGGCCGCAGCCGGTGCCGCCTCCGCAACCGGTTCCGCGGCAGGATGCGGTCCCGGTAGAGACCATCCGTGTACCTATCCCCAGACTTGAACGAGTGCCGATCTCGCAACCCATCTTTCCCGCCGCGGTGCCACCTCCGCATCCCGAGGATGATGAGCCAACCGACGGTACGAAGTTCGGGCAGTACGTCCTTCTCGAGAAGATTGCCACCGGCGGAATGGCCGAGGTCTGGAAAGCGCGGATGCGCGGCGTCGAAGGATTTCAGAAGATCGTCGCCATCAAGAAAATCCTGCCGCACCTTTCAGACAACCAGGACTTCATCGAGATGTTCGTCGATGAAGCGAAGCTGGCCGCACAGCTCAACCACAACAACATCATTCACATCTACGACCTCGGCAAGATTCAGAGCTCGTACTACATCGCCATGGAGTACATCGATGGGTACGACCTGAAGAACATCCTCGAGAAGGCGCAGGAGCGCGACCAGCCGCTCTCGGTGGAGATCGCGCTCTTCGTTGCCTCGAAGATCGCCGCGGCGCTCGACTACGCCCATCGCAAGCGCGACTTCGAAGACAAGGAGATGGGGCTGGTCCATCGCGATGTCTCGCCGCAGAACGTGCTCATCTCCGAGGAAGGCGACATCAAGCTCTGCGACTTCGGGATTGCAAAAGCTGCCTCGAAGGCATCGCACACCCAGACCGGCGCGCTCAAAGGGAAGCTGCAATACATGTCGCCGGAGCAGGCATGGGGACGCAACATCGACCGGCGCTCCGACATCTTCGCGCTGGCCACCGTGCTCTTCGAGATGCTCACCGCGCGCAAGCTTTTCATCGGCGACAACGAGCTGTCGATCCTTGAGCAGGTGCGCGAAGCGCGCGTCACCCCGCCGTCGCAATACAACGAGGAAGTGACGCCGCAGATCGACGCCATCGTGCTCAAGGCCCTGCAGAAGGATCCTGGCAATCGTTACCAGACCGCAGGCGAGATGCAGCGCGATCTGGACGCCTTGCTCTACAGCTTCAAGCCGACACCGACCAGCGCCGACGTCGCCATCTACATGCATCGCCTGGCGACCAGCATGGTGATCCCGCAACACGTCGAGACTCACAGCTCCGAGCCAGCGCAGGCCGCCAATGAGTTGAGGCCGCTCAAGCCGGCTCCCGTCGTTGCCGCGCCGGCGCCAGTATCTGCGCCGATACGGGTCATCGCACCGCCCTTCGCAAAACCGGAGAAGAAGCCGCCGGTCATGCTGATCGCGATCGCCGCGGTCGTGGTGATCGCCGCGGCCGGTGGTTTCCTGATGATGCGGAAGCCATCAGCAACCACGGCGCCTTCAACGAAAGGCCCTGTGGTGGCAAAGCCGCAGACAACCTCGACATCGATCGCCGCGACGACGGCCACATCGGCAACCAGTATCGCGGCGCCGTCCAGTACTGTACCCGTCATCGATCCGTCGAAAGTGAATGAAGAGGTCGCGAAACGGCTTGCCGCGGAGAAGGCGAGACTCGAACAGGCGGCCCGAGCTCAGAACCAGACGCCAGTCACGCAGCAACGTCCAACCGCTGCCGCGCCCCAGCCGCAGCCGCAGCAGCAGGCGGCAGTGCAGCCGGTCACGGCACCACCACCGGTCGTCGAGAACCGTCCCGCGCCGGTCGTGCAGCCGCAGGCTCCGCCGCCACAACCGGCCGCGGAGTCGCGTCCTGTGCCGCAGCCGGAGGCGGCTCCGCGCGCGCAGTTCGGCGATCTCGTTCCGGCCGGTACGCCGGGACTCACTCCTGCGCACACGACGCATCAGGCGCCGGCAACGTATCCGCCCATCGCCCGGCTGCAGCACGTGCAGGGGAGCGTGATCATCAGCGCTCTCATCTCGGAAACAGGGCGCGTTCTCGATACGAGGATCGTCAAAGGCGGCCAGATGGGTCTGAATGAAGCAGCGGACCAAAGCATCCGGCGCTCGACATTCGCACCAGGCGAAAAGGACGGCGTTCGCGTAAAGTCGTGGACGACGGTGAGCGTCGACTTCAAGCTATAATCGCGCCCCGTTCGCCACGCACTGGAGGAGAAATGGCCGTCATCACCGATCAGCAACGCAAGTTCTACGAGACCACGCTTCAGGTTACCAAACAGGAAGTCGGCGAACTGAAGGACCAGATCGAAGAAGAGCTGGCCAAGGTGAAGGACCGGATCGCCGAGCTTCAGAACGCCATCAACGCCTCCAAGCAGATGTACGCCGCCGCGTGCGCCCGCCTGGGCATGCACAACGACATGGAAGACGACGACGGCGGCGAGTCGTAACCTTGATTGCAACCGCTTTTCACGAACCGCGGCCACAACGCCGCGGTTTTTGTTTGAACGATCGAGGTTCCGTCATGACCACAACCTACGATCGAGAGCCCTTCTCCTCTCCGCAGAGGGGAGAAGAGCCTGCCCTGAGCGAGCGCAGCGAGTCGGAAGGGTGCCGAAGGCGGATGAGAGGTGCTTAAGTTAAGACCGCTGGTTTTATGTTTCGCGCTTGCCGCGCTGCTTCTCGCCTGCAGCTCCCGCGAGAGCACTCCACACAAGCCACAACGCATCGTCACCCTCGCGCCGAACGTAACCGAGATGGTCATCGCCCTAGGCGCAGGCGATCGCATCGCCGGTACGGATGACTTCTCCGCGGACGCCATGTCAGGCCGCAATCTTCCACGCGTCGGCGGCGTCCTTCCGAATCTCGAGAAGATCGTAGCCGTCCGGCCGGACCTCGTCATCGCCAACGCCGCTGGCCTGCAGCCCAACATCGGCCGTGCGCTGGCCGCGGTACACATCCCGCTGCTCGTCGTCTCCAATGAGCGTCTCGACGACATCGCCCGTTCGATGACCGCGATCGGCAGAGCCATCGGTACCGGCAGTGCGCGCACGGTCGCCAACCTCAACGCAAGTCTCGCGCGTCAGCGCCGCACGCGCCCGCATCCGCCACGCGTGATGCTCGCCGTCTGGACCGATCCCCTCTACGTCGCCGGAGGCAACACATTCGGCGGCGATCTGATCGCACTCTGCGGCGCTCGCAATGCAGTCGAGGTCAATGGCTGGCCGCAATACTCGCTCGAATCGTTCGTAGCCAACCCGCCGGACTTGTTGCTTTATCCGAACCACTCGGTTACACCCGAGGCAGTGCGCGCGTTACTCGCGCGAGCAGGCACGAAGAACGTCGAGGCTGTCCCCATCGACGAGAATCTGTTTACGCGGCCAGGGCCACGTGTTGGGGATGCGGCGGCGATGGTGAACGCGATTCTCGACAGGCGACGGTAGGCGTCGAGACGGGAGAACCACAGATCTCCCGCCCGAGACGGCGCGGGATCATCCCAGACTAGAAACACGCAACGCACATCTAGGACTCAGAGGTTGCGCGTCATCAGATGCGAGCCGGGACTGCCATCGGCAGCGAATCTTGCCTCTCGCGGGAGAAAGGCCAAAACGGATATCTTCGCCAATGTTTGCTCTTCGTGATGATCGCGCGAATTTCCTGCTGTAACCGTCGCGAACACTTCTGAGTTCAAATGGTTAAATATGGAAAGTTCGACCTCGACGCTTGCGATTAGTACACTCAAGTATTGCGCGGAACGTGGAGACGGGTCTTGACGGAAAGACAAAGTAAGGAGACGATATCGGAAGGGAGATCAGGTCATGATTCCAGAGAGTTCTTCCCGTTCAGGCGTTGATGTCCTCTTAGTTTGTGCGAATCCTAGAGGTACTGATCCGATCCGCACAGCTCAGGAGGAACGTGTTCTGAAGGAAGCCATTCAACTCTCGGCGCACCGGGACTCCATTTCGATTACCGTCTTAAATGCTGCCACGATCGACGATGTTCGACGCGAGCTCCTCAGACGGCCCTTCCAAATAGTTCATTTTTCAGGCCATGGTACCAAGTCCGGTCTCATCTTTGAAGATGAATCCGGACGCCTGATGGTGCCTGATTCCGCCGCTCTTGGTGAGTTGCTACAGCGGCGCGGTGCTTCCACAGCCCTTCTCAACGCCTGTTACTCGCTTGTGACGGGCTCATTTACTTCCATCGGCCTCGACTACACGATCGCCATGGAAGGCCCCATCGGTGATGACGCCGCGATTGAATTTACGAGAGGCTTCTACGATGGTGTTGGCGCGGGTCTGACGATACCGGAAGCATACGAGGAGGGACTTTCGTGTGCTCGACTCAAACATATGTCCCCGAATGCGGTTCTTCTTCGTAGGGGTGAGACTCATGACGCAGTGGAGCGTGTAACGCCACGTGTCGATGAGATTGATGGCGATGCGGCTACGCAGACGCCCGCGCTGATCGGAATAGCAATAGATACCTCGGGTTCCATGGAATCGAGTATTCGTAACGATCGCAACGGAACGTTATCGCGCCTCGAAGGAGTCCTTGGGGCAATGGTCCGTTACGCGAGCGACTTTCGCACCATGCTCGCTACCAATGCTCAGCAACCCTCAGTGCGTCTTTTTGCATTTGCGTTCGGCCTTCGTTCCGGTGAGGTCGCCGATCTACTCTCGCTTGTCCGTGCAGCCCGCTGCATCAACGTTTCCGATGAGATTGAACAGCGGAAGTCTCGTTACGCTACGGAAGCTCGACGCAAAGCTAGCGGCTATGCCGGGCTTGCTGGTCTCGCGCGGAGTTCTGGTCTCGGCAGCTTGGTGTCAAGTTTGGAAAGTGCGGCCATCTCTACGGCTGAGCAGCAGATTCGAGCTCGGATCGTCTCGGAAATAGCAGCGTTGTTATTGCAGAAAGCCTCCCAAATCGGCGACACCACGGCTTCTCCAAATGAACTGGCGGAGCTCTTTGGTGACACGACCGCCGCGAAATTCGCCGACTTGGAGTCGATCATATACGGGAACACGCCCATGGTTGCTGTGGCATCCGCTGTCGCGAGCCGGTTCGACCGCGAGACTAAGCCCGCAGGTGAGCATCGGATGTTTCTTCTTATTTCGGACGGCGAGCCGACAGATGGTGATCCGTTACCGGTGCTCAGACAGATTCGTGAAAGCGGCGTTACGGTGGTTACGTGCTATGTCACAAATCACGACGTTGTGACGCCGCGGCTTCTCCGAGGCTCGCCCGAGCCTACGTGGCCGAAGGAGGCGAAGCTCATGTTCGACGCTGCGTCTCCGCTGGAGGAGCAAGATGTCTTCAGCCGACACCTTCTCCGTAGCGGCTGGGTGATCGAGCATGACGCGCACTTGTTCTTGCAAGTAAACCATTCTGAAATCCTCGCGGAGTTCGTGCAGACAGTCGCATCTACATTTTCTTCTGCCGCTGATGTTCTTCCGAAAGGACGTTAAGCGGTTAGAGCTGGTTAGCGAAGTCTTGCTACGGTGAGTTGCCCTGCGAATGAGCGAGCCACTTCCGATAATCCTACGCGTTCTTGTCGTGACCGGCACGTGCGCTAGTGGCAAGACGACGGTCTCGACACTGCTGGCGAATCAACATCCGGGATGGGTAAGGATCTCCGAGGACGAAATCTGGCCTCTCGAGTTCGGCAAGGATCGCGGTGCTTTCGGTTCCGACGATCACCGGCGCAAACGGCACGAAGTTCATGATGTTGTCTTCGCCGAGTGCCGCCGCGCACTCGATGCCGGGCAGAGCGTCGTCATCGACGCCACGGTTCATGAATCGCCGCCCGAGGCATATCAGGCGTACCGGGAACACTTCGACGCGTGCGGCATCCCGTGGAGACTTCGCGTGCTTCATCCGCGTCTGGAAGCCGCGATTGCTCGCGATGCGGCTCGTTCAAAAGGCCGCATGGGTGCCGATCGGGTTGCCACGCTTCATTCGAAGTTCACCGGCGCCGTATTCGATGCGGAGTGCTTCGTAGATAGTTCAGAGGAGACGCCGGAGCAGACGGTGGGCGCTTGCTGGTGACATTCGAGTCGCGCGTGTAGACGTCATTGACGCTACGGAGGCTCCCGATGCGCACCCGAGTTCAGAAGTGGGGAAACAGTCTTGCCCCTCAGAATCCCGAAGGCCTTTGCTCTCGAGGCCGGCCTCGAAAAAGACGCGGAGGTTGAGGTCACTGTCGAGAAGGGCAGACTCGTGGTGGTACCGATTTCTGGAAGTGCTTGTCGTTCGCGTCTGCCCCGTCTGACCTGTACGGATTCTGACGAAGCGTCTGATTTTCAGACTCACATCAGTCAGCACCAGCGCAGCCCGTCGCGATAAGCCGCTGATCACGCGTGACTTATCGTTAACTTAGACGAGCTTCTGATCTGGCACTTCCCTTGCGCTTGGAGCCTGTCGATGCCCAAGCCAATCCCCGTGCGAGAGCTCGCGCGGAAGCCGTTATCAATGATGGTCTGTCTAGTCCTTCTGGCAACCTCTCGCCTGTTTGCGCTCGGGGCGCCGAGCCCGATCACACAGTACGCGACTGCCCTTTGGGACACTCAGCGAGGGTTGCCGCAGAACAGCGTTCGCGCGATCGCACAGACGCCGGATGGCTATTTGTGGCTCGGAACTCAGGAGGGACTGGCGCGCTTCGACGGAGCCCGGTTCACCGTATTCAACGCAGACACGACGCCAGCGTTGCCCGGGAGGGAGATATCGGCGCTCCTGGCTACCCACGATGGCTCGCTTTGGATCACAACGTACCGCGGTGGAATCAGCCGCTATAGCAACGGCCGGATGACGCATTTCGGCCAGCGGGACGGGTTACCTGACGACGTGATCGATTCGATGGCCGAGGGGGAGGATGGAAGTGTCTGGATTGGAACCGCTTCCGGTACCGTTGGCCGGCTGAGCCGCGGGCGGTTCACTTCGTACGGCTCTCCGGCC
Organism: Thermoanaerobaculia bacterium; assembly: GCA_038230535.1. Classification (GTDB taxonomy): domain Bacteria; phylum Acidobacteriota; class Thermoanaerobaculia; order Gp7-AA8; family Gp7-AA8; genus JADGNZ01. The sequence continues at coordinate 42,342 of JBBRNB010000051.1, forward strand.
GGGCTGCCTCGGACGAGCATCGCGCGTTTGCTGGTTGGGAAGGACGGTGCGCTTTGGGCGGGAACCGGTCTCGGTGGCATCTTTCGTCTGAAGGACGGCAGGTTCACGCGGCTGACGACTGCTGAAGGACTGTCGGACGACCGCGCTCCCGCCATCGGACAGGATCGGGACGGCACTATCTGGATCGCTACGTTCTCCGGACTCGATCGTGTCTCGAATGGGCGCATTGAACACGTCCGGACGGGGAAAGACGTTCCGTTCAGGAGTGCGACGGCTCTGCTCGAGGGTCGAGATCGAAGTCTTTGGATTGGAACCGAAAACGGCGGCATCTATCGCTACTCGGACGGACAATTCTCGCGGCTCGGCACAGAGAATGGACTCCCGGAAGACAATATTGCGACATTGTTTGAAGACCGGGAGGGGAGTCTCTGGGCAGGCACCATGAACGGCGGCGCCGTCCAGTTGAGGCCCGGCGTCTTCACCACGATCAGCACGCAAGAAGGACTGCCGGACAAGGCCGCCTTGACAGTCCTCGCGGCGCGCGACGGAACGACGTGGATCGGCACGACGAAAGGAATCGCCATTCTGCGCGGTGGCCGCGTCACCAGGCTGACGACGAAGGACGGTCTGCCCAGTGACCTCATTTGGTCCCTGTTCGAGGACCGGGCTGGTGTGGTGTGGATTGGCACCACCGCAGGTCTGGTCCGATACGAGAATGGCAAACTGCGGGTCTACACCACGGCCGATGGATTGCCGAACGATTCCATTCGCTCCATCACCGCGGACCGCGCCGGCAGCATGTGGCTGTCGACCAGGGGAACAGACAACCTGGTCCGCTTCCGTGACGGCGTGTTTACGTCCTACAGCGGGCAACTCGCCTTCGATGGGAGCGTCGTGGGTGAGTTGTCCGAGGACTACGACGGCGGGCTGTGGTTCGGCACCGGGCGTAACGCGATCGAGATGAGGGGCGGCAAATACACCTGGTATCCCCTCCGCTTCACCACCGTTGCCATCCACCACGACCGTGATGGGGGACATTGGTTTGGTACCTGGGGTGGGGGGCTTCGACGGATCAAGAACGGCCGCGTTACAGCGATCACGACCAGGGACGGGCTGTTCGACGATGTCGCCTATTCAATCGTCGATGACGGAGCCGGCTACTACTGGATGAGCTGCAATCACGGCGTCTATCGCGTGAGTAAGCGGGAGCTCAACGACTTCGCTGATGGCAGGATTCAAAAGGTTCACTCCCTCGTCTTTGGAAAGGGAGACGGTATGAGAGTCAGCGACTGCAACCACACCGGTACGCCGGCTGCGTCGAAAGCGCCCGACGGCAGAATCTGGTTCCCCACGAGCGACGGAGTCGTCTTCGTCAATCCTCATCACATCCGGATCAGCACTGCCGCTCCTTCCGCACGGATCGAAGAGGTTTTGATCGACAACGAGCTGGTGACGGCCGCTGACCAAGGGGTGAGGGTGCCACCGGGCAGGCGTAATATCGAGATCCACTACACCGCCATCAGTTTCCTGGCCCCGGAGAAGGTCGCCTTTCGCTATCGGCTGCAAGGCTTCGACGAGCAGTGGGTCGAGGCCGGCAACCGCCGCGCGGCGTACTACACAAACGTTCCTCCCGGGGATTACTCGTTCCAGGTCATGGGACGCAATAACGACGGGCTCTGGAGCGGGGCTTCTGATCCTCTGACCGTTCACACGGTACGGGCCTATTACCAGACCTGGTGGTTCTATTCGCTTCTCTTGCTCATCGTGGCGACGATCATCACGCGTCTGCACTTGTATCGTGTGCGGTTGCTGCGCGCCGAGGCTCTCGTCCAAACGAGGGAATTGGAGCGCTCGCTCGTCCAGGCCCAAAAGATGGAATCCCTCGGACATCTGGCCTCGGGCATCGCACACGATTTCAACAACACCATGATGTCCGCCACCCCGTGGGTCGAGATTCTGCAGCGAAACCATCCCACCGACGCCCTTCAGCAGAAGGCTACCGAGAACATCCGCAAGGCGTTGGTTCGAGCCAAAGACGTCACGCGGCGTCTGCTCGACTTCGCTCTGCCCAATAGTCCCGCCGTCAAGTCCATCGACATCAAGGAGTTTCTGGAACAACAGTTGCCCCTGCTTCGAGCGTCCCTCCCGCCAGAGGTTCTGATCGACCTCCAGATCGAGGAGCTACCACTCGTGGCCAGGGCCGATCCAGCGCAGCTCAGTCAGGCCATCGTGAACCTTGCGGTCAATGCTCGCGATGCCATGCCAGACGGCGGCCGGCTCTGTCTCGAAGCCCGTCAGCCAACCTTCGATGAGGGGAGGAAGTGGAACATCCTGACCGATTCTTCGGTCATTCTCACCGTTTCTGATACCGGAACGGGGATGGATCAACAGACGCTCTCCAAGATCTTTGATCCCTTCTTCACCACCAAGGACATCGGCAAGGGGAGCGGGCTGGGCTTGTCTGTCGTTCATCGCATCATGGAGCAGCACAAGGGAGCGGTTTTCGCCGAATCGGTACCACGGCGAGGAACGACGTTTTATCTGGTGCTGCCTCGCGCCGAGCCGATGATCAAGCCGCGCCCCATCAGGGCCGAGACCGCGGTCGATCCGCTGATGGTGGGAGTGACGGTGCTGCTGATCGAGGATGAAGTTCTCGTTTCCGAAGGCGTTCAGACGATCCTCGAGCTCGAAGGGGCCAACGTGACAGTCGCCCACCGCGGAGCACCAGCTCTGGCGATGCTGAATCAGGGCTTTCGACCGGACCTCATTATCCTCGACCTGGGGTTGCCGGAGATGTCAGGCGAGCGGATCTTCGAGCAGGTCCGCAAATGCCTTCCGACGGTTCCAATCGTCATCGCTTCCGGATTTGGTGAGGGAGCTCGCGGCGAGAAGCTCAAAGCAGACGTCTTCACCCGCTTCCGGCCGAAGCCCTACGAGATCGCGGCCATCATCAAAGACTATCGAGACATCGTTGTCTCGGCATCCCCGGATCTGCCGCTCGCGATGGCCCGCTGACGGCGCAACCAGCGGCTCAGCGGACTCGCGCTGCGATCATGTGCATTACGGTTCGGAGCTACTGAAACTATCATTCAGCCCGACCGTCCAAAACTGTACATAGATCAGAAGGGGAGAGTCACCGCATGCGCTTACCCGTGTCACTACTCGTTTTTCTACTTCCGGCCGTCGCCGCCGCCGATGGGTTGACCGATCTGCGTACGACGCTGGGAAAGCTCGCGGCGACGACGCCAGTACACGGCACGCTCGACGTCACATCAAGCGCGAAATCGAATGACGATGAGAAAGCCGATGACGGAAAGGCTTCCGTCGGATTCGAGATCAGCGACGGTGGCCTTCGCATCATCTACCCTCGGGTGATGCTGAGCCAGGCGGCGCAGGAGGCTCACGCTGAAGCGCGCGACCCGGAGCGATCGACGCCCGTTAGGAGCGGTGCAGGTCACGTCCGGCCGCTGCACATCGCCGAGCTGCTCGATGGTGCCGGGGCGCTCAGCGTCGTTCTCGAATCAGCACAGTTCGTTCAGACGAAGCCCGCGACCTTCGGGGGACGGCCGGCACACTTGCTTTCGTTCAAACTTGTCCCGAAGCTCTCGAAGGCAAGCAGCAAACGTGTAAAGAAGACCGAAGGTTCGCTCTCTGTCTGGGCCGGCGACGATGGAACGCCCCTGGCAGCGGAACAGTCGATGTACATCAAAGCCAGTTTTCTCCTCATGAGCTTCGAGGTCGATCAGAAACGCAGCTGGACATATGCGCGCAACGGCGACCGGCTGGTGACCACCCGATCCGAGGCGACGGACAAGTCTGATGGCATGGGCCAGCACACGACGTCGCATACCGTGGAAGTGATTCGAGTGGAGTAACCGATGAGCGTGATCGATACCCTCGAGCAGACTCCCAAACGCGTCCTGGAACTTTGACCGCCGGCCGCAGCGAGGAGGAGTTCTCCTTCAAACCGGCGCCGGATATCTTCTCTCTGCGAGAGAACCTCCTCCATCTGGGTGACATCGACGTGGAGGGGTTCGAAGTCCGAGTCAGCCGGATCCTGAGCGAATCCGATCCGTCGTTTCCCGATCTCGACGGTGGCCGTCTCGCCCGCGAACGGAACTACAACGCGCAACCGTTCGCGCCGGCACTGGAGGAATTCACTGCCTCCCGCGCAAGGTCGATCAACCGCCTCCGCGCAATCGCGCCAGCCGATCTGGCCCGCACCGGTCATCTGGAAGGCGCCGGCCACGTCACATTGCACATTCGACGGCTGACGTCGACTGGCTCTCCGGAACGCGATCCCATTTCCTGGAGATCTTCGTCAACCAGACCATCGAGTTCGCGCCGCTCGCGCTCCTCGGCGCGCCGGCGGCAGTGTGGTACTTCAAAGTCACGATTGACGCGATGTGGGGGATGTATATCCACTCGAATGTCGGCGTGCGTACCGGCTGGCTGCAGTACGTCATCAACGGTCCGGAGATGCATCGCTGGCATCACGCCGCGGAGATCGTCAATGTGAACTTCGCGACGAAGTTTGCGTTCTGGGACTGGATCTTCGGTACGGCGCACCGGCCGGCGCAAAAGCCGTCCGGTTATGGCCTGGTGGAGCCGGACTCCCCGAGTGGGTTTCTGGCGCAGACGGTACAAGCATTCCGGGTTCGAGGATTGCGGAGCTCG
>JBBRNB010000052.1:0-46568 GCA_038230535.1 Thermoanaerobaculia bacterium
CGCGCCGTTGGCGCGGCAGGATGATTTCGCCGGCCGGCGTTGGAGTTCCGATCGCTGTTCCGAATCGTGTTCTTGATGGTGGTCACTTTAACCGAGCACAAAGTGGTCACTTCTGCCGAGCGCCGAAGCCGGGACGTGGTACTCGATCCTGCAGTCGTACAAGAAGGGCGCCTGGCCCGAGTATTCGCCGGTGCTGGCGTCACTAGCATACGAGTGGCTAACCGCACACGAAGCTCGCATAGGCGACCTCCTCGGCGGAGAAGCGGACCTGCTCACGATCGTGCCTTCGAAGAGGCCGGGAGTGACATTCGACAGGCAGCACCTCCGCCTCGCACTGGCACGAGTGAAGGCGATCGGAGCACGCCTTGTCCGAACATTGGATTGCGTCGATCCATCCTTGTATCACCGCACCAAGTACGCGCCTGAAATGTTTCGCGCAAACCCCGACGTCGTGAACGGCGGCCGGATCGTTCTGATCGAGGACACCTGGATTACCGGCGCGACTGCCATCAGCGCTGCCGGATCCCTCCTTGCCGCGGGCGCGGACTCAGTCGTGATCACGCCGATCGCACGAGACTTCCGCGTCCAGTTTCACGCGGAAGACCATCCCTACCTCGCGCGCATCGCGCGCAAGTTCGACGTGAGGTCGTGGCCACGCGGGTAACTCCTGATTCAAGCTCGCAACCGTCTCCAGTCACCGAATACAATTAAGATCGCCTCTATGAACGATGACCAGATCCAACGGTTAGCTGGGCTGATTGCGAAAGGCAGTGAAGTTCTCGCAACGCACGGGCATTCAGACAATTTCACGGTGTTCACTGCCCTGAACAGGGGGGCATTCACGGGGGGCAAACTCAGTCGCTAGCGTACTTAGAGCACCTCCTCGGCCCGAAACACCTTTACGTAGTTTCGTTCGCGAAGAAGGTCAAATCCGGCTTTCAAGCTGACGTTGAGCAAGGACAAGCAATCCTTCGCGCAGTCATGGAAGATCTCGCCAGCGGCGTTGTGACTTCTGCTGCTTCCGCGCCAACGCAGCCCGAGAACGTCTTTGAAACATTGGACAAGATCGCTTCGAGGTTTCACCTGGTCGTGTGCCAGCTTCGTACGCGCCACGAGGGCAGGCCCACTCTCGATGTTTCCGACGAGTATGACGTTCAAGATTTACTTCACGCTCTTTTGAGAATCTACTTCGACGACGTACGACCTGAAGAATGGACGCCAAGTTACGCCGGTAAAGCGTCGCGCGTCGATTTTTTGCTCAAGAATGAGCGAGCTGTTGTTGAAACAAAGAAATCACGACACGGACTGACCGCCAAAGAGATCGGCACTCAGCTCATTGACGACAAGACGAGATACAAGAAACACGCCGAATGCGATCACCTATTCTGCCTCGTGTATGACCCGGATCACCTTGTTAAGAATCCTCGCGGTTTCGAAAACGATCTCTCGGAAGCCTCTTCCGACTTCCGGGTTCGCGTTAGGGTTGTTCCGCAAGGATAGTAACGTCTCTCCAGAAGCTTGCGTAACTCACTTCGGCAGAATTCCTTGCAGATCCGTTTTGTCGAAGATCCCGACGAGATCCCACACCTTGCAGTGGAGGGAAACGGCCAACCGAAGGATCGTCGTCAAGCTCGGGACCTTCAGTCCGTGCTCCATATTGCTGATGTATGTCAACGACATCCCGGCGGCCTCCGCAAGCGACTGTTGCGTGATGCCGCGCTTCAGACGAACCTCGCGAAGACGACGGCCAAACAGCTCCCCTTCCGGCTGAGTATCGCGCGTCATCTCGCCTGATTCCTCTTGCTTGTTAGAGCAAGTGAATGTACTCTATTGAGCAAACGCTGAAGGGACATCACCATGCTCGAATCCGACGTCATCGACCGCATACGGCACATCTTCCTACACCCGCGCCCGCACGTCAGCATTTCTCAGGCGACGGTACTCCTCGGGTGGACGCGGCGTCAGATGCTCGAGGCTATCGAGGCGGGGGATGTCGAGCTGATGACGACATCGCTCGGGAAGTGGTTCCCGCGTCCAGAGATGATGTCGAAGGCGCTGGAGATCTGGCCGCTCGACGTCATCGAAGAGGCACTCGGGGCCGATGCGGACGGCGTTCTCCCGCAGGCCATCCGGACGAAGGAGTTGCGCGTCCGGCTGCCGCGGCATCACATCGACATGCTCGAGTACAGAGCGGAACAGAGGAAGACCACCGTCAGCGGCGTTCTCGCCCGCGAGCTGGACGGCATCGCCAGCGCGCACGCGGAAGAGCTATGCGCCGTGTTGCCTGGTTTCGCCGAGGCGATGGCGTGGCCGGCATGAGGTTGCGAGGTCTCGGAATGGATGCCCCTTTGCAGACCTTTGCTTCCGTTCTTCGTGTCGGGTTTGTCGGGTTTCTGTCGGGTTTCCTCCGGAGTCATGGCGCGTTCAACCGGTGATCGTTTCGTGGCGGGTTTGGCGGGTTTATGGCGGGCGGGCACGTTGTCTCGGTCTGGCCTTTCGTTTCTTCCCCGGAGTGCTTGGCGCGGTCGTATTGTCTCGAAGTCCCGTTCGCTGTCCATCCTCAATCGTCAAGTACCCATCAAGTAAACCAACCAGCCACAACTTACTGATTACACGTGATTTACTGTCGATATGCAAACTTGATTAACTCTTTTGGCCGACATCCATCAAGTAACCGTACCGGCCTTGCGAGCTGCCCACTCGGGTACATACCGCATGAGCTTTGGTGCCGCCGCCGGATCGTCAGGGACGATCATTCCCGCTTCGATCGCCTCTCCGATCAGACGTGAGGCCTTGGCGCTATTCTGCGGCTCGATCCCGAACCGTTGCCGGACCGACGTATTCGTCAAGTACTCCCGGTTCACAAATCGCAGGCAGGCATGAAGATAGACGGCGCGCACGCGTTCTGCTTTGTCCATGCTCGTCAGAGGCCGTGGCGCAAACAGCACGACACGCGTGTGGTCGTCCGCAACTTCCGCAAGAGGAGCTGGCAGTTGGTAAAGCTCTGTCTGGAGCACTACCTTGTCCCAGCCGCTTCCGCGCTCCTCGCAGATACCTATGCGGCGCATGAGCGAGGCGAGCGACTCGTTGCGTGATCGTGGAGGCGAGTCCAGAAAGCGCTGCGTGTCCACCAGTGGAATGCCCGGGTTCGTGACCTCTATACGATCCTCGAAGATCTCCACCATCGGGCCCGCGCCGGTGAAAAAGAAGTCCTGGTGGATGAGCGCGTTCGCAACCAACTCGCGAACCGCCAGTTCCGGGAACCGCGGCACGGTCTTCCGCAGGGCCTGCTCGATCACTTCATTCGACGGTAGCAAGCCGTTGATGAAAGCGATCAACCCCTCGAAACCGCAGGCGTAGCCTTTGGTACCGGCTTGCTCTTTCAGCGTCTCGATGCGACTCCGTCCTCGGTATTGGATGACGCGCACGGCCTTGCGCCGCAGCGATCGCAAGTCTTCGAGGCGCTTCGCGAAAAGCATTGCTCCCAGGTTTGTGATGTTCCAGCCGCCGGCATCGCACGCATGAATCAGGTCGTCGCTTGCCAGCGCGCTGAGAATGCCGTCACGGTTCTCGGGAAGGGGACGATCGAGCAGTTCGAAGTACGCCGGATAGTCAAGCAGCCGCAACACCTCGTCGTCGCGAACCCGCTCCGCCGCGATCCCATGCTCAAACGGCGCCTGGTCGAAAATGCGCCAGAGCTCTCGTTCTTTCCCCGGGAAGTCCTTCAACTTCTTCTTGTAGGAGCCCACACGAATGAGCTCCTGGCCTTGGAACTGGACCGGGTGACGAAACGCCCGTTCGATCTCGAGTAGCACTACTGAACGCCCATCGACCAACACATCGAAGAAGCGGAAATGGATCTTCGGCGTGAGCAGATGCAGCAGCCAGTTCTCGAGCTCTTCGTTGCCGACCATTTCGGCCCGAGGGTCGAAGTGGGTGCCTACGATCTCGTGGCCACTGTCCGCGACACCCCAAACGAGATACGCAAACGCCTTACCTGCGAGTGCCGCCGAATTTGCGAGCGCTGAAAGATACTCGCCGATCTCCTGCGGCCGGTGCTCATTGGCCTTGAATTCCAGCCACTCTGTTTCTCGTGGGAGCTTGCACAGTTCGCGCACGAGGCTCACCAGGTAGTCGACCGGACGATCTGTTGTCATCTCCCGTTGTGTTGAGCGCCGTTCATTCGATGATCGTCTCGCTCCGATGCCGCGAGCGAAGGGTTACTCTATGTCAGTCATGCTCGAATCCGACGTCATCGACCGCATCCGGCACATCTTCCTACACCCGCACACGCCGCGTCAGCATTTCTCAAGCGACGCGTGCTCGCCGAGGTACGATGACGGTGATGCGCGGACGGTTTGTGAACGGGCGGATCGAGACTGATGGTGAGTCGTATCCTGACGGCACAGAGGTGAACTTCGTCGTCGTGCCTGCTGATGAGGAATCGTACGAGCTCACGCCGGAGATGGAGGACGATCTCGAACAGTCGATGGCTGAGATCGGGCGCGGTGAATTCATCACTGCTGATCAGCTTCTCGCGGAGTTGCGAGCGAGGCGGGAACGGTCGTGACCTTCTTCGCAATCTCGCCACGCACGCGGCGTGAAATCGCCGAAGTGCAGGAATGGTGGATCGCTCACCAAGATGCAGCGCCGGCGGCTCTCGAAGAGGATTTCGCCGCTGTCTTCGAATTGCTTGACCAGACGCCACATGTTGGCATCCTGCTGACTTCCCGGCGTCATAAGTTCATCCGGCTGATTCAGCTCTCGCGAACAGGCTGTCACTTCTACTATCGCGACACCGCGCCTGGAATCGAGATCCTTGCGCTTCGGCAACCTTCGCGGCAACTGACTGAGACCAAAGATGGGGTCGAGGTGAGCGCCGAAGATCTGGCGGCGATTAACGCGGGGATCGAGGAGGCAGAGCGCGGAGAGGGATCGGATGCGTTCGAATTCCTTCGACAGTTGCGTGAAGGAACGTGGCGCGACGACTTGTCATAGCAGTCTCCCCGGTGCTTCGCCGGATGACGGAGAATGATCAGGAATGAACGCCTGGGACCGCGGGCGTCTCGGCCCGCATCCACTTCGCGCAAGAGCCAGAGAATTGGGGGCCACACCTTTGATCTGAGAATCTGGGCCGGGGCCACACCTTTGGTCTGCGGTCAATGAACAAAGGTGTGGCCCCTCGGCGATGGCACTTCGGGGGCAGTGCGGAACGTATCCGCCAGGACGCAACTGCTACTTCGCGACCAAATCGGACGGCAAAGGAGATGGACCGTCAGGCGCCGGCAGCGCGCCCCTGAGACGATCGATGATGTCCTTGTGCCCTGAAAGCTCCGGCCGCGTGCGCAGTGCCTCCTCCAGGTCATCGATCGCTCCTCGAATCACCGTTGCGTCCGGAGTCCGCGACAGAAGCGCCTCGTACTCGCCACGCGCTGCTTCAGCATCGCCGGTCACAAGCAGTCCCAGTGCGAGATTTGACCGCGCGATACCGTTGTCGGCGAGCTCGAGTGCCTTTCTCGAGTCGTCGATCATGGACACCGCATCGCCGAGAGCGGCGTATGACCACCAGCCCCGGTTCAGGAATGCCGTCGCCTTCTGCTCGATCGGCGCATCGGCCATTTCGATCACCGCCGTGAAGTCCGTGATTGCCTTCGTCGTCTCCCCGCTCTGACCCCAACTGACACCGCGGTTGTTGAGCGCCCGCGCCTTCTGCTCGATCGGCGCTTCGGCCATTTCGATCACCGCCGTGTAGTCCGCGATTGCCTTCGTCGTCTCCCCGCTCTCGCCCCACGTGAAACCGCGGTTGTAAAGCGCCTTCGCCTTCTGATCGATCGGCGCATCGGCCATTTCGATCACCGCCGTGTAGTCCGCGATTTCCTTCGTCGTCTCCCCGCTCTGGCCCCACACGACACCGCGGTTGTAAAGCGCCTGCGCCTTCTGCTCGATCGGCGCTTCGGCCATTTCGATCACCGCCGTGTAGTCCGCGATTGCCTTCGTCGTCTCGCCGTTCTGACCCCAACGGACACCGCGGTTGTAAAGCGCCTTCGCCTTCTGCTCGATCGGCGCATCGGCCATTTCGATCACCGCCGTGTAGTCCGCGATTGCCTTCGTCGTGTCGCCGCCCTCGCCTGATACGACACCGCGACTGAATAGTGCCGTGGCGCGGTCTTTTGCCGGGACTGCCGGCGCAGCGATCACCGTGCTCCACAGGGCAATCGCGTGCTCGTGCTTTCCTTCCCGATACGCCACCACAGCATCGCTCAACAATTGCGCAATGAGCGCCCTGGCAACCTCCTCTTTTGCCTCTTCCGAAGCCGGCTGAACGATCGATGGATTATCAAACGCCGATTTCGCAACCTCGAGCCTGGTCAGCGTAAAGCCGAGCAGAGCCGCAAGGCTGGTCGATAGCGAGGTCGATTCCAGTTTGGTGGAGGCCGCTGGCTCCAACGGGACCTCGATGCTCTTCAATTGGGCGATCATCGTCGCCACTGGAGCGAGGATGAATTTCGGTACGTCGCCCAGCTTCAGCTCGCGGTGCAATTGGCGCATCGCCTCGTCCGCACCGGCGATCGGAACGTAGTAGGCGCTCTTCTCACGCGCCTGAAGAATCCTCAGCACTTCCGGCCGGAGACGCGTTTCCGCTTCCGAGGCAGAGTGAGTACCGCACCAGTAAAGATTGGAATCGAAGGAGGAGCATGACGACAACGCCTCCATCGTAGTGTCGGCCCAGCCGCTGTAGCCGATGACGATCACGCCGTGCCGTCGGAAGTAGTCGATGAGCGTGGAGGCGTTCCGTTTTCGGGCGTACTCGATCTGGTCCTCAGTATTCACCAAGTCATATCGGTGAACGCTTCCGTGCGTGTAGATAAGGTGGATGGCGGTGCTCTCGTCGTCGTCGGGTGGCTCAAGCAAACCCGGGCGGTCGGTCATGTAATACAGCTTGTTGACGAGTTGGAGGCTTCGCTGCAGGAGAGGGTCGAAATTCGTGGTGAAGATGGTCCGGCAGAATGGCGCTCCCCAATCCCAGGTCTCCTGCGCTTCGAGGATGCCGGCAAGGAAGATGTGCGCGCCATTGACCTTCGGATGGCTTCGCGCGATCGCGTCGCGGAGGTACTGCCGGCGCATCCTGTTGTTCACCAGGCCGTCTGCCATGACCGCCTGATAAGCCAGCCCCACGGCCGTTGGATTGGTCAAATCGGGTACTCCGTCAACAGTGAGAGGAAAGGCGGTGGCTGGATCCAAGGCTGCTTTGGCGTGAATCGGTCTCCACATTGCACGCTCGTACCCGGCGATCGCATCCTGCTTAGCCAGTCCTTGCGCGATGCCGTCGGCCCGTTGACGAAATGGACCAGCAATCTTTCGATCCTTCGAGTATTTCCACCAGGCGATGTCTCCCATCAGCATCTGGGACGGCGTGGGAATGATGGGGAAGCTGAATCCGGAGCCGGCCAGGAGCGTGAACGCCGGCCGTCCGGGATCGCTGGCCTGAAGACTGGCAATGATCTCGCGGATCATGTCGTCGAGCGACTTGATGCGGATTGCCATACTGAAGAAAGTCTAGCTCATCACAGAGAACGTGACCCTTTCTCACTCCGGCAGGATTGAGAGTAGGGGGCCGAGGCCGTGCTTCGTCGGATGACCGAGAATGTTTACGATGGCGCCATGGGACCGCGAGCATCGCGACCGCATCCAATTTCGCGCAAGAGCCAGCAGCGGGCGGGACGCCCGCGGTCCCAGGGGGGCGATCGACTAAGGGGGGTACCATAGCCGCTGGAAAGGACGACATGAAACAACGAAGACCGCCCATCAATCCTGGTCAGATTCTGCGCGAGGACTATCTCGAGCCGCTTGGTTTGACTCAAATACAGCTCGCCGCGCACATCAGATGCAACATCAAGATGATCCACCGGATCGTCAACGGACAAACCCCGGTGACGGCGAAAGTGGCGATCAAACTCGGTGCGGCATTCAGGACCACTCCCGAGTTCTGGCTCGATCTTCAAACGGAGGTTGATCTATACAAGGCCGCTTCCAGCATCGGGACCCTGCCAAGACCGCTGATCACCGCGACTTGAACCGAAAAAAAACACCGTCCCCGAGCGCTCGGGGACGGTGGTGGTACGTGTTACGTGGATTCACGACACTTCTTCGTCAGCCTTGTAAAAACTCGCCGGCAACTCATCGCTGGCGGCATCTTCCGCCGGCGGCCGGATGGCCATGAAGGTCTGGCCGTGGGGAATCGGTGGGGCAGCGGGTGGCGTGGACGGTGAATTGGCCGTGGCCTTCTTCGGGTGACGGTTGATGGCCTTCTTCACCACGCGGCGCATCTCATCGACATAAGGGTGCAGCGCGGCGCCGTTGGGGCCGAGGGCGGCGCGCTTGGCCCAGTGGTACGTCTGCAATGCATCTTCGCCGGCCAGGGACATCTTCGAATCGATGGTGAACTCGAGGCCCTGGGTGAGAGCTGCCATCCTCTGGGCGATGGGACGAAGCCGGTCGCGGTACATCAGTGCATCGCGGGCGCGGTCGACTTTGAAAAGATCCTGCGGTACCGAGGGGACAGACGTCACGGTAGTGATCGTCGGCGCGATGAGCAGGTCAGCGAACTTCGCACCTGCGGCTACGCGTCCGATCTCTCTCGTGTCGTGAGGCTCCAGGTCAGGGACGATGCCCTCCATCTGGATGACCAGCGCCAGGAGCTGCGCGGTGATGGTATCCAGCGAAGATACGCCGGTGTCGGGTGGAACTGCGGTTTGTGGGCTTACGATTGCGTCTTTCACTATCTCTCCCTACGCGTCACGGAGATCCGTGCGCGGCTTGCCGGGGCGGTTAGTGCGAGCTCGCGAAATGCTCCCCCAACGAACGCGTTGGCAGAGCCGTATCACTTGAGGCCTGATCCCATGCTACTCCCACCAGAATTCAATGTAAATAGCAAAACAACAAGTTTTTTGCCAGAAACATTGAGATTGGTCATGTTTTTATGATTGAAGGGGGTCGATTTAAGAGAAAGAGGGGTCCGTTTGAGCGAACGGGGGGTCCATTCGTGATCCGAACGTCTGGCGATTGAAGAAACGAGATCCCGACTCGGGAAGACGGAATCGCGATCACAAAGCCGGTCGTACACACCCCCCGGTTCGAGATCGCTTTGAGAAAACGTGGGATCCATTTGACCAAAGGAGAGATCGCCACAAGCCGGGCGGCGGTCCATTTGCGAAACGGAGGGATCGCTTCAACCGAGGAGGGGGTCCATTTGAGCGGGGATTCGATCCATCCACGGTTTGGGGGGATCATTTTGCGATCGGGTGGGATAGCGACTGCGGGACACGAGGTCGCGATCTCGCGAGATCCAATCGGGATCTCGCGACTCGAGATCGGGATCAAGCGGGCCGAGGTCGCGATCTCGTCGGACGGGATCCACATCTCACGGGATGAGATCGGGATCTCAGGAGACGAGGTCTGGATCTCACGGGACGGGATGTGGATCTCGGGAGACGAGGTCGCGATCTCGCGAGACGAGGTCGGGATCTCAGGGGACGAGGTCGCAATCTCCTGGAGCGATACCGCGATCTCACGAGACGGGATCGCGATCGATGGTTATGACGAATGAGCGGCTGAGGCGCTGGTTGGCAGAGCTGGAAGTGGGGACCGCACTAGCCGAGGTACCATTGGGACGTCATGAATGGGAGCCGTCATGAGCAAAGGGCAAGTTGAGACCGAGGAAGAGATCGAACTTACTGCCGAAGAACTAGCGAATCTTGACGCGGCGATGGAAGAGGTAGAGCGCGGCGAAGGGACAGACGGCTTCGAGTTCCTGAAACAACTTCGTGAAGGAACGTGGCGCGACGGATCGTCGTAACTCTCCCCCCGGGTGCAACGCGAGATCGCGGCGGCGCGTTACGAAGTCACACCGGCGCGATCCTCATCCACTTGCTTAACCACACCCGCGAAGCCACCACAATCGCAGTAGCTTAAGGGACCCCTCATCCGCCTTCGGCACCTTCTCCCCTCTGCGGAGGGGAGAAGGGCTCTCGATTGTAAGTCGTTGTCGGAAAGTCACTTTTACACCGATGCCCCTCGCCCCACGAAGTGGGGAGAGGGAGACACGGACCCTGAGCGCAGCGAAGGGGCAGTGCGGGTGAGGGGCTCGAGTCAAGACCATTGGCGCGAGGCCACCCTCCCCGCCTATGACACAATTCCCCTCATGCCCCTCCTCCCCGCGGACTTGATGCAGGTACTGCTCCGGCTCTCTGCCGCGGCGCTGGTCGGCGGCACGATCGGGCTCGATCGGGAAGTGCGGAGGAAGCCGGCGGGACTGCGGACGCATGCGCTGGTCTCGATGGGGGCGGCGCTCGTCACGCTTACTGTCGCCAGTCTCTCTCCGGCGGGCAGTCACATCGATGCTGTCAGCCGTGCCATTCAGGGCATCATTGCCGGGGTCGGCTTCCTCGGCGGCGGCGTCATCATCAAGGCCGATCACGAGATTGTTCACGGGCTCACCACTGCCGCCTCGATCTGGCTGGTCGCGTCGCTTGGAATCGCTTGCGGCGCTGGTCAGTGGATCGCGGCACTCATCGCTCTTGCCTTGGCGCTGGTCATCCTCATCGTCGGTGAGCCGGTCGAACGCCTGGTGCATCGCATCTTCAATCGCGGTCAGCCGCCTCCGCCGAACGGTACAACGCCGGGCTGACGCGTTAGACTCGGCGTCTCATGCGCCGCTCCGTGTCGCTCCTCGCAATCATCATCGCAGCCTGCGCAGCGCCGAACGCCATGCATACCAACGCCATCCCGGGACGCGACAACAACGCCGCGTTTGTAAAGCTGCATGACACCTATGTCGTCGAGTTCCTGCGCCACAACCCGAGCGTGAACACCTACCTTGGCGGAGCGGGGCTCGACCCCTCGCTGATCTCCGTCGACGGCAAGCTGCGCGATCATTCTCAGGAGGCGATCGACAGGGAAGACCGCTGGCTTGCCGCCACCGAGGCGGTAATGATCGCCACCGATCCAGTCACCCTCTCGCCGCCGCATCGCATCGACCGCGAGGTGGCGCTCGCGCAGATCCGGTATCAGCTTCATCTCCATCAGGTCCGCAAGTACCAGCAGCGCTCGGTTGACACCTACACCGACGAGCCGTTCCGCGCCGTTGACTTCCAACTGCAGGGGATGACGCAGACCGGTGCTTCGACCTTCGGCACTGCCGGCGAATGGTCGCTCGTGGCGGATCGGCTGGGTGCGATTCAGCGTTACCTCGGCAACGCTGAAGAACAGCTCCGCGCGGGAATCCTCGCCGGCAACACGCCCGACTACCGGATGCTCTTCCGCAACGGAATCAAGAGCGCGGAGAGCGATGCCACCTACTTCGAGACCACGCTGCCGAAGCTGGCGGACGAGCGCATCTCCGGTCCTGAGCGCGATGCCATCCTCGACCGCATCCGCGCGCATTGCGCCGAGGCTGGGCGTGCATACCGGCACTTCCGCGACTTCCTCAGCGGTACTTTCTTCGACGATCCTTCGAGAGAAGCCGGAATCAAGTCTCAGTTCGGCGGCGACCGGTTCGCCTTCGGCGAGACCGAGTACAACTGGGCGCTGAAGAACAATCTGCGCGTCGAGAAGACGGCGGCGCAGCTCTACGACGAGTCGTGGCCGATCGTGGAGGAGACGCAGCGCGACATGATCGCCCTCGCCCGCGAGATTGGCGCGAAGCACGGCTGGACGTTGCCTGCGGGCGGCAACGAAGCGGTTCGCTACGTGTTCGATCAGCTTGGGCAGGACTACCCGAAGAGCGACGCGGAGATGATCGACTGGTACCGTGCCTCCGCCTTCCGACTCGTCGACTACGCGCGGAAAACCGGCATCTTCGACGTCCCGGCCGACTACAAACTCGACGTCGTCGAAACGCCGCCGCCGCTTCAGGCATCGATCGACGGTGCCGCGTACTATCCCGCACCGCCGTTCAAGGAGACCGGCGTCGGTGTCTTCTACGTCACCCCCACCGGCAACGACGCCGCGGCGCTGAAGGAGAACAACCGCGCCGCGCTGGCCGACCTCTCGGCGCATGAAGGGTTTCCCGGCCACGACTGGTACTACAAGGTGGCGGCCGCGGACCGGAAGAACATCGCCGCGGTGCGCTGGCTCACACCAGGCGCGGTCGAAGACTCATCGTCGATGTGGGAAGACTCGATGTCGTCCGAAGGATGGGGACTCTATGCCGAGGCGTTGATGGCTGAGGCGCAGCCCGGGGCGGCGAACGGCTTCTATACGCCGGAGGAACGGCTCTACCAATTGCAGGGAAAGCTGTATCGCGATTTGCGCGTGCGCGTCGACACCGGCATCCACACCGGCCGCATGTCGTATAACGATGCAGTCGACCTCTTCTCGACTGTCGTCAACTTCCTTCCCGGTTCGTGCCGCGATTCGCACGCGTCGCAGAGCGATGCCAAGCGCGCGAGCTGCCAGAGCGCCGAGGGTGCGCTGTTTCGTTACTCGAAATGGCCGGCACAGGCGATCACCTACCGCCTCGGCAAAGACGAGATCTACGCTCTCCGGAACGATGCCGCCCGGCTCCTAGGTGCGAAGTTCGACCTGAAAGCCTTTCACCTGCTGTTCATCCGGCAAGGGAGCATCCCGCCTGGATACTTCCACGATGAGATTTTGCGCGAATTGCAAAGGTAATCAGCAACTTCGCAACCGGCACCCGCCAGCCTACTTCTCCTCGAGCCGCCTCGCGTAGTCCGCGGCTCGATCGAGGAACCCTTCGATGGAGCGTCCCAGGGACAGTTTCTCATTGAGCTCGGTGGCCTTCTCGAAGTCGAGACGAAGGCGCTCGGCCTCGGCCAGGTAGTAGTCGCGCAGGCCGCTCTCGATGTGGAACTCCGGGTACTTCTCCGCCAGCGTGCGCATCCATTCTTCGACCTGCCGGCGGCGGTCTTTGTCGCCTGCGCCGTTCTTCAGGTCGTCCAGCAGCGTCGTCACGACGCCCGAGAGAATCTGCGTCCGTTGGTCATGCAGTGTTTCCTCAGCCATGGCGTGGATGTTAGCAGCGATTACAATGCGCCGCGATGAAAGTCCTGGTCGCGAATCGCGGCGAGATCGCGGTCCGCGTCATGCGGGCCTGCCGCGAGCTCGGCTATTCGACCGTCGCTGTTTACTCCGAGCCTGACCGGGCCGCGCTGCATGTCCTTTACGCCGGCGAAGCGATGCCGATCGGGCCTGCGCCGTCGCGCGAGAGCTACCTTCGGATCGACCGCATTCTCGATGCCGCGAAGAAGACCGGCGCCGATGCCATCCATCCCGGCTATGGATTCCTTGCCGAGAACGCCGGGTTCGCGCGGGCCTGCCGCGATGCCGGTATCACCTTCGTCGGTCCGTCCCCCGAATCGATCGAGGCGATGGGATCGAAGACTGAGGCGCGGCAGCGGATGCAGGCCGCCGGAGTGCCTGTGGTTCCCGGTCTCATCAAACCCGTGACATCGTTCGATGAGATTGCCGCCTTCGCGCGGCAGGCCGGACTGCCGATCATGATCAAGGCATCGGCCGGCGGCGGGGGCAAAGGGCTCCGGCTGGTCGAGCGCGAGGAAGACCTCCAGCCCGCGTTCGAGCGTGTAACGAGTGAAGCGGAAGCATTCTTCGGCGATGGGGCCGTGTACGCAGAGAAATTCATCGCCTCGCCGCGGCACATCGAAGTACAGGTTCTCGGCGATCAGCACGGGAACATCGTCCATGCCGGTGAGCGCGAATGCACGCTGCAACGACGGCATCAGAAGGTCGTCGAAGAGTGTCCGTCGCCTGTCGTCGACGCAGACCTGCGCCGGCAACTGGGGGCGATGGCTGTCAAGGCAGCTGCGGCAGTCAACTACTACTCCACCGGCACGATCGAGTGCCTCATGGGCCCCGACAAGCAGTTCTACTTCCTCGAGATGAACACGCGGCTGCAGGTCGAGCATCCCGTTACCGAAATGGTCTGGGGCATCGATCTCGTCAAGGCGCAGCTCCGCGTGGCACTCGGAGAGAAGCTCGGTATCGAGCAGGACGATCTTGCGCCAAACGGGCACGCCATCGAGTGCCGTATCTACGCCGAGGATCCCGCGCGTAACTTCGCGCCGTCGCCGGGGCTGATTCGGAACCTGAACCTCCCGCAGGGGCCGGGAGTACGCAACGACAACGGCGTCTACTCCGGCTATACGGTGCCTGTCTACTACGACCCGATGCTTTCGAAGCTGATCTGCCACGCCGGCACCCGTGGCGACGCCATCGACCGGATGCTGCGTGCGCTGCAGGAGTACCGCGTCGATGGCATTCAGACCACGATCCCCTTCTTCACGTACCTGATGCAACATCCTGACTTCCGGACGGCCAGCTTCGACACCGGCTTTATCGACCGCGTGCTGCCGGAAATGGACCTCGAGAATCGGCTGCCTGACGACGCCACCCACGATGCCGCCCTCATCGCCGCGGCAATCATGGCATTCGAGGAATCGCAGAACGTCACGCTGCCGGACGACGCCGGCTCACGGTGGAGGCAGGCAGGCCGTGTCGAAGGGATGCGGGGGCGCGATTGAGATTCATCGCCCGCTACCGCGACGAAGAGATCCCGATCGAGGTCGAGCGGCAAGGTGGCAGCTACCGGGTGAAGCTCGGCGGCCGGTGGCTGGTGGCTGATCTGGTCGCCGCCGGCGGATTCCGGTCGCTCCGTCTTGAAGACGGAACACACTTCCTGCTCAACAATCATCTCGAAGGGACCACGCACCAGATTACGATCGGGGCTTACCGTCTGGAGGTCGATGTCGTCGATCCGCTGGCCTTGCGCCGAAAGCGTGGCGATGACCACCTCGGCGACAGCGGCATCATCAAGGCTCTCATGCCCGGTCGGATCGCGCGCGTGCTCGTCGAGAAAGGGGCAACAGTCACCCGTGGAGCCGGCCTTCTCGTGCTGGAAGCGATGAAGATGGAAAACGAGATCCCAGCCCCCGCCGATGGCGTTATCGACGAGATCTTAGTCAAGCCCGGCGATACCGTAGAGAGCGGCGCGGATCTGGTGCATTTGACGGCCACGTAGTTCCGCCCGGAAGCGCGAGCGTCCCGCCCGCCGGTAGTGCCTCTCTCGCCGATGTCAAGGGCGGGCGTCAAGTCCGGCTCACAGAGGGGCATCTATAATCAACCCATGTCTTCAACTGACCCATTCGTCGCCGAGGGGATCGTCGGGTCATTCCGGCTCATCGAGCGCGTAGGCTCCTCGGTGTGGAGGGCCGAAGACACACGCAACGGCAGGACCGTGGCCATCAAAATCCTGACGAAACAGTTGCCGCGCGACGCGGCCAGGCGTGAGGCCGTCATCCGCGACATCCGGCAGGGGGCGGCGCTTTACCACGCCTCGCTCGTCGCGTTCATCGAGGTGGCCGTTGCTGACGACTCGCTGCTCCTGGTCATGGAGTGGTTCGACGGCATGCCCGTTGCCACCGCTTACCGCGGCCGCGCCGCCGACCGGACGGAGTTCTTTCGCGTCATCTACCAGCTTGCCGATGTGGTGAAGCTGCTGCATGGGAAGGGCATTCTCCATCTCAACATCGCCGGTGACTCGGTACTCGTGGCCGCGAACGGACAGGTGAAGCTGGCGGGGTTCAACGCGACGACGTTTCTCCCGCGCCGCGAGGGGCAGGGCTCAGCGTTCTCACAGAAAGGGAGCGACCCGAACGCCGTCAGCTACATGGCACCGGAGCTGATCACGAATCAGCCAGTGGCGACGCAGACCGACGTCTTCTCCCTCGGCGTCATCATGTACGAGATCGCGACCGGACGCCGGCCCTATCTGGCGCCGACAGCGCCGGAGATTGCGCGGAAGATCGTCGACGAGCAGCCGCCGTCGCCGAAGGCCGTCAATCCCTTGATCGACGGTGCCGTGCTCGGCGTGATGGGAAAGTGTTTCTTCAAGGATCCCTATCGCCGTTACAAAGACGCGAAAGCGATCATCGACGACATCGTCAAGGTCGATGGCGAAGTGGTGGCCTGGGCGAACGACATCGCCCGCGCGGCTCTGAATGCCGTGGCCAATGCCCGTCATGCGGTGCAGGCAAGGCAGACGTTCATCCTCGCCGCCGACATCGCCAACTACGATCAGGAGAATGCGGTCGATCCGGTTTCCGCCGCCAAGGCTGCGTCGCGGATGCAGCAGATCCTCGGCGAGGCGATCTATCTCTTTGACGGCCAGGTTGCCGATCCATTCGGAGCGCGGTTCGTGGGTGAGCTCTCCTCTCTCGACAACGGTTTGGAGGCGGGGCGCAAGGCGGAGTTCGACTTCTCGCCCGGGCAGGATGGCGAAGGGATCCAGGCGCGCTTGCTGCTCCACTACGGCGACGTGGAGACGCACGACGGCGCCGCGGCCGGTCCGGCGGTCGAGAAAGCCTTCGAGATTCTCGAGCAACTCGAGCCTGGGAAACTCCACCTCACCGAGACCTTTGTGAAAAAGGGCCGCATCGGAGTGCGTTTGCGCGATGCCGGTGCGCGTGCGGGTGTGAAGCTATTTGCCATTGCCCCGGATGGCGAGGCCGCGGAGGAAGCCGCGCGCGCAGCAACGGCTGCTGAAGAGGAGGCCCTCCTCGCCGCCAAAGCGGAGGCGGAAGCTACCGCTGCGAAGGCCGTGCATGCCGCACAGAAGAAAAAGCAGACACGCCTCGGAGTCATTGCCGCGGCTGCGATCATCGTCATCGGCGGCGGATCGGCGTTTTTCTGGATGTACCAGAAGAACAGCGAGTCCGGACCGGCCGTGGTTGCAAAGCGCCGCACCGGACCGGTGCCGGCCACGGTGGCCACGCCGCGCAGCGTCACTGTCGAGCCGTTCACGATCGACCCTCCCGACCCGATTCTTCAACAGCGCGGAGACGCGATCAGGCTGGCTGTGATTGAGATCCTGCGCTCGGTGCCCGAGGTGCGCATCGTCGACGCGAAAGGACCCGAGGTCAGCGCATACACCGCAAAACTCACCGGCGGATCGGCGGCTCCGCAGATCGTACCTGTGACCGATACGAAGAAGCCGGCCGAGGGGCAGGCCGTGCCGTTGATCGACGCTTCGAGCGGGATCCAATCGATCGTCTCATGGATCGCGAGCGATCTGAAAATCCAGACACGCGGGGCTGCCAGCGCTGACGCCTACAACGCGTTCGCGGACGCAGTCGCGGCGAATGCGGTAAAGGACGAAGCCAAAACAGAGTCATCGGTCCGAAACGCCATCAAGGCGGACAGGAACTTTCTCCCGGCCGAGGTCCTGGCGTTCCGTTTCTTCGATTCCAAAGGGAAAGAAGCGGATTCAATCGCCGCTGCGAAGCAGATCGTCTCGCTGGATCCGGCGAATATGGATGCCGCGCGCCGGGTGGCGCGATCCAGTCTCGCAGGCGGTGATCTCCCGTCCGCGTTCAACGGCTATGGGGCTGTGCTGCAGCATGACCGGTCCGACGCGGAGGCGCTCAACGTCATCGCACGCTACGCGCTCGCGGCCGGCGACAACGCGCACTTCACTGCCGCGCTCAACCGCCTAGGTGCGTCGGACGCGGCGGCCGTACACGAGCCCGATACGCTGGTCGCTTCCGGTCACATCGATGCCGCCGCTGACAAGTATTACGACATCGAGCAGCGCATGCCGCACAACGCCGCGCTCGCGCTGAAGATCGGGAGGATTGCCGTGCTGCGGCATTCCACGGAGATCGCCGGTCTCGAGCTCAAGAAGCTCGAGCAGCTCGATCCGAACTACGGCGCGCACATCCTCAAGGCTTATCTCGCCGCGCAGTCGAATGACAAGCCCGGCGCCGCCGCCGAACTGACAGCAGCCGTATCAGCCTCAAAAGCGGGAGACGATTACTGGACGAGCGTGGCCGAGATCGCGGCGATGAATGGCGACGCGCGCGGTGTGAATGACGCGCTCGATCGCGCCGCGGCGCGCAAAGAACCAACCGCGAGCTACGTCCTTGCCAACCCGTTGTTCGGCTTCCTGCAGAGCGATGCCCGCTTTTTGAAGATTCGCGAGAAGCTTGCGGCCCAGCAAAGTGAGATCCGAGCTGCGCTGGCCGGCGTGACGATGTAGATTCCACGCCATGATCGTCACTGCAAGGCTCACGTTCTCCGCCGCGCACCGGTTGCACAATCCGAGCTACGACGCCGAGTGGAACCGGCGAACGTACGGCAAGTGCGACAACCCCAAAGGGCACGGCCACAACTACGCCATCCAGGTCAGCGTGAAAGGCAGGATTGATCCGGAGACCGGCATGGTCATCGACCTGAAGACGTTGAAGGACATCGTCCGCAGCCGAGTCATCGACCGCGTCGATCACACCAGCCTGAACGAGGATGTCGATTTCCTCATCGGCGTCATCCCGACGGCGGAGAATCTCGCGCGGTCGTTCTGGCAGCAACTAGCACCGGCCATCACCGAGGGAAGGTTGTACGAGATCGTGCTGCAGGAGACGGAGAAGAACTCCGTCGTCTATCGAGGAGAGGACGAATGAACTACGACCTGGCGATGATGGCGCTCGACGGACTGATGCGCACGCCGCTCACCGTGCGCGTGGACGGCACCGCCGTCACGTTCACCGGCGAGCCCGCCGCCTTCAAGGAGCTGGCCCGCCTCTGCCTCCTCCTCGGCGGCGCCAGCGACGCGGATGATTCGTTCGAGCTGCAGCCGAAGGTGCATGTGACCGCGGAGTCGCCGATGGTGAAGCTGGAGTTGGGGTAGGTTTCGTTGGGTTCTGGATTCGCGGGTTGCTGGGTTCCTGAGTTAGCAAGAGAGTCACGCCGGAGGCGTGCGTGACGGTAGCCGGTTGCCACGCCGGAGGCGTTGCCACCGGATCAAATGTCGATAACAGTTGCACCCCGGCAGGGGTGCGTGAAATCGAGCGATGGTGGGTGGCATACATCGATTCGTTGGAGATCACGATCGAACGCGATTCTCGTCGGCATCGAGCGTCGCGAATGCTTCACGCACCCCTGCCGGGGTGCCTTGACATGCGCTCGTGATCCGGTGGCAACGCCTCCGGCGTGGCCACCGGCTACCGTCACGCACGCCTCCGGCGTGCTCTCGCTACCCAGCTATCCAGCTACCAGGTTACCAAGCAACTCAGTAACCCAGCAACCACGTTACTCAGAAATCCAGCAACCAAGTTACTCAGCTACCCAGCAACCAAGTTACCAAGCAACTCAGTAACCCACCAGCACCAAACCTCACAACTCCTGCTCGACTGTCCTCTTTCTGTTGATCATCCCGAGGCCGTCGTAGGCAGCGTACTTGTATGCCTCGCTGATTGTCGGGAAGTTGAAGACGCAGTCGATGAAGGCGCTGATCGTTCCTTCGAACTGCATGACCATCATCCCGATGTGCAGGAGCTCGGAGGCGCTTTCACCGACGATGTGTACGCCGAGCAGCTTCCGCGATTCGGGGTCGAAGACGAGCTTGATCAGTCCCTTCGGGTCGCCGATGATCTCGCCACGCGCATTGTCACGATAGAAGGCACGGCCTACAGCGCAGGGCGTCCCGTTCTTCCGGCAGTCGTCTTCGTTGAGTCCGACAGTGGCCACTTCCGGGATCGTATAGATGGCGTAAGGGAGTGTGGACGCCACTCTCGTTTTGTACTTGAGATTGAAAGCGTGGACCATCGCCACGCGTGCCTGCTCCATCGACGTCGACGCCAGTGCGGGGAAGCCGATGACGTCGCCGGCGGCATAGATGTTCGGCACCGAGGTCTGGTAGTCGTCGTTGACGGTGATGATCCCGCGCGCGGCGGTGGCGACGCCGATCCCGTCGAGGTTCAGGCCCTCGACGTTGCTGGAACGGCCGGCGGCGTAGAGAACGTTGTCGACCATCATGCATTCGCCGTCCTTCAGTGTCAGCGACGCTTGCCGGTCGATACGCTCGATCGACGCGACGTCCTGGCCGAGGTGCATGGTGATGCCGAGACGGTTCTGAAACTCGCCGAGGAGGATGCGTACGATCTCACGGTCGATGTTCGGCAGCAGGGAGGTGCGGCCGTCGATCAGATGGACTTCGACGCCGAGCGCCGCGAAGATCGACGCGTATTCGACGCCGATGATGCCTGCGCCGACCACCGCCAGCCGCTCCGGGATCATGTCGATGCCGAGGATCGAGTCGCTGTCGCAGATCACGTCGCCGTCGAAGGTCACATGATCGGGCCGGTGCGGCGACGAGCCGGTGGCGATCAGGATCACGCTGCCGTCGATGACCTCCTCGCCGATGGCGTTCCTGATAGCGACACGCGTTGGCGAGATGAAACGCGCTGTGCCTCCGTAGCGGTCGATCTTGTGCCGCCGCAGATTGTCCCCGATCCGCTTCCACTCGTGCGCGACGACGCGGTCCTTCCGGTACATGAAGTCGGCGACCGTGATGCAGTTGATCTTCAGGTCGATCGAGCCTTCACGAAAGCCGCGCTGCCGGAAGCCGGAGAGGTGAAGTGCCGACTCGCGCAGGGTCTTCGAAGGAATCGTGCCGGTATTGACACAGGCACCGCCGAGGACCGGCTCGCGCTCGATCAGAGCCACGCTCTTGCCGAAGTAGGCCGCCTGAGCGGCCCCTTTCTCGCCGGCCGGTCCGGAGCCGATGACGATGAGGTCGTACATGGTTTTGGTGTGACAGGATTGGAGGACGCCCCACCGCCCTCAATACGAAAGCAACGAGTGAATGGGAGTGCCGTCGAGTTTCTTACGTCCGTCGAGAAACGTCAATTCGATCACGAAGCCGGCGGCAACGACGGTGGCTCCGCACTCGCGGGCAAGCGTCGTCGCGCACGCTGCCGTTCCGCCTGTTGCCAGGAGGTCGTCGATGATGAGAACGCGGTCGCCGGCAGTGAGCGCATCGTCATGGATCTCGAGAATGCCGCTGCCGTATTCGAGGGTGTACTCGCCGCGCCGCGTCTTCCACGGCAGCTTCCCGGGCTTGCGGATCGGGACGAAACCGGCGCCGAGAACACGGGCTACGCCGGTGCCGAAGATGAACCCGCGCGATTCGATCGCCACGACGTTCGTCACACCTGCGTCTTTAAACGGCTCCGCCAGGGCGTTTGAGATGTAGTCAAGTGCCTCGGGCGAGCGAAGCAGCGGCGTGATGTCTTTGAAGACGATCCCAGGCTTCGGAAAGTCGGGGACGTCGCGGATGTACGGTCGCAGGTCCATCAGAATTTCACGTCGAAGTCACCGAGACGTCCGGTGTAGTCCTTCGTCTCCTGTTCGATGTTGGTGACCTCGGCGTAGCGCGGACCTTCTTTCAACTCCTCGATCCACTCGTCGATTACGCCCTTGTCGCCCTCGACGATGGCCTCGACATATCCATCGCGGATGTTCTCGATGGAGCCTTTCAACCCGAGGCGGCGCGCCACCCGCGTGGCAAAGAAGCGGTAGCCGACTCCATGAACCTTCCCGTGGATCTTGATGATTCGCTGTTCCTTGGCCATGTCTGCGAGATTGTATGCAATTACCGGTGTCGTTTGCGTCGGTTGTGATGTGTGGGCCGGCGCCTTCTGGGAGTGCGAAGCGCCGTTTCGGCTCTCGGCCGGGAGTGCTGGTGTGACCTTGACCATCCATTCTGACAGCGGAGGAATCGAATTCCTGAAGCTGGTGATTGATGCCTAGGACTTAGGGGTCGATGCCTGGATGCCAGGGATCGATGACCGAAAGTCAGGGGTAGAATCACTCTTTCCAGCCGAACTTTCCCACCAGAGGCACGAACTCGGCGGTTCCGCAGTCTTCGACCTGAAGTCTCGTACCGACGCGCATGACGCGAGCCAGCCGTTGGCTGCCCTCGGCGCCGATGGGGATGACCAGCTTGCCCGTCCGCGCGAGTTGCTGCAGGAGCGGCTCCGGCACCTCGGGGGCGGCTGCGGCGACGATGATGCGGTCGAACGGCGCCTGATCGGACCAGCCGTAGGTGCCGTCGAACACCTTCACGGTGGCGTTGTAGATCTTGAGCGTCCGGATCACCTCCGCGGCGCGAAGAGCCAGTTCGTTGATCCGTTCGATGGAGAAGACTTTGGCGCAGAGCTTCGAGAGGACGACGGTCTGGTAGCCGGTGCCGGTGCCGATCTCGAGCACCTTTTCCTTTCCGGTGAGCTCGAGCAACTCGATCATCCGGGCGACGATGTACGGCTGCGAGATGGTCTGCTTCGCGCCGATCGGCAACGCGTTCGCGCCGTAGGCTTTCGCGGCTACGAGGGTGGGCACGAAGAGGTGCCTGGGGACTTCGCGCATGGCCTGCAGGACGCGCTCGTCTTTGATGCCGCGCTCGGCGGCATAGCGTTGCACCATGAGCGCGCGCTGATGGGTGAATTCGCGCTCGCGCGCCACTCCATCATCGTTTCGCCGTGTGGCCAAGGATCTCCTCGAGCGGTTTGAGCCGCGGAATCGATTCGTGGTGGGTGAGATCGAGGTGGAGCGGGGTGATGGCGACGCATCCTTCCTCCACGGCTTCGAAATCCGTCCCCTGGCCAGGATGCCACGCCGGCTTGCCGCCGCCGATCCAGTAGTAGGTGCGGCCTCTGGGATCTTTGCGCTCGAGGATGTCGCCGGCGTAGATGCGGTTACCGAGACGGGCCAAGCGGACGCCGCTGAATTCGACCGGGAAGTTGACGTTGAGGATGATGTGCGGATCGCGATGCTCGGTCAGAGCCCAGCGGATGAGCTCCTCCGCGACGACGGCGCAGCGGTCAAAGGAGAAGTTCTCGCCGACGAGCGAGGAGAAGGCGATGGAGGGGATGTCGAGCAGCGCCCCTTCGAACGCGGCCGAGATCGTGCCGGAGTAGGTGACGTCGTCGCCGAGGTTCGGTCCGAAGTTGATCCCGGAGACGACCAGGGCGGGTTTGTCATCCTTCATCAGCTTGAGGATGGCCAGGTTGACGCAATCCGCCGGCGTACCGTCGATGATGTACTCGTTCTCGCGGAGCTTCATCATCCGAAGAGGACGGTTCAGAGTCAGCGCATGCGACGCCGCGCTCTGCTCCCGGTCGGGCGCGACCACCGTGACCTCGACGCCGTCGATACGCCGGCAGGCGTCCGCCAGTTTGCGGAGTCCTTCGCTGTAGATACCGTCGTCGTTCGTAACCAGGATGCGGGGCATGAGGGGCGCATGGTAACGCAGCTCAGTGTTGGGTTGCGTCGGGAGCTTCCATCACGTGAAGCAGCGCTTGCGCGTTCCCCATCGGGAGCGTGATCACGATGAACCGCTCAGCTTCATGGAGGTAGTCTTCTCCCGATTCGTCGATGATCCGAAGCATTCCTGTCTGCTCCGCGTCGGTGTCATCAAGGACTGAGTAGACCTTCAACAGATCCAAGTCGACGCCTTCGTGGTCATCAATGCAAATTGCAAATCGATGTGTCTGTTCCATATCAGTCAATGTAACGCTTGATCTTCATCTTCCTTTTGCCGATACCGTGAGCCTCGTACCAGTGAAGCTCAGCCCGAAGTGTGTCCCCAGGCGGAAGACGAACATACGCGATCCCCTTAAGTTTACCAACGGCCATCGCCGAATTCAGCAATGAGCTCCGCGAGCTCACGAATTGAGGCGCCTGAGGCGATAGTCTCGATCGCCTCAATCGAACTAACGACCTCAAATCGCCTGACCAAGATCCCTACTGCACATTCGCGTTGGCGCGGATGAACTCGTCCACATCCTTCTTCAGTCTTGCCTGGGCCTTGCGGTCGATGTAGACCATGTGGCCGGTCTCGAAGTAGTCCATCGAGACGTTCTTGCGCAACTCGGGCTCGAGCTGCATGCGGGCGAAGGTGTAGCGCGTGGCTGCGAAGGGGGTGGCCAGGTCGTAGTAGCCGTTGGCGACGAAGACTTTCATGAACGGGTTCTGGGCGATGGCGCCGCGGAGCGTCTCGGCGACGTCGACATAGCGGTTCTGGGCGCGGTCGTAGTTCCAGGGGCGCACCTTACTGGTGAGAATCTCGTACGGCAGGTCGGTTTCGAACTTCAGCTCGCGGCGGACATAGTCGTTTACCACCGCGGTGTATTCGCCGAAGATGGCTGCGTAAGACGGATCGAACTCGTCCGCTTCGCTGGCTGCATCCTTGTCGATGCCGGTGAAACGCCCGTCGAGGCGGCCTACCGTGCGGCGCTGCGTCCGCAGCAGTTCCTTGTCGAAGCGATCGATCTTCACGCGGAGGTTGGTCTGTTCGATATACGCCGGCGACAGGCCGGTGAGCCGCGCCAGCTTCGCCGTCACGTCGCGCCGGTCCTGATCGCTGAGGCGGTCGCCCTGCATCAGCGCGTGCGTGTAGTCGCCGAGCGCAAACTGCTCCGACTCCGCGATGGCGTGCTCCAGAGTGCCGGTCTGCAGATCCGATGGCAATCGCTTGTGGTACCAGGCGATGGCGGTGTAGGTGGGGAGGAAAAGCTCGTACGCGAGATCGTTGGCGCTGTCGAAACTGGAGGTCTCGAAGTTGAGAATCGACGAGATGAGGACGATGCCGTTGAGATAGAAACCCTGCTGCCCGAGCCATCCCGAGAGGCCCGCGGCACGCGTGGTTCCATAGCTCTCTCCGGCCAGGAACTTCGGAGAGGACCAGCGGCTGTAGCGCGTCGTCCAGAGCCGGATGAACTCGCCGACGGACTGGATGTCGGCATCGACGCCATGGAACTTGCCGGCGTCAGCAAAAGGGATGGCGCGGCTGTAGCCGGTGGTGACCGGGTCGATGAAGACGAGGTCGGTCACGTCCAGGATGCTTCCCTCGTTATCGACCGTGCGATACGGAGGTTTCGCGGCGTGGCCTTCATCGTCAGCGTAGACCACGCGTTTGGGCCCGAATGCGCCCATGTGCAGCCATACCGACGACGATCCGGGGCCGCCGTTGAATGTGTAAGTCACCGGCCGCCGGGATGGATCGGCGCCGTCCTTCGTGTACGAGGTGAAGAAGAAGCTGGCGCGCTGCTTTCCTTCCTCATCTTTCATGATCATGAAACCGGAGCGCGCGGTGTAGTTGATGGTCTGGCCACCGATGGTGACGGTGTGCTGGGTGGTCGAGATCCTGTCGTGAGCGTCGGCGGGAGGGCGCGCGTTATCGCGTTTGTCTTCGCTCTGCCGAGGGGCCTCGGCGTGCTCTTCTGAATCCGAGGCCGGCGTCTCGCGCCGCGCGCCTGAAGGAGCTGCCTGCCGGTTCGGAGCAGTCTCCGGCGACTGAGCAAAAAGTGAGCAAACGGACAGACTCAGTACGACGGCAAAGAGCGTTTTTCTCATTTGCGGCGCATTGTACGGCAACGCCTGAGCGCGCTATCGTGTGGAACATGATCAAGAAAGTAACGCCGGTTCTGATCGTCGACCGCATCGAGCCGCTGCTCCCGCTCTGGGATGCGCTCGGCTTCGCCCGCGCCGCCGAGGTGCCCCATGGCGATGTCCTGGGATTTGTGCTTCTGGTCAGTGACGGCGTCGAGGTGATGTACCAGACCTTTGACAGCGTCCGAGGCGATGAGGCGAAAGTATTGGAGGGCGCGCGCGCGTTCGGCGCTTCGGCGGTCTTCATCGAGGTCGACGATATCGAGGCCGTCGCGGCGCAGATCCCCAGCGGCACCGACATGGTCGTGGCGCGGCGGCAGACGTTCTACGGATCGACTGAGACGGTAATCCGCGATGCCGCCGGAAACGTAATCACCTTCGCTCAGTTCGCGGCCGCCTGACCATGGGATAATCGGCTCACTTCAATAAGAAAGGAGCGGCTATGGCGAAGAACATCGCGGTGTTCCTCGACGGGACGTGGGACACATACAAGGAAGGCGGCAACAACAGCAACGTAGGACAGATGTACGGGGCGACGGTAGAGGATGCAGGGCAGGTGAAGCACTACACCCCCGGCGTCGGCACCGATTGGTACGACAAGATTCTCGGAGGAGGCACCGGCCTGGGCCTCAGCCAGCGCATCCAGGATGCCTACCAGTTCCTGGTCGACAACTACGACCCCGGTGACGGCATCTTCGTCTTCGGTTTCAGCCGCGGCGCCTACGAGGCGCGCAGCCTGGCCGGAATGGTGGGTCGCGTCGGCCTCATCGACCGCTCGCGGTTTGCGGCCACAAACCGCCGCGACATGTTCGACATCATCTTCAACAACTACCGCCGTCCGAAGAACCCGGCCGAGGACAAGCTCGTGGCGAACTTCAAGGCCACGAACTGTGTTGACGCACCGCTCTTGATGGTGGGCGTGTGGGACACGGTCGGCGCACTCGGTGTGCCACTGTTCGCGACGGAGATCAACCTCTTCGCGCCGTCGTTCCATGACACTTCGCTCGGGCCGCAGATCCAGCACGCCTACCACGCGGTCTCGCTCGATGAGCAGCGCCCGGACTTCAAGCCTAGCTATTGGGATCCGGCGACGGTACGCCCCGGCCAGACGCTCGAGCAGGTCTACTTCTCGGGAGTCCACTCGGACATCGGCGGAGGGTACTCCGATGATCACCGGCTGGCGGACATCACCCTTTGCTGGATGGCGGAACGCGCGCGCAAGAACGGCTTGCGATTCGCCAGCGACTCATTCGCCGTCTGTCCGCCCGACGCGGCGTACGGCGTGTTGCACGACTCCTACTCGCCGTTCTTCGACTCGCGAGGCGGCCGCTTCCATCGCCCCGTCGATCCGGGGATGACCGTTCACAAGTCGGTGCAGGAACGATGGACCGATTCGCAGGGCCGGGTCAAACCGGGCCCCTACTCGCCGGTCAACCTCGACAAGAGCACGACCTACGACTTCGTCGACTGAAACGAAAACGGGCGAGCCGTGAGGCTCGCCCGTTCACAGACAACGTTGTTGATGCCGGCTCAGTACATTCCGCCCATACCGCCACCCATACCGCCGCCACCGCCACCAGGCTGAGGCTTCTCTTCTTCCTTGATCTCGGAGATGAGAGCTTCGGTTGTCAGCATGAGGCCGGCGATAGAA
This sequence comes from Thermoanaerobaculia bacterium, assembly GCA_038230535.1. Taxonomy (GTDB): domain Bacteria; phylum Acidobacteriota; class Thermoanaerobaculia; order Gp7-AA8; family Gp7-AA8; genus JADGNZ01. The sequence continues at coordinate 26,912 of JBBRNB010000052.1, forward strand.
GAGGCGTTGAGAAGGGCCTGCTTGCAGACCTTGGCCGGGTCGATGATGCCGGCGTCGATCATGTCGCAAACTTCGTCATTGCGGGCGTCATAGCCCCAGTTTCCGCCCTTGAGCTTGATCTCATTGAGCAGAACGGCGGCTTCCTTGCCGGCGTTGAAGACGATCTGGCGGAACGGCTCTTCCAGAGCGCGGCGGATGACGTTGACGCCAACCCTCACGTCGCCCTCGGCCTTGACGGCTTCGACCGCTGCAATGGCGCGGAGCAGTGCGACGCCGCCGCCCGGGACGATGCCCTCTTCAACCGCTGCCTTGGTTGCGTGCATGGCATCTTCGACGCGGGCCTTCTTCTCTTTCATCTCGGTCTCGGTAGCGGCGCCGACCTTGATGACGGCAACACCGCCGACGAGCTTGGCCAGGCGCTCCTGGAGCTTCTCGCGGTCATAGTCCGAAGTCGTGTCGTCGATGAGCGTGCGGATCTGCTTGACGCGGCCCGCGATCGTGTCCTTGCGCGACTTGTCGTCGGTGTCGGTCACGAGCGTGGTGTTGTCCTTGTCGATGGCAACCCGTTTGGCGTCGCCGAGGTCTTCCCACTTCACGTTCTCGAGCTTCACGCCGATATCCTCGGAGATCAGCTTGCCGCCCGTGAGGATGGCGATGTCTTCCAGCATGGCCTTGCGGCGGTCGCCAAAGCCGGGAGCCTTGACGGCAGCGACGTTCAGGGTGCCGCGGAGCTTGTTGACGACGAGCGTGGCCAGAGCCTCGCCCTCGACGTCCTCAGCGATGATGAGGAGCGGCTTACCCTGGCGAGCGGTCTGCTCGAGGATCGGCAGCAGGTCCTTCATCGAAGAAACCTTCTTCTCGTAGATGAGGATCTTGGCGTTCTCGAGGACGGTTTCCATCCGCTCCGGGTCAGTGACGAAGTACGGCGAGAGATAGCCGCGGTCGAACTGCATGCCCTCGACGACGTCGAGGACTGTTTCGAGACCACGCGCTTCTTCGACGGTGATGACGCCGTCTTTGCCGACCTTCTCCATCGCCTCGGCGATGATGGTGCCGATCTCGTCGTCGCTGTTGGCCGAGATCGTGCCGATGTGCGCGATGTCTTTGCCCTCGACCGGCTTGGCCAGCTTGTCGATCGAATCGACAGCGGCCTTCACGGCGAGCTCGATGCCGCGCTTGACGTCCATCGGGTTCGCGCCGGCGGTGACGTTCTTGATGCCTTCACGGTAGATGGCCTGGGCCAGCACTGTGGCGGTGGTGGTGCCGTCGCCGGCGGTGTCGGAAGTCTTCGAAGCGACCTCGCGGACCATCTGCGCGCCGGCGTTCTCGAGCTCATCCTTCAGCTCGATCTCTTTGGCCACGGTGACGCCGTCCTTGGTGATCGTGGGCGAGCCGAACTTCTTCTCGATGACGACGTTGCGGCCGCGGGGGCCGAGGGTCACTTTGACCGCGTCGGCGAGCTTGTTGACGCCGCGAAGAATGGCCTGACGGGCATCTTCGCCGTACGTAATACGCTTTGCCATTGGTTGTTTCTCCTTATTGATCCGTTACTCGACCACCGCGAGGACTTCGTCTTCGCGGAGGATGGTGTACTCGACGTCATCGATCTTGATGTCGGTGCCGGAGTACTTGCCGATGAGGACTGTGTCGCCCTTCTTGACGTCGAGCTTCATGCGCTTGCCGTCTTCAGCGAACTTTCCTTCGCCGACCGCGATCACCTCTGCCTGCTGAGGCTTCTCCTTGGCCGTGTCCGGAATGATGATGCCGCCTCGTACCTGCTCTCCCGTTTCTTTGCGAGTAACGACGATGCGGTCATACAACGGACGAAGTTTCATAGCCATACGTGAACTCTCCTTTCGTGGAATTGCTCCGCGGCAGAACGCCGCGAGATCATTGCTATTTTGAGGTGAGTGTTTAGCACTCAATCCTCATGAGTGCTAACAATACGTTCGTGAGTTTATTCTGTCAAGAGGGAATGTCGCGAAGTGGCCGGCGGGTGAAGTGGATCATTGATCTTGGCATCCTGATCCACTGATCAACCAATCAACCGATCAACCGACACCACCTCCGCCTGGTGGGAGAACGGAACGTCCCTAGACGGCTGGCTCTGGTTTGACGTTGCTGAACATCGCACCCACCGGCTGCTCTTCGGCGACCGGTTGAAGCGCTGCAAATTCGTCTTCGATCGTGTCGCGGCCGGGTGCGCCGCCGGCCGGCTTTTTGCGGAGCTTGTCCATGTAGATGTAGAAGACCGGGGTCACGAAGAGGGTGAGCGTCTGCGAGAAGAGAAGTCCGCCGACCACGGCAAGGCCCAGCGGACGCCGCGATTCCGCGCCTGCCCCGAAGCCTAGCGCGATGGGGATTGTGCCCATCAGCGCCGCCATCGTGGTCATCATGATCGGGCGGAAGCGGACCACGCACGCTTCATAAATGGCCTCCGTTGCATCCTTGCCCAGCTTCTGCGCTTCGACGGCGAAGTCGACCATCATGATGCCGTTCTTCTTCACCAGCCCGACCAGCATGATGATGCCGACGAAGGCGTAGATCGAGAGATCGACGTGGAAGACGAGCAGCGTCAGGAGAGCGCCGAAGCCGGCGAACGGCAGTGCCGAAAGAATCGTCAGCGGGTGGATGAAGCTCTCGTAGAGGATGCCGAGCACCAGGTAGATCACGGCGATGGCGACGATCAGCAGGATGCCCAGCCCCCGCAGTGACGATTGAAAGGCCTGTGCCGTCCCCTGAAATGACGTGGTTACGGCCGCCGGCAGCGTGATCTTCGCCGCGTCGTTGATCTCGTTCACCGCCTCGCCGAGCGAGGTGCCGGGCTTGAGGTTGAAGGACAGGGTCACGGACGGTGCCTGGCCGGAGTGGTTGACCGCCAGCGGTCCGACGGTCGGGACGAGCTTTGCCACGGCATCGAGCGGCACCAACTCGCCGGAGGCGGAGCGGACATAGAGCATCGACAACGCCTGCGGGTTCTTCATGTACTCGGGATTGAGCTCCATGATGACCTGGTAGGTGTTGTTCGGTGCGTAGATCGTGGAGACTTGTCTCGTTGCATACGACGAGAAGAGCGCGTCCTCGACCTGGTTCGGCGTCAGGCGGAGTGTGGCGGCCCGGTCCCGGTTGATCTCGACGTTTACTGTCGGATTGCGCAGGAAGAGGTCGCTGCTCACGTCGACGAAGCCGGGAAGCGTACGCATCTTCTCCAACATCTTCTGCGACGAATCGTAGAGGGTGGCTGTGTCGGCCGACTGAAGGGTGTACTGATACTGCGAGCTCGACTGTCTGCCGCCGAGGCGGATCGGCGGGGGATTCTGGAGTGAAACGCGGAATCCGGGAATGGCGTTCAGTTTCGGACGAAGATCGTTCATGACGTCGTCGATCGACGCGGTGCGCTGCGACTTCGGCACCAGGCGCAGCGAGACTACGCTGCTGTTGTTTGCCCCGCCGCGGCCGACGAAGGAGAAGAACGTCGCAACGCGCGGGTCCCTGGCCACGATGTCCATGGCCATTCGCTGGTGCCGGACCAGTTCAGGGAACGATGTTCCTTGCGCTGATTCGAGACTGATTCGCACCTCGTTCTGGTCTTCGTTCGGAATGAAGCCTTTCGGTACCGCGATGAAGAGCCAGACCGTCGCCGCGAGGATGACCAGCGATAGGATCAACGTCACTGCGCGTTGCCGCAACGCCAGACGGAGGCCGCGCTCGTAGAAGGCCAGCATGCCGTCGAAACCGCGCTCGGTGAACTGGTAGAGCCGTCCATGTTTCTCATCTTTGTGCGCGTGCAGGAACCTCGCGCTCAACAGCGGCGTCAGGGTGAGAGAGACGAAGCCGGAGACGAGGATGGCCGCTCCGATCGTCACGGCGAACTCGTGGAAGAGCCGGCCCAGGATGCCGCCCATGAAAAGGATGGGAATGAACACCGCGGCCAGCGAGATGGTCATGGAGATGATGGTGAAGCCGATTTCCTTCGAGCCGTTCAGGGCCGCCACCATCGGTGGCTCTCCCATTTCCATGTGCCTGACGATGTTCTCGAGCATGACGATGGCATCGTCGACGACGAAGCCGACCGAGAGCGTCAGGGCCATCAGCGAGAGGTTGTCGAGCGAGTAGTCGAACAGGTACATCACCGCGAACGTGCCGGCGATCGACAGCGGAAGCGCCAGGCTGGGGATGATCGTGGCCGAGACATTTCGCAGGAAGAGGAAGATGACCAGGATGACGAGGAAGAGGGTGAGAAGCAGCGTGAACTTCACGTCGTCGACCGAGGCGCGGATGGAGTCGGCACGGTCGCGGTGTACCTGTAGATCGACCGAGGCCGGGAGCTGGCCGCGGAACACCGGCAGCAACGCCCGCACGCGGTCAGAAACCTCGACGGCATTCGTTCCTGGCTGCTTCTGCACTGCCAGGATGAAGCCGGGCTTTCCTCGGAACCAGGCCATGGTCTGGTTGTTCTCGACGTCGTCGAGCACCCGTCCCAACTCGTTGAGACGCACCGGCCGTCCGTTCCGGTAGGTGACGATGATCTTGCCGTAGTCGGCGGCTTTGAAGAGCTGGCCGTTCGCCTGAACGGTGTAGTTGGTGTAGGGGCCGGTGAGCACGCCGGCGGGAAGGTTCACGTTGTTGTCGCGGATGGCGCTGGCCACTTCGTTGATCCCGACGCCGCGCGTAGCCAATTCGCGCGGATCGAGCTGCGTGCGCACGGCGTACTTCTGCGCGCCGTATACCTGGACCTGAGCCACACCTTCCACCGCAGAGATGCGGAGCGCCATCATCGTCTCGGCGTATTCGTCGAGCTGATACAGCGGCATGTTGTCCGAGTTGATGGCCAGGTAGAGGACCGGTGTGTCGGCAGGATTGACCTTGTTGTAGGACGGCGGCGCCGGCATGTTGGGCGGAAGCTGGCGGGCGGCGGCGGCGATGGCGGCCTGAACGTCCTGGGCGGCTGCGTCGAGGTTGCGGGTGAGGACGAACTGCAGGGTGACAGAAGTCGAGCCGAGCGTGGACGACGAGACCATCGAATCGAGGCCGGCGATCGTCGAGAACTGCCGCTCCAGCGGTGTCGCCACAGCCGAGGCCATCGTCTCGGGACTGGCCCCCGGAAGCGAGGCGTTTACCTGAATGGTAGGAAAGTCGACATTCGGCAAGTCGCTCACCGGCAATTGCCGGTACGCCATGACCCCGAACAGAAGAATGGCCAGCATGACCAGCGTGGTCATGACGGGGCGGCGGATGAAGAGGGCGGCGATGTTCATCGGTGGGCTCGCTTTTGTTATGGGGGTGGGAAGTGGGGTGTAGGGCGTGGGAGATGAACCTCCCGCACCTCACCCCGCTCCCCACCCCCTGCTTCTTCAAACGGGGAGTGGGAGATGAGTCGTAGGGAGTAGGGGACCCGGAGGAGACTCGTCTCCCACTCCCTACCCCCCACTCCCCACTCCCTTATTCTTCACTTCCACTTTGCTCTTCGGTGTCAGTCTGATTTGTCCGTCGGTAACTACGGTGTCGCCGGGATTCACGCCTTTGGTGATTACGGCCAGATTATCGGCCTGTTGAACGACGGTCACGGGCCGCTGCTCGATTCCGTTGTCCGCGGTGACGACGTAAACATACTGCCCCTTCTGACCGTTTTGAACGGCCTGGACCGGGATGACGGTGGCGTTGGGGCGGTTGGAAAGAGTCATGGCGACATTCACGAACTCACCCGGCCAGAGGACGCGGCCTTCGTTCGGGAATGTGGCTTTCAGCGTGATGGTGCCGGTCTGCGAGTCGACGGCATTGTCGATAAAGGTCAGTTTGCCTGCGCTGGGTGCGGCGCCGTTCTGTGGATAGGCGAATACGGGGACGTTTCCGATGCCGCGAGTCCGCAGGTCGCTGAGCTGCGACTCCGGAAGCGAGAACGTGACGTAGACGGGCATGATCTGATTGATCGTCACGAGCGGCGTGGTGTCATTCGCCTTGACCAGATTGCCGGCCTGGACCTGCACACTCCCCGTGCGGCCGTCCATCGGCGATCGGATCTCGCAGTACGAGAGCTGCAGGCGGGCATTTTCGACCGCGGCGCGATCGGCGGCAACGACGGCCTGCGCCGCTTCGGCGCCGGACGCGAATTTGTCGTAGTCCTCACGTGTGACGTAGTCCTTCTTCACCAGCTCGGCATAGCGTTTGGCCTCAGCATCCGCATTCTTCGATTGCGCTTCGTCACGGGCGAGATTCGCTGTCACCTGCGCCAGTGTTGCCTGGTAGGGACCCTGGTCGATCGTGAAAAGGAGTTGTCCCTTGTGGACATCCTCTCCTTCGCGGAACGAGACGCGTTGGAGCTGGCCGGCGACGAGAGCACGGACAACCACGGTGGCGATGGTCTGCACGTTTCCGATGACGCGGACTTGCACCGGTACGTCTTTCTGCCCCGCCACGGCAACGGTGACAGGGACGCGCTCGTCCGGCGGTTTTTGTTTTTGCTCGGCGCACGAAGCAACGCAGAAAGCAGAAAGCAGAAGGCAGAGATGAACTGCCGCAGCCCAAATACGTGTCTTACCAGTTGTCATTTCTGCTTTCTGCCTTCTGCTTTCTTACTTTCCGAGTGTGCCAGTGTCGTGTGCGAGCTGCGCAACCGAGAGGAACCAATCCGTTCTCGACTGAACTTCCTCGGCGCGCGCATTTTCAAGTGCGGCCTCGGCCGTGAGGAGGTCGAGGATGCTGCCGATTCCGGCCTTGTACCGCCCGGAGGCCACATCGGCCGACTCGAGCGAGTCGCGCAGGAGATCGCGGCTCGTCGCCAGCCGCTTCATGGCCGTCTGCAGGGCATGGTAGCTCGTCCATACCTGCAGATCGATTTGCTGTTCCAGGCTGCGCGCGTTCTCGGATGCGAGCTGCGTTTCGATCTCCGCGGCGCGAATGTCGTAGGTATTTCGAAACCCGGTAAAGAGTGGGACACGGAGCAGGATGCCGGCCGAATACAGGTTCCGATGCTGACTCAGATCGTTGATGAAGAGTGGTCCCGCGCTGGCGCTGACGCCAGCCGACGGCATCCCTTGCGCGCGCGCAACCTGGATACGAGCGCGGGCGCTCTCGGCGGCCGCGCGCGACGCCGCGAGATCGGGACGGTCAGCGACGGCGCGAGCGATCAGCGATTCGACGGCGTCGCTGACCTGCTGTACCGGCACGTCCTGTGGAAGCTCGCCTACTTCGAAGGGGGTCGATACCGGGAGTCCCATCGCCGTGGCGATGGTCCCCTGCAATTGCCGGAGGTTGCCCTCGATCGTTTCGTAGGTCAGTTGCGCCTGCGCTTGTGCTGTGCGTGCCTGGAGTACGTCAGCAATCGTAGCCACGCCGGCCCGATGCCGCGCCTCCGCGGAGTCGAGGCTCGTCTGGCGTTCCTTGATGGTCGCCGCTTGCGCGGTGAGGAGGGCCTTGGCGTCGAGGTAGTCGTAGTAGGCCTGTTCGACGCGAAGGATGACGTTCTGAACGGACTGATTGTGCGTGTAACCTGCGGCGATGAGGGTCTGCCGAGCCGCTTCGGCCGCCGCGTCGCGTCCGCCAAAGTCGAACAGGAGATAGTTGAGCGACAGGACCGGCGCATCGAGCGTGGTAGCGGCGGGGGCGGAACCGGTTCGGGCGCGCGCGAGCGAGGCGCCGAGGTCGAGCGCCGGCAGGTAGGCCGCACGTACGCTGCCGAGGTTGGCCTCGGAGAGGCGTGTATGGAGCCAGGTCGTTCGCGTCAAAGGATTGTTCGACAGCGCCAGATCGGCGATCTGTGCAAGTTCGAGTGGTGTCCCGGCCGGCGGAAGGACGAGATCGCTCGGGCGCGGTTGGGCCGCTGGTACAGCGTTCGGTGGCGGCGTCCACGTGTCCGCGGGCCTTGCCGGCGTTCCGACGCCGTGGGTTACCGGATCAACGGCGTTGCGAAGGTCGTGCACTACGCTCGCACACGACGTGGCGAGGAGAAGCGCTGTTGCTGCGATGAGCTTCGGTATCAGCATTGATTAGCGATCGTAAAGCAGGATGGGGAGGATTTGGCCGCGCTCATCGGGAGAGTGCGGAATGACGCTCCGGTCAACCTCTTGTACAGGCCAGTCATGCCCGATGTCGTTACAAAGCTGTGGCGTTCGATGTGATTGGACAATCCGGACATTGTCGCAGCGATGGCGCGGCGGTGCATCAATCAAATCGAGGTCATGCGGAGCAGAAGAATCATTACGCAGCACGCCGGAGGCCAGACTCCCAAAAATTCGCAAGGTTCCCTGACAACGCGTCCAACGCAAACGGCGCCACCCTTGCGGGTGGCGCCGTTCAGTGAGTGCTGGATGTCGTGACTAGCGTTTCAGCACGACCGCGCCGGCAGCGGCGAGGACGACTGCGAGAAGCAGCAGAACAAGCGGCGACACCATCGGGACGGGCGCAGGGGTGATCGTCGTGACGGCCGTGGAGCTGTCGTTGGCCGCGTTCGGATCGGCGGACGACGTTACGGTCGCGGTGTTGCTGCTCGGTCCGGGTGGTGTTGCCGGGGCAACCTGCACGGTGATGGTGAATGTCGCCGAGGCGCCAGACAGGAGTGTGGCGATGGAGCAGGATACCGTCCCGGTTCCGCCGCTGGGCGGGTTCACGCAGACGAACGCAGGGCCGGTCGGTTGGGACTCGGAGACGAACGTCGTGTTCGGTGGGAGGGTGTCGCTCAGCGAGACGGCCGTGGCATCCGACGGACCGCTGTTGGTGACGGTGATGTTGTACGCCATGGGCAGGCCCGCCGGCGACGATGCCGGGGCGGTCTTTGTGACCGAGACATCCGCGCTGCGTGTGGTGGTCGTGTTGGCGGTCGACGAGTTGTTGCCCGGTGTCGGATCGGTCGCGGCCGAGCTGGCCGCCGCCGTGTTCGCGATGGTTACTCCAACAGCGCCGGGATTGACGTGGACTGTGATCGAGAACGTTGCGGTCCCTCCGCTTGCGAGAGAACCGATCGTGCACGTTATGGTGCCTGTGCCGCCCACGGCAGGCGTGGCACAAGAGAAGACCGGGCCGGCCGTCTGTGATTCGGCCACGAACGTCGTGTTCGGCGGCACAGCGTCGGTGAGAGAGACGGTCCCTGCTGTCGATGGGCCGTTGTTCGTCAGCGTCACGGTGTAGACGATGTTGGTGCCGGCCACGGCTGTCGGCGGTCCCGTCTTAGTCACGGCCAGGTCGGCCGATGCGGTGACTGTCGTCGATGCGGTCGAGGTGTTGTTGGCGTTGTTTGGGTCGGCGGTCGAGGCACTGATCGTAGCCGTGTTGTTCAGGGTTCCCACGAAGGCCGGATCGATGTTGCCGGACAGCGTGAACGTTGCGCCTGCCCCTGAGTTGAAGACCCCAATCGTGCAGGTCACGAGACCGTTTGTCCCGACCGATGGGCCGGAGCAGACGGCGGCCGGACCGGTGTTCTGCACGATCGAAACGAAGGTCGTCCCAGGCGGCAGTGAATCGTTAATGGCGACGCTGAGGGCCTGATCGGGGCCTGCGTTTGCGGCGCTGATTGACCAGGCTATTGCACCGCCGGAGGTGGCGGTGGGAGGGCCGGTTTTTACGACGCTGAGATCGGTTGAAGAAACGATGACTCCGGTCGTCGAGCTATTGTTGTCCGGATTCGCATCCGAGGTCTTCGAGGTCACCGTGGCAGTGTTGAGAAACGTTTGACCGGACGTTCCGCTGGGTATGTGGCCGACCAGCGTGAACGAGGCACTGGCTCCGGCGGCGAGAGGGTCGATCGTGCAAGTGATCGTGCCGCCCGAACCGGCGCTGGGTGTACTGCAAACGAACGCCGGTCCGCTGTTCTGGTTCAGTGAGACGAACGTCATGGTGCCCGGCAGCGTGTCGTTGAGTGCGAATGTGCTGGCGGGATCGGGGCCGCCGTTGTTCACGTTGATGGTGAATGTGACGTCACTGTTGGGCGTCGCGATCGACGGACCGGCCTTCTGGACCCCGATGTCGGCCTGCAGAACGGGCACCGTCACCGCCGCTGTGCTGGAGTCGTTCTCGCCATTCGGATCGAAAGTTGCCTCCGACGCGGTGGCAATGTTCGTAAAGGTCGTGCCTTGCGGCGTGGCCAGTGGAATGTTGGCGACGAAGGTGAAGTCTGCCGTCGATCCTGCGGTCAGCGTGGCAATCGTGCAGGTGACCGTTCCGTTCGTGCCAACGGCCGGCGTCGAGCAGGAGAACGACGGTCCGCTGTTCTGACTTTCCGAAACGAAGGTCATCCCCGCCGGTAGCGGATCATTGAGCTGGACGGTCTGCCCGTCGTTGGGACCGCCGTTGAAGATCATGACATCGAAGGAGACGTTACTACCGGCGGTTGCGGTAGACGGGCAACTCTTGGTGACCACCAGATCGGCGGACTGCGCGAGCGCCGCCGGAGCGACGCCGAGGATCACCAGGCAGGCGGCGAAAAGAAGAGTAGAGGTTTGCTTTGTCACGTTCGCAAGATTACAGCAACTCATCGAGTGCTGTGTACGCCAGCCCCTGTGATTGTGCCACTGCTTTATACGTGATTTTTCCGTCATAAACGTTGACGCCATCGGCAAGACCGGGATCGGCGATCGCTTTCTTGAAACCGAGAGATGCCAGCGTACGCGTGTAAGGAAGTGTGGCGTTCGTCAACGCGATCGTCGAGGTGCGCGGTACCGCGCCGGGCATATTGGCGACGCAATAGTGGATGACGCCGTCGACCTCGTAGACCGGATCGGAGTGCGTGGTTGCGTGCGCGGTCTCGACGCAGCCGCCCTGATCGATGGCTACATCGACGATGACGGAACCCTTCTTCATGCTGCTGACCATTTCTCTGGTGACGAGTTTCGGCGCCGAGGCTCCCGGGATGAGGACGCCGCCGATCAACAGGTCGGCGTGGCGGCAGGCGTCGGCGAGATGCGACTTGTTCGAGGCCAGCGTCTGGACGCTGCCCCGGAAGATGTCGTCGAGTTGCCGGAGGCGCTCGAGATTCGTATCGAGGATGGTCACGCGCGCGCCGAGCCCCACGGCCATCTTCGCCGCGTTCGTGCCGACCACTCCGCCGCCGATGATGATGACGTCGCTGGGAAGTGTTCCCGGCACGCCGCCGAGAAGCACGCCGCGGCCGTTGTTCGGCTTGTGGAGGTAATACGCCCCGACGTGGATCGACATGCGGCCGGCCACTTCCGACATCGGCGTCAGCAGCGGCAACGTCCGTTTCCGCTCGTCGGTGATGGTTTCATAAGCGATGCCGGTGATCTTTTTTTTCAGCAACTGCGCGGTGAGGTCCGGCACAGGCGCGAGATGAAGATAGGTGAAGAGGAGCTGCCCGTCCTTGAGGCGGCCGAGATCGGCCGCGATCGGCTCCTTGACCTTCACGATCATCTCGGCCTGGTCGTAGACGGCATCGGCATCGGAGACGACCGTTGCGCCGGCGGCGGCGTATTCGTCATCGGTGAAGCCGCTCCCCATACCGGCACCGGACTGCACGTAGAGCTTGTGACCGTCCGATGTGAGGTCTCGCGCGCCCGAAGGCGTCATCCCTACGCGGTACTCATTGTTCTTGATCTCGGTGGGTACGCCGATGCGCATGGGTTTCGTTCTCCGTCAGGCGTGATCCCGCGCGGATCTGCGCGGCGGCGGCATGATAGCGTTTCCTGGCCGCCGAGTTTCGCAGTCTTGCGCCCACGGGCCGAGCCCTCCAAGGTTCGCTACAACGTCGTCAGTGCCCGCGCCGGCCGGCGAACCTGCCCGGCTGTTGGCTTGGTATCTTCCAACCGATGTCGAGCAACTCATCGATCGTCAGGTCGACGCTGTTCGCCGGAAGATCGGGACTGATGTTGGGCTCCATGAGCAGGTTCGGTGTGGCGCTGACGTCGAAGTGAGAAATCGAAGAGCCCCCGATGAACACAGCAGGAACGTAGAGTCTCGGGTGTCCCGAAGTGTCTGCGCCTGCGAGAATCGAGAAGTCCGCAAAGAGGAGCGCGGTCACGTTTGATGGGAGTGCGGCGCGAATGGCGGCGCCGTCAACCTGCGTGACGCCGATCGTGGGAATCGTGATTGTGGAGTCGACGCCATCGATCGGCCCAAAATTGCCTGGCGCGTTGTTGGCGAGGATTACGCCGATGGCCCCCGCCAGCTGGGCGTTCTTCGTCTTGATGTTCAAGGGGCAAACGCCTCTGTCGATCAAGGCAATTTTCCCCGTGACCGCGGCGCCGTTCGTGATCGCAGTGCATCCATTGGCCGGGATCGTCGCTGCAACGGTTGCGTTCACGCCTCCGGCTGTCAGATGTGGTCCGAACGCCGCGCCGTTGATCTCATACGCCTTGACCAGTGACGCGGGCGCAAGGATGGTCAGGGTTGGTTTCGGGTCCAGAATCTTCGCGGCCGCGCTCGTTGTCAGCGCTCCGTCCCAGACCACGTGCTGGTCATTGGTTGCCGATGTGACGCGTTGCGCGTTCGTCATCTCGCTCCAGTGAAGACCGGCTGTCGTGTCGAGCATATGCTGCTCGAAAACGCCAGGGAAGTTGCTGCTCATGACGCCGGTGGTTCCATTGGTTACGCTGGCAAATCCAAGTCCGTGTCCCAACTCGTGAAGAAGTACGACGAGCAGGTCCTCCTGCCCGCCGTGGTTTGAATCAAAGCCGTAGTACCAGCCCACTCCGCCCACACAGACCGCCGTGTCGATCTGACTATTGAACTGCGCATGAATGTGCGCTCCGCCGGCGGCAAGATCCTTTCCGGCGATTGCACTGGCCAATGCGATCGGATACCAGACGTCCTGCTGTGGCGCGTTGTCGAAGTTGCGAACGATCTTCGTGGCGTTGGCCTGACCGAGAACTGCCGACGTTGAGTTGCAGGTGAGGCTGGCAAAGCTCGCATCGACAACGATATCGACCCTGGAATCGATCAGAGATCCCCAGATGCCGGCGGCGCGTTGAAAAACGTTGAGACGTTGCTGGCCAAGCGTCGTCCCGGTATTGCCGCCGACCGGCGCCGCCACCGTGGAATCGTTGAAGCCAACACCGGGGGTATTCGTGTTGAGAATGACGATGTGGGCTCCGTACGCGCTCGTTGCTGCCGAGAAGAGAACTACCGCGAGAAGGGCGCGATTCATCGTTATTTCTCGCGCTTCGACGCTAGCGGCGTGGAAAGAAACCCGTGGGCGGCGGCTTCGTTGTTCACGCAGGCGTGCGACCGAGTGCCATCAGCGTTGACGCGAACCATCACCACCTCGTGGTTGGGGGCATCCATCGTGACCATTCCGCCGGCGCCTGCCACTTCCTGGGTGTTGGGGGCCAGAAACAATGAGGCTAGAGGCGCCGGCGTGGACGCGGCCTGAGGGGCGTTCTTGACCTTGTTGGTCTTCGAGGTTTTCGACTTCGATTCGGAGAAAGCGAGCGTAGCAAAGCAAGCGATCAATGCGGCGATGATGATTCGTCTCAAGACGACCTCGCTTTTGAAAATTGTTGGGCTCGTGAGCAGGGAAAGTATCGCTTGGAAATGAGCGGCGCACGCGAGCGGCGTCAGGGTTTGACGCCATGCCGGCGGACGTCAGATCGTGCAGGAAGTCCGAATGCGGCTGGCGCGAGCCACTGCGCCGCGGCGCGGGCATCGACGAGTCCGAAGCCGTAGGTGTCGTCGACTCCCGGCGGTCCGAGGTCGATGGCCGTCGCGCGAATTGCGCCGGCGACCTGCCTCGCCGTCGCCGTCGGGGCGAGCGACCACACCAATGCGGCCACGCCCGCTACGTGCGGCGCAGCCATCGACGTTCCGCTGAGAATCCCGTAGTCGTCGTGGTATGCGGAAAGGCTGATCGCCTGTTTGGGGCCGGCCAGCAGATTCGTGCCGTCCGCGTTCGTCATCGCCACCACCACAGGCCAGGGGTATGCAAGGTCCTTGGGATCGTCGTGACAGGTGACCCCGTCGCAGATCGGGTTGATGAGTGTCCAGTTCGTGCTGACCGTATCCGTATGGTTGTTGATGATGACCGCACCGATCGCTCCGGCGGCAAGGGCATTCCGTACTTTCTCGGAGAAGGCCAGGGACATCCCGCGCATGATCACCGCGATCCTGCCGCGCGTTTCGGCCGGGAAATCCTCGGGGAAGCCAAAGTTGCAGAAAATCCACTCGCCGGTGACGTCGCTGAACGGTGCCCCGGCGATCGTCGCCGCCGTCATGACCGGGCCATTGGCAACGGTAGTCGTTGCTCTCTTGACGGAACGCGTGGGCAGCGTCGAGAGAATCGAGACACCGGGCGCTACGACGTTGAGCGACGGATCTGTGTTCGAGAAATTGGCGATGACCTTGTTGTTGTCGACAGCGCCTACGGAGACGATGTTCGGCAGCGCCGCCGGATAAAGAAGACCCTTGGTTCCGTCATTCCCGGCGGCGGCGATGCAGAGGACGCCTTCATCGTTCAGCCGCTTAAAGGCATCGGTCTCCGCGTCCGAGATCCCGTACGACCCGAGGGACATGCTGACGATCCAGTTGCCGCCCCTCGCATGCTTCACAGAGAGCAGCCAGTCGGCCGCGGCGACCAGGTTCTCGTCCGTGCCCGAGCCGTCGCCTGCAAGGACTTTGGCCATGTAGATGTGGGCTCCCGGAGCCACGCCTACGACGCCGAGGTTGTTGTCGGCCGCACCGATGATACCGAAGACGTGCGTGCCGTGGTGGTTGTCATCGTTGAAGTCGTTGTCTTTCGTGAAGGTGTTGTAGCCGCCGGCGATGTTCGGGGTGAGATCAGCGTGCGCGATGTCGACCCCTGTGTCGAAGACGACGACGTTGACGTTCCCGCCGCGCGTGGCCGGCCATACGTCGCGGGCATGAATCAGGTCGATGTTTGGCGGGATGGTCTGCTTATCCGCAAGCGGCGGTCTCGCTTCCAGCGGTGCCACGTGAGTCGTGACGTTGCCGGCCGCGTGAATCTCGATCGTCCGGCTGACGTAACGAACACCGTCCTGCTTCCTCATCTCCACCGCCTCGGCATCGGTGAGATCGGCGGCGAACCCGTTGATCATCTGGAACGTCCGTACGTTCCGTTCGCCCGCCTCGGCGGCGTTGGCCAGGACGTGGATGGAGGCCGCGCCCACGATTCGCGTCGTGCCGACGATGTAGCGGTGTGTCTCCGCGGCGAAGAGAGACGGAACGATGAGGAGCGAGAGTACGATGAGGAGCGAGGGGATGAGCAGACGCTTCATTGAAGGTTAGTGTCCTCGCCGCCCGGAAAAGCGGCCCTTTACGGGGATTAGAAATGCTGCGGGGTTGAGCAACTTGGCGGCAGCGTACGCGTTGACCAGACCATTGCCGTAGGTATTGTCGACTCCTGCGTCGCCGAGATCCGTCGCAGTCTGCTCCATCGCCTTGGTCACCTGCGCCGCCGTGCTGTTCGGAGAGACCGCCCAGACCAGAGCCGCGGAGCCGACGGCGTGCGGACAGGCCATCGATGTCCCGTCCAGCAACGCGAACTCTTCCACGGAGCCCTGCTGATCAAAGCGCATCGTCAGCGTGGCGTTCGGTGTTGCCAGGAGTGCAAGACCATCGGCGCGCCCGATGAGCGCCATCGGAGGAAGCGTGTTGACGTCGGTTGCGCTGAGACCACTAAAACCGGGAGAGCCGGCCGGACGGTCGTCGCTGTAAACGATCACGCCGATGGCGCCTTTCGCCTTGGCGTTTCTCGTTTTCTGAAGGAATGTGAGAAGCGTGCCTGACGGATCCTGGCCTCCGCGCTCGATCAGAGCGATCTTGCCACTGACGCTGGCCGGCACCTCGGATGTGTTGCCTGTGCCGCAGGAAACAAACCTGGCGGTGACAGGGCCGCGCGCAAGGCACGTTGAGGCGCCTGTGGAGAGCGTGCCATCGGCGAAGTTCGCACCAATTCTGCGGCTGTCGTCGGTCGCAAGCAGACCGGTCAGGAAGGTGGAGAGAACGGAAACGCCCGGGGCGACGAGTTTCAGGTCGGGGCCACGCTGGGAGAAGTTGGCGATGGTCAGAGTCGAATCGACCGCGCCGACGGATACGACCGTCGGATAGCCCGCGGGGTAGGCCAGTGTGAGCAAGGAACCGTCGTATCCGTTGCCGGACGCGGCGAACACGAGAATCCCGGCAGTGGAAGCGGCCTGGAATTCGGCCTCCTCGCTGGTCGACGGATCGCTCGCGCCCAGCGAAAGGTTCACGACCCAGTTGCCGCCGATCGCGGCTTTCTTCTGGATGACCCAGTCGACGGCCGCGATGATGTCGCTCGTTCGGCCGCTTCCGCAACTGTTGAGAACCTTGAGCGAGTAGATATCGACGTCGGGTGCGAGCCCGACCACGCCGCTCGTGTCGTTCAGGGCGGCAATCGTTCCGGCGACGTGAGTACCGTGGCCCGCGTCATCCAGCGGATCGGTGGTGCGCGCCACGAAGTTGAAGCCCTCTTTGAAGACGGCCGCGAGCTCGGGGTTCTTGTAGTCGATTCCGGTATCGATGATGGCAACGTGGATGGCCGGGCCGCCGTTGAGCGGCTTGCCTCGGGTGACCGGCCAGACCAGCGGCGCATTCACCGCGTTGACACCATACGGAATGGTCTGCTGTCCGGCGGTGACGCTGTCGGAGAAGGCGTGCCGTTCACCATCGGGCTCGATCGACACGACGTCGCCCGACGACTTCAACGACGAGATTTCGTCCGCGGTCAAATTGGCGGCAAAGCCATGAATGCCTGTGAGCTCGCGTAGATCGCGCACATCTGCCGTGGCTGGATCGAATGCAGTGGCGGCAGACTTGGCGGCGAACTGCCCGGAAGGCCTCGTCATCACGATGACGGCCTGACGCTCCGTGTAGCCGAAGGCGGCGAGCGGTACGAGGATCAGAAATGCGATGAATGCTGCTCGTTTCATTGGCTGGCTGAACCTCTTATTCGGTGAATGAAGTCTACTAACAAAAGACGCGGCGCCCAGAGGCGCCGCGCGATTTTTCGGACGAGAGATGGTCAATGTCCGCGCCGCCCGGCGAAGCGGCCCTTGACCGGTGCCTGCACGAATGCCGCAGGGTTGAGTTGTTTCGCCGCGGCGAAGGCGTCGACGAGTCCGAAGCCGTACGTGGTGTCTCTCCCGGCCGTGCCGAGATCCTTGGCGGTCTGCTCGAGGGCGTTGGTTACGTTCGCTGCTGTGGAGTTTGGCGATGTTGCCCATACCAGCGCCGCTGCGCCGACTGCGTGCGGGCAGGCCATCGACGTACCGGCGAGGAGTGCGAACTGCTCGAAACCGTTGCTGAGGGTGACCGTCGCGTTCGGTGTGGCAAGAAGCGACTGGCCGTCCGCCTGGCTGATCATCAGGAACGGGGCAGTTGACGGAATCAAAGCAGCGCTTGTGGCAGACGTAGAGAAGACCGGCAGAAACGGGGCGTCCTCCACCTTATTGTCGTAGAGGATGATGCCGATCGCGCCGGCTTTGGCCGCGTTTTGCGCTTTGTCGAAAAATGTCAGCGTTCCCCGCTGCACCAGCGCGATCTTCCCTATCACCGAGGCGGGGAAATCCGTCGTTGCGCCGAGACTGCAATTGACGAAACCGCTCGTGATGCCCGTCGTCGCCGGCGGGCATGCGCTGAAGGTCAACGGTTGAGGTGGGCTACTGGTGTCGGTGTATTCGGCGCGAATGGCACCCAGCTTCCGCCCGTCGTTGACGCCCACCATCGGCGAGACGAACGTGGAGAGCACATCGACCCCGGGTGCGACTACTTTAAGATCGGCACCGCGCTGCGAGAAGCTGGCAACTTTGTTGGTCGAGTCCACCGCTCCAACGGAGATCACAGTCGGGTACCCGGCGGGATAGGCAAGACCATCCGACCCGGAGTAGCTGTTACCCGCCGCGGCGAAGACGAGGATGCCGGCATCCGACGCGGACTGGAATTCCGCCTGCTCTACCGTAGACGGGCTATCCGAGCCGAGCGAGAGGTTGATGATCCAGTTTCCGCCGATCTCTTTCTTTTTCTGAACGACCCAGTCGACGGCCTGGATGATGTCGCTCGTCCGGCCGCTGCCGCACGTGTCGAGCACCTTGAGCGAAAAGACGTCGACGTCGGACGCGACGCCGACCACGCCGGCGCCGTCGTTTGCCGCGGCGATCGTGCCGGCGACGTGCGTCCCATGTCCGTTGTCATCGAGCGGATCGGTGGTTCGCGAGACGAAATTGAAGCCGCTCTTGAAGACGGCGGACAGCTCCGAATCGTTGTAGTCGATCCCGGTGTCGATGATGGCGACGTGAATGGCCGGACCGTTCGCAAGCGATTTTCCTCGGGTCACAGCCCACACCGGCGGGGCGTCGATGGCCGTCACGCCGTAGGGCGTGGTCTGCTTCCCGGCGGTGATTGTGTCGGCAAATGCATGCCGCTCGAGATCGGGCTCGATCAGCACGATGCCGCCGGATGCTTTGAGCGAGGCGATCTCCTCCGCTGTCAGGTTCGCGGCGAAGCCGTGAATGCCGGTGAACTCACGTACGTCGCGTTCGCCGGCGGAGATGCTCGGATCGAAGCTCGTCGAAAGCGACTTGGCCGTGAAGTGCCCTGTGGGCTTCGTCATCACGAGGACGGCCTGCGTCGGCGCTGCCGCGAACGCGGTGAGCGGAACGATGAGAAGCAGAGTGAACAAGGCTGCGCGTTTCATCCGGTCGGTACCTCACTCGTTATGGGTTGAATTGACTTCACAAAAGCAGACGCCCGGATTGGTTATTCCGTGTAATGCGTTCATCGCATCAAGATACCGCAGTCTGGTTTTTGCTACCCTGCGCCGCTATGACAGACTGGAAAACAAACCTGGTAAACGATAGCACCGGTATCGAACAACTGCTCCGAGACACGAAGACCGTCGCCGTTCTAGGGATCAAACCGGAGTCGCACGCCGATCAAGCCGCCTTCTACGTCGCGGCCCACATGGCCGAGGCCGGCTACGACGTCATCCCCGTTCCGGTTTACTACCCCGAGGTGACGGAGATCCTCGGCAAACCGGTCTTCCGCAAGCTCGCCGCCATCGGCCGTCCGATCGACATGGTCAACGTCTTTCGCCGTCCGGCCGACATCCCGGCTCACATCGACGACATCCTCGCCGCGAAACCGAAGAGCGTCTGGTTCCAGCTCGGAATCCGCAACGATGAAGCCGCCCAACGCCTCGCCGAAGCCGGGATCAAAGTGGTCCAGGATCATTGTCTGATGGTGGAGGAGAGGAACCTGCCAAGGTAAGGCTGGGGAAGAGACGATCAAGAATCCGGCCCGCTGGCGGCGTGTAGGTGAAACACCGGCTGTGTGCGCGTGGACACAGCCGGTGTGCGGCTACGGTTCTCACGCCGACTCCGCCGGGGAAGCCCGCTAAAGCGGGCTTGGGAAATTGGGGACATCCAGAACCCCCACCTGAAGGTGGGGGCTACGGATCTCAGGCCGGCTCCGTCGGCTTACGCCGGCTCCACCGGCGACTGGAGTTTGGAGTTTCTCGGCACCCCAACGGGGACCCCAACAGGGGTTGTCGTAACGGGTGCGCACCTATGGTGTAGCGCGGTGCGCGCCTACCGTGTCGTGCGGCTCCGGCTCGCGCTCGATGTGTCGCGAAGGTGTCCAGACGAAGTGCGGCCATCCCTTCGCAGAGGTACGCATGATCTCCGCAGAGGTGCGAAGGAGCTGCGCTAAAGGTACCCAGGGGCTGCGGCCGAGGTGACCAGAG
>JBBRNB010000053.1:0-46419 GCA_038230535.1 Thermoanaerobaculia bacterium
TACGATCGAGCCTGCCCGACTTCACGCACCCCTGCCGGGGTGCCCTTCTTTTGCATACGGAACCGGTGGCAACGCCTCCGGCGTGGCCACCGGCTACCCTCACGCACCCCGTTGGGGTGCCGAGAAACGTCCAAACTCCAGCCGCTAGCGCTAGCGAGCCATGACGCTCGCCTGCAGTTGAACCGCGCCGGCATAGTGTTTCTGGACGCGTTGACGGTACAGCCGTGTGCGGGCGGCAACGCGGTCCAGGTAGTCGAGAGTCTCGGGAAACTGCGGGATCCCGCCGAGGCGTTCGACATTCCCTTCGCCGGCGTTGTAGGCGGCCAGAGCCATCTGCTCGTCACCGAAGCGGTCAATCAAATAGTGCAGGTATCTGGTGCCGGCAGCGACGTTCGCGCGTGGATCGAAGGGATCGTCGCAACCCATGAGCTGTGCGGTCTCCGGAACGATCTGCATCAGGCCGCGAGCATCTTTGTTCGAGACGAGACGGGGGCGGAAGTCGGATTCAGATTCGACGACAGCCGCGATCAGCTCCGGCGATAGATCGTTCTTCAACGCCTCGCGGTAGATGATCGCGCCATACGGCACCTGGGTCCTGAAGAACTCCTCTTTGACCACGTCGATCGTAAGCGTCGCCGCGGCCTGCTCCGGCTTCAGAAATACCTCACGAATCTTTCGCCCGGTGAAGAGCTGGAAACGATGGCTGCTCCCGCCTGGATCAATCGCCTGTCGTGCCAGCGAGGAAAGCGAAAAGTTCATGCCGATGGCTCCGAAGGCGAGAGGGACGGTGACCAGCAACGCTATTCCGCGCCGTTTCGTGCCCTGCAGAACCCGCCGCCAAAGCGTCCGTTCGCGCCGTGCGTGACGCTGACAATCGCAGATATCGCGGAAATCGCGCGGCGGTGTCCAGGCATCGTCAGTCGCGCCGCGTCTCATGAACATAGGAGTCCGCTCAATGGCAAGAGCCGGGCCAGGCTTCCTGTTATTGTGATCAAATCGTTCATTCGCAGTGAGATAGACTTTTCGGATATGAGCTTCGACCACATCGACCGGAGGCGCTTCTTTCTTCTCGCTGCCACGCCGCTTCTCGCAGCGCAGAAGGCCGCGAGCTCTCACTCCCGTGAATCGATGTTGCAGATGAATGGGTACGCGTTCAATGCGGAAACGCCGCTAGAGCTCCTGACCGGCTACCTGACGCCGAACGAGCTTTTCTTCGTTCGCAGCCACTGGATCCCGCGCACGCCCGACCCGAAGAAGTGGAGGCTGACGATCGACGGCGAGGTCGGCCATCCGCTACAGCTTACGCTTTCCGAGCTGAAAAAACTCCCGCCTGCCGAAACAACCTGTGTTCTCCAGTGTGCGGGGAACGGGCGCGCACTGTACACGCCGGCGCTTCCCGGTGTGCAGTGGCGCTACGGTGCGGCGGGCAACGCGCGCTGGAGCGGAGTCCGCGTGCGCGACGTGCTCGAACGCGCGGGCGTGAAACCATCGGCGAAGCATCTCCACGTCTTCGGTAGCGACAATCCGCCGGGCAAGGTACCTCCGTTTCAACGCAGCGTCGAAATGGAGAAAGTGATCGCCGGCGGCATCCTCGCCTTCGCCATGAACGGTGAGCCGCTGCCCGTCATTCACGGTGCGCCGCTTCGTCTCGTCGTCCCAGGTTGGGCAGGTGATCACTGGATGAAATGGCTGGTACGCCTGTCACCGCAAGTCGATCCTCAGAAGGGTTTTTACATGGAGACGGCCTACCGCTATCCGCTGGCTCCGGGTGCGCCCGGCGTGGCATTCAAGCCGGAGGAGATGTCGCCGGTGACGGAGCTCTTCGTGAAGTCGAACATCACAACCGCACCGGGAAAGGCAAAGGCCGGCCATTCGTATGAGATCCGCGGCTTCGCCTTCTCCGGCGCGCCCGGCATCGCCAACGTCGAGATCAGCGACGATGACGGAGCCACGTGGCAGGAGGCATCGCTCGATCCGCGGCATGACCCGTTCGCCTGGAGGCTATGGTCCTATCGTTGGAAGCCCTCGGGCTCGGGCAGCATGCGACTCTGTGCGCGGGCCACGGATGTCCGCGGAAACGTGCAACCGCGCGAAGCGACGTGGAACCAGAGCGGGTATCTTCACAACTCCTGGCACTTCGTCGATGTGGAGGTGACTTCATGAAACGCGCCGTCGTCATCGTTCTCGCGTTTGCGGCGGTGTCGTTTGCCGCCACGAAGCGGACCGCATCCTTCGACCCCAAACTACCTTCTCCCGGAACGAAGTTTCACTCACTGCCGGCCGGCAGCGGCAAGGATCTGGTCGAGGCGAGCTGCTTCCCCTGCCACTCCGCCGACATGCTCGTGCAGCAGCGCCTGACAGAAAAACAGTGGACGGCAGAGGTCGAGAAAATGATCCGCTGGGGCGCGGTCATGAAGGAGACCGGCAAGCCGGCCATGGTTGCGTATCTGGCGAAAAACTTCGGGTTGACCAACAAGTTCACGCCGGTGAAGACGCGTCCCGTCGGCTACTGAGGATACGCGAGTGCGGCCTGCTGACCCCGAAACAGCGCCTCAGTCTCCGGATTGAGCAGCACCCAGAGCGTGTAAACGCCGAGGGCCGTGCCGAAGGGGAAGCTCAGGATGTGAAGTACGCCGACAACGATGGCCACGATGCGCGCCCACTGGTGCAATTTCAACAGGCCGATGCCGGCAAACATCCCCGGCAAAAAGAGGATGGTGAGAAAGCCGGCGATCGCTGCGCCGATCGCACCGGTGATGAACATCGCGTCCCGGTCTCCCGAGATGGCGCCGCCGAAAAGGACGATGCTGCCGATCCCAAGGCCGATCAGGGCGATGATGGCGCTGTAGACTACGAAACACCAGCCGAGTATGCGAACGTGGTCTCTCATGATGCTGAATTGTACGCAGCGCCGCGCTCAGAGTTGCGCCAGGGAACATGCTACGCTTCCGGCAGGTTTTCGAATCGAGTCACAAGGAGGCTTGCCAAAGATGCGTCATTTCATAGCCGTCACAGCAGTGGCCGGCTTTCTCGCAACGGGATTGGCCAACGCCCAGTTGAAGTCGGCGCTGCCACCGGGAACCACGCCGTCAACGCCGCAAGTTACGCAGGCGACGCCGATCCCGGTACCGCAGGAGTCGCAAGAATCGGCGAAACGCATCACCCGCGAGGAAGCGATCAAGCTCGTCAAAGAAAAGAAAGCCATTTACGTCGACGTCCGGTCTAAGGAACAGTACGACCTGGGACACATCAAGGGAGCGATCAGCATCCCGCTCGGCGACATCCTCACCCGTGTGCGGGAGCTGCCGCCGAAGACGTTCGTCATTACCTATTGTGCTTGACAGAGTGAGCATACAAGCGCCCGTGCGGTGCTAGACCTCAACGCTCACGGAATCAAGACTACGGCCGCGCTCCTCGGCGGCTGGAATGGCTGGACCGAAGCCAAACTGCCAACCGAAAAGACAGAAGTGAAGACGGAATCGAAATAGCAACGCAGCGCCGGTGGCCTCGCCGCCGGCGCTACGAAAGCACTACGAGATTCCTTTGAAGAACCGGTGGAACCTTGGCCGGAACCAATGCGCCCGGTCGAGTGAGAACGCCACGGCCATCGCTTTTCCTACGATGCGGCGGCGCTCGATCATGCCGATGAAGCGGCTGTCGTTGCTGTTGTCGCGGTTGTCACCCATCACGAAGTAGTAGCCGGCAGGGACCACCAGAGGGCCGAACGAACGCTCGGGCGAGGGGCTCTGCGGCATGAACAACACCTCGTGCGATTTGCCGTTCAGCGTCTCCTCGACGATGAACGAAGTTCCCTGTTCCTCGTCCTCGCGCTGGCCCATCGGCTTCCAGAGCGCTGCTTTGCCATTCACGATCAGTTGGTTCTCCCGCAGCTCGATCCTGTCGCCGGGCAGGGCCACCACCCGCTTCACCAGCCGCACGCCGTCGGCGGGCGAGAAGAGCACGACGATGTCACCCCGTTTCGGGTCGCTCCATTTGAACAACTCGACCATCGTAAACGGGACCTTGAGGTCGTAGGCGAGCTTGTTCACCACCACGCGGTCGCCCTCCTCGATGGTCGGCTTCATCGACCCCGTGGGGACGTCGTTCCAGTCGGCCAGCGCGGAGCGGAGCGAGCTTATGACCAATAACATCAGGAGGAAGACTCGTACTTCGTAGAAGATCTTTTTCTTGTTCATGGATGCGTACGCACTTTTCGATCGAGCTAGTCTGATGCACCGAAGCTGGATCAGAGAGAATATGTTGAAGGTGAGGCAGTTGGCCGGTTTTTCAACGCCCCATACAGTCAATCGTAAAAACGAACAGAAGTGATTCCACGGAGGACGTGAACGTCATGAAAAGGTTTGTCATTGCACTCATGGTTGCCGCGCTGGCGGCGATTGCCCTCGCCCAGACCGCCGGAGCCGGCGATTTACACCGCCAGGGGCGTCGCCAGCTCGCCGCGAAGCTCAACCTCACCGACGCGCAGAAACAGCAGATGAAGGATATCCGCTCCACTGACCGCGAGAAAAACAAGCAGCTCTACGCCGATTTTCGCGCCAAGAGGCAGGAGCTCCGGACGCTGAGACAGGCGAACGACCCTGGGGCCAGCGACGTCAAGGCCCAGCTCGACGCCATGAGGCCGCAGATTCATACGGCGCGCAAAGCGAGCCGCCAGGCGATGGCCGGCATCCTCACCCCTGATCAGCGCGCCCAACTCCGGGCGGAGCGGAAGTCGCGCCGTGGCGCCGGCCTTGGCGAACGTTCCGCGCTGCGCGGAGCGGCCGCACAGAAGCTGAACATCACGGACGCGCAGAAGACTCAGCTCAAACAGTTGCGCGAGAGCGCTCGCCAGAACAACGCACAGCTCTTCGCCGGCGTTCGCGCGAAGCGTCAGGAGCTCCGCTCGCTGATGCGGACCGATGATCCGCGCGCCAGCGACGTCAAGGCCCAGCTCGAGGCGCTTCGCCCGCAACTCGAAGCGGCACGTCAGCAACAGCACTCTGCGTTCCTCAGCGTCCTCACGCCTGAGCAGCGCGAGCAACTCGAGCAGTGGAAGGCTCAGCGCCAGTCGAACCGCTCGAGCCGGTAGCCGTTCTTCTCCCCTTCTTCGCTGAAAGGCGCCGCTGGTCAACGGATCAGCGGCGCCGAGATCGAGCAGGCCGTCATCTCGGCGCTCTATCGATCGCTGCAGAAGAAGCAACCGTTCACAGCGGAATCGATCGTCGAAGCCGCGCGTAACACGACGCCCTTGTCAGTTTCGCGTGCTGAGGATGTGGAGCGGGTTCGGGAGATGGGGAAGAGGTTCACTCCGGTGCGGTAGCGGATTCACTCCCTCTGCCCACGCCGATTCACGATCGACATGAACTCATCCCGCGTTCGCGTGTCGTCCCGGAACTCGCCGCGCAGCACGTTCGTTTCCATGAACGACGACTCCTGCTCGACGCCGCGCATGACCATACACATGTGAATGCCGCCCATCCAGACGGCGATGCCGCGCGGCTCCAGGATCTGCTCGATCGTATCGGCCACGTCGTGCGCCAGGTGTTCCTGCGATTGCAGGCGGCGCATGTGTACCTCCACGATGCGCGGGATCTTGGAGGCACCGATGATCGTCCGCTCCGGGATGTAGCCGACGATGAAGTGGCCGAAGAAGGGGAGGATATGGTGCGCGCAGAGCGTCTTGTACGTGCCGCCGATCACAACCAGGTTCTGGCACTGGTCGTCCGTTGCCGAACAGGTCTTGCGGAAGAGCGTCCTCAGTTTCTTCACGTCGGTGTAGTCGTAGCCGCTCGTCATCGTCACGAGCGACTCGGCCCACCGCCGAGGAGTATCGATGATGTTCTCGTCCTGCATGTCGACATGAAGAAGACTCAGCGCCTCACGAAGGTGGTACTGCAAACGCTCCCGGTCGACGTGCGGACGCGGAGAGCTGAGCAGGCCCCGGTCTTCGACAATCGCTTCAACCTCGGGTGCGATGACGAGATCGGATGTCGTGCCATTTTTCATGCCGGGAGTGTATGTGATGTTGGGGGGGGTGGGTTGCTGGCTGAGTTGCTGGGTTGCCTGGGTCTCGGGGTCTCGCGGTTGAGAGGTCTCGGGTGCTCCGCCTCGTGGATGAAACTCGCGAGAGACGAGTTTCAAGACCGGGAGGCCGCGAGACCCGGCAACTCAGCAACCCTAGCAACCCAGCAACTCAAACCACACTCATTGACAACTGAATGAGCGTTCATTCATACTAGTTGCTGACCGCCACCGACAGGTAGAGCGATTTGCGTAATCTGCCCATCCACAAGGAGTTTTCTCATGGCCGAAGTCAAGTCACAAGGCGCCGTCGAGGCGATGGAAGTCGCGGAAGCATCGCGCGAGACCGAGTGGGAGAAGCCGTCGTTCGTCGGCGACCTTTTTCTCGGCAAGCTGAACCTCGACCTCATCCATCCGTTCCCGGAACAACCGGCCGACGACAAGTCGGAGGCGGATGAGTTCCTCAACCGGCTGGAGCGCTTTCTGGCCGAGAACGTCGATGCCGACAAGATCGACGAGCAGGGTGAGTACGACTACTCTCTGTTCGAGGGGTTCAACGAGCTCGGCGCCTGGGGGATGAAGATCCCCAAGGAATACGGCGGCCTCGGATTCAGCGCGACGAACTACAACCGCGCCATCGGCCTCGTGGCGACGTGGTGCGGCTCGACCGTGGCCTGGCTTTCCGCACATCAGTCGATCGGCGTCCCGCAGCCGCTCAAACTCTTCGGCACCGAGGAGCAGAAGAAGAAGTACCTGCCGCGCCTCGCCAAGGGTGCCATCTCCGCGTTCGCACTGACTGAGCCGGGCGTCGGTTCCGACCCCGCCAAGATGGAGACGCGTGCTGTCAGATCGGCGGACGGCAAAGGCTGGATCATCAACGGGGAAAAGCTCTGGTGTACCAACGGCACGAAAGCCGAGTTGCTCGTGGTGATGACGCAGACACCGCCGAAGATCGTGAAGGGCAAAGAGAAAAAGCAGATCTCGGCATTCATCGTCGAGACGAGCTCCCCCGGGTTTTCCATCGAACATCGCTGCCAGTTCATGGGACTTCGCGGCATCGGCAACGGCCTGCTGAAGTTCGACAACGTCTACGTCCCGAATGAGAATCTCCTCTGGGGTGAGGGCCTCGGGCTGAAGCTCGCGCTGATCACGCTGAACACTGGCCGCCTGACCATTCCGGCCGGCTGCGCGGCAGCCGGCCGGAAGATGCTCGACATCGCCAAGGACTGGTCGAACGAGCGCGTGCAGTGGGGCGCGCCGATCGGCAAGCACGAAGCGGTGGCGGCGAAGATCGCCTGGATGGCTTCGCATACTTTTGCCATGGAAGCGATCGTTTGGCTGACGTCAGGCCTGGCGGACCGCGGCAAGGTCGACCTGCGCCTCGAAGCGGCGATGGCCAAACTGTTCAATACCGAAACGGCGTGGACGATCTCCGACCACCTCGTGCAGATCCGCGGCGGACGCGGCTACGAGACGGCGCAGTCGCTGCGGGAGCGCGGCGAGAAGGGTTACCCGGTCGAGAGGATCATGCGCGACATGCGTATCAACCGCATCTTCGAGGGCACCAGCGAGATTCAACATCTCTTCATCGCCCGCGAGGCGGTCGATCCGCACATGAAGCGCGGCTTCAAGATCCTGCAGCCCGAAACGCCGATGGGCGAGAAGCTTGGTGCCGCCGCGAAAGCAGGCGCGCACTACGCGGGATGGTATCCGTCGCGGTACATCGGCTGGTCCCGCTTCCCCAGGTTCGGCGAGTTCGGAAAGCTCTCAGGACACATGGGCTACATCGAGCGCGAGTCGCGCCATTTATCACGCTCGATCTTCCACGCCATGATGCGCTTCCGGGCAAAGCTCGAGCGGAAGCAGATGGTGCTCTTCCGAATCGTCGACATCGGCACCGATCTCTTCGCCATGGCCGCCTCGATCAGCTACGCAACGATGCTGGCAAAGAAAGACGGCGCCGAGAAACAGAACGCCATCGAACTGGCCGATGTCTTCTGCCGCGAAGCGCGGATGCGCATCGACGCCAATTTCGACAACCTCTTCACCGATCACGACGATGCCGCCTACCGTCTGGTCATGCACTTGCTGAAGGGCGATTTCGACTGGTTCAAGGGCCAGGTGGTCGAGCCGCTGATGCCGACACCGGAGCAGGTGGAAGAGGCAATGGCGAATTTGGCGTAAGCGAGCGGATGGGCACGCCATGTATGCGTGCCGGTCTGATCCGCCCGACATACAATCAGCGCAGTCATGAATGCACCGTTCCTGCGGCGCGTCGCCATTCGGAACTTCAAGAGTATCGAAGCGTGCGACGTACCACTTGGCCGCCTGACCGTACTCGTTGGCCGGAATGGAGCGGGGAAGAGCAACTTTCTCGATAGCCTTCATTTCATTTCCGACGGGCTTCAGACGTCGCTCGACCACGCGATCAAATCGCGCGGCGGAATTGACGCTGTACGACGGCACATCACAGGTGCTGCTCGCAATTTCTCAATCCGAGTCGAATTCAATCTTCGGGATGGTGTCGCCGGCACGTACGCATTCGAAATCGGAATGTTTGCCGCGGTGAAGCGGGAGAAGCTTGTTCTCGTCGATCATCGCTCGAAAACGATTGCTCGATTCGAACGCGAGGAGTCCCGCGTTACGGTGGCAGAAACCTCAAATCGTCACGAGCCAGTGATGCCCCCGGTCTCCGAAAATAGGTTGTATCTGGTGAATGCCGCAGGTCTGCCGGATTTTCGCCCGGCATATGACGCTCTGCTGTCGATGGGCTTCTACAACCTCAATCCTGAAGCGATCAAAGAGGTTCAGAGTCCTGACGCGGGCGAGCTGCTCCACCGCGACGGAGCGAATATCGCTAGCGTGGTAGCGCGTCTGACGGCGCACCAACCCGAAGCGCTCGATCGCATCAATGAATACTTGTCAAGGATCGCTCCGGGAATCGAGAACGTACGCCGAGAGTCGTTGGGGCCGAAAGAGACGTTGACGTTCGTGCAGCGAATCCATGGGGCGCGGCATCCTGTGCGCTTCTACGCCTCGAGCATGTCGGATGGAACCCTCCGTGCACTTGGCGCCCTCGTCGCCGTCACGCAACTCGCCGGAAGCGCACAGCCCATCAGACTTGTCGGAATCGAAGAGCCCGAAACGGCCCTGCATCCTGCGGCTGCCGGCGCATTGATGGACGCGCTTCGCGAGGCGTCTGTTCATACCCAGATCATTATCACTACACACAGTCCAGACCTGCTCGATGAGATCAACGCGGAGCGCGACACTCTCCTGGTGGTCGATGCACGCGAGGCGACCTCGCGAATATCCTACGCGGACCCTGCGAGTCTCGCGGCTATCCAGCAACACCTCTATTCGCCTGGCGACCTCCTGCGGATGGATCAACTCCAACCGGACGACGGCCTCCTGGCGTCGGAGCAACTCGATCTCTTCGCCACGCCTGTCACTGCATGGCACGTGGAAGATATGGAGAGACTGTCGACCAACCGCGCTTCTCAGCAGTGATGGATCTGGACCAGTGCCGCCGAAGTTGTCCCTCATTCGATAAGCTTTGTCGCGAACTCAGTAAACACTCGAGTTGAGGCCAACTGATACACCACACTGACAGACAGCGGGACACTTGCGATCGAGTCATGGAACCTGAGCTCGACTTCGAGGACCTGAGCATCGGATCAGCCGACCTAACGGAGACCCAACGGCTGGGATTGTACGCAAGGCGAACGCTCTGCTATCGTCACACCACTTCCCCTGCCGAGGTCTGACGTTGATCATCGAGTGCACGAGTTGTCACGCGCGGTATCAGTACGACGAAGAGCGCTTCGACCGGAAGCCGTCGAAGAAGATCAAGTGCGCCAAGTGCAGTAGCGTCTTCGAGATCCACAACCCCGCGTTCGCTCCCAAGGCAGAGCCCCTGGGTGACTCGACCTCGGCGCACCACGACGAGACACGCACTCGCGCGCCCGAGCCGCCGGACACGACAGACCAGGTGCCGTTGCCGAAGCCGGATACCGGTCCGGTTCTCAGTCCCCAACTACCCAGAGGCAGGCGACTCTCGATCGCCATCATTGCCGGGACCGACGCCGGCACCGTCTATCGCATCGAGAAGCCGCGCATCACCATCGGCCGCTCCGGTGCCGACCTGACGATCAACGACACCGAAGCCTCCCGCCTGCATGCCGCGATCGAGGTGCGAGACCAGATCGTAACCCTGGAGGACCTCAGGTCGACCAACGGCACGCTCGTCGATGGCCAGAGGCTCACGGAGCCGGTTGAGCTTCAGGACAAATCGGAATTCCAGATCGGCGCAACGACTCTGATGCTGATCGTGACTGAAGACGGGTAACCGGTCACGTTACAATATGCCCATGTTGATCAAAGGCATGACGGAGCAGGAGATCCGGGTCCTGCAGGAGTTCCGCCGGGTGACCACGGAGACCTTGGGGATCGCCGCCATCACGGCGATCAAGCATCCGGCAGGTGGCGGAGAGGGACCGGCATGGTCGCTCATCGGCAAAGGCTTCCTGACCGCGGACGCCCCCAGGGAGAGCTTCACACTCACGCAGAAGGCGAAGGATTTCCTTTCGTACGACCCGAAACCGGAGCTCGAAGAAGCAGGCTCACCCGTGGCAGCAGCGAACGCAGCCGAATAAATTGCACATGAAACGGTGCAATCTATAAACCACGCAAATTCAGACGTTTAGCTCGCGCGTATCCATCGCGCACTGGCGTTGGTGCGCGTAAACACCATTGACTCAGGAACTTAGCTGGCGTAGCATAGTGTCGCCGAGGATTGGAAATGAAAGATGGCGACAAAGCAAAAGCCAAAGCAGTCAAAACCAAAGCCTCAGGGGAAAAAGTCAGCAGCAAAAGCTCCGCAAAAGAAAAAGGCGGCAAAGGCAAAGCAGTCAAAGCCGGCGGCCCCAAAGAAATCAGCGCCGGCGCCAAGGGCAAAGCCTCAAAAAAAAGCAGCGGCAAAGCCGGCGTCAAAGACAAAGCCGCCAGCAAAGCCAACGTCAAAGTCAGCCCCAAAATCGTCTCCAACAGCAAAAGCAACGGCAAAGCCGCCCGCTCCGACGACACCGGCATCACCTTCGCCAATCCAACCATCGAGAGCGCCTTCAAACGCGCAGTCAAAAAGTATCCCAACGCCTTCCGCAGGCTCACCGACTGACACCGGCACTCGGTACCTCAGCGTTCAGGACCTGGTGGAGTTGCACCGAGCCGTCAGCTCAGAGTTCGGCGGCAATCAGGCACACCCGGGAGTTGTCGACTCGCAGTTCGGCCTGCTGAACGCGGTGCAGCGTCCGCAGGTGACGATGCTCGGCCGAGAGGCGTATTCGACGTTTCCCGACAAAGTGGCTGCGTTTCTCTTCGCGCTCCTCATCAACAGCCCGTTCCGCGGCGGCAATCGCCGTGTGGCGCTGGCGTCGCTCTTCGCGTTCTGCGAGCTCAATGAGCAAACGGTCGACTCCCGCATCCTCGACGAGAAAACCGCCGAGAATCTCTTCAAACGCGCCGCCGGCCACCGTGAGCTCGGAATTCCGCCGGAGAACGTTTTCCGTGAGATCCGCGAGACGATGACGCGAGCGATCATGCCGGTTTCGTGATGTGGGCATGGATTGTGATCTTCCGGCAACGCAGGAGGATCCATGGCAACGAAAAAGAGTAGCAAGTCTTCGAAGAAGTCACCTGACGCGATCGCCCTGCTGAAGAAGGACCACGAGACGGTTCGCGGTCTTCTCGGCAATCTCGAGAAATCAGCGATGAAGGGCGGCCCCAGGGTAGCGAAGCTCGTCGCACAGATCGACAACGAACTGAAAATCCACACGACGATCGAGGAGGAGATCTTCTACCCCGCTTTCCGCGACGCCGTTCGCTCGAAAGACGACAAGAAGATGTACTACGAGGCCGTGGAAGAGCACCACGTCGTCAAGCTCGTGCTACCGGAAGTCGACGACAGCGGCAAGGGCGGACCGGAGTTTGCCGCCAAGACGAAAGTTCTGAAAGAGCTCGTGGAACATCACGCTGGCGAGGAAGAGAAGGAGATGTTCCCGGAGGCGCGCAAGGTTCTCAGCCGCACGGAGCTGCAGGATCTGGGTGACAGAATGCAACAGCGGAAGAAGGAACTGAAGAGCGGATCGTAATGGTCCAGGTGTCCCGGGTCTCGGCGTGCTGACAGTAACCGCACGCCGAGACCACGGGACAACCGCTACTTTCTCTCCCGCTCGTGCATCGACGCGTTGATACGGCCGAGCAGGATGCGGGCTACGCGAAGATCGTGGCCGGCGTCGATGAGCAGGATGGTGATGTCACCGCCGGCCCAGAGCAGCCCCGCCAGAACGAGCCACTTCGTCGCCTCTCCGAGGAGCGTCATGAAGGCTCCCAGACCGTCCCTGACGAACCCTGTAATCACTTCGCCCAGCAGCATGACCAGCAGCAGGACAGCCAGGACTTTGAACAGCCGGGCGATGTAACGCAGAGCAATGTACGGCTCCAGATCATCGGTCCGAACGTCGTCCTCGCGGTTGCGCTTGTCTCCCGCGCGTGCTGGTGGCGCGCCGCACGCAGGACAGACGCGCGACGAATCGGCACGCGACCCACCGCATTCCGGGCAAAGAGTTGAAATGTTTGCTACTGCTTCCACGGTGCCTCCAATCGGGTCAGGAGTTCGACTCCTCCATTACCCATTGCCAGTTCCTCGCCACCTTGCGCGATAGCCGCGTACATCGATGTGCGTGAACGGGCCATGTCCACAACATGCGGAATAAACGCCAACTCCACCGGTCAGCGACGGATTCTTGATCTCCACCCGTTCGACGGCCTGCATGATGACCTCGGCATCGCGAACGTCGACGCGGCCATCGCCGTTGAGATCGTCCATCACGCCATTGCCGTCGTTGTCGATAAAAGTGTCGGAGGCGTCACCGTACATGTGCCGGCTCAGGTTCGCCCGCCCTTGCGTGTCGCCCCCTCCATGGTTGTACTCAGGTGTGCGGAAGCCGCTCATGATCCGGAAGCGGCGGACGGGATGGCCCATTGCCTCCAACTCCTGAATGGTCAGCTCCAGCTTGTCGAGAAGCTTCGGATTCAACAACAGGTATTTCGGCCAGACGTCCGGCTGATCCTTTGTCAGAAAGTCACGCAATTTGAAGTCCCTGGAGATCGGCGTATCTGCGTTCTCCCGCGTTACCTCGATGAATCCGGCCGGGTTCGCGTACGCCGGCGTCTTCGGTGTTCCGCCGTTCTCGAAGGGCCACGTGCCGAGGTAGTAGGGGCCGATGTGGCCGGCCTGCTTCTCGGAGAATGGGACGAGCGTGATGATGCTGAGGTTATCGAGCTGGCGCAACGCCTTGTCGATCTGAACGGCCAGTTTGTAGACTCCCGGCCGTTCAGGCGCCGTGAAGTCCGAGGCGACCTTGGTGCCCGCACTGGTCAGCACCGATTTCGCACCGTCCGGAGCCCCTGCGGCGATCTGAGCCCCGGCAGTGACCGTCGAGAAGAACACATTCCCGCTGCGGCCGCGCAGCGGATTGAGAAACCCGAGCATGGCGTCGTCGATGTAAGCGATGGACGGCGCCTCAGGCTGGAAGATCTGTGTGGTGATCCGTGGCGAGGGAAGAGCCGCGGGCGTTTTCACTCCGGCAGCCTTCGCCTGACGCGTTACGTCGCGTTGCACCTCGAACGCGTTGTGAATCGCACCGATCCAACCAGTGACGTACAACAGGATGACGACGACCGCGATCCAGGTGAAGATGCGCTCCTGCCGCTCATTGAGTCCCCTGAAGATGCGATGCCTCACAACTCTCGAAATTCACGGGGCGTGCCGCTTTCGGGGCCGGGAGTCGGTTGTCGGAGTCGGGGTTGAAACCGTGATCTCCTCTCCGATGCCCGACACCCGACACCCGACTCCCTGCATATACTCCCGCGCGTGATCGAAGAGGAGCACCTCACCGCAGGCGTAATCCGGTCGCTTCTCTGGCTGGCGGCGTTCTGTTTTGCAGCCGGCATCTTTCTCACGGCCACGCTCCTGCTGCGCGCGGTTCCACCCACACCGCACGTCGCGGTGGGCCGGGTCACGGTCGAGAACGCGTCGAAACTGCGCGATTACCTCACAGCCCTGTTGTTCTTTCTCGTCGTACCGGCCGCCACGATCCCGCTATACCGGCTCGGGACACGCGAGAATCAGCGTCTCCGTGCCGCCGTGACCGGCGACGGCGTGTGCAACCTCGTCTCGATCCTCTTTATCGCACCGTTCTTCCTGGCGCCGT
Organism: Thermoanaerobaculia bacterium; assembly: GCA_038230535.1. Taxonomy (GTDB): domain Bacteria; phylum Acidobacteriota; class Thermoanaerobaculia; order Gp7-AA8; family Gp7-AA8; genus JADGNZ01. The sequence goes on from JBBRNB010000053.1 coordinate 14,295, forward strand.
TCCTTTACCTGACGACGTTCAAGCCTGCCTGGCCGGTCATCATCCCGATCGCTATTTCCCAGCTCCTGCCGCATGCCGTCATCACCTGGCAGCGCAAACATTGGATCAGGCGGCTCTTCGTGCGCGAGATGGAGCCGTTTCACGCACTGATCGCGGTCGAGGCGCTGGCCTGGATCCTTTTCCGCTACGTCGCCACCGGCAAGCGGATCGCGCACATTCCGACGCTCTTTCTCGAGCTCGCGTTCATCGCATTCTTCATTGCCCTCTTCTGGCTGGCCTTTCTCATGGTGGCCCGGATCGCCGCGTTTGCGCTTGATCGGACGACCGAGGTTGCTCTTCAGCGAATCGCGATCGCCGCGTTGCCGCTGGTCATCCTTCCGCCGCTCTCCCTTCTTTTCGTGACCGGGAAGACCGCCATCTCCATCGTCGCCGCCTTGATGATGATGGCGTTACTGCTGATGTTGCTCAAAGGCGTCGCGATCGAGAGCCGCGTGGTTCGCAATCTGGTCGCCTTCGTAATCCTGCCATTCCTGTTGTTCTGCATCAGCTACGCATCGACGGCGTCTCTGACGCAATGGATCGATCTTTTTCACCGAGGGGAGTCGCTCGGCCCAGCTTCCGATCTCCTTCGTGGCAAGGTGCCGTTCCGCGACGTCTTTGCGCTGCACGGCCTGCTCGAAGACGGCCAGCTCGACACCTGGCTCATGGAACTGTTCGGGCGAAACGTGAATATCGTCCTTCTGCGTCCGGTCGTCCTGGGCTCGGTCGCGGTGGCCACGCTCTGGTACCTCGGCATGGTGATCTTCGACTCGATTCCGCTGGCGATGCTGTCGATCCTCCTCGGAGCGGTGACGACTGTGGACAACGAGCGAGCGCTGCTCGAAATCCTCTCGATCGCCCTTCTCATCGGTGCGCTGCGGCGCAATTCGCGCTGGCTGGCACTGGGGAGCGGAGTGGCCGCCGGGGTCACCATCTTCTACAGCCTCGACATAGGGCTGTACACAGCCGGTGGCGGCGTATTGGCGATTGCCGCCGTAGCGGTCATCCGAGGTCCGGCGAGGCGCAGCCTGGCTCTGCTCGGTACGTTCCTGCCAGGCATCGCGGTGGGTGCAACGCCATTCGTTGTCTACCTGGCGGTGCGCGGTGGCTTCCGGGCATTCGTGGAAACATCATTCAAAGCCATCCCGCGGATCATCGACGCGGTCTGGTCACTGCCGTTTCCTGATCTGACCACGACATTCCGCAAGAACCTCAACCTCCATACGCTGTCGGACTTCGTCCTCTTCGAACATTTCCGATTCATCCTCAACCCGCTCGTCATCGGCATCGCGCTGGTTGTGCTGGTGCAGCGCAGGATTACGCGCCGCGGTGATGCGCTCGACGTTGCTCTCGCCGCCCTCACGGCGTTTGCGATTCTGACCCAGCGGAGCGCGCTGGGCCGTGCCGATTTTCCGCATCAGTACTTTTCAGCGTTTCTCATCGGCCCGATGATCCTGATCCTGCTCGTACTCTGGGGACGCACGACCGCGCAGTTCTGGCGCACTCACGACCGCGCCGTGCAAGCTTTCATCGTTCTGACCGGAGTCACGGTTGCTCCTCTGCTGGCCGTCATGCTCTGGATGCCGGACATCGCCAACATGCGGCTTGACGACATGACGCATTACCTCGGCCGCGTCAGCCGTATCGGTTGGATCGATCCCGCCGCCGAGGAGATCCGCGGCCGTATCGAGGGCGTCAAGTCCGTCGTCGATGCGATGAGCAAACCGGGGGAGCCGATCTTCGACTTCTCCAATCAACCGGCTCTCTATTTCTTCTGCAACCGGCCGAACCCTACCCGCTTCTACCAGGTTCCGATCCTTTCACCGCCCGAGTATCAGATCGAGACGATCCAGGCACTCGAGCACACCAGGCCGCCTCTGGTAATCCGCCATTCGCCGCAGGAGTTCGATGTCTTCGACGGCATCGACAACTCCATTCGCGCCCAGGCTGTCGCCGCCTACATCGACGACCACTACATCTACGCGCGATCGACCCGCGGTGTGGAGATCTGGCAGCGCAGAGGGGATGCGCCGCCATTCAATATGGCCGGCTACCTGAGCCGCATCCGCATTCCCTCGCTCGAGGAGCTGGGGACGCTCGGTGAGCGATCACGCGTGGTCTTCCCTTCGGCCGGCAGTCTCCCGGGCGCGAACGGGACGTACTGGCGCAGCGACCTGACGCTGCACAATCCATTCAATGAACGATTGCCGCTCGGCCTGCGCTATGTCTCCGGCGACACACACATCGACCGCGCTGTCACGATCCTGGGCGGTCAAAGCATGCGATGGGAAGATGTCGTCCGTTCGCTCTTTCGCGCCCCTGAGGGAAGCGGCGTGCTGTGGATCGAATACCGAGGGCAGCATCCGCCGGTTGCACTGCTCAAGACCTACGACGCCGCTCACAACGCGCAAGGCTCGGTCGATACGCCGCTTTCGATGCGAGACTCCGCCACGGCAGGAAACGACAACGCCGGCCTGACGATCGTCGGCATCCCCGGCGGCACGCAACGGCGTATCAACATCGGGATCGTCAATGTAGGAAAGATCCCGGCCACCTTCCGCATCACCGTCCGCACGAGGACGGGCCAGATCGTCGGAAAGGCGTTCGAGGAAGGACTCGGCGAAGACGCGTCACGGATGATCGCCGACATCGACAAGACTCTCGGCGTGCCCCTCGACGAGACTACCGCCGTACACGTCACCATGATCGCCGGAACAGCCGTCGCCTATGCCAGCATCATCGAAGGAAATGGCGACTCGCAGTTTCTACGCGCGGTCGCGCGGTAGGGAGGCAGGTGGTCGCTCGGCGTGACTACGAGCCTGCGAGATCCTGAAAACACGTCCGGTAACCTCGTAGTGATTGGGGCTTACGTGTTTGGAGTTGCTTCAAAGCCAGGCAGCGTTGTTTGCTTGACGACTTCGAAAGGGTCCGGCACTTCGCCGCGTGCCTCGGCGGCGCGCGTTCTGATCGCGACGACAGGCAACCCGGCCGTGTAGACTCGTCCTCGTTTTTCCCCTTCAGCTTTGAGCAACCCGGCATCGCAGAGCTGCTTCAAATCACGGCTGGCAAGATTGTCAGAGATGATGGCGGCGGTCCGATAAGTTGAGTTCCGGACATTCAAGCCGATCGCAGCGTCGGCCAGCGCGAGAATGACGCGATCTGGTAGTCCTCGCTGTTGAACTTCAACTTCGAGCTGATCCCAGATGCGTGCGATCTCACGAGTGCGGCGAAGAACTGTCATCGCCTGCCGATAGTGCGCCGTTAGATTGAACCGTATCCACGATCGAGTGTCGTTTTCGGGATGCCAAGCGCCTCGGCCGACATCAATGAGAGTCCGGTAGTACTCGGACGTGTTCGCACCCAGATACTCCTCAATGCTACAGAGCTGACGTTCGAGAACGCCTTCCCTGGCCAAAACCAGCGTCTGGAGGCAACGCGCCATGCGGCCATTCCCATCGGAGAAAGGATGGATCATCACAAGGTTGAGATGGGCCATCGCAGCGCGTATCAGAACCGGCACATCACTCTGAGGTGCCTGCAAGGTAGCAAGCAACTCACGCATGAGACGCGGGACATCCTCTGCGCTGGGAGCCTCATAGACGATTTGGGCGCGCTCCTCATCACGTACGTAGATCGGCCCCAGCCGCCACTTCCCTGGGTGCTTCGACAAGTCGTAGTCGAGCATCATATAGTGCAGGCTTCGTACAAAACCCTCGCTGAACTCGAAATGCACATCGTCGGCGAGCTGAAGAACGTAGGTCATTGCGTTTCGGTAGCCTCGAATCGCCGCCCAATCGCGCTGCTCGGCGTCAACCGGCAACTCGTTTTCCAGGGCTGCGATGGCGTCCTCGACGGTGACGTTGTATCCCTCGATGCTGTTTGAACCGCGCAGCGCCCGCGCACGGACATTGCGTGCGAGCAGGCCAAACCAACGGGTGGGTACGCTCGTCGCGTACATGAGACGCCGTCGGATATCCTCAACCAGAGCGACGACGCGCTGCTCGGCATCGTCCAGTTCAGAGGGCTTAAAAATCATGCTGCAATGTGGGCCCGCCTCGACCAAAAGTCAATTAGTAACTGATATCAAAGCGGGTGCACACTGCATATCTGGCGTTTTCCACAGGCAGCGGATCTCACGTCGGAACCCAGTAAGCGCTCAACCGCCACTCGGCGTCACCACAGCGGGTCAACCTCGCCACCGCGATACCAGCAACTCAGCGACCTTCGTCACACCCCCCACTCATGTAACAGCGCCTTCGCATCCTCCTGCGCTTTTACGTTCTCGACCTCGTAGTTGAGCTCGTTCGGTGCGCTGATTACTTCGCGCAGGATTCGAATGGCCTCGGGCTTGCTCTTGCTGTCGTTCGACTCCATCGCGTCTGCGAGAAAGACGCGGGTGACTTTGTTGGCCGGATCGATCCTGTACGACTCCTGAAGGAAACGCACAGCTTCCTTGCTCGACGCCCAGCCGGTGAGGAACGGCACACGCGGAGTCTGGTCGTGAAGCCGTCCGAGGACGCGTTGCGGGCCGCCGCCATCCATCTTGGGGTCTTCGAGCATGGCGATGGTGGCCTCGCGACGGATGCGATCGGCCGCCCCTTCGCGCACCGCTGCCATCTTGCCGTAGGCGAGTGCCCATTCGCCCCAATTCACTGAGTCCCAGAAGAACACCTCGCCCGCGCCGGCGATGGTCCGCGCGGCGTCAGCGACCTGTTTTTCAGGTGCATTCGCCTTCACGCCCTTCGCGGCCAATGCGCGTTTGACGATCGCGAGCGCGGTTTCGCCTTCCGTCTTACCGATCGCGTAGGCAGCCTTCTTCTCCTCCACCGTCGATGCGACATACGCTCCTTTGAACCGGAGAGCGCGCAGCAGTTTCCATCGCGCTTCGAGATTGTCCGGCTCCTGCGCGACAGCTTTCTGATAGGCGGCGATCGCGGCCTCGATCTGTGCCGGTTTCGCGCGGCCTCCCTGGCGCCCTTCGGCGCGGGCATTCCAATGCTGGTCGCCGTCACCGACCTGGGCCGCGACGGGAAACGCGAATAACGTGACCAATGAGGCGGCTAGGAGGGCTTTTCGCATAGCAGCGATTCTATGGCACATCACTTGAAACGTGACTCGTTGCGCGAGTTGCTGCCGGCAACCATCCACCATCTCCATCGAACACATACAATCCCGCCCCTTGCGACTCGTCTTCTTTGGCACTCCGGAGTTTGCCGTACCTACGCTCGATGCGCTCGCGCGCGAGGATGAGGTCTTGCTCGTCGTGGCGCAGCCCGATAAACCTGCCGGACGCGGGATGAAGTTGCAGGCACCGGCAGTGGCGGTGAAAGCACGTCAACTCGGATTGCCGCTTGCGCAGCCTGCGAAGATCCGCACCGCAGAGTTTCTCGAGTCGATTGCCGCACTGCAACCGGACATCGGCATCGTCGTCGCGTACGGGAGGATCTTGCCTGCCGCCCTGCTGGCGATTCCGAAACAAGGCTTCCTGAACGTACACGCGTCGATCCTCCCGAAGTATCGCGGGGCGGCTCCGATCCAGCGCGCAATCGAAAACGGAGAGGCCACGACCGGCGTGACGATCATGCGTGTCGATGAAGAGCTCGATCACGGTCCGATGCTGGCGGTCGAGACGACGGAGATCGGCCCCGATGAACGCACCCCTTCGGTGGCCGCGCGGCTCTCGCGTATGAGCGCAGGAGCTCTGTCTCGCGTCCTCACGACGGCACCGGCCGAAACGCCTCAGGACCACGACGCCGCGACGTACGCGCCGAAGATCGAGAAGAGCGAGGGGGCGATTCACTGGACCGAGGCAACGGCTGCGATCTACAACAAGTTCCGCGCCTTCGACCCATGGCCCGGCGTCTTCGCGGGCGATCTGAAACTGATCGATATGGAGCCGGCATCTGGTTACGGCACTCCCGGGACGATTCTTTTTGCGTGCAGCGACGGTGTGATCGTCGCAACCGGCGATGGCGCCCTCCGGCTGATCACTGTGCAGCGGCCCGGGAAACCGAAAGTAGCGGCAGGCGATCTGTTGCGAGGTGTCAGAAGTCTGTCCTGAGGGTAGAGTGAGTTGAGTGACCGACAGGCAGCGCGCACTCAGCCTCCTCCGCCGTATCGATCGCGAATCGGCGTACGCGTCGCTCTTGCTGACCAACGACAACGGCTTCGTTCGCACGCTCGTTCTTGGGGTCTTGCGCTGGCGCTCGCGGCTCGACTTCGTGATCGACGCGTTCGCGAAGGGCGCGATCGAGCCGGAGATCCGCGACATTCTTCGCCTTGGTGCGATGCAACTGCTGTTCATGCACGTCGCACCGCATGCTGCGGTCGGTGAGACCGTGCAGCTCGCGCCCTTGCGCGCGCGTGGTTTCGTCAATGCGATCCTGCGGCGAATCTCATCGAAGAACCTCCCGGAGCCGCGGGATGTCGCCACGCGTACAGCCCATCCGGAATGGCTCATCGACCGCTGGACTCGGATCTACGGTGCCGGGCGCGCAGCCAGGATCGCCGAGGCGAATCAGGAACTGTCTTTCCCCGACGTCATGACCGATGCGCCGCCGTCAGACGCAGTGCCCTCGGAGCTTGTACCGGGGATGTGGAAGCTGACCGGTTCGAGCGCGGATGTCGATGGCTACGCGCTCGACGAAGGAAGCGCAGTCATCGCCGGAATCGCTGCCGCCGCAGGTGACGAAGTGCTCGACCTCGCGGCGGCGCCAGGAGGCAAGTCTCTGGTGATGCGCGCACGAGGCGCTCACGTCGTCAGCAACGACATCTCCATTGGGCGGCTGCGGCCGCTGATCGGGAAGTCGGACGCACTCGTCGTCAGCGATGGCAGGCGCGCCCCGTTTGCCAGGCAGTTCCGGGTCGTCCTGCTCGACGCGCCGTGTAGCGCGACAGGCACGATCCGCAAGAACCCGGAGCTCAAGTGGCGGCTGCGCGAAGCGGATCTGGCGTCGTTCGCTTCCCTGCAACGCGAACTGCTCGCCTCCGCGTTTGATCTCGCTTCGGAGACGGTCGTCTATTCGACCTGTTCGCTCGAACCGGAAGAGAACGACGCCGTGGTCAGCGATGCCCTTCGCGGCCACGGCGACTTCATCTGTGTCGACGCGGCGAAGTTTGTGAGCCCGAACGTAGCGCAGTGGATTGAAGACGGCGTGCTTCGTCTGACGCCCGAGGCAGGGACCGACGGTTTCACCGCGCACGTGCTTCAGCGTTCGCTTATCATCCGCCGCTGATCACGGAATGGCTCGCGACCTTCTCATCGGCAATGGATCCTTCGTCATCGGCTTTGACGCCGCATATCGCGTAGCCGATGTCTACTTCCCGCATGTCGGCCTCGAGAATCATGCCGGCGAGCGCTTCCGCTTCGGCGTCTCCGCGGACGATGCATTCTCCTGGGTCGGGAGCGAGCAATGGCAGCGCACGCTCACCTATCTGCGTGAGACGAACGTCACCGACGTGACCTGCGTGAACGAGAAGCTCGGTATCCGTCTCCGTTGCTACGACGCGGTCGACTCCGAGGCCAACGTCTACGTGCGGAAAATCGTCGTGCGCAATCTGCGCAGCGAGCCAAGGCGCGTGAAGCTCTTTTTTCACCACGGCTTCGAGCTATACGGTAGCCCGAACGCGGATACGGCGATGTTCGATCCCGACTCGCGGAGCGTGATTCACTACAAAGCGAAGCGGTACTTTCTCGCCAGCGGCGCCACCGACGCCGTTTCCGGTATCGACGAGTATTCGTGCGGGCGGGCCGGCATCGACGACAGCGAAGGGACGTGGCGCGACGCGGAAGACGGCGAGCTTTCCATGAACGCCATCCAACAGGGAGCGGTGGACTCGACGATCGCCCTGCCTATCGTCCTGGAGCCGCTCGGAAGCCAGACGGCGTTCTACTGGATCTGCGCCGGCGTGCGCTATGGCGACGTGCGCAATCTCGATCAATACGTCCGCGAGGAAACGCCGGCCCGGATCATCGCGCGTACCGCCTCGCTCTGGTACACCTGGGTCAACAAGTCGGGCGAGGATCTCAGCGACCTTCCGGAAGAGATTCTGGACCTGTATCGAAGATCGCTGCTCGTCGTTCAGACGCATTGCGATCACGAAGGAGGCATCGTCGCCGCCGCCGACTCCGACATCGAGTTGGGTCACAACGACCATTACGCGTACGTCTGGCCGCGCGACGGCGCCTTCGTCGCCGACGCCATGGACCGGGCCGGGTTTCATCAGATCGCGCGCCGGTTCCTGCAGTTCGCGCACGACACGATCAGTAACGATGGGTACTTTCTCCACAAGTACGCTCCCGACGGTGCGCTGGCTTCGTCGTGGAATCCATGGGTGCGCAACGGGAAGAAACAGTTGCCGATTCAGGAGGACGGGACCGCGCTGGTGGTCTGGCTTCTGGCGCGGCACTACGATCGGACACGCGATCTCGAGTTCATCCGCAGCGTCTACCGGCGTCTCGTCGTGCAGCCAGCGGACTTCATGGCGCAGTTTCGCGATCCGAAGACACATCTGCCGTTGCCGTCGTTCGACATGTGGGAGGAGCGGCAGGGAGTCTTCACATTCACCTCGTCGGCCGTCTGCGCGGCCCTGCAGGCGGCGGCTGATCTGGCCAATCTCTTCAACGAGCAGGAGCGCCGCGCGCATTACCTGAAGGTGGCCGCGGAGGTCCGTGAGGCGATGGTGCGGCACCTCTGGCTGGAGGACGAGAACCGCTTTGCCCGTGGATTGACGCTGAGCGGCGACTCTCTGGATCTCGATCGCACCGTCGATGCCTCGACATTCGCGACCTTCTTCCTCGGCGTGTTCGCGCCCGACACGGCCATGGTCGAGGGGACCATGCGTGCCATTCGCGAGACGCTTTGGGTGCAGACGGAGATCGGCGGCGTTGCACGGTACGCAAAGGACCACTACCAGAGGACCGCATCGGAAGATGATCCGACGCCGGGCAATCCGTGGCTGATCTGTACTCTCTGGCTTGCCGAGCATGCCATCGCCCGGGCCACATCCGTGGCCGAGCTGCAATCGGCGCTGGACCTTCTGCGATGGGTGCGAGCGAAGGCGCGGCCGTCGCTGGTATTGCCCGAACAGGTGCATCCGCACACCGGCGCGCCACTGTCGGTTTCGCCTTTTTCCTGGAGCCATGCGCAGGTTGTTTCCGTCGTTCGTGGTTATCTCGAAAGGCTCCGTTTCTTGCGTCGAAACGGACCCGCAAACACGTCACGCACATCAGCAAAAAATAGCGCAGAAAACTCCGTTGACAAACCCCCATCGTTCTCATAGATTGTCGAAAAACTTAGAAAACGTCAGGGGTTTTACGCATCACGAAGAGGAGAATCGTCTATGCCAGGCAAGGGTGACATCATCAATCAGATCGCCGAACAGGCGGGCATTTCCAAGAGGGAGGCCTTGGCCGCGTTCGACGCGTTCCTGGCCTATATCGCCGACACGTGCCAGAGCGGAGAGCGCTGCTCCATTCCTGGGCTCGGCACCTTCTCGGTAACGGAACGAAAAGCGCGCGAAGGCCGCAATCCGCGCACCAATGAAAAGATCACAATCCCCTCGTCGAAGAATGTCCGATTCAAGGCAGGCAAGGACCTTCGCGAGTCAGTGAACACCAAGCGGAGCAAGAAGAAGTAGCTGCCGCGTAAGTGAATCGAAGCGCCCCGCCCGCAGCGGGGCGTTTTCATTTTGCGACGTCCAGCAACATGCGAACGTCGTGCAGTGACCGGCAGACCCGGACTGTCAGCGCCGTGATCTCCGCCGGCGGCTCGATGAGATCGGGAACCATGATCACTGCCATCCCTGCGGCGCGCGCGGCGCGGACACCTGCTTCCGAGTCTTCGAGCACGAGACATTGCTCAGGCGCCACTCCCAGGCGTTGCGAGACGAGAAGGAAGAGATCGGGCGCCGGCTTGGAGTGCTCGACCTCGTCGCCGAAGGCCAGGGTAGAGAAACGCCAAGCGAGCTCGCCGAGGCAACGAAGCGCAATCGCGAGTGGAGTGGATGTCGCCAAGGCTTTCGGGATGGCCAGCACATCGAGAAGGTCGAGCAGCTCGATAGCGCCCGGTTTGCGCGGGAGCGGAGCGCGGTCGAGGCGCTCATCCCAGTCGCGGCGCCAGCGCTTGCGGAACTCGTCGAGCGGCAGCGCGTCGCCGAAGCGCTCGCGCAGCAACCGCTCGGACTCGTCGTTGCCGCGGCCAACGAAGTGCGCATAAAGCTCGTCGTCGATTGGGCAGCCCAACTCGGCGGCTGCCGTCTGCCACGTCAGGCGGTAGAGCGGCTCGCTGTCGAGCAGCAGGCCGTCCATATCGAAGATGACAGCGTGCGGCCTCAAACCCACGCTCTCGGTACGAAGAGGCGCTCGTACAAATTGATGGCGTAGCGGTCGGTCATGCCTGCGATGAAGTCGATGGCCAGGCGCTCCACCGGCTCCTCGCTGACGCTGCTCAGAAACTCGCCAGGGTTCGCGGTGACGTGCTCGAACAGCGCCGTCAGGGTCCGTTGCGCTTTCACGAACTCGTTCCGCACGGCCGGAGTCAGATACATGTTCTGGAACATATAGGTTCGCAGTTCTTCGAGCGCGCCCAGAACTTCGGCGGACATCGAGACCGACTCGTAGCCGCATGCCAGCGTCGAGTCGATGACGTCGCGCACCATCCGGTCGATCCGCTGGCCGGCCTTGTTGCCGAGCGTCTTCCGAATCTCCTTAGGGATGTCGTCCTCCGTCATCACGCCCGCGCGGATGCCGTCGTCGATGTCGTGGTTCACGTAAGCGATGATGTCGGAGATCCGCACGATGTCGCCTTCCAGCGTGAGCGCGCGCGACTTCGGGCGGCGGCGCAGCAACTCCCCTTTTTCACCTTTCGAATGCTTGAGGATGCCGTCACGCACTTCGATGGTGAGGTTCAGGCCACGGCCATCGTTTTCCAGCACTTCGACCACACGAACCGACTGCCTGTAATGGTCGAAGCCGCCTTTCACCAGTTTGTTGAGCGCTGCTTCACCCGCATGACCAAAAGCCGAATGGCCGAGGTCGTGACCAAGTCCGATCGCCTCGGTGAGCACTTCGTTCAGACGCAACGACTTCGCGATCGTCCGCGCGATCTGCGTAACTTCCAGCACATGCGTGAGCCGGGTCCGGTAGTGGTCGCCTTCCGGTGCAAGAAAGACCTGCGTCTTGTGCTTCAAGCGCCGGAAGGCTTTGCAATGAATGATGCGATCGCGGTCGCGCTGATACGACGGCCGCAGGTCGTCTTCCGGCTCCTCGCGATCACGCCCACGCGTCTCCGCGCTCCGCGCCGCCCGCGCCACCATCGTGTCACGCTCGATATTCTCGAGCATCTCGCGGATGTTGGTCATCATGCGCGCACTTTAACAGTGCGCTCCGCCGCGCGATCAACACCGTCAACGTCGCTGGGCTTCCAAAGCGCGCTCGCCGGGGTGCCATTGCATCGGGTTGGCGGCGTTCGACTCCGCTATCAAGGCCGGTGGGGAGTTTTCTCGATCTGAGGTGCTCGACCGGTTGTTCCGCGGTGGAGCAACCGTTACTGCAGCCGGCTACCTCGCTTTGAACCACAGCCTTGCAATCGTGACTTCCAAGGTGGACATCGACAGCAGTGCACACCAGGCGTCCTGCGGTGGCTCCTTGCGCACGGCGCCAACCCGAAGAATTCAGCCGCGCTTCCCTCGGCGGCGCGGATGGGCAGCGCGAAGACGGTGCGCCTCCTACTCGACTCCGGCGCAAAAACGAACAGCGTCGCATATAACCAAGCACAAAGTGGTCACTTCTGCCGAGCGCCGAAGCGCGGGGGTGGCCGGAGTTCCATCAGGCTATCGCCACGTGGGCAGAAGCCCAGATTGAGAGCGACCCGCGAGCGGCGGTGATCTTCGGCACCGGGTTGTGGAGCTTCACGCGGAAGCCGGACTGATGAACGACTGGCGTGAACGGCTCCGGCAGGCGGTAGACCGAAGCGGACGGACGCACGCAGCGATCACGAAGTCTGCCCGGATAACTCCCTCCACCCTCAGAGGTTGTCACAAATCGCGTGTTTTCCGCTGCAGTGTAGGGCCGCCGCCTCGGCGGCCAGCGCCGCACGCGGCGCGATAGTTCGAAGCAAACACACGGCCTCACGGCTGTTGGCCGCCGGGGCGGCGGCCCTACACTGTCGCGCCGGCAGCCTCAGGATGACAGGTATGTGAAAAAGCGCGATTCCTACGCGCGCTCTCAGGATGAGAGGCAATACTGAATACCGCTTCATGGACGATCCAGCCACCCACCTGCAAAGCCCGCGCGTTTGAGTCCCAGAATCACGTGCGGATTCTTTCGCATCGTCTTCCACACCAACTCGCTGCGGTAGTTTTCGATCATGGCCACGATCGGCCCTTCGTCGATGCCGAGGTAGTCGACGTCGAACCAGCCCTGGTCCGGGGAGACGCGGCCGTGCTCGAGCTTCTCGGTGGTGCGCAGTGTGGGGTTGAAGGCATCGAGGAAGCCGTACTGCGCGTAGAGATTCGAACCGTAGCGCGTCGACATCTCACGAATGGCCGGGATCGCAAGCTCCGGCGTGAAAACGATGGATGACGCGGCCGCGGTCGGCGCGATCGTCCCATCGTCGCGGATGTCGTTCTCCGCGACACCGCGGGCCGTGTAGGAGTGGAATGTCCGCGGACGGCCGTCGATCGTCACGGTCGCATCCATCGGACCGTCGCAGGCGGAAAGGCCCCAGATACGGTCACCGTAGTCGCGCCATCCGTCAGGATTTGCCAGAGTGTAGGCATGTTGCGCGATCGCCGCTCTGCGAGAGTTCTCGAACCAGTCGATGCCGTGCGCTCCGATGACCGGCTCGCTGATTCCGCGAAAGTCGATCCAGACCTCGGAGTACTGATGTCCGAACAGCGGCGCGAACTGGACGAAGTCCTGGCCGTACGATGTTCCCCACGTGTCCGTGGAGTGATACGTGGTCCAGGCAGACGGGTCGACGGGATGGGTAGGCGAACCCAGAGCGAGGATGACCAGGATCATCGCCTCGTTGTAACCGCGCCAGTCGTAGGTGTGAAAGCCGTTCTCCGGCGTCCATCCCATGCTGACGGCGTGCGGCCTCACTTCCTCCCATGTCCACTCGACACGTTCATAAAGCGTTTCCGCATCACGCCGGATATCAGCCTCGGCGGGATTATCGCGATCAAAATACGACTGGGCGAAGAGCGCGCCGGCGACGAGGAGCGTAGTGTCGATGGTCGACAACTCGACGGTCTCGAAGCGTTTCGCCGTCTTCATGTCGAGGAAGTGGTAGTAGAAACCGTGATAGCCGGAGACGCCGCGTGGCTCCGAGCCCTGTTTCATGGAAAGCAGCGATTTCAACGTGGCCCGCGTTCGCTCCGCCGCGGCCTCCCGCGTCACATAACCGCGCTCCGCTCCGATGCCGTAAGCGGTGAGCCCGAACCCGACGGCAGCGATGCTGGAGAACGACGGCGCCGGCCATCGGTCGGGGACCAGCAGCGTGTTCGGATCAGCAAGGTCCCAGAAGAAGTGAAAGCTGCGGCGCTCGACGTCATCGAGAAGCGCGGTGTCTGCCGGAGTGGGAACGATGGCGTGACGCCGCACCGGCGCGTTCGCGCAGGAGAGGAGCAGGAGGCAGAGCGAGGCGAGCGCCGTAAGTTGTCGCATGGATCAGTCGATCAGTAGATCGGTGGACAAGTCGATCAGAACGAATGGCTCCTGATCCACTGATCTGCTGTTCCACAGATCACATCTACAGATGGTACAGATGGAACAGTAGATCAGTAGATCGGTAGACAGGTCGATCAGAACGATGGCTCCCGATCCACTGATCTACTGTTCAACTGATCACTGCTACCCGGGCACTTCGTATGGGCGGGCTTGCGCCCGCCCATACGTACTGATCATCAGAACTTGAACTTCAGGCCCACTTCCTCCCTGCGTCCGAGGCGGATGACGCAGTTTGGGATGCCGAGGTTGGAACCATTGTCTCCCGGTCCGAGGAAGTTGTTGAGGCAGCCGTAATTCGTCCAGTTGAAGGCGTTATAAACCCCGGCGATGAGACCGACCGAGGTGGGGCCGAAGGATGCGAAATTCTTCTCGCCCTTGATGTCGACATTGCGGTCGGCAAAGCCGCCTTTCTTCGGTGGCGTGATCGACCGCGAGAACGGATGCGTGGCCAGCCGGTTCTCCAGACTGAAGCCCTGCGTGAAGTCGAGCACGTTCGTGAGCTGGCCCGAGCCAAAGGAGGCAATCGTGCTCAGTCGGATATCCCACGGCAGACCTAAGATGCCGGTGGCCGTGATGCGGTCCCGCTCCGAGCCCGGTACGTCATGCTTGCCGTATGCCGCCGCGGTCGGGAAGTCGAGACTGAAGAGATCGTTGCCCGTCTGCTGCGCCTTCGCGTGGGTCCATGCGAATGTGAAGCCCCAACGCGACTGCGTGGTGTACGGCTTGTCCGCCTTCAGGAAGAGGGCGTTATACCAATAGCGCTTCCCTTCCGGATCGGACTTGATGACGTTGCCGAAGCCCGGTACGAGTGCCGCGCAACAGAGACCATTCGGTGCCGCCGACAGCCATGTGAAGCCGTGGTATCCACGGACACCGTTGTAACTGATCGATCCGACCCACGGACCGGCCGTCTGGCGGAAGCCGACGTTGAACTGGTTCGAGTAAGGAACCTTGGTGTTATTGTTGAGCAGGTAGATCTCGGGGTTGGTCTGGCCGGAGGCGATGAGCGCATTGAGTCCGGAAGGCGAAAGGTATGACTCGTTCCATTTGATCGTTCCGGCCCGGCCGTCCGGCGAGAACTGGATGCGGTAGACCGGATACTGCAGGCGGTAGCGCTCGTCGAGCGTGGCGTTGAGGAAGAGACGGTCGTAGTACTTTCCGAAACCACCGAAGATAAACGACTCGTTCCGGCCCGTCAGGTCATAGTTGAAGCCGAGGCGCGGCTGGAACTCGTCTTTGGCCGGCTTGCGCTGGCTGCCGTTGGAGAAATAGCTCGAGTCGATCTTGCCTGTCAGGCCGGCCACGATATTCGCCGGCGTCACATAGCTCTCGTCGAGCATGTGCGACTCGTAGTCCCACCGTAAGCCGAGTGTAACGCTCAGATTCTTGTTGACCGTCCAGCTATCCTGGCCGTAGATGCCGTACTCGCTGTTATTCACCGCCAGCTTCGGATTGCCAAAACCAAACACCGCCTGGTACGGTTGGGCGTACGTGAATCCGCTGGACGGATCATTCCTGAAGTCGAACTCGGGGTTACCGGCCAGGCTCTTGTTGATGTTGTAGTGCATCTTGTCGAAATTGCCGCCAACCTGGAAGGCGTGCTGGCCGTGGAATTCGATCGGCGTGAGGTTGAAATCATCGCGCAGCTCGATACGGCGCTGATCGAACTTCTGGGTGGTGCCGTTGCCGCCGACCCGTCCGATCCCTTCGAAATTGAGGCCTACCTGGGTCGGATTGAGCGGCGTCGGATTCCAGCCATAGTCCTGCCAGCTCAGCGAGGCCTGGTTGAGGGCGCTGGCGCTGGTCCACTGATGCCGCACGGTCATGTCGTAGACCCAGTTGCGGAGATCGGTAGCCGATTGGAATGAGGTCGTGCCGCCGAAATCGCGGGTCTCGTGCTCATGGCGGTAACTGCCTGAGAAGTCGACGATCTGACTCTTGTCGGGCTGCCAGCTCATTTTTGCAAATCCGAGATTCGACTTGAACGGGCTGGCAAACGAACCTCCAGTCTCGGGCGACCGGGGAGTATTCAGCGTGTTCACAATCGTCGTGGCGTGCTCATCGACACCTTCATACGAAAAGAAGAAGTTGAGCTTGTCTTTGATGATGGGCCCACCGAGGCTGAACCCGGGCTGGCTGCGGTGGTAGGAGGCATTCGTGGACAACGTGGAGAACTGAAAGCCCTTCGCTGTCGCCGCGACCCACTGTTTGGGCTGGTAGTAAAGGAAGGCATTGCCATCGAGCTGGTTGCCACCCGATTTCGTCACCGCCGTGATGATGGCGCTGGAGGCGTGGTCGTACTGTGAGCTGTAGTTCTGCGTAATCACGCGGAACTCCTGCACGGCATTCTGCGGGAAAGGATTGCCCCGGCTGGAATCCTGTCCAGCCGTCCCGCCCTGCAGAACGTCGTTCTTGAAGCTGACGCCGTCGATGAAGAAGTTCGTCTGCTCGGCCGGCTGCGCATCGCCTGCGATCGTCTTCCTGGTCGGGTCGGTGGACAGCCGGATTCCCGGCGCAAGAGCGGCGAAGTTGAGGAAGTTGCGGTCGGCCTGCGGCAGGCTCTCCATCTGCTGGGGAGTTACATTCGTGGCCGCCTCGGAGGTCCTGGTATCGACGAGCTGATTCCCGACGACGGTGATCGACTGGTTCATCACCGCGTCAGCCGACATCACGAAATTCATCTCGATGTTCTGCCCGACCAGCAGGCGTACCGTCTCGTTACGCGGCTGGAAGCCGGGAGCGGCAATCACGAGGTTGTATTCGCCGGGCTGGATCCCGGCCATCGTGTACGAGCCATCCGGTCCCGACATCGCCGTCTTCACGAAGCCGCTCGCCGCATTGACGGCGTCGATCTCCGCGGCCGGCAACGACGTGCCGTTCGGGTTGGTCACTTTCCCGTGAATCGTGGCCGTCGTCAACTGTGCGGCAGCGGATATCGCGATCGTCGCAATCAGCACTGCCGTTCCAAAAATCACAAGGGTTCGTCTCATGACACCTCTCCTTTTCCTGGGCCACTACTTTGGGGGGCGTGCCGCACGATGCGGTTGCTTGTTCACTTTGGTCGTTGGGGAAGGCATGCACGAACCGCGCACGACCAGCGTCGTGGCCACGCGTTCATGGCGCGCCGCGTGTGCGCGCGGTTCGCTGATGGCGTCGAGCAGTAAAGCAAACGCGCGGCGACCAAGCTCTGCGATGTCGACGCGCATCGTCGTCAGCGGCGGCGCTACATAACGCGCGATCGGAATGTCGTCGAATCCGACAACACTGATCTCCTCGGGCACTTTGATTCCGGCGGCGGCCAGCGACGCAAGAACGCCGACGGCCATCGAGTCGTTGGCGGCAAAGACCGCGGTCGGCCGCGATGACGATTCCGCAATCTGCCTGCCGGCTGCGAACCCCGATTCCTCGGTGAAGTCGCCGCTGCATTCCAGCGCGCGCAGCAACCGGGTGGCCATCCCGCGCATGGCATGCCGGTAGCCGCGCAGACGCTCACGCGCGTCGGCGTTGTGCTGCGGACCGCGCACGAACGCGATGCGGGTGTGCCCCAGGTTGTGAAGGTGCTGCATCATCGCCCGTGCACCACCGTAGTTGTCGATCGTGATGGCATCGCCGCTCGGCCCTGCCGAGTTGAGCAGGACGACCGGCATGTCTCGTGCTCGCAACTCCTGGAGCGGCGCGAGCGTGACGTCGGGCGCCATGACCAGGAGCCCGTCGACGCGTCCGCGCATCGTGTCGACCACCTCCAGCATCCGGTCCGAGTCGCTGTGCGAGCCGGAGACGAGGATGTGGTACCCCTCAGCGCGCGCGGCCAGATCGATGCCGCGAATGACCTCGGAGAAGAACTCACCATGAACTTCAGGAAGAACGATACCGATGGTCTGGCTGCGCCGGATGCTGAGCGACCGCGCCGCCACATTCGGCACGTAGCGCAGCAACTTTGCCGCGGCCAGGACATGCCGGGAAGTCTCCTCACGCACGAGCTCTTTACCGTTGAGCACGCGGGAAACAGTGGCCACCGAAACGCCTGCTCGTGCGGCAACGTCATGAATCGTGATCCCTGCCGTCTTCGTGCGGCGTCGGGCTTTTCGAACATTCTGTCGGCTCGGCATGTAGTTCGTGGTAAGAAAATGTAAACGTTTACATTTCTGCGTACGCTACTCATAATCTGGGTGGCTGTCAATGAGGAGATTCCACCGATGACTGATGTCCGCTTTCCCGAAGGGTTCGTCTGGGGTTCGGCAACCGCGGCCTATCAGATCGAAGGATCTCCGCTCGCTGACGGCGCCGGCCCGAGCATCTGGCATCGCTTCAGCCACACCCCCGGACGGATGACGAACGGCGACACAGGCGACGTCGCCTGCGATCACTATCACCGCTATCCGGAAGACGTTGACATCATGCGCGGCCTGGGCCTGCAGGCCTATCGCTTCAGCATCTCGTGGAGCCGCATCCTCCCCGAGGGCACGGGACGCGTGAATCAGAAAGGGCTCGATTTCTACCGGCGTCTCGTCGATACGCTTCGCGACGCAGGCATCCGCCCGATGGCGACGCTTTACCACTGGGACCTTCCCGCGGCGCTCGACGATCGCGGCGGCTGGCTCAATCGCGACATCGCCGGCTGGTTCGCGGAGTACGCAACGATCGCGTATCGCGCGCTCGACGACGCCGTCGATTGGTGGGCCACGCTCAACGAGCCGTGGGTGGTCACCGACGGTGGCTACCTTCACGGCGCGCTCGCGCCGGGACATCGCAATCTCTTCGAGACCCCGATCGCCTCGCACAACCTCCTCCGCGCTCACGGCAGCGCCGTCGAGGCGTACCGCGCAACCGGTAAACATGCCATCGGTCTGGTCGTGAACATCGAGCCGAAGTATCCCGACTCACAGAGCGATGAGGATCTCGCCGCCACGCGCCGCGCCGACGCGTACATGAACCGGCAGTATCTCGATCCTGTCTTCCTGGGTCAGTACCCCGAGGAGATGTCCGATCTGTTCGGCGAAGCGTGGCCTGTGTTCCCGTCCGCCGACTTCGATCTGATCAAACAGCCTCTCGATTTCGCCGGCATCAACTACTACCTGCGCGCCGTGACAAAGAACGATCCGGCGAACGTGATCGAGCGCGCCGCGCGCGTCCGTCAACCCGGCTCGATCTACACCGAGACCGGCTGGGAGGTCCATCCCCAGGCGCTGACTGACGTCCTGCTCTGGTTTCGCGAGCGCTACGGCGCCACGCCAATCTACGTCACCGAGAACGGTGCCGCCTTCTACGACCCACCGACGGCGATCAACGGAACTGTCGACGACCCTCTTCGCATCCACTATCTGCGAGAACACCTCATCGCCATCACTCACGCCATCAAACAGGGCGCCGACGTCCGCGGTTACTTCGTCTGGTCGCTCCTCGACAACCTCGAATGGTCCCTCGGCTACACGAAGCGATTCGGCATCGTCCACGTCGACTTCGCGACCCTGAAACGGACGCTGAAGGAGAGCGCGAAGTTCTACGCCGAGGTGGTGAAGACGAACGGTGGAGCGTTGGGCTGAATGTTGGACCAGAGTGACTTGCGCGAATGCGTATAGGGACGTCTGCCCACCGACGGAGTCAGCGACTGTAGTTTGGGACGTTTTTCTGCCCCTCAAACCGGGTGAGTGATGGAAGTCTGGGAGGCTCGATCCTGTAGAACGAAGTCGAATTCGACGGTTCACGCGCCCCTATAGGTGCGGACAAACGGTGGGTCGTTGGGCTGGTTCACGACAGAAGCATGTGTAGGGCCGCCGCCTCGGCGGCCGGTTTGCGCGACGCTGGCCGCCAAGTGCGGCACCTGTTGAAGGTTACCCGCCGACGGGAGCCGGCGAAAGAACCGTTAGCCCCCGGCTTTCGGCTGCAATGACGTTGACTTAAGGACCCCTCATCCGGCTTCGCCACCTTTCGACTCGCTTCGCTCGCTCAGGGCAGGCTCTTCTCCCCTCTGAGGAGGGAGAAGGCGATCGATTGTAAATCGTTGTCATAAATGCACTTTCACATCGATGCCCCTCTCCCCGCGAAGCGGGGACTGGAGTTTGGACGTTTTGACAGCCGACGGAGCCGGCGTGAGAACCGTTGCCCCCGGCTTCAGCCGGGGGTCTTGGACGCTCTCCTCCTTGTTAGCCCGCTTCAGCGGGCGACAGATTCTTTCCATTGGACTTCCAAAAGGGGAGTCGAGCGTTTCGTCGAGTAGGGCGAAGCCTCGCGAACCTTCCCTTTCGCCCGCTGAAGCGGGCTCGAAACATTGATGGGCATCCAAAACCCCCGGCTGAAGCCGGGGGCTACGGTTCTCACGCCGACTCCGTCGGCGAAACGCACCCCGTTGGGGCGCGTGAGGATAGCCGGTGGCCACGCCGGAGGCGTTGCCACCGGTTCCGTAATGCAAAGAAGGGCACCCCGGCAGGGGCCCGGCAGGGGTGCGTGAAGCCGGGCAGGCTCGATTGTATGGAACGACATCGAGCTCGACGTTTCACGCACCCCTGCCGGGGCCTGCCGGGGTGCCTTTTTATTCTCCGTCAAACCGGTGGCAACGCCTCCGGCTTGGCCACCGGCTACCTTCGCACGCCTCCGGCGTGCTTTCTCCCCATGTCAGGAAGTGAGGGGTCACATCTTCGTTATTGCTCGTTCTGAACCACGGAACGAAGGTGTGGCCCCCAGGGGTTCCTCCACAAATGGCCGCCGAGGGCGGCGGCCCTACACGAGATCCATCCTCGATCGATCCCAAGACCGATTCATCGCAACGTCATGTGTGCGGAGGTAGAAGGAGCCATCATGAACAGACCGTTACAACGCACCATCCTCATGCTGCTGGTAGCCGCGTCACTCTTCGCGTCACGGAACGCGCGCGCTGCCGGCCCGGCCTACACCGTTCACATGCAGGCGCTCCCCGGCGCGAGCGCCGACGGCATCTCCATGGATTACCTCGTTTTCGATCCTGCCACCCACGCGGTTTGGGTGCCGGCAGGGAACACAGGTGCTGTCGACGTAGTCGATCCTTCGACCGGCAAAGTCCGCCAGGTCACCGGTTTTCCAACCGCGGAGATGGGAAGCGGCGACCGGAAACGGGTGGTCGGCCCGAGCTCTGCCACGGTCGGGAGCGGGACGATCTACATCGGCAACCGAGGCGACTCCACCGTTTGTGCGGTGAATCCGAAAACGCTCACGCGCGGGATCTGTCACAAGGTCGACTCGATGCCTGACGGGCTTGCGTACGTCGCGGCAACGAAGGAGGTGTGGGTCACGACGCCGCGCGACAAGTCGATCCGTATCCTCGATGCCACCACGCTCGACGAGAAGGCCAAACTGACGTTCGACGGCAATCCTGAAGGCTTCGCGGTCGATGGGAAGCGCGGCCGTTTCTACACGAACATGGAAGACAAGGACCTGACTCTCGCCATCGACCTCAAGACGCACAAGACCGTTGCCACGTGGAAGCCGGCGTGCGGCGAAGACGGCCCGCATGGGCTGCGCATCGACGAAAAGGCCGGACAGCTCTTCATCGCGTGCAGTACACGCAGCGAGGTGATGGATGTGGCGCACGACGGCGCGATACTCTCATCCATCGACACCGGCGATGGCGTCGACGACATCGACTACAGCGAGGCCACGCATCTGCTGTACATCGGCGCCGCGAAGGCAGGCATCCTCACCGTTGCCCGCGCAGACGCGAACGGCAAATTGACGATCGTCGCCAAAGTGCCGACGCATACTGGCGCGCGCAACGCCGCCGTCACGAGCGACGGCGAGGTCTACCTCGGCCATTCGGGCCTCGGAAAGCTCAGTGATCTGGTCGTTGCCTCGCCGAAAAAGTAACAGCACTAAACGCCGCGTCATCGGCGGCGTCTGATTCTCATGGCTCATCACCCGCCCTCGGTCGCCGGGATCGCCGTTTCGTTGTTGGCACTCGCGCTGCTCTTTGGCCTCATCGAGCAGATCGCGCCGGCGATCCGAGGGCTTTCCATCTGGCGATGGCATCGCCGCATCGATTTCCTCTATTGGTTCTTTACCCCGCTGGTCACTCGGACGGTCTCGACGATCGCTGTCGCCGCGACAGCGTTTGCCGTGATTCTGATGACGGGCCGCACCGGCCTGCTGAACGGCGCCGTGGCACGGCAACCACGACTCCTGCAGTTGATCGAGTTGCTTCTCCTTGCCGATCTGGCCGGCTACTGGAGCCATCGCGCGTTCCATCGCCGGCCGCTCTGGCGCATTCACGCGATCCACCACAGCTCGACGGAGCTCGACTGGCTGGCGGCCTCGCGCGTCCACCCTCTCAACGAGATCCTCACCCGCTCCGTCCAGGTGATCCCCTTCCTGCTCCTCGGCTTTCGGGGAGACGTCGTCGCCGGCCTCGTCCCGCTGCTGACTCTTTACGCCATCTTTCTCCACGCCAACGTGCCATGGGATTTCGGCCCACTCCGCTACATCATCGCCAGCCCCGCCTTTCATCGCTGGCACCACACCTCGGAGGAAGAAGGCCTCGACCACAACTTCGCAGGCATGTTCCCCTGGCTCGATCTCGTCTTCGGCACGCTCTATCTCCCCAAGGGCAAGCAACCATCGACGTTCGGCGTAGCCGGGGGCGACGTGCCGGCTACATTCATCGGCCAAATGCTCTATCCGCTGCGAGCAACGCCTCAGCAGCAGGACGTTCGCACGGGTTTCTAACGCGCGCTCCCGCCGCAATGGACAATGACAGACCTGGCCCCAGTGGGGCCACACCTTTGTCATGTCCCCATGGGGCCACACCTTCGTGTCCCCATGGGGCCACACCTTCGATCCGGACGTACCACCTCTACTCCGGCGGGGCCACGCCTTTGACACAGCATCGTAGCTATAGCCAGCTCGACATTCGACGCAACCACGAAACTCGGATCGAAGTCGAAGAACGGAGGTCTGTCAACGTTTTGAGATGTCTCTCCCAGCAAGAGCGAAGGTGTGACCCCAGAGTTTGTGACCCCTATGCCCGACCCCTTGCCCTACAGCCTTTCGGACGAACTGCCAACGAACACTCGTTGCTTCAACGCTCGCCTGCGTCGGGCCTTCCTGGACTCATCAACCTCTCGGCGACCATCGGAAGCAGCTCTTCTGCCTTCTCTCGCACATGCACCGCTTCCAGATCGGCCCGGCCGGGCGCCGCGCTCGGATCGACGATGAACATCGGAATTCTCCGCTGATTCGCCGCCAACCCGACCAGTTCCGTCACACCAACGGCAAACGAGGTACCAACCGCGATGACGAGGCCCATGTGATCGCATGCCTCCGTCACCCTTGACCAACGGTAGTCGATGTGGCTCGTGTACAGCTCGTCGAACCACAGGACGTGGGGCCGCATCAGACTATGACATTGAGGGCAGCGAGGAATGGCTTCCAATCGTGGCTCACGCTCGAACGCCGAAAAGTCCAAGTCAGCCACAGCGGCCGTCTCGGTCGAAGCTGACCGGCATCGAGCACTCGAGCAGCGGGCCCTGTCCGCAGATCCATGCACTTTTGCGAATTCGACGGACCCTGCCTGTTCATGCAAGGTGTCGATGTTCTGAGTCACCAGGAAAAACCGCCCGCCACGATCGCAGTGCCATCGCTCGAGTCCCGCGAGCGCATAGTGGGCCGCGTTTGGTTTCGCCCGCAGGGCAGTCAGGAAGCGCTGGCGGTACCATTGCCACGAGCCGGCAGGGTCGCGCAGGAAGTAACGATACGTTCCCAGCTCCGTGACGTCACGAGTCCACACGGCACCTTCATCGGTGCCACGAAAGGTCGGAATCCCGCTGGCGAGACTGATACCAGCGCCAGTCAGCACGAGCATCAGTCCCCGCTCGGCCGCGATCGCGTCGATCAGCAAGTGAGATGGGTTCTTGACGGTCACACGATCCGCAGCCGACATCGGCCGGCCACCCCGCAGCTCACAGTCTATGGCGATCTGAACCACAAATCTCAGCACTTCTGGCTTCGATCGACTTCCCGCTCCCGGGTCTCACCGCACGTCCCACGTCGACCGAGAGAATCGACCAGTCGCCGAATCGCGAGCGGAGCAGTGAGTCAAGGGTCAAGCCTTCGTTTCGTCGACCGATACGGATACAAATAATATCGGCACGGACACGGCCCGTTGACTGAGTGTCCGTAAGTACCAAATCGTCAATTGTTTACAGGCTTCCGAAAAACGAAGGTCTGGCCCCACGTGTTTTACCGCCACGACGACGCGCGAAGGCGCGTCGAATAAGCTAGCCCCTGGCTCGGCCAGGGGACCGGGTGGCAGGACGATTTCGCGGCCGCGAAGGCGGCCGTTACAGCATGCCGAGGTCTTCGATGCAGATCCCGAGATCGGACACCTTCGCGGCCGCCGTTCCCTTTGATATCCAGTTTCCCCTGGCTGAGCCAGCGGCTGGCTTATTCGGCGCGCCTTCGCGCGCGCTACCGCGCTGCCCATTCCTCTTAGAGCGTGCGCAGAAATCGCTCGGTCCACATACCTGTCATCCTGAACCTGCCGCAGCCGCGTGGCTGGGTGGGTGGAGGAGCGGCGGAGGACGGTGAAGGATCCCCTCCCTTGTTGCGGATAGGGTGGGGGAAGATGCATAAAACAATCATGCCCCCTCCTCCCCGCCTGTCGTTGGAATGTCGGTCAACATTTCGGCAGCACAGCTTCTAAGGCTCGCAAACGCCAAGACGATCGAAGGTAAGCTAAGCACGACAGAATTTTCCTTTTCGAGCGACCAGATTGAGACGATCAAAGACTTCGCGTCGCGATTGTCTGGCAGCTCCGTCGAGGAAGCGATGGATCCGATCAAGCCGATCGATCCGTACGAACTCGTCCTGATCCCAGACGACGGAATCCGGCTTCTCTCCGCCGCTCCACTTAAACGTGATCGTGTCGCCACTGCCGGGCGTCAGCTCCACGCGCGCGGTCTCCGGTTTCGTGAACGCTTCGATGAGAGACGTCAGAAGGCCGATGGACGCGTAGAGCTTGCCGTCGCGCTGTTCGATGGTCAGCGTTCCGTACCCCGGATTCTCGTATGTCCCACGTAGGCTTCATTCGGATGCGTGAGGCTCCACAGCCGCTGCGCGCGCTTTGCAACGTCCTCAACGAAGCTCTTCCGGGCTTTGCGACGGGAGCTCAACCACACAGCTCAAGGGGTCAAGCATTCGTTTCGTCGACCGATACGGATACAAATAATATCAGCACCGTCACGGCACTTTGACCGAGTGTCCGTAAGTACCAAGCCGTCAATTGTTTACAGATTGGCGAAAAACGAAGGCCTGACCCTACATGTTTCCACGCATGTTTCCACGCGACAGCCATGCGCGATGTGTTCATCCCCTCACCGAATGAAGATCCTGATCGATTTTCTCAATAGCGGGAAGGCGCCGGTCAGGTCTGAGTGAAGAGCGAACGACGGGAGTGGGGGGGGGCAGGCCTTTGTCTTTCACCCACTCCTCCAAGCATGGCCCCCTCATCCGCCTTCGGCGCCTTCTCCCCCAGCTGAGAAGCGCTGGGGGAGAAGGACTCTCGATGGAAGGAAGCGCGAGTTCTTGTTCTCTCGATGCGACCCCATTGTTTTGGAATAATTCTTCGCGTCACGCTCAGAAACAAGAGGTTAGTAGTACAGAGAGCACACTTGACTGAATCCTCTGTGATCTCTGTGCCTCTGTGGTGAAAAGGTTTTTGAGGGAAACCTCTCGCCGGGTATTGGGAGGTCCTCGCAGAAGTGGATAGGGACAGGCGCCCTCGCCTGTCCCTGTCCCGCACACCTACTACCTCGCGACGATCGTTTCGCCGCGCACTGTGATGATGATCCTCGGAATCGTGGTTGTGCCCTCGATCGTCGCCGAATACGAACCGTCGAGATTGTCGATCAGGCCTGCGACTCTGCCGGCGCTCGCGCTCACTTTGATGGTATCCGTCCAGCCCGGACCGAGCCGGAGGTTGTTCCGGTCGCGCGGAGTGAATGTGAGGCGAACGACGCCTGCTGTCGTATTAATGATCAGGTTCGTGTTGGCGATCTCGGGCTTCAGGCGCAGGTAGCGCGAAAAACGCTGCGTCCGTTCGAACTGGCCGTTTACGACGCCTTGCCCCGCCACGCTGAAGTTGACGACGTAGGTCCCGGCCGCAAGGGTTTGGGACGCCGGAAGGCCGGCGCGATAGACACCGGGCTCGTTCTCGATCAGCGTGATGCTGTTGGCGGCGTGGCCGAGCACGTTCGGATCGAGTCTGAGCAATGTCACGAGTTTCCGATCGGCGGCACTGGCTGGATCACCACCCGGCGAGGCCGGCGACACGTTCGAAGCGGACAGCGCCTCGCCGACGCCCTGACCCGGACCGTCGAGTGTGGCCTGAACGGTCAGACCGGAAATCGGCGTCCCGTTCTCGAACACGCGCGCCTCGAGCGGCAGTGGCTGGCCCGCCACTGGATCGGCGCCGCCGGTCTTGTACTGCAGGTTGAGAACCGGATCGTCGAACAGCGCGTACGTGTTGAACGGGAGCTGCAGAGGATTGTTCGTCACGCTCACGACCCAATCGCCGGCCTGATCAGCCAGCCCGCGTCCACGCAACGGGAATCGCACCGTGTACTCGGCGTATCCCTGCGCGGGGTGGAAGCTCGAAGCGGGAGGATGAATCGTCGTGCCGAACGGTGTCTGGAGCTCGAAGTGAAGATCGTTCCCCTTGTCCGGCCAGGTTACGAGAAACGTCACGCGCCGGGCTGTCTTGTTCACGTGATAGTGCGTATCGCCCGGAACAGAGGCCATGCTCATCGCAGCGGGCGCAGACGGGACGGCCTGCGCGGCCGGCCCGAATGGTCCGGCCGGATCGAGGCCGAGCACTCCGGCGATCCAGAACGCGAAATTGGCCTTAATCTCGGGCGTGCCTCCGCTGTAGTAGAAGCCTGGAATGCCGCCGGTCGTCGCCAGATCGTCGAAGAGAGCCTGCTGAATGGTGGTCCCGAGTGCGACGGTGTAGAACTGGACGTCAGACGGCAGTGCCACGCCACCGACCGCCGCTCCCGGAGGCGGCGCCTTGAGCTCGAGATTCGGCGCCACGTTTTGAATGCCGTCGGAGAGAAGCATGACCACTTTTTGATTCGGTGAAGCAGGGAACGCGTTGAGCGCGCCGTTGATCCCTTGTCCGATGGCCGTGAGATTCGCCGGCGCCAGAGAGGTGATGAACGTCTGCAGAGCGCTCTTTTCCGCGGCGTTGGAGAGATCCTTCAGACCCGAAGTGCCGGTGACGGTCGTTGAGAAACTGACCCCGCCAAGGCGGAAACCGTCCGCCGCGTAGTCGCTGACGAGATCGATGACCATCTGTGCCGCGTCGTGCAGGGCATCGATCTTTTTCTCGCCTGCGGCCGACGTCGGTCCCGACATACTCCCCGATTGGTCGAGCACCATATAGATGTTCGCCGGAAGCAGCGGCGCGACCGGAGTGGCGGCCTGACACGATGAGAACGCCGACACGCACGTGTCGCTCGAGCCGGCAGCCTGGACGCTGTAGTAGTACGTGACCGCATTCGCGACCGTGATGTCGGGATAGGTCGTCGCCGGCGCCAATACCTCGGCGATCGGTGTGTAGCCGGAGCCGCAGCCGATCTCGTTCCGATAGATCTTGTAGCTCGTCGCTCCCGGCACCGGCGGCCAGCTCAGATCTACCTGGCCGGCCCCCGCCACCGCGGTGGGCGCCGGTATGGCAGGCGGCACGCAGGTCGTGAATACCGGAGGTGCTGCCGCGCCACAGGCGATGCCGTGACCATGGAACGCGTTCCAAATCAGGTCGCCGTCGGGCGTACCGTCGGCGAGATTGCCGTTGTCATCGTCGACGGCAAGCATCACGGTGTACCAGTTGTTGCCGCCGCAGCCGTCGATGTTTGCCGCGGTGTTGCACTGCCCGCCGGACACGATCTGATACGCACTCCCCGTGTCATAGACCGACTCGTACCAGATGCGGTCGGCGAGCGCCCATCCCGCGCCTTGGCCGTACTTCGCGATGAAGGCCTGGGCCATGTCCCACACCGCGCCCGAGGCGATCGCGGATTCACAGTGGACTTCGAAACCCATCACGCCGCCGCCGATGCCGCAGGTGCGGGGGAACGATGTGCCGTCGAACGAGATGAAATCGCTCAGACAGTTGATTGGAGACGACGTGATGTTCGACGGCTTCACCTTGACCGCGAGATTCACGTCGCGCACACCGGTGCAGGTGGTGCAGCCGTCCTGGCAGACATGTCCCGGCGAGAAACCCGGACCGATGCACGAGTCGTGCGTCTGCAGAAACGCCATGGTGTCGCCGTACGCTTCGCCGGTGCCGCCGTCGGGGGAGGAGCCGTTGGTCATCTGATCGAGGCCGTGTCCGAACTCATGTAGAAAGACCGCGGCGATCTCTCCGGTATTGGCACAGTCGTAACCGCCCGGGCCGCCGGCGGTGGTGGGGAAGAAGTTGAGCGTTTTCGATCCCTTGCTCCAGAACGCATTGCACATCCCGGACTTGTTGACGTTCGTCGTCAGAATCTGGCTGAGCCACGGCGTGACGGTCTGCGGGTCGGAGTCGAGATACTTCCGCGCTTTCTCCTTGATGAGATTGAGGTGATAGAACGCCGTGCGCGCCGCGTGCGTGTTCCCCGGACCGCCGAGGCCCGGCGTCGCGCAATCCGTCCCCGCACCACCGCCGAAGGTCATATCGCCCGGCGGCAATGACGTCGCGAGCGAGCTCGCGCCGCAGAAGTCGTTGATGGCGATGAATGGACCCGACAGCGAGGCCGTGGCCAATGAGCCCGGAGGCGCGTAGTCATATACGCCTGATGCATCAGCCGCTTTCGTCACTCCGTTGTTGAAGACGTTGATGAACGGCAGCGCGCGCAGATCTTCCGTCCCCGCGGTGTTTGTGTTGGGATAGATACCGCCGCGCACGGTGCCGTCGATTGTTTCGGTCTGATCGATGACGTTCACCACCTCGCCGCTGTGCGCATCGAGCCAGACCTCGGCGTCGTAGTTGTCGCCGGTGAGCGTGAACGCGCGGACAAGTTGATGTCCGAGCGTGCCGCCCGTGCCGTTGACCAGCACGGCCTCCAGGCTGCGATCCGTTTGTCCGAGGTCGATCGCCGCGTCGGTGACCTGGACGTGGGCGAGATCGCCGGCCAGCGCGAGCGTGGTCTGCACCGCGTCGGAGCGACTGATGATCCCGCTGAACGACAGATCCCGCGCCGGGATGGCCAGGTAATTGCCGAACTGGATCAGATTGCCGTGATTGACCCGGAAGAAGACATGTGCGTCGCGCACCGGGACGATGCCGGCTTCCGCGCTGCGCACGACCTGCTGCAGGCGCAGGGACCAGTAGCGGTTGTTCTTACCGAAGTGAACGACCGTGTGCCGGTCGGCGAGCAGCTCGTCGTTCGCGATGCCGAGGAGATCGCTGTACTGCTCCGTGAAACTGGTGGCGATCGCGACGAGACCGTCCGGACCGGTGGCCGTTCGCTGGGTCAGTTGATTGCCCGATCCAGGAATCCACGGAATGCCAGTTCCCTGAATGATGAGAGGGATGGGCACGCGTGCATCGGTCTGTACGCTCCGCGGCCCGGGATAGCTACGCTGCAGGCGGTCGAAGCCGGTCAGCACGCTCCCGTCCGCGGCCGGTTGCGGCACGACGTTGTACCGCTGCGCGTCTACGCGAGCCATCGCGTCGCGCAACTTCTGTGGAAGTGCGTCCCGAGGACCGGCGATCTGAGCCCTGGCGGTAGAGGTGAATGCGATGAGAATGAGAGTGAAGATGAATGCCTTTCGAACCATGGAGAACCCTTTCTGGTCATCAACCGTTAGCTGGCGCACCGCGGCGGTGCGATGTTCGATCGAGTCGCACATCGTCATCTCCTTGGTGAACGGAGGCACGGTGCGCTCGGGCTCGCGGAGATGCCTGACGGTTTGGTGACCCTTTGGTTCCTTCGGATGCGCCGGTTGCAGCCGTCGTCTTCTGCTGTTGGTTTCACGCTCTGCGCGAGGGCAGCAAGTTTTGGAGGCGATCTGCCGGGCGCCTGACTCTGCACAGCCCCGGATGTGAGAGGGGTCAGGAACGAGGAGTCAAACCATTGTTTCACCAATCAGAAAACGGCCGGGTCAAGCCTTCGTTTCGTAGATCGATATGGATACAAATAATATCGGTACAATCACGCCTCTTTGACTAAGTGTCCACAAGTACCGCATTGTCAAAGATTTACAGGGATCCGAAAAACGAAGGCCTGGCCCCACGTGTTCAAGGTGCCACGCGCCGCTGTAGGATCGTCAGATGCGCAGGTTCATCGTAGGCACTCTTTGGCTGGCCGCGTTCGCTGCCATCATCGTCAGCGCCTTTTGGATGATCGCGGTGGCGATGCCGGGCCGGTCGTTCCACGGTGCTCCTTCGCCGCTCACCACCAGACAAGCTGCCATGCGCGACACCATCCATCACGATGTAGAACAGTTGGCGGGACAGATCGGTGAGCGAAACGATGTCCTGCCGGATCGTCTCTCGGCGGCCGCGGCATACATTGAGGATTCCTTTCTTCGCTCGGGCCTGAAACCGGCTCGACAAACCTTCTCCGTCGCCGGCGCCTCATGTTCGAACATCGAGGTGGAGATTCGAGGAGCCTCGAGGCCGGAAGAGATCGTTGTCATCGGCGCGCACTACGACTCAGTCGACGAATCTCCCGGCGCAGACGACAACGCTACTGGTACCGCCGCTCTCCTCGCTCTTGCCCGGCACTTTGCAACGCAAAGACCGGCGCGCACTCTTCGCTTCGTAGCCTTCGTGAATGAGGAGCCTCCCCACTTCCAGACGACGGAGATGGGGAGCGTCGTCTACGCGAGGCGTTGCGCGGACCGCAAAGAGAAGATCGTGGCGATGATCAGCCTCGAGTCGTTGGGCTATTTCAGCGATGCCATCGGCAGTCAGTCATATCCACCACTACTCTCTCCGTTCTACCCTTCGCAGGGCAACTTCATCGCTTTCGCCGGCAACCTCGGATCCCGCGGACTGATTCGACGAACGATCAAAGCCTTCCGCAGCTCGGCAACCGTCCCATCGGAAGGCGCCGTCCTGCCGGAGGTTATCCCGGAGATCGGCTGGTCCGACCAGTGGTCGTTCTGGCGCTGCGGCTACGACGCCCTCATGGTGACCGATACCGCGCCCTACCGGAACCCCAACTACCACACCGTCAAGGACCTACCAACCACGGTCGACTATGACCGCCTCGCACGTGTAGCAGACGGACTCCTCGCGGTTGTGAAATCGCTTTCCAGCGCCGGCCTAGGGGTCGCTGCGCCCACGCATCTCAGTGGACCTGAATCCAGGGTTCAAACAACACTTCACTTCGACGAACAACCAACACCAATAATATTGTTACGGTCACGCCTCTTTGACTGAGTGGCGGCAAGCACCAAGTTATCAATTGTTTACGAGCAGCCGAAAAACGAAGGCGTGGTCCCATGTGTCCTCCACTTTGTCGCCTCGTTCTTCGTCGTTGACTTGACGCGGTACATTAGTCGATAAGTGGAAACGGTAGACGTGGATCAGTCGATTCGCGGGTCAGTGGGGTCAGTGGACCAGGATCGGCGAAACGTAGCTCGGTCGTCTTCCTGATCCACTGATCGACTAATCCACCGATCTTCGCCTCGTACAGAATGAACCAGAGCCGCGCAAACAAGCCTGTCATTCCGAGCCGGCGAAGCGCGGCGAGGAATCCCCAGCCGGTAGCCACTCACACCGCTGTTTCAGCCGGGGATTCCTCGCCGCGCTGCGCCGGCTCGGAATGACAAGTCTACGTATGGCGAGCCAGCCGTTTCCCGCTTCACCCCCGCGATCGACTGCTTTTCTTCACCGACAGCGTCATCTCGAACTGCGCCACCGGCTCGTCGCCGAGCTTCTTCGGCACGCGGGCGGTGACGTGAACCGTCGTCTCCTCGCGCTCGCCGTTTTCGACGGCACGGCGGACGAGGGCCTGAATCGCTTCGCCGTCTTCGCAGACGAAGTGGACATCATCCTCGGCGCGTTTCAGGAACTCGGCACGGATGGCTTTGAAGGAGCCTCCAGGCGCCTAACGGATCCAAGCTCACCGGCGTAGACCCTCACGCAAACGATTGTAGCGCTTGGACCGAGGCGAGTTGCGGGTCCACGTCCGGTGCATCGCCGAGTTGGACGAAGCCGCTACGCGGCGCGCTTCGCGTTCGCGCCGATTCGTTGCCATAGGCACCGAGAGTCTGGCTGGTGTTCTTGTGGGTCTACTGATTGGATCTCCGCTGAAAGGAGACCAGTCATGGTCACAACTCCCTTGCGCGAGCAGATGCGCCAGGCCATCCGCATTCGTAATATGTCCATCCGCA
>JBBRNB010000054.1:0-46140 GCA_038230535.1 Thermoanaerobaculia bacterium
GAAAACCTGTGCAGAGTTGGCGAGGATTGACAACATCATTTCGCGCGAAGCGCTTTGGAGTGCGGTGGCGCCAGCCACCGCTTTGGGAGGGGGGTGGAGTACGACATACTCGCAACCGCCCGTTCCTTGAGAATCACCGCGTGGTTGGATTTCGATTTGATGTCTCGCCCCTCCGGTACAATCCGCCCGCCAATTACGGGAACAGGAGCGATCTATGCCTTCGATTCATGCGTCGCGGTCTCTGGTCTTGCTTGCCTTCCTCGCACTGCCACTAGCCGCCGAAACGCCGAAGTACCTTGTGCCGCCGCCGGAAGTCGTGGCCGCGTTTGATGCGGCGCCGTTGCCGGAGGCGGTGCTCAGTCCGTCGAAGAAAGTCATCGCCCTTGCGTATCGAAAAGGGCAGCCGGCGATTACCGCGCTCTCGCAGCCGATGCTGAGACTGGCAGGCGCTCGGGTGAACCCGAAGACGAACGGGCCGCATCGCACTCCGCTCATCTACGCGATTCATCTGCAGAAGGTGGCCGGCGGTGGCGAGATCACGGTGAACGTCCCTCCGCAGGCGAATCTATCCAATCTGAAGTTCTCTCCGGATGGATCGAAGCTGGCCTTCGTGAACACGCGCGACAACGGGATCGAGCTGTGGGTCGCCAATGCTTCGAGCGGCGTTGCGAAGAAGGTGAGCGGCGAAGCGCGATTGAACGAGGCGGCGGGCGATCCGTGCGACTGGCTGCGCGACAACAAGACCATCGTCTGCAAGGTCGTGCCACCCGGCCGCGGTCCTGCTCCTGCCGATTCGAACGTTCCCGGCGGCCCGAACGTGCAGGAGAACGAGGGGAAGACTGCGCAGAGCGCGACGTATGAAGACATGATCCGGACGGCGCACGATGAAGCGTTGTTCGCGTATTACTTCACCAGTCAGCTTGCCGCGATCGACACTGTGGCCGGGACGCCGGCCATGATCGGGAAGCCGGCAATCCTCGGCGATGTGTCGCCGTCGCCGAGCGACAAGTACATCCTGGTCACGAAGATCAAGCGCCCGTTCTCGCACCTGATCCCGATGGGTGGGTTCCCTGAGGATGTCGAGGTTTGGGATCGGAAGGGTGCGCTGGTGAAGAAACTTGCCGGCCGGCCGAGCCGCGAGGGGACGCCGCTGACCGGAGTCGAGGCCGGGCCGCGCGGTCACCATTGGCGTGAAGACCAGCCGGCGACGGTGGTCTGGACCGAAGCGCTGGACGGCGGCGATCCGAAGAACAAGGTTCCTTTCCGCGACCGGGTCATGACGCTCTCCGCTCCCTTCACCGACGCCTCCTCGGAGATCGGAAAGACGGAATGGCGATTCGCCGGGATCTCCTACACCGGGAAAGGCGTCGCGCTCCTGAGCGAATTCGATCGGCTCTCGCGCCGCACGCGGACATGGATCATCGAAGCCGGCGCGCCGCCGAAAAAACTCTGGGATCGCAAGCAGGACGCGTCGTATGACAACCCAGGCATTCCGCTCACGCACGACAGCGGTTCACGTGCCGGTGGGTTTGGCGGCGGCGGTTTCGGCGGCCGCGGTTCAGGCAGTCCGATCACCCAGATCGGTGATTCGATTTACCTGACCGGCCAGGGAGCATCGCCGGAAGGGGATCGTCCGTTCCTCGATAAGTTGAACCTGAAGACGCTCGAGAGTGAGCGGTTGTTCCGCTGCGCGGCGAATGCGTACGAGACCGTCATCGTGCCGCTGAGCGACGATATGAAGACGATCCTGACGCGTTACGAGACGCCGAAGGAGACGCCGAACTACTACGTGCGCACGCTCGGTACCGACTCGCGCCGCTCCGTAACCGCGTTCAAAGATCCGCAGCCGATGCTTCGCGGCGTCGAGCATCAGTACGTCACATACCAGCGCAAAGACGGCGTCAAGCTGTCGGCCACGCTCTATCTCCCGCCGGGCTATAAGAAGGGCGAGCGGATTCCGGTCATCATGTGGGCGTACCCGCGCGAGTTTGGTGATGCCGATTCGGCCAGCCAGGTTACCGGCTCACCGAATCGCTTCACGATCGTGAACGGATACTCGCAACTCTTCCTGCTGCTGTCCGGGTACGCTGTCTTCGACAATCCGACCATGCCGATCATCGGACCTGGTGAGACGGCCAACGATCATTACGTAGAGCAACTGGTGGCCAGCGCGGAGGCGGCCATCGACAAGGTCGTGGAGATGGGTGTCGGCGACCGCGACCACATCGGAGTCGGCGGCCACAGCTACGGCGCGTTCATGACCGCGAACCTGCTGGCGCATTCACGGCTCTTCCGGGCCGGCTTCGCGGAGAGCGGAGCCTACAATCGCACGCTCACGCCGTTTGGTTTCCAGAGCGAGCGGCGCACATTCTGGGAAGTGCCCGACCTCTACGCGAAGATGTCGCCGTTCTGGTACGCCGACAAGTTGAAGGACCCGATTCTGCTGATGCACGGCGAGGCGGATGACAACTCCGGGACGTTCCCGATTCAATCCGAGCGTTTCTACATGGCCTTGAAAGGTTACGGCGCCACGGTCCGCTACGTGACGCTGCCGAACGAGGCTCATGGCTACGCGGCGCGCGAAACGCTTCTGCACGTACTGGCGGAGCGGATCAACTGGTTCGACAAGTACGTGAAGAACGTGCCGGTGCGGGAGGCGGACGCGGGGCGGTAGTCCTGCGTAGCGCCAGCGGCCCGCTGGCTGGCTCGCCGCCGGCCCGGCGGCGCTACGATTGCGCGCTACGTTCAGTCCTTGCTCACCGCGAAATACACAGCCACTGGTGCCAGCGCGACCCACGCCGCCAGCGCGATCAACAGCGGAATGCCCCATTGCGCGAGCAATGTCGGGGAGACGTCTGCGGGGAAGAATGAGAACGTCCGGCTGGTGGCGGCGATGATTCCAATGGCCACGGCCACGCCTGCGGCGACAGCGATCGCTTGAACGATGGTGATGATGCGAGAGGCCGTGCGGGCCGCCTCCTGCCGTACACGGCGCAGCGTTCGCCACCAGATCAGTCCCGAGTTGGGGACGTGCGCGGTGCGGATGCTGGCCTGGTAGTCGTTCGCGATCAATGACGCGATGTGGGCGATGTCGCCGCAGGTAGGGCAGGCACTGATGTGCGCGCGGCTGGTCTCATCACAACTGCCGGGCCAGCGGCCGGCATGGACGATGGCCAGCGTCTCCTGCTCGAGCGGACACTCGTATCGCTCGCTCATCAGGCCTCCACCGGCCTTCCCAGGAGTGCGGCCAGCTTGCGCCGCGCACGGAAGAGGAGAATTTTCACGCTGCCGCTCTTGACGCCGATGATCTCGCCGATCTCCGCGTGGGTGGAGCCCAGGGCGTAGGCGAGCCAGAGCATCTCGCGCTGGACCGGTTTCAGTTGTTCCATGGCGCGGCGCAAGTCCGTTCTGCCCTCGAAGCGCTCGGCGATGCGGGCATCGATCGCCACGGTCTCTTCGTTGACCTCGTCGATCTCGATCTGTTCGACCGGATGCCGGGTTTTTTTCCGGTTCACGTCGCGGGCGATGTTGGTGGCGATGCAGAAGAGTGAGTTGCGGCGATGGTTTTCGTCGTTATGCGTGGCGCCTGCTTTGTAGAACCGGTAGAACGTCTCCTGTAGCAGGTCGTCCGCCAGTTGCCGGTCGCCGGTGACGCGAGCGAGATACACCCACACCGCGCGCGAGGTCCTGTCATAGAACGCGCGGAACGTTTCCTCATCCATCATTCCCGCGGCCTCGGCTTTCGACCGGCCGCCGGCGATGGAGAGCAACGCATCATTCATCACGCCGGTGAAGTCCATTTCGATGATGATCTCATTTCTTTGGGGGGTGGGATGGGGGGTGTGGGAGTGGGGCTTGGTAGTTGGTCTGCAGGAGTCGTCTGCTTCTTCTCCCACTCCCCACCCCCCACCCCCCACTCCCATCACTTCAGTCACTCGCCTTCGCGTCTGCCACCGCCGTCGTTTCCCACAATCCCAGCTTCCGTGAGAGAACGTAGGAGACGATCGCCGACAGGACGAATCCGGCGCCGATCGACACACCCAGGATGCCCATGGCGAGGAGCGGCTGTGCCACGTTCTTCTCGACGCCTCGGCTGACGTATTGGAGCCCGAAACCCGCTGCGGCGAGTACGAGGCCGACCTGAACGGACCAGAGGATGCGTCCGACCGGCGCGCTCACCGCGCGTGGACCGTTGTCCAGCGCGATCGGTGCGGATTCGAGGAACCGCTTCCCGGCCGGTGTCTGGATGTACGCGAGAAGGTCTTCGTTCGCAGTGAATCGATCGAGCAGCTTGTTGTGGACGTCGGCCTGCGTCTTCGATACCCGGCTCCAGCGGCGATGATCGATGACAGTCCGTACCAGCCAGATGAGGACGCCGGTGGCAAGGCCGAAGACCGCGATGATCGCCAGCCCTTCCATCGTCGACCGCCAGACGCGCTCACCGCTGGTCTCTACCGGCCGATCGTCGGGAATCGAGAATTCGGCGAGATAGAACGCCGGGCTGTGTGCGACCTCCGGGTGTTGCGAAAGAAAGGCCGCCAGCGCCGGGTAGTTGGCAAGGTAAGTCTGGTTGGACATCAGCGACGGGTCGAGCTTGAGGACTCTGGCCACTTCCGAGGGATAGCGCCGGAGCGTGTTGTCGAAGGCCTCGCGCGTCTCATGGCTGTCGGAGTCGGTGACGACTGTGCTCGTCGTCGCGGTTCTGGTCGTTGCGGTGGCCGGTTCCTGCGCCGCCGCGCTCACGGCGATCAAAGCAGCGAAGCAAAGGCCAATGATTTGTTTGGACATTCTCAGATCCTCTGCCGGGGGATACGCAGAGGGATGGCGACGGTTAACAATCGCGGCTGCGCGTTGTTAGTTGCACTGCGTGCGTTGTCTGTTATCTGCGCTGCGCGCGTTGTCTGCGCTTCGCGCGTTATCTGCGCCTTCGGCGCGTTGTCGGTTGTCTGCGGCCTTCGGCCGCGTTGGAGTGCGGGACTTGAAATCTCAGGCGGCTCCTGACGATCGCAAAGCCCATCCAAAGCGGCCCGAAGGCCGCAACCAACCGACAACCGACAACGCGCGAAGCACAGCCAACGCGCCGCAGGTGCAGCCAACGCGCCGAAGGCGCAGACAACGCGCCGCAGGTGCAGACAACGCGCCGCAGGTGCAGACAACGCGCGAAGCGCAGATAACAGACAACGCGCGAAGCGCAGATAATAGACAACGCGCCGAAGGGCGCAGTCCTCACCAATCCGCCGGCTTGTAGTCCTTCAGAAATTGTCCCCACACGTGTACGCCGGTATTCAGCCCCGAGATGATCGGATCGAGAATGCGCGCCGCTCCATCGACGATATC
Organism: Thermoanaerobaculia bacterium; assembly: GCA_038230535.1. Lineage (GTDB taxonomy): Bacteria > Acidobacteriota > Thermoanaerobaculia > Gp7-AA8 > Gp7-AA8 > JADGNZ01. The sequence continues at coordinate 5,338 of JBBRNB010000054.1, forward strand.
CAGCGGCGGATGGAAGCGGTGTACCGAGGTCTTGCGCTCGGCCAGCGCGGCCGGGTCCTCGTCCGTCACCCAGCCGGTGTCGACGCTGTTCATGTGGATGCCGCCGGCCTGGTAGTCCGTGGCCGCGGTACGCGTCATCATATTCAGCGCCGCTTTGGCCATGTTCGTGTGCGGGTGCCGCGTCGTCTTCTGGTTGCGGTAGAACTGTCCCTCCACCGCGGAGACATTAACGATGTGTTTGTCGCGGTTCGACGTGCGGAGCATGAGCGGCTTGAGCCGGGCGTTGATGATGAACGGCGCCACAGCATTGACCAACTGCACTTCCAGCAGCTCCACCGACGACACCTCGTCCATCAGCAACCGCCAGGAGTTCCGTCCGCGCAGGTCGATCTGTTGCAGGTCCTGATCGAGCCGGCCTGTCGGAAAGATTGCACGATCTGTTCGATGGTCCTCCGGCAGGAGCGGCACCTGGGAGAGCTCCGCCGAATGCGCAAGGCCTGTGACCTCCTCCAGCTTCGCCGATGCGGCCCCGGCGGAGTCCTCGGGGAGCATGCGGTAGCCGCGCAACCCTTCGAACGCGCCGAGGAGCTTGCGCTCGGCGCCGGAGAGCGTGTGCAGCGATGCGGTTTCCGCTTCCATCATGTGCTCGTAAAACGCCGGCGGGCGCCGCACCGTCTGGCAGGCATTGTTGATGATGAAGTCGAGCCGCTCGCGGGTGGCCAGCATCTCCCGGCAGAACGCCTCGACGCTCGGCGTATGACGCAGGTCGAGCCCGAAGATCTCGAGGCGATCGGACCAGCCGGCGAAATCGTCCTCGCGTGCGTAACGCGCCGCGGAGTCGCGCGGGAAACGCGTGGTGACGATGAGCCGCGCTCCTGCGCGGAGCAGCTTGAGTCCGGCCTGGTAACCGATCTTCACCCGGCCGCCGGTCAACAGCGCGACGCGGCCGCGCAGGTCTGCGAGCTCGGTCCGCTTCGCGAAATTGAGCTCCGCGCACGGAGGGCATAACTGGTCGTAGAAGTGATCGACTGTCTCGTAGTGCTGCTTGCAGACGTAGCAATGCTGCGACTCGGAGGTCGCCCTCGGCTTTTCCGCCTCCGGCTCCTGACGATAGGCATTCGGCGTGGTGAACACCGGCTTCCGCCGCAACTCCCGGATGCCGGCGGAGTTGAGCACCTGATCATCCTGCTGCAGCCGCGCCGCTTTGCGTGCGCGGCGCCCGGCTTTGACCAGCTTCCTGCGGGCATGGTGATCGGGCTCCGCAACCCGCCGCGTCGCATGCAGCAACCGTTGCCGCTCTTCGGTGCTCACCTGCGCCAACTGCCCGCGGTCGGCGTCGAGCGATTCGAGTAGCTCAGCGGCGGTGCGCAGCCGCTCCGCAAAGGACAGGTTGATGCTGCTGGAGTCTGGTGGCGGGTTCTTTGTCATTGGGGCGGTATTCGATCAGAGCATTTTTGTAACATTTAATTTACTCGATATCTGCAATCAGACGGTTGGCGACGCGGAGGGGAGGGTGTAGGCTTATTTGAATGATACGTCGAGTGATTTGCACCTCCGCCTTCCTCGTTCTGACCGCGCTCACTTCTTTCGCCGCCGAAAGCAAAGTCCAGTTGAGCGCTGAAACCGCATTGGGACCGGCACCGGTTTTCACTGCCGCGTCGTCTCAGCTTCATGCACGTGTCGCGCGCACGCCGGCGCATCAACTCGCAGTATGGGTCACAGACCAGGCTTTGGCAGGGGCACTGGACGGCTCACGAGTCGATTTCGCCCTCGTCGGGAAGAATCCGGCAATCGTCGGCATCGCGGCTGGTCAGAGGAACTTCCTGCTTGCGTATCAGGTGCGGATGCCTGATTTCTCAACGCCGCTTCTCGCGCTCCGCGTCGGCTTTGATGGGCGCGTTGCCGATGCGACACCGATCATGGTGCTCGCGGATACTCGTGGCACGTGGAGCGGGGGAGTTGCCTACGACGGCTCTGAATTTGTCATCGCGACGATGATCAAGGCAGCCGGATTGCCGAGCGTCGTGCATGCTTCCACCCTCATCACCGGCCGCGTATCCGATGACGGCTCGGTGCATCCCGGCTCTCAGTTCACCCCGCCGAAGAACGCTGGCGTACCGTCGATGCCGAGCATCGCCTGGAGCGGCAGCCGCTTCATCCTCGGTTCCTCCATTCAGTTTTTCCAGGACGCCAATTTCGGTCCCTGGGGTCTTTCGGCCATTCCAATCCAGCCGGAACAGTCCACGGTGGGTGCCGTCGGTACCGCGGCGTTTTCCGACGCGGCCAGCGACGGAGGGAGCAGTATGGCCATCGGTGGCGATCGCGTGACGTTCGCCTGGATGGCCGTCGACGCCGCGTTCAACACGACGATCAACATCGCCCAGACAGACCTCGATGGCAATCCGGTACTGGCGCGGACTGCGGTGGCGGCTCCGCAGCCTCTCTCCGAAATCTCCTCGGACGGTAACGTCGCCATCGCCTGGGATGGCAGCGAGTACCTGGTCGCGTTCATTGCGCCGAGGAACCAGACGCCCGGCCAGATCAAGGGTATCCGCCTTCGCGCCGATGGAACGCCCATTGATGCGGTGCCTTTCAACATCTCAGCGGACGGTGCCTTCGCCGAGATCTCACTCGTCCCGACCGTCGAAGGCTTCGCCATCGCCTACAGCCGCGCCGACGCCACCAACGGAGGAGCACTTCGCGCGTTTGTCCGTACACTGGAACGTATCCAGCAGCGGCGGCGCTCAGCTTCACGCTGATCTACAACCACTTCAACCGCAGCAGTCCGGCGGCCACATCCTGCCAGGCATGGGCGATGATCCCTGGCCGCAGGTTGCGGCGCCAATGGGCGAGGACTCCGGCCAGGAGGCCGTAGATAGTGATCGACACCACCGGCCTCCATCCCTGGTAGAGGTGGGTGAGGCCGAACAGCGCCGCCTGGGCGGTGATGGCGAGGACTGCGCTGCGTGTCAGCGTCAGGAGTTGGCGTTGCAGGAAGCCGCGGAACATGAGCTCTTCGCAGGTACCGGCGGTGATGGCCAGAGCAACCCAGACGATCGATTCCAACGGGGTTTGGGGGAGTAGGTTGTTGGTTACGGCCGTCGTCGGGTGGACGAGCATTTGCGTTCCGAAGAGAACGATGCGCACGACTACCCAGAATCCGGCCGCGATGAGGATGTCGCGCACGACCGAGCCGAGGGACCAGACTCCGCCGATCAACGCCCCGAGGGATGAGCCGCGGGATCGGGCCACGTGCCGGATGTAATAGACCCCGCCCCACTCCGCGGCCATGGCCGATAGATAGATTCTCAGGCGATCGGGGTTGCCGCCGCCCGCGTGGGCCGCGGAGTTGGCGGCGATGGCGATGACGATGAGTACCGTTGTGACGATGGCGACGCTGCGCCAGTTCGAGGGGAAGTCTTCGGTTTCCACACCTCGAATGTAGGCGCTATCGCGTCACCTCGCACGTGCACAAAGGACGACGTTACTCCCATGACTTCCGGCAGGGGAGAGCACTGCCGCCGGTCACTTCCACTCGATCTCGATCGCCTCGAATGTCGTCTTTCCGACGTTCTTCAATGAATGCGTGCGTGTGCCGGTGTGCCAGTTGAACAGGCCGGCTTCCAGATCGGCCGTCTCCGTCTTTTGTCCCGGTCCCGAGTACTCGACGCGGGCGGGTGAGACGCAGATCCCGAGGCTCATGAGCGTGTGGGTGTGGAGTCCGGTGGACTGGCCGGGCTCGAGTATCTGGCGGTCGATGCGAACCCGGTCGTTATCGAGAATGGTCGAATGTCCCGGCATCGAAGGGAGAGGCGCTTCGGGCGGCGAGCCCGCCGGCTTCAGGATCTCGACGGTGATGTTTCGGAACGGCGTGTCCGCGAGATTGAAGGCACGGTGCACCAGTGGCGCGCGGGTGAATCGCGCCTCGCCGTTCTCGAGAGTCATGCCGGTCGTCGTGCCGTCCGCTTTTTCGGAACGGAACTTCGAAGCGCCGATCGGGACGAAAACGTAGTCATTGGTGTGTTCGTGGAACAGCGTCTGGCCGTGTGGCGGCACGAGCACGTCGAAGACCCGGACGTACTGGTTCTCGAGCTTCAGCCTGTGCATCGGCTCCTTCAGGATCGGTACGGCTGGGTTCGGCGCCGCAGAGAGTGTCACGGCGGCGAGCAGGGTGATGGTCAGTGCTTTGGAGTTCATTCGTCGTCCCCTTTCGGGCGCATTCTCTCCCGGTTTCCAAACGAGTCGAAAATCAGCTCGCGTTTTGTCTCTGAAATGACACGATGAACTCCATCGAGAGCCTTCAATGAAATGACTCGATGAACTCCATCGAGGGCCTTGTATGAAATGACTCGATGGGGGGCATCGCCTCATTTCAAAGGTCAAACTCCGATGATTTCGGGTATGGACCGGGATGCGCTCGCCGAAAGCGATGTCGCTTCCCTACGCACCCGCCCCAGCCCATCCGGCGGTCGGTTCCAGTCTTGCAATAGCTGCCTCAGCCTTCCGTATGCTGCTCCCGGCGAGGCGATGAAAACGGAGGAACATGATCACAATACCGACGGAACCGATTGGCAGCATCCCCCGCCCCATCGAGCTCATCGAGGCGTTGGCGGATGGGAATGCCGATGATCCTTCACTCGAAGCGCTCTACGACGATGCCATCCGCGACACCATCGCACGCTTCGAGGAAACAGGGTCTCCCGTCATCACCGATGGGGAGCAGCGGAAGTATCACAACTTCTGGACCTACTCGGTTCATGGCCTGGCGAACACCGCGCCGGACGGTTTCAAGATCCCCTTTTCTGCCGGCCACACGCGGCGGATGCCGAGGCTCACGTCTGGGCCGTTTCGCTACCGCCGCCTTGCGGACGCCTACCTCGACACCGCGCTACAGTACGCGCACGTCCCCGTGAAGCAGGCCGTGATCTCGCCCTCCGCGCTGAGCCTGATGTACCCGGCGGAGGGGATCGAGGGATATACGCGTGAACAGTTCATCGATGACCTTCTCGGCGAACACGAGAGGGAAATCCGTCGCTGCCTCACGAAGGGGGCGTACAAAGTACAGATCGACTTCACTGAGGGACGTCTCGCGGTCAAGATCGATCCCTCGGGGGCTCTGCTGACCAGCTTCATCGATCTCAACAACCTCGCGCTGTCGCGCTTCTCGGGCGCGGAGCGGGCTCGGATCGGAGTACACACGTGTCCGGGTGCCGACCGCGATTCCACGCACAGCGCGGAAGTCGACTACGCGGAGCTCCTGCCGAGCCTGTTCCAGATGAAGGCCGGGAACTTCTACGTCGCGCTCGCTGGTGAGAAGGACCGCACGCACGTCCTCAAGATCATCCGCAGGTTTCTCAAACCAGATCAACGCGTATTCGTCGGTGTCGTCGCGCCGATCGATCCGCACATCGAGACGCCGGAGGAAGTGCGTGACCGTATTCTCGAGGCGTCAGAATACATTCCGGCCGCGCAGCTCGGTACGACCGATGACTGCGGCTTCTCGCCGTTCAGCGACGACACATCGACGACGCGCGACACAGCCTTTGCCAAGATCCGCGCACGCGTTCTCGGCACCGCGCTCGCGGCCGAACGCCTGGGAGATCGCTGACCGATGGGCCTTCCACAAGACGACGAGGAAGAACTACTTCGCTCTGTTGCGATTCAGAACGCGCAGAGCATTCTCCTGGCGCGACAAAGAGCCGAGCAGGATCTGGTCGCGGCGAAGGAAGCGCTGGAGGTGCGGACTGAGGAGCTGGAGCGTGCCAATGCGCTCATCCGCACGATTGCCGAAAACGCCGCATCCTGCCTGCTCATGCTCGATGATCAGGGTATTGCCAGTTACGTAAACCCCGCGGCGGTCGAGCAGACCGGTTTCACTCCGGAGGAGTTCGCGAAGCTGCCGTTTCACGACCTTCTTCACCAGCCGGCGTTGCACCGAGGGCATTCCGCGGGTACCTGCGCCATCAAGAGCGCGCGCGAGCGCATGCAGCCGCTGAAGAATCACCGGGACGTGTTCGTTCGCAAGGACGGCTCGATCTTTCCTGTCTCCTGTTCGCTGGCGCCACTGCAGAGAGATGGCAGATCGGCGGGCGCCGTGCTCGAATTCCGCGACATCACCGACGAGCAGACGGCACAGAAGACCCTCGAGGATGCCAACCGCCGGAAGGACCAATTCCTGGCAACCCTCTCACACGAACTGCGCACCCCGATGACCGCCGTCCTTGGCTGGGCGCGCATGCTCAAGCTTGGACTCCAGGAAGCGGAAACCAGGGAGGCCATCGATGCCATCGAGAAGAGCGCCGAGATCCAGGCGCAGCTCATCGATGACGTGCTCGATGTGTCGAGGATCTCAGCGGGCAAGATGACCTTCAAGCCCGTTCCAGTCGACCCCGGTCCGGTGCTGCATGCGGCGATGACGACCGTTCATCCCGCGGCGGCCGCGAAGGGCATCGAGATCCTGGCCAGCGTTCCGCCGCTCATCCCGCGCGTGCTCGGTGACGAAGGGCGCCTGCAGCAGATCATCTGGAATCTTCTGTCGAACGCCGTGAAGTTCACGCCCCGAGGAGGAACGATCACGGTGCGGCTGGTCGTGGACGGCTCGCTCCTACGACTTACGGTGACAGACACAGGGAAAGGGATCGAGCCGGAGTATCTGCCGCACGTCTTCGAGCCGTTCAGCCAGGAGGACGGGTCGATGACTCGGTCGCACGAAGGCATCGGCCTCGGTCTCTCCATCGTGCGGGCACTCGTCGAACTGCACGGCGGCCGGATCCGCGTGGCCAGCGATGGAGCGGGGCTCGGCGCGACGTTCACGGTCGAGTTGCCGATTATCGAATCCGAGGCCGATGTCGTCCGCCGGGTGCCGAAGGAACGCGCGGGGCTGACTCCTCAGTCCGGAACAGGACTGCCCGATCTGCGCGGCGTGAACGTGCTCGTCATCGACGATCAGGATTACACGCGCGATCTCATCGCCGCGGTTTTCCGGCGCGCCGGCGCGGAGGTGCACTGCGCGCGCTCGGTACGCGAAGGATTGCAACAGTTCGAGGCCATATCGCCCGACGTCGTGGTCTGCGACCTGGCCATGCCGGATGAGGACGGCTTCGCCTTCGTGCGCGCCATCCGCTCGCGTCCGGACGATTCGAAGACCACGCCGGTGGTCGCGCTCACCGCGTTCGGCCGCCCCGAGGACCGCCAGTACGCTCTGTCGGCAGGGTTCGACGCCTATCTGAAGAAGCCGGTCGACCCTGAGGAGCTGGCGTCCACCGTGCGCCGTCTGGCAGCAAAGGGCTGACGGCAGCGCTGGCGTCCCGCCTGCGTTTCCTTGGCGGCGAGACGCCACCGAGCCGGCCGCCCATGCGGAGCGCCACCCAGAGCGAAAGGTAGCGCTCGAAGACGTTCATCTGCTTTGGTGGGCGGCTCATGGGATCGCGGCAATATTCGCAAATGCGTATGTAGTCGCGCCGGTATAATTTGATGGTGCCATATTATTTGTATCCGTTTCGGTCGACAAAACAAGGCTTGACCCTTCGTTTCTGACCCCCGCGCAATCATCGTTGTCGCCGCCATCGGCCTCCGACAGGGAGTCGCGCCCTAATCGAGAAGGCGATCGAGGATGGCGAACAGGAACGAGAGCCGGCATCCTCCCGCGGCCTGCACAGCGTCTCTTCGTCCTATTCGTTGCCGTCCACCGATCTTCGCCCAAGAATTCCTAGACCTGGGACCGCGGGCGTCCCGCCGGCTGTTTGACTCTGGCGTGAAGCCGATGCGGGCGAGACACCCGCGGTCCCGGGGTCCCTTAAGTGAAGGGCCAGGCGGCGTCTCTCCGCCTAACCGCCCTGAATCTGTCCCAGCCTTGCTACGATGCCGGCCATGAAACGGCTCTCGATTCTCGCTCTCCTCACTCTGGCCTCTCTCCGCGCCTTTGCCGCGGGATCGGAAGCGACGATCTTTGTCGACTGCAGCGATGCGCGGCGGGGAGTGTTTCACTCGCACATCGTCCTTCCGGCGGCCGCTGGACCGATGACCTTCGTCTATCCGAAGTGGATTCCGGGGGAGCACACGCCGACGGGGCCGTTGATGCAGATGGCCGGGCTGCACGTTCACGCCGGCGAACGGGAAGTGGCGTGGACCCGAGATCCGGTCGACCTCTTCGCGTTTCATGTCGACGTACCGGCGTCAACGACGTCGCTCTCGATCGACTTCGACTATCTCTCGCCCTCCTTCACCTTCGGCGCGGGGTACGGCGAGTCGGCGAATGCCACGCAGGAGTTGCTTCTGCTGCCTTTCAACCATGTGGTGGTCTACGCCGGGGACACCCCTTCGGACAAGGCCACATTCCGCGCCTCGGTGAAGCTGCCGGCGGGATGGACGTTCGATACCGCACTGCCGGTGGCGTCACGAAACGGGGATCGGGTCGACTTCGCGCCTGTCTCGCTGACGACACTGGTCGACTCGCCAATCGTGGCGGGTACGCACGTGCGGACGATTCCGATCGCCGGCGACGGGCGGGAGCATCTGACCATCACGGCCGATTCCGTGGCGGCTCTGGCGCTGCCCGATGTGCGTATCGCGCAACTCCGCAAGCTCGTCGCCGAGACGGATGCGCTGTTCGGCGCGCGGCACTACAGCGAGTATTACTGGCTGGTCACACTCTCGGACCTCATCGAGCCGCAGGGGCTGGAACATCATCACTGCACGGATATCCGGGCGAATGAGCACGCCTTCACCGATGGCGACTGGACGGCGCGGACGATCACGATTCTTTCCCACGAGTTTGTCCACTCGTGGAACGGCAAGTACCGCCGTCCTGCCGGTCTGGCCACGCCGGACTACCAGGCGCCGATGTTGGGCGAACTTCTCTACGTCTACGAAGGAATGACGCGGTACCTCGGCGATCTGGTGCTGACGGCCCGCTCAGGGATGAGGACCGCCGAGGAGGATCGCGAGTTCGCCGCGTGGGTGTCGGGGAACCAGGACCATAACCGTCCCGGACGGAATTGGCGGCCACTGGCCGATACCGCGGTCGCGGTCACGTTGATCGCCGAGGCTCCTGGGGAGGAAGTGCCGTACCGCCGCGCACTCGACTACTACGACGAGTCGATGCTGGTGTGGCTCGATGCTGACACGATCATCCGCGCGAAGACGAACAATGCCAAATCGCTCGACGACTTCGCCCGGCTGTTCTTCGGCGCGCCGGCTACCAGCGGTACGGTGGTCAAGCCGTATACGTTGAGTGATCTGGTCGCCGCGCTCAATCAGGTCGCTCCCTACGACTGGCGCGGCTTTCTCGACACACGCGTCTACCGCGTGGCCGCGCATCCGCCGCTCGGCGCCCTCGAGGCGGCCGGATGGCGTCTGGTCTACAACGACACGCCGAACACCTACCTGACCCTACGGGAGCGGACGAACAAACAGACCGACGTCAGCTTCTCCCTCGGCATGTGGATCAAGAACGACGGCACGATCGCCGACGTCGTCTACGGATCGCCGTCGTACGCGGGCGGGCTGATGCCGGGGATGAAGGTGACGGCCGTCGATGGACGGAAGTTCGATGGCGGTGTCCTCCGCGAAGAGATCCGTGCGGCGAGAGCCTCAGGCAAACCGATCACGATCTTCGCCGAACAGGCCAGCTTCGCCGGATTGTTCACCGTCGACTACCACGACGGCGAGCGTTATCCACATCTGGAGCGCATCGAAGGGAAAGCGGATGTGCTGAGCGACATTCTCCGGCCGCGTTCACAATGAGCCGCAACAGCAGGTGTTGACAACATCGCGCCGCCGCCGCTACTCTCCCCGGCGATGAACGCGCCGCGCAGATTGTGGTGGTCCCGCCGCAGGTAGCGGGTAGCGCGCACGCGCCCCGCATCGGAAGGGGCGCGAATATCGGCCGGTCATCAACCGAACCTCTTCTCGATGCGGAGAGAGGTCTTGTTGATGCAACTGGTCGTTACGATCTTCGAAGAGACGCCTGAAGAGGCCATCGCCGTGATTCGTGCGTTGGACGCCGATCATGATGCGATCGAGCTGCGTGCGGATGCATTCGACGGACGCGCGGTCGACTGGCGCTCCGTGCGGGCAGCGACGGCGAAACCGGTGATCGCCACGAATCGCGGAGGCGGGCACGTCGACATCGAAGCGGCCATCGGAGCCGGGATCGATTTCGCCGATGTCGAGTGGGGTGGCGACATTCCGGATGCGCCTCACGAACGGTTCGTGGTTTCGCACCACGACTTCGACGGTGTGCCCGATGTTGAGCGGCTGGTGGAAGAGATGCGCAACAAAGCTTTCACCACAGAGGCACAGAGGGCACAGAGAGATACCTCTTTGTACTCTGAGTCTCTGTGGTGCAAGGGTTTGAAGGTGGCGGTCACACCGACGAGCTTCGCTGACAACGCCCGGTTGCTGGCGTTGCTCGATGACAGCGAGGACCTGACCGTCATCGGGATGGGTTTGCGCGGGTTGTACGCGCGGATCCTCGCCCCGTTCTTCGGATCAGAGTTGCAGTTTGTCAGCGTCGATGCAGCCCGGCAGGCGGCGCCGGGGCAACTCTCTCTTGATAAGGCGCTGGCGATCTATGGTCCGAAACGTGAGGCGCTGCGTGCGGAGAAGATCTTCGCCATCACCGGCAATCCCGCGGCACACAGCGGCTCGCCGGCGATTCACAACGCCATCTTTCGCCAGCGCGGCATCGCTGCCGCATACACCATCTTTGAGACCGATGACTTTCTCGATATCGCCGAACCATTCGCGCGCGGCCTGCGCTTCGCTCCGAACGGACTGTCGATCACGGCGCCGTTCAAGGAGCAGGCGCTGGCATTCGCCGAGAGAGCCGGTGCCGATGTCCGCGAAAACGCGCGCGAAGCGGGGGCGGTGAACACGCTCGTGCGGATCGGTGGCCGCATCGTGGCCGACAACACCGACGTCGACGGCTTCATCTCGCTCATCTCCAGGACCACCGCCAGGACGGCCGCGGTGATCGGGGCGGGAGGGACGGCCCGTGCGGCGCTGGTAGCGCTGCGCCGTGCCGGCATCGAACCGGTAGTCTTCAATCGCACGGCCAACAAACTGAACGCCCGGCCGCTCGGCCAACTGGCCGCCTGGCGCGGCGATCTCATCATCAATACTTTGCCGCCGAACGTCGCAATGACGTTGCCTGATGCCGTTACCATCATCGAAGCGGCGTACGGCCGCGGCTCGCAAGCAACATTTACCGGGCTCGATCTCCTCCACGCGCAGGCCGCGCGGCAGAGCGAGCTATTTCTCGAGGCATGTCAATGAACCTGGATGACCTTCGCAAGGATTACGACATCGTTCCCATCGTGCGCGAGTTGAGCGCCGACGCCATCACGCCGGTGGCGGCTTTCGCCGCGCTCTCCGGCGACGGGGAAGCGTTTCTGTTCGAGAGCGTGGAGCGCGGCGAGAACGTCGGCCGCTACTCGTTCGTCGGCTTCGAGCCGCGGCGCAGCCTTCGCTTCGACGACTCGACGCCCGATCCGATCCGGGTGTTGAACAATGAGCTGCGCCCGCTGCGCGTGTACGGCGAGGATTCGCTTCCGCCGTTCTTCGGCGGCGCGGTCGGCTTCTTCGGCTACAGCGTGGCCGGTTGGAGCGAGCGCATCCCTGACTCGTATCGCAACGAAAGCGGCATTCCCGATGCCCGCCTCGTTTTCTTCGACAACGTAGTGGTCTTCGACCATGTCAAGCAGCGGCTTTACGTCATCGTCAATCTCTTCACTTCCGACGCGCATGCTTCGGTCGAGGAAGCGAATACGCGGCTGGACCGGGCCATCGAGCGGTTGCGGGGCGCGCGTGTCGAGCTGCTCCTATTTCCCGATGACGGGTCCGATGTTCAGTTCACGTCCAACATTCCGCGGGAGGATTTCGAGGCGGTGGTCATCGCGGCAAAGGAAGAGATCGTCTCCGGCGAGATCTTCCAGATCGTCCTGTCACAGCGGTGGAGCACCGACTTTCCGGCGTCCGATGCCCTGACGCTTTATCGCGTTCTCCGCTCGATCAATCCATCGCCCTATATGTTCCTCCTGCGCACGCCGGAGTGCACGCTCGTCGGTGCGTCGCCCGAGATGCTTGTGCGCGTCGACGGCACGCGCGCGGAGACGCGCCCGATCGCCGGTACACGGCCGCGCGGCGCGACACCGGCCGAGGATGCCGCGATGGAGCGTGCACTCATTGCCGACCCGAAGGAGCAGGCCGAGCACCTGATGCTCGTCGACCTCGGGCGCAACGATCTCGGCCGCGTCTGCGTGAGCGGATCGATCTCAGTCTCCGATTTTGCCCACATCGAGCGCTACAGCCATGTCATGCACCTGGTCACGAACGTCCAGGGGACGCTCCGCGATGACCGCAGTCCGGTCGATCTCTTTCTCTCCTGCTTCCCGGCCGGCACGCTCACCGGCGCGCCGAAGATCCGGGCCATGGAGCTCATCGACGCGCACGAAACGACCCGCCGCGGCCCCTATGGCGGTGCCGTCGGCTACTTCAGTTTCAGCGGCAACATGGATTCCTGTATTGCCATCCGGACGATCGTGCTCGAGAACGGCCACGCTTCGGTTCAGGCCGGCGCCGGCATCGTCTACGATTCCGATCCCGCTCGCGAGTACGACGAGGCCATGAACAAGTCGGCGGCGCTGAAGCAGGCGATCAGTGTGGCGAAGAAGGTGCTGGGTGCATAGAAAACCGGAGGCTTATCCGCAGATTACGCAGATGTAGTGTTCCTCCTGTCATTCCGAGTCGCCGAAGCCGCGCGACGCCCTTGCGAATCGCGGAGATCAGACGGCGGCGCAGGACGGCGAGGAGTCCCCAGCCGTTAGCCCCCGTCCGCGGTTTCAGGGAGGGGATTCCTCGCCGTGCTTCGCCGGCTTCCAAGAAACTCCCAGGGTTTATGCGGCTTTCTCGGGCTCTCTCAACCTGGGGAAGCGACATGAACGAGGTGATCGGGGCTGCCGGTCGTGGCACGTTGCGTGCGAAGGCGCGCGAAACAATATAGCCCCGCGCTCGGCGCGGGGTACTTCGTGGTTGAGGAATCTGCGGCCGCGAAGGCGGTCGCCACAGGATCCAGGCGCGATGGTCGCGGTTATGGCGACCGCCTTCGCGGCCGCAAACCATCCACTACGACGATGACCCCTGGCCGAGCCAGGGGCTACATTGTCCGACGCGCCTGCGCGCATCGACACCGGCAATCGCGCGGCTTTCGCCAGCACCATGTTTCTTTTCCCAGGTGCAGCGCCTGCGCTGTCCCTCGCTCGGAATGACGGGCAAGCCAGATTGAGATCGGGGCGTCTTTTCTATCTGGTTTTGTCTCCGTAATCTGCGGAGAGGTCTCTTTGACCGCACTACCGCGCGGCCGGATTCCCGCTCGCTGAATCGAAGCGCACCTTCTGCGCGCCAAGCGTGTGCAGCAGTCCGGCCACCCGCGCTTCGGCGTTCTGCTGGGCGAGCGGGAGGATGCCTCTCTTGACCGCCTCGTTGCGGATGTTCTGCTCGGCGTACTGGCGGGCGCGGCCTTCCATGCCGATGTCGGCGCGGCGGAAGACTCCGGTGCGGCGTTCGATGACGTGGGAAGCGCGGTTGTCGAGACGCGAGACGAGGAGCTGCGGCGGCGGAAGGCGCACGACGATCGTGCCGTTCGGTTCGCGATGGATGTCGCTGGGTTGCAGGAGCGAGAGGTCGACGCCGGCGATGACATCCCCCGCGGAATAGAGCGTCAACTCGTCGCCCGCCAGAGCGTTCGGGATGAGGTCGTATGACTGCGTGACCGTGCTGACGTTGACCACGCGCATGTTTGCTGTTTCCAGACGGTTCAGATCGCGAACGCGCGTCACGATCGTATCGAGGTCTGCCATTTCCTCCTTCGAAGTCACGGCTCTGGCTGTCATCTGCTCGACGCGGTGTGCAACGAACCACGCAGCGGCGATGACGCCGAGGAGCACCAGGGCCAACGCCGCGAGGAGCAGGAGAATCTGACGTCTAGACATTGATTCCTATTTCGGATTCCACAATTTCAGTTGCTTTTGGAATTTTCTGTTATCCTGCCGCTCTCCGGTAAGACTCAAAGAAGCATTCAGGCGGTTATGGCGGCCCCTGCCTGCCATCGGCTCCACGAAGACATTTAGATTCCGCTATCCCTTCGCAGCCGCCACTGCTTCTCGATGTGTCCGGCAAAACTGGACCTGCCGGTTTCGAGCCACTCGGTGAGGAGGTCGACGCTGATCTCATCGAGCGCGTCGATGATGGCAAGACTGGCGGCCTGAGCCACGCGCTCGATCGGTTTCTCGAGCATGGCCACGATTTTCGCTGAACGAGTCAGCCGCCAGGCGAGCTCTTCGTCGCGATTCATCGCCAGGATGCGGCTTGCAGTCAGCGTCAGCAGCACGGCGGCGTTCCAGTTCGTTGGTCTGTCCCAGCGCGGCGGGACGACAAAGTCGGCGGCGTTGATCTCGCCGGCCAGGGCGGCGATGTGGCGTTCGGTGGACAACCGGATCGGCCCGAGGTCGGCGTGAAAGAGCATCTCGTAGGTGTCGTCGCGGCCATCATCGGTGAGCGATCGCGCCAGGGCATTGCGCGCGGTAGCGTCGAGCTCGACCGGCACGCCGGTAAAGAATGACGGGCTGTGCGCCCGGGCGAGATCCGCGAGCTGCGCCAGCGCAGCGAGGTTGGTCGTCACCGGAAAGATGATAGGAATGACCACGCCCCATCGCAATCGCCGTTCGTTCGCTTCGGCGAAGAGCGCTTCGATGCGCCCCAGCTCCAACGGCCACGTGGCGATGGCGATGACCGCGTCGTCGGGGACCTGACGCGGCAGCGATCCGCGCGTCGTCACGATCTCCATCGCCGCAACATGTTGTTCCGCGCAGAACTGCAGCGCTTCCTCGCCGCGGCCGAAGATCACCTCCGCGAACTCGGCGGCATCGATCAGCGCGGGCGCGTGCAGGGGATGCCGCGTCGTGGTGCGCTCGAGATCGTCGCGAACGTCTTCACAGACGGAAACGTCGAAGCGCTCCGAACCGGAGGCGCGTAGATCGATGTAGTCGATTGCGATCGGCGCCGCGCGTCTCGGACTGTACGGCGCGATGGTCGTGGCCGCCCAGTACGGCGGCTCCGGCACCTGAGCGCGCGTCAGGCGCAGATGGGGCGTTTTCTTGTAGACGATCACGCGCCGAACAGTGTAGTTGGGTTGCGTGGTGTCGGGGTTGCGTGGTCCGGGGTGGGTTACAAGAGTTGCAGTGATCGTCTTTCTTCTATCATGGTCATGACCATGATCACGGAGGTCGAATGAGAAGCATGAAAGCGTCCGCGGCCGAACCGGCGTTGAAAGCGAAAAACGGTGAGGCGTTGAGTAAGCATGTCCCAGCAGGCGTACGCCCGAAAAGCCTCTTCGGCGTGATGAAGGGTCGCATCACGATCAAGGGCGATATTGTCTCGCCTCTGGTGGTGGAGTGGGAAGCGTCTGTTGATCGTCGCTGATCATCCGAAGATCGGAGGCTTGCGAGTAGTAGTGATCTGCACCCCTACTACCTGGGCGAGGCCCGCAACCCTGACGATGCCAACGACCGCCGAGCGCGTAGCGCGCGAAGGCGTGCGAAACAACATAGCCCCGCGCTCGGCGCGGGGTAGCCGGAGATGATTGATTTGCGGCCGCGAAGGCGGTCGCCACAGACCGCCGGCGAGAGAGGTACCGTTGTGGTGGCCGCCTTCGCGGCCACAAATCTCTCTCCGAGATTCCCCTGGCCGAGCCAGGGGCTAAATTGTCTGGCGCGCCTTCGCGCGCCTCCGCGCCGCCCTGCAATCGTGCGCCCCCCTTCGCCTGCCAAGCCTTGGTTCTTTCTCAGCCGCAGCACGCTGCATCCCCGCACACGATCCGAAACCCCGTTACCGCACCAGATACGGCGCCACGAACGAGCGCACGTACTTCGCGATCATGTCGAGCTCCAGGTTGACGCGGTCGCCGGCGGCGGCGTCGCCGAGGTTGGTGTGGCGGAGTGTCTCGGGAATCAACGCTGCGCCGAAGCTCGCGCCGTCGGGCTCGACGACGGTGAGGGATACGCCATCGACAGCGATGGAGCCTTTGTCGACGATCAGATCCGCATACTCGGCGGGGCAGCTCCACCGATAGACGGCGAAGTCGCCCTCGGATGACTTCGACAGCAGCACCCCGACCCCGTCCACGTGCCCTTGAACAAGATGTCCGCCCAGCCGGTCGCCCAGGGCCATCGCGCGCTCGAGGTTTACACGCGTGCCGCGCGACATCGCGCCCAGAGTCGTTCGCGCGAGCGTTTCATTCGAGATATCGGTGAGGAGGGTGCCATCGTCCTGCGGCAGGACGGTCAGACAGACTCCATTCACGGCCAGACTCTCGCCGCGCGCAAATGGCTCCGCGATCGTTGAACGAAGCCGCAGCCGCGCCCCTGACCCGAGCCGGTCGAGCGAATCGACGACGCCTTGATGATTGATGATGCCGGTGAACATTAGGTGTGGGGTGTGGGGAGTGGGGTGTGGGGTGTGGGAGTCGTCGGGTTCGAGCGATCGCCACTCCCCGGATATGCGGTAATCATCAGATCACTTCCCACCACTTCAACGCGATCAAACCGAAAGCGATAAGCGTCTGTCAACTTTGCCACTCCATCGCCGCTGAAGATTGACGGCGCGTTGCCGCCGCCGGCGATCATCGGTGCGACGAAGACGATCATCTTCTGCCACAGCCCTCGGCTGATGAATTCCGAGAGGACGTTGGAGCCCCCTTCGACGATCAGAGACTGGATGCCGCGCGCGTAAAGGCCTGTCAGAAGTGTCTCCGGATCGACATCATCAACGATGTGAACTGTGGCGCCGCCGTCGGTGAGAACGTGCGCGTCAGCAGGCACCACGCAGCCGCGGTCGAGGATGATGCGCGTCCAGCCGGCGGCGGAGTTGTTCCATCCGAGCCGGCGCGTGAGGTGTGGATTGTCGGTTCGTACCGTCCCGCCGCCGGCCAGGATGGCGTCGAACTGTTCCCGCAGCTCCAGACTCTTCTGCCGGGCTGCTTCCGATGTGATCCATTGGCTTTCCCGGGTAACGGTGGCCAGTTTGCCGTCGAGCGTCATCCCGGCTTTCAGCAGTACGAACGGGCGGCGGTGGGTGACGGCGTGGACAAAGACCTCGTTTAGCTTGCGGGCCTCGGCTTCAAGGACTCCAGCGATGACTTCGATGCCGGCGTCCCGCAGCTTCTCGATTCCACCGGCAGCGACGTCGTGCGGATCGCGCATGGCGACGACGACGCGTGCGACGCCTGCGTCGATGATCGCGCCGGCGCACGGAGGCGTACGTCCGTGATGGGCGCACGGCTCGAGCGTGATGATCATCGTCGCGCCGCGCGCATCGACGTTTTGGAGCGCTTCGACCTCGGCGTGCTGCTCACCGGCCCTTAGATGCCACCCCTCCGCGACGATGTTGCCGTCGCGCACGATCAGGCAACCGACCATCGGATTCGGGCTTACGGAGTAGCGGCCGCGCTCCGCGAGCTCCAGCGCGCGGCGCATGAGGTCTTCCACGAATGCGATTGTCCAACAAAAAAGCCGGCGATTGCTCGCCGGCTTTTTTTCGGACGAAATCTCGAAGGTTGTGATTTATGGCACGTGGAGGAAGCGGTAGCCCGAGAGGGAGTCGCCGTTTCGGCCTGGTGACGTGACGTAGATGCGCGCTGTCTGGCCGCCTTTGAGATGATCGATCGCGGCGCGGAACTGCGCCAGGTTCGCGACTCTCTCGCCCTGCACTTCGCTGATGACGTCGCCTTCGCCAAGAACGTCGCCGGCTGGCGAGACCTCCTTCACACCAGTCACGACAACTCCAGTGATGCCCTCGGGAAGACTGTAGGTCTGACGCAATTGCGTCGTCAGCTCCTGAACCGACATGCCCAGCTTGTTGCGGGCAGGTGCTGCCTCTTCCGGCGGCGTCACATCCGCCTTATTGGCTTCGAGCGTCCGCTCGATGGTCGAGGCGGTGAGCGTCTTGTGTTTACCGTCGCGAATGACGGTCAGGTCGATCTTGGTGCCGACCGGTAGGTAGGAGATGTAGTCGATCAGAGCCCGGTTGGTGGTGATCGGATGCCCGTCGGCTGCGACGATGACGTCGCCTGGCTGCACGCCAGCCTTCTGCGCGGGAAGACCAGCATCGACCTTCTGCACGAGAGCGCCTCTTGTATCGGGCGGAAGATTGAAGCCGTTTCTGGCGTCTTCGTTGAGGTCGACGATGCCCATGCCGAGGTAGCCGCGCGTGACCTTGCCCTGCCGGAGCTGAGGCAGAAGGCGTTTGGCGGTATTGATCGGGGTGGCGAAGCCGATGCCCTGCGCGCCGCCGCCCCGGATGGCTGTGTTGATCCCGACGACCTCGCCGTTGATGTTCATCAGCGGTCCGCCTGAGTTTCCGAAGTTGATGGCCGCGTCAGTCTGAATGAAATTCTCGAACGAACGGGTCTGGTCGCCGAGGCCGAGGGTTCGGCCTTTCGCCGAGATGACGCCGACGGTCAGCGTGTTCTCGAACTGGAAAGGGTTGCCGATGGCGAGAGCCCAGTCACCTTTGCGGATGCGGTCGGAGTCACCGAGCGGCACGCTGGGGAGGGCCTGACCGGCGTCAATCTTGAGAAGAGCGATGTCGGTGGCAGGATCGCGGCCGATGATCCTGGCCTCGCTCGTATGGCCGCCAGCGCCGTTCTCATCGGCGCCCCAGTGAACCTGGACTTTGCTGGCACCATCGATGACGTGGTTGTTGGTCACGATGTAGCCGTCGGCCGAAATGATGAAGCCCGAACCGCCGGCGACCTGCTTTCGCTCGTCATCTTCGTCGGGAGTGCGGTTCCCGTGCGGGTTGCGCTGGCCGTTGCCGGGATTGGGAAAAAAGAACTCGAAGGGATCGCCACCGAAGGGGCTCCTGTTGCGGAGATCGCTTGTCTTGATGACTTCGGTCGAGGTGATCGACACGACCGCCGGCATGACACGAGCGGCGACGTCGGCGAACGATGGGATGGTGACCGTGGCGACGGGTGTACCGCCGGACGTGGTCTGGATGGCCGGCGACTGTGCGTTCGAGGTGCCCATCAGGCCGAGGTCGGCGCTGACGACGACACCGAACGCGACGGAGGCGATGATGATCGCAATCGTCGACAGAATTCGTTTGGTGGATGGATTCATGTCAGTTGATGCTCCTTTGGCTGATCGTTGATTTTCGTGGCGGGGCCATTCTGCTCCGCGTGCGCTATGAGCGCCAGCGGATGGCGGCGTGGCCGCCGCTTTCATTTGAGACGAACGAACCGACGAAATGTTTCGTGGCAAATTCGTAACATGTTACGGAGAACACAGGGGAGCGTTGAAGCGTTCCTTCCGCAACAAAAAAAGGCCCCGGTTCAGGGGCCTGGAAAGCAGGTCGGGGGAGGGGCTGAGACTCGTCAGGCGATGGCGCGCCGCCCGACGATGAGCCGGTAGATGAAGAGGAGGACGATCGCGCCGATGATCGAGCCGATCCACCCCGCCGTCTGCTCGTTGTGACCGAGCATCGAAGCGAGGAAGCCGCCCACGAAGGAACCGGCGATACCGAGGAGGATCGTCACGATCCACCCACCCGGGTCGCGTCCCGGCATGAGGAACTTGGCGATCGCACCAACCACGAGACCGAATAGAAGCCATCCGATGATGTTCATTTTTTAGTTCTCCAGACTCCCTGTTTAGCAACTGCGGTGCCATGGGTTTTGGGGGTCGGGCGTCGGGGGTCGGGTGTCGAATGAAGTTGCCTCTCGGACGGTCGAACGTTCTCACATCAGGGCCCCGACGCCAGACGCCCGACCCCCGCATATGGTCGAATGCCCTGTCATACAATGCGCGCGCATTCACCGAACAGGAGAAAACATGTCTGGAAATCTGATCGACTATCGGGTGGAAAACGGGGTGGCAATCCTCGAGCTGAACGATCCGCCCGCCAACACCTACACCTATGAAATGAACATGGAGCTCGATACGTGCATCCTCAAAGCGCGTATGGACGACGACGTCTACGTGATCGTGCTCCGCGGCTCGGGCGACAAGTTCTTCTCCGCGGGCGCGAACATCAAGATGCTTTCGGAGGTTACCCCGCAGTTCAAGTACTACTTCTGCCTCCATGCGAATGAGACGCTGAACCGTCTCGAGCAGACGCCAAAGCTGGTCATCGCCGCGCTGAACGGACACACCGTCGGCGGCGGGCTGGAGATCGCCATGGCCGCCGATATCCGTATCGCCCTGCAGGGCGCCGGTAAGGTGGGTCTGCCGGAAGTGACTCTCGGCGTCCTCCCGGGCACCGGTGGCACGCAGCGCCTGTCGCGCCTAGTCGGGAAGACCAAGTCGATCGAGTTGATGATCGAAGGCGGTCTCTTCGATTTCGAGGAAGCGCTGCGGCTCGGCGTCGTCAACTATGTCTGGCCGGCCGAGCAGGACGGTCAGAAGTGGTGGGACCGCGTGATGGAGTACGCCAGGAGCTTCTGCCCGCCGAACAAGGCCTCACGCGCGGTCGGCCGGATCAAGCGTTCCGTTCAGAGCGGTTGGGAGATTCCGTTCGAGTCGGCCCTTGCCATCGAGCGCGAGCTGCAACAGCAGCTCTTCCAGAGCGAGGACGCAAAGGAAGGATTGAGCGCGTACAACCAGAAGAGGAAACCGAAGTTCGCTGGGAAGTAGGGTTGGAGCGACACACACCATGCGCTACAGAAACCTCCACGGCACAAACCTCCAACTCTCCGAGCTCGGCTTCGGCACCTGGACTCTCACCACCGGCTGGTGGGGCAACTACTCCGATGACGAAGGACGGCGGCTGATCGGGATCGCCCTCGACGCCGGTATCAACTACATCGACACCGCAGACGCGTATGGCAACGGCCGCGGCGAGACCATGCTGAAGCCCCTTCTGGCGGAGCATCCCGATGTCATCGTCGGAACGAAGTTCGGCTACGACTTCTACAACAACCCCGAGCGTCCGCGCGGCCAGCGCGAGCTGCCACAGGACATGTCGCCGAAGTTCATCCGCTTCGCTATCGAGCAGTCTCTCCAGCGCCTTGGTGTCGATCACGTCGCTATCTACCAGCCTCACAACCCTCGCGTGGTCACGCTGATGGAAGACGAGCACTGGGAGACACTGGAGTCGCTGAAACGTGAAGGGAAGATCCTCTCCTATGGCCCCTCCCTAGGTCCGGCTATCGGCTGGCGGGATGAAGGGATCTATGCGAACGCCGTGCGCCATGCGCCGGTCACGCAGATGATCTACAACGTCCTCGAGCAGGATCCCGGCCGTGAGTTCATCCTGGCTGCCGAAAAGGGGCCGTCGTACGGCGGTGTGGGCGAGGCGATGATTGGGGAGACCGGGAAGAAAGTCTGTTCACCGTCATCGTCTTTCGACTCGTCGTTCCGTGCCTGGAAGGCCAATCCCGAGCCGCAGTTCCTCATCCGCGTGACGCATTCGTCAGGCATGCTGGAAGGGAAGTACACGATCGACACGAAGTTCGACGAGAGCGACCACCGTTCTCATCGTCCGCGCTCCTGGCTGGTCGAAGGTCTGCAGAAAGTCGACCGCTTCGATTCGCTCCTCGAGAAACGCGGCGTGACGATCGGTCAGCTCGCGCTCCTCTGGCTCTACGCGCATCAGTCGGTTCTCTCGGCACTCCCCAACATCTACGACGAAGAACAGATCCGCGAGTTCGTCGAGGCGTCCGAGCATCCGCCGCTGACCGGCGTGGAGATGGAACAGATCCACGAGATGTACGTCCGCGATTTCGACATCACGCCGTACGTCGAGGAGGCGGTGACGGTATGACGGCGGCTGCAGACGAATCAAACATCCAGAACAAGCTCTTCATCAACGGTGAATTCGTCGATGCCCACTCGGGCGAGACCTTCGCCACTACCAATCCCGCCACCGAGGAGAAGATCACGGACATTGCGTCGGCGGGGGCGGAGGATGTCGATGCCGCGGTGCGCGCCGCGCGCGCCCAGATGGAGCCGGGGAGCGAGTGGCAGAAGATGAAGCCACGCGACAGGGCCAAGGTGCTCTGGCGCATCGCCGACATGCTCAGCGCCCGCGCCGCCGAGATCGGGCGCATCGAGACCATCGACAACGGGAAGCCGATCTTCGAGTCGCAGTACGTTGATACACCCGCGGCCGCGGAGTGCCTCTACTACTTCGCCGGATGGAGCGGCAAGGTCACGGGGGAGACGATCCCTATTGCCGACAACGCCTTTACGTATACGCTCCGCGAGCCGATTGGCGTGGTCGGCGCCATCACGCCCTGGAACTTCCCCCTGATGCTGGCGGTCTGGAAGATCGCGCCGGCGCTGGCGTGCGGCAACACGGTCGTCATCAAGCCGGCCTCGAATACGTCGCTCTCGTTGCTGAAGTTCGCGGAGTACGCCAAAGAATGCGGACTGCCGGCCGGCGTTCTGAATGTCGTGCCGGGCCGTGGCTCCGTCGTCGGCAACGCCCTGGTCGACCATCCCGGCGTCGATGCCATCGCTTTCACGGGATCCACCGAAGTTGGCAAAGGGCTCATGGCTCGCGCGGCGAAGACGCTGAAGAAGGTGTCGCTGGAACTGGGCGGCAAGTCGCCGAACATCGTCTTCGCCGACGCCGATCTCGAAGCGGCTGCTCGTGGCGCACTGAACGCGATCTTCTACGGCAAGGGTGAAGTCTGCGCCGCCGGCTCGCGATTACTGGTCGAGGAATCAGCGCACGACGAGTTGATGTCCAAGCTCATCGAGCGCGCCGGCAAGATGATCGCCGCGGATCCGCTGCACCCGAAGACGCGCCTCGGCGCATTAGTCTCCAAAGAGCAGATGGAGACGGTGCTGTCGTACATCGAAGCTGGAAAGAGCGACGGCGCCAAACTCGTCGCCGGCGGCGAACGCACCGACATTGGTACCGGCAAGGGCTACTTCGTCAAGCCGGCCATCTTCGACGACGTCGAAGTCGATCACCGCATCGCCCGGGAAGAGATCTTCGGCCCGGTCCTGGCCACCATCCGCTTCAAAGACGCGGACGACGCCGTCGCCAAAGGCAACGCCACGGTCTACGGTCTGGCCGCCGCGGTCTGGACGCGCGACATCTCCAAGGCCCACCGCATCGCCCGCGCCATCAAGGCCGGAACGGTGTGGATCAACAGCTACAACCTCTACGACCCGGCCCTCCCGTTCGGAGGGTTCAAGGAGTCCGGCTTCGGCAGGGATCAGGGGAAGGATGCGCTGGAGAAGTACACGCAGACGAAGAGCGTGTGGGTGAATCTGTAGGACCGCGGCCGGCGTCACGAGCTGATACATATCGGCCGTGCTCCTGCATGGCCTTGGCCGTCCACCTGCCATTCTCGATGATTCGGTTTGTCGCGCCGTCGACTTCGACGCGAGATATCGCCGTTCGCGCGACGACATAGATCGGTAGCCGGATTCGTATCGATTCCCCGGCGTCCTGTCGCGATGGCTCGGTCATCCCATCCGGATGAGTGTGTGCAAGGGCCATGGTGTTCGGAGGGGCCGAGCCTTTGAACGTTGCACGCCGGCGCTCCACTGTGGCCGGCCAGGGGATGAACCCGATCTCGCCGTTCGGATCGCGCGTCACGAACCCCGCCCGTTCCGTCTCGCGGCCGCCGGTCTGCGCGGATTGAAAAAGATCGGCGAAGGTCCGTACGAGCTTCCGCCCTGGGGCGGATTTTGTATCCGTTGTGAGGGTGCTGACCGGCGCAGCATGCTGCGCGTTGATGGCGGCCACGGAAATCACGATAGCGAGGCAGGCAAGTCCCTTCACGATTGCTCTCCTTCGCTGGCGATCCTCCGTCGCACGGGTCCGCCGTGACTTCATCGTCGCGCAATGGTTTTGTAAGGAACGTAAGGAGTCAGCCGGATCGAAGGAGCGGCGTGTCTAAGCGCGCCTTCCTGGAGGCTTGTGTCCAGCGGCGAACACGCACGTCTCGTTGCCTGTGCCGGACACGCAGACGAAGAGCGCGTGGGTGAATCTATTAGGTCAGGCCAACGGATTGGTTTCCAGCCAGTCAGCGATGAGCAGTTCATCATCGCCGTACGTGAGTTGGGAGATGGATAGCTTCTGCCGCTCGCACCATTGTGGCAGGTCATCAACGAACTGCACATAGCGTTCCGCGATGACCACCCCACCGGGGATCCGGTTGCCGCGCTCGGCCGCTGCACTGCTCAGCCAGTTCCGAACGAGGACGATGGCCTTCGCGGGGCGATTCTGATGGGCTTCAATGTCTTGCCCTGCGATGTCTGAGCAGAACTTCTGATATCGGTAAGGGACCCGATCGAGGATCAGGGAGCTCTTCGTTTGCTGATGCTCATCGCCGAACTCCTTCGCACCGAGGAACAGGCCCAACTCGAGTGGCATGTTGAAGCGCGGCAGACGAGTTGCACGATCCAACTGAACTCGCGAAATGTCGTGGATTGCGTATCCCGAACTGCGGATGATTCGAACAATCTTTCTAAGCCTGATGTCGCTCGAATCCTGAAGTTCCAGCGCCGAACGCACGATAAAGCCACAGTCGTGGACAGCGAACATGATTGCCCGCAGGATTGGCCGGTAGGCATCGTCGAACGGGCAGTTCACGAAAGACGCTGCGTTCGTAGGGCCGATCGCCCACGCTATCGCTTTGCTCGTTTGGGAGCGCTTACCGGTTTTGTCTCCGGGTTGCGATGTTCGTCACGTGCCTTGCGTTCCGCGATGATCTCCAGCAACGTTTCGTGCGCGACCTTCGGATCGACGTTGTCGGGCTTCACGGGTGACCGGTAAATCTTCCGCCATCGCATGCGCTGAGAATAACACGCGCATTCGTGGCCGCATGCCGCCCAACCGGTCCGTCCCCTGCTGTACAATCCGCAACTCTTTAGAGGAGATCTATGCGAAAGAACGCAATCATTTTCATCTCGCTCGCGGTGTTGTCACTCGGGCTTCTCGGTTGTCCGCAGAAGGAAGGTACCGGAAACACAAGCACGGGCGCGGCCGGAGGGGACATCCTGGTCGGCGAGTACGGATCGATGACCGGGGCGCAGGCCACATTCGGGCAGTCGACCCACAACGGCATCATGATGGCGGCCGATGAGGTCAACGCCGCCGGCGGCATCAACGGCCGCAAGATCAAGGTCCTCAGCGAGGACGATCAGTCGAAGCAGGAAGAGGCGGCCAACGCCGTCACCAAGCTGATCTCGCAGAACAACGTCGTGGCCATCCTCGGCGAAGTGGCCTCGTCCGCTTCGATCGCGGCGGCTCCGATCTGCCAGTCGAACAAGGTGCCGATGATCACGCCGTCGTCCACCAACGACGAGGTCACCCGCAAGGGCGACTACATCTTCCGCATCTGCTTCACCGACAGCTATCAGGGCGAGTATCAGGCAGTCTTCGCCGACCAGTGGTCCACCGCGAACAATAAACCGAAGAGCGTGGCCATGCTCACCGACGTCAAGAGCGACTACTCGCAAGGGCTGGCCAAAGTCTTCACAGGCAAGTTCACCTCCCTCGGCGGCAAGATCGTAGGGACGCAGAGCTACGCGAACAGCGACAGCGATTTCCGCTCGCAGCTCACCGCCATCAAGGCCACGAACCCGTCGCTGATCTACGTTCCCGGCTACTACACCGACATCGGCACCATCGCCATCCAGGCCCGTGACCTCGGCATCACCGTTCCGCTTCTCGGCGGCGACGGCTGGGAATCGCCAAGGCTCATCGAGATCGGCGGCAAGGCTCTCGAGGGTTGCTTCTACACGAACCACTACTTCTACGCCGACCCCTCACCGGTCGTCAGCAACTTCGTGCAGAAGTACAAGGAGCGCTTCGGCCAGACTCCGGATGCGTTGGCCGCTCTCGGCTACGATGCCATGAAGACGCTCGCGGATGCGATGAAACGCGCGTCGAAGCTGGACGGTCCATCGCTGCGCGACGCCATCGGCCAGACCAAGGACCTCACCGGCGTCACCGGCACGATCAACATCGGACCGGAGCGCAACGCCATGGGCAAGAAGCTGGTCATCGAGGAGATCAAGAACGGCCAGCTCACGCTCAAAGCCACCATCGATCCGGCAAAAGGTGGCAAGGTGGAGATGAACAACGCTCCTGCTCCGGCAGCTACCACAACCACCGGTGGCCCGGCTACGGCTCCCACCACGACCACCGGCGGGGCGGCCAAACACTAACGACACCAAACTTTGTCTTTACACGCAACGGTCCGGCGGGTAGCGTTCGCCGGACCTTTTTTGTGTAACGGCCACTAAATGCAGGAGATCCTACAGAATCTGCTCAACGGGATTGCCGTCGGCGCGATTTACGCGCTGATCGCCCTCGGCTACACGATGGTGTACGGCATCCTGAAGCTCATCAATTTCGCCCACGGCGACGTCTTCATGCTCGGTTCCTTCGTCGGCTTTTACGCCGGCGGGTATGCGGCTCGCCATCTGCCCACGCAGGGAGGCGCACTCGGCTGGGGATACGCCGGGCTGGTGCTGCTCACGGCGATGGTGGTTTGCGGTCTCTTCGGCTTCCTCAACGAGCGGATCGCATACCGGCCGTTGCGGTTGCGCAACGCCCCGCGCATAGCCTCGCTCATCACCGCCATCGGCGTGTCGTTCCTGCTCGAGTACGGCGGCCAGTTCGTCTTCGGAGCCGATCCGAAGTTCTTCCCGACTCTGGTCGAGAAGCACCTCATCACCTTCGGCGGTGTGACCACCACCAACTACCAGATCATCGTGCTCGTGGTGGCCGTGATCTTCATGGGGTTGTTGCAATACATCATCTACGGCACGAAGTTCGGTCGGGCCATGCGCGCCGTCTCCTTCAACTTCGAGACGGCTTCGCTGATGGGAATCCCGACCGATCGCATCATCTCGATGACCTTCATCATCGGCTCCGTGCTGGCCGCCGTGGCCGGCATCCTCTACGGCCTGTCGTATCCGAAGATCGATCCGCTCATGGGGATCATGCCCGGCCTCAAGGCGTTCATCGCCGCCGTACTCGGCGGCATCGGCAACGTGCCCGGCGCGGTCATCGGCGGTCTGATCATCGGCATCATCGAATCGTTTGTCGGCGGCAGCCAGTTCTCGAACTACCGCGACGCCATCGCATTCATCATCCTGATTGCCATCCTGCTTTTCCGTCCCTCCGGGCTCTTCGGGAAGTATCAGGCGGAGAAGGTTTAGGACTGCGAATGTTGAATGTTGAATGTTCAATGTCGAATGTTGAATGGGGCGTCGCCGCCGGCCGGGACCTCATTCAACATTCAACATTTCCTTCGGGAGGACGGGTGTGACGAAGTCTCTCCCCTGGTTTCTCCGCGACTTCCTCTGGCTGGGTCTCTTCGTCGCGGTTCTGGTCGGCCTTGCCTACGGTCTGGAGGCGATTCCCATCGCCGGCATCGCGTACTACAACCGCATCCTGGTCATCATGGGGATCAACATCACGCTGGCGGTGTCGCTCAACATCATCAACGGACACGCCGGACAGTTCTCGCTCGGCCATGCCGGATTCATGGCCGTCGGCGCCTACTGTTCGTCTTATCTGACGGTCTACCACTTTGCTCCAAGCCTCGAGAAGATGTCAGGAGGCGTGCCGTTTTCTGCGCACATCGCCATAGGCCACAGCTTCATAGCCATCGGCTTTGGAGCGTTAGCTACCCAACAGTTTGTGATGCAGAACGTCTATCTAGTGATTGCGGTTGTGGCTGGTGGTCTGCTGGCTGCAGCGGCCGGGTACCTGGTGGGTCTTCCGTCGCTGCGGCTGCGGGGCGACTACCTGGCCATCGTGACGCTCGGTTTCGGCGAGATCATTCGGGTTCTCATCCTCAACATCGACAAGATCGGCGCCGCGCGCGGGTTCAGTGGCATCCCGCACTGGAGTAACTTCTTCTGGGTCTTCCTCGTCTGCGGCCTGACGATCGTCATCTCGTGGCGGCTCGTACAGTCGTCAGGCGGCCGCGCCTTTCTGGCTGTACGCGAAGATCAGATCGCGGCCGAGGCGATGGGTGTCGACACGACCCGTTACAAGGTCAGGGCGTTCGTCATCGGCTCCTTCTTTGCCGGTGTGGCGGGCGGCCTGTACGCGCACTACATGATGTATCTCAACCCGCAGATGTTCACGTTCGTGAAGTCGTTCGAAGTCGTGGCCATGGTGGTTCTCGGCGGGCTGGGCTCGATCAGCGGCTCGGTGGTCGCCGCCGTGATCCTCACTTTCCTACCCGAGGGACTTCGCTCGGTAAAAGACTACATGCCTGGTGGCCGCGATCCGCGCATGGTCATCTACTCGATCATGCTCATCGTGCTGATGCTGACACGGCCACAGGGTTTGCTCGGCCGCCTGGAGCTTTGGCAGGTGTTCGGCCGAAAGAAGAAACGTAACGAAGGCGCCGCTCCTCCGATTCAGTGATGGTTAACGGAAACGCTCTGCTCGACGCGCGCGACGTGACGATCCGCTTCGGCGGCCTGACAGCCGTGTCGCATTTCAACCTTGCCGTCGGGCCGCACGAGCTGGTGGGCCTCATCGGTCCGAACGGGGCCGGCAAAACGACGGTCTTCAACATGCTGACCGGCGTCTACAAACCGACCGAGGGAGAGATCTTCGTCGGAGGCGTATCGACGCATGAGTTCAAGCCGTACCAGATCACGGCCCTCGGCGTAGCGCGTACCTTCCAGAACATTCGGCTCTTCAAAGAGCTGTCCGTGCTCGACAACGTGAAGATCGGTGGCCACATCCACTACCAGTACTCGAGCCTCTCCGCGGTCCTGAAAACGAAACGTTTCCACGACGCCGAGGAAGTTGCCGAGATCGAGGCCCTCAAACTGCTGCAAATCTTCGGACTCGAAGAACGCGCCGGAACGTACGCCAAGAACCTTCCATACGGCGACCAGCGCCGTCTCGAGATCGCGCGGGCGCTGTCCGCGCGGCCGAAGCTGCTGTTGCTCGACGAACCTGCTGCCGGTCTGAACGATCGCGAGACCCGCGACCTGATGCAGACCATTCACGGCATCCGCGACAAATTCAAGATTGCCATCCTCGTCATCGAGCACAATATGGAGCTGGTGATGGGGATCTGCGAACGGATCATCGTTCTCAGCTTCGGCAAGACGATCGCTCAGGGAACGCCCGCCGAGGTGCGCGCGAATCCGGTCGTGATCGAGGCCTACCTCGGTGAACCGGCGGAGGCGGCCGGCGTATGAGCGCACTTCTCAGCGTCAGCAATCTCGAGGTCTCGTACGGCAACATTCCGGCACTGCGCGGGATCGATCTCGAAGTGCGGAAAGGGGAGATCGTCACGCTCATCGGCGCGAATGGCGCCGGCAAGACCACCACCCTGAGGACGATCTCGGGACTCCTCAAGCCGCGTACTGGTGAGGTCACTTTTGACGGCCGCAACATCACCGGCGTCAAACCGCACGTCATCACGGCGATGGGTGTCTCCCACGTCCCTGAGGGCCGCGGCATTTTCGCCAACCTCACCGTGTCAGACAACCTCGAGCTTGGGGCCTACCTCCGCAAAGACAAGGTGAAACAGTCCGAGTACGATCGGATTTTCACGCTCTTTCCGGTCTTGAAGGAGCGGATCAAGCAGAGCGCAGGCACGCTCTCCGGTGGCGAGCAGCAAATGCTGGCCATCTCCCGTGCCTTGATGTCGAAGCCTGAGGTGCTGCTTCTCGACGAGCCCTCCCTCGGTCTGGCGCCTCAGATGGTGCAGACGATTTTCCGTGTGATCAAGGAGATCAACGCCGAGGGAACGACGATCCTGCTCGTCGAACAGAACGCCCACATGGCCCTGGTCACCGCCAACCGCGGATACGTCATGGAGACCGGCCGCATCGTATTGACCGACGATACGAAAGCGTTGCTGACGAGCGACCGAATCAAGAAGGCATACCTCGGCGGCTGACATGGAGAGCATCGGTATCGTCGGCGGCATGAGCCCCGAATCGACTGTCTCGTACTACCTCAACATCGTCCGATTGCATCAGGCGGCGTTTGGCGATCACTCCTATCCCCGCATCGTCATCAGCAGCGTGTCGTTCCAGCACTACATCGAGATGCAGCACGCAGGGGAATGGGACGCGATTGCAGCGGGGCTCCAGAAGGAGTTCGCCGCGGTTGCGGCAGCCGGAGTGGACTTCGCCATTCTGGCGACGAACACGATGCACAAAGTGTTGCCCGACGTCGCCAGTCCGATTCCCATCCTCAGCATCATGGATGTGGTGGCCGGCTACGCCGCGAAGCACGGAATCACCTCGATTGGCCTCACTGGTACACGCTTCACGATGAGCGACGGTTTCTACGCGCAGGCGCTCGAGCGGGGAGGGCTGCGTGTCATCATCCCTGACGAGGGAGAGCAATCGACGATCCATTCGATCATCTTCGACGAGCTGATCGCCGGCCGTGTCGAGCCTGCTTCCGTCGATGCCTTCGCTGCGGTCTGCCGGCAACTCGTCGCCCGCGGCGCCGCGGCCGTGCTCCTTGCCTGCACGGAGCTCGAGATGCTGACCCGCGGCGGTGGCGTCGATGTCGTAACCATTGACACGACGCGACTTCACGCCGAGGCAGCCTGGCGTCGTGCGACCGGTTCTCGCTGACCGGGACGCACCGCGCATCACCTTTGCATTCTCCTCCGGCAAACGGAGGAAGGATGTACTTTTTGAGAACCGCAGTGCTCGTCATGATGGTCGCCGCGTCGCTGTCAGCCCAGACGACTGATTTGAGCAGGGCGCAACAGGCGCTTTCGGCTGCTGACGCCGTGGGGGCGCAGGCGTTCGCGAAGTCTCTCTACGATGACGCGGCGTATCGCACCCGCTTCGCTCGGGAGAACTGGGATTCCAACAAGGAGTCGGTGCGCAACGAAGCCCACATGCGGGCTATTGAGGCGACCGCGGCGGCTCAGGCCGCGACAGCCAAATCGCTCTGGCTCAGCACGAATTCTGCGATCAATGCGCTGGGGAGCGACATCCGGCGGTTCGGTGGATCCCCGAACATCACGCTGCAGCCTGAAGAGTCGCCGGCGATCGACTTCAACCGCGGCTCGACGACGAAGGAACGTATCGCCGCGGCGCAGTTCGCGGTCGACCGGGCCAAGGACGCTGGTGCGATGAATGTTCCCGATACCGACGTCAAGATCGCGGAGCAGTACATCGATAGCGCCAAACGCGTCTCCCGCGTGACATCGCACAGCGACGCCGGAGACGACTTGGCGTATCGCGCTGAAATGATCGCCCGGCGCGGCTTCTATCTTGCGCGTCTGGCCGAGTCGAGGAAGGCTCTTCCCGGCATCCAGCTCGACCGGACTCGTTTGGCGCAGGCCGCCAGCGAGCGTCAGGCAGCGATCGAGCGCGCCTCGCGCGAGGAAGCGGAGCGGCGAACAGCGGCGTTGCAGCAGCAACTCGCAGCCGAGCAGGCCAACCGCCAGGCGCAATCTGCCGAAGTCGAGCGGCTGCGGCAGCAGATCGACGAGAATCGCCGGGCCGCGGAGGCGCGCGTCGACTCTGACCGCCAGGCCCGCATCGCTGTTGAGCGGCAACTCGACGAATGGTTCGCCAGGTACGAGTCGACGATCGCTATCGGATCTCCGTCTGACGTCGAGACTGCGCGCAGGGGAATCGAAGATCAGCAGCTCGCACTTCGCACCCGATCTGACCGCCGCTCAGACTACGCGCAACCCTGGTACTGACGTCGTCGCACAGCGGCAGGCGGACATCCTCGCCCGGCAGCAACAGCTCGACTCCTTGCGGCAGGCGCTGGATAGTGTGACCGCGGCCCGCGCTCAACGCGACAGGCAGGGCCAGGAAGCGGTCGCCGCGGCTCAGGCTCGCCGGCAGCAGGCCGATGCGGAAGCTGCCGAATTGAGACGGCAGGCCGAGGCCGCGACACAGCAGGCGCAGGCTGCGCAGGTGGAGGCACAACAGGCCCATGCGCAAGCCGAGGAAGCCAAGGCGCAAACAAAGGAGGCCCAATCCCAGGCCGAGCGAGCCCACGCGCAAACCCAGGAGGCCCAATCCAAAGCCGAGCAAGCCCACGCGCAAACCCAGGAGGCCCGATCCCAAGCCGAGCAAGCCCACGAGCAAACCGATCAGGCCAACGCACAAGTCAAGGAAGCGCAAGCTGCCGCGCAACAGGCACAGGACGCTGTGAAGCAAGCGCAGACGCAGCTCGAACAGACTCGAAAGGAGCTCGCCGAACGGGACGCCGAGACCCGGCGGCTGCGCATCCAGAATGAGCTTGCCCGCATCGCGTCGACGCGGAGCGAGCAACGCGGCCTGATCGTGACCCTGAGTGGCGGAATCCTGTTCGACACCGGTAAGACCTCGCTCAAGCCCGGTGCGAAGTCGAGGCTGACCCGAATCGCCAAACAGCTACAGACCGACTCCGAGCTGAAGATCGCGGTCGAAGGCCACACGGACAACGCCGGCGCCAAAGCGAAGAATCGAGCACTGTCGGAGAAGCGCGCCAACGCCGTTCGCGACTTCGTCGTCTCCGCAGGCATCCCGGCCGATCACATCACTGCCAGCGGCAAAGGGGATGAGGCACCCGTCGCGACGAACAAAACAGCCGCGGGGAGACAACAGAATCGGAGAGTGGAGTTGGTGATTACGCAGTAGCGGGCGGTTGCGCGGTGGGTCGGGGTGGGTAGCAGCGGTTGCGCGAGTGGTGGAAGTCTGCTCTGACTCATAGCCGCAAGCCATGACTTGGCCGCATCTTGGACTTCCTAGAGACGCCGCAGATACTCCTGTCTGTTCAGTGGTGGCATAGCCACCGCTTGCACGCTGAAGGCGTGCGTGAAGGTAGCCGGTGGCCCCGCCGGAGGGGTTGCCACCGGTTTGCAGGGGCAGAAAAAGGCACCCCGGCAGGGGTGCGTGAAACGTCGAGCTCGATGTCGTTCCATGCAATCGAAGCCTGCCCGGCTTTACGCACCCCTGCCGGGGTGCCATTCTTTGCATTACGGAACCGGTGGCAACGCCTCCGGCGTGGCCACCGGCTATCCTCACGCACCCCGTTGGGGTGCCAAGAAACGTCCAATCTCCAGAGCGGTGGCGTAGCCACAGCTTGGGTGGCCAGGGTGTGGCAACTGTCGTATCGGACGCACTCCAGAAATTGTCTTGCGGGGAGCTGTAACAAGTCTCACGACTTGACCGGCCACCAGCAACCCCAACCCCTACCTCTTCACCAACCACAAACTCCCCCCCGGATTCTCCAGCGTCAGCGGCATCAGCTCGGCGAGTAGATCGCGGTGGAACCGTGCCAGCCACGTTCCGAACAAGACGATGTCGAAGGTGGTGTTGTACTCGAGGAATGCACGCAGGATGTAGTCCTCGTTCCAGGCGCGCCCCTCGTACACCCATTCCTTCGGGTACTCGAACGGATAGAAGACGTCGTGGAAGTGAATGTATACGCCCGAGGCCAGGCGGGGGAGGATGTCGAAGACGATGCGGTTCACATCGCTGCCTGTTTTCGATACGTGTGTCGAATCGATGAAGAGGATGTCATTCGCGGTCAGAGCATCGAAGGTTGCCAGCGGCACCTCCTGCAGGCGCGAACGGATAACCGTGACGCGCTCGCGATCGGACGGACGGAGCAACGCGTCGAGGGTCGAGGTATCGGGGTCGATGAATGTGAACGACGTCTCCGGCAGCCATGGCTCAGCGGTATCGAGCATTGCCGCCGACGAGAAACCGGAGCCCGCTTCGATCACGCGCCGCGGCTGGAGGTGACGCAGCATCGAGTAGAGGTAGATCGCGTCGGCGTAGGAGTAGGCCCAGTTCTCGAACCAGTACCGCCTCTCCGATGATTGCTCACGCGGAAACGGCATCTCCGGATAGAACCGCGCCAGTTCTCTGACAAAAGCGACCTGCTCCCTGGCGCGGAGATCAATGCCCGGCAGCGAATCCGGTATCGTCCCGAACAGCTCCTCCTCCCGAGCGCGGATCTCGTCGAGCGACGGGATAGGCGAGTAAAAGTGTCCCGGCGACATCCACGTCTTCCAGTGCGCCAGACCGGCTCGCAACTGGTCGCGCTCCGCTTCGAGTGCCACGATGTAGCGATGTAGGCCGCGGAGCCACGGAAGGCGCCGGGCGACGCGTTTGAGAAGGCCGGCCACTGGAGCGGGATTCTATTGCGCGACCGGTCGCTATGCGGCTGCTGATTCCAACGCAAGCCGGTACAAGTATGACTCTTCAACGAAGAGACCGTTGATGGCCCTTTCCGAAAGGTGAATACCTCTAATGGCCCAGCCGGTCTGAATGGTCGACGCCAATGTCTTGATCAACGGATGATCCGGCACGACGACTCTGATGAGTTGGAGGTCAGTTAAGGGAGCCTGCAGTGCTTCGAGGGCTTTCACGACCGCGCCATAGGCCTGTTGCGGACCATCGGAGCTCACTCGAGGCGACGCCAGAATGAGCTTCCAGCGATTGCCCTCAGGATCGAAAGACCACAGCGATGCGACGACAGGCCAGCCGGCCTCGTCGAGCTTCTGTGTGATCGCAGCACCAAAGCCTTTCATTTCCTCCGTGAGAGCTTCTTTTACCAGTGTTTCTTCAGCCATGGCAGGACTCCATTGGTCGGTTCGGTGACTGCGTGGATAAGGGCGCGTGCGGCTTGCTCAGAGATCCCGGCGTCGTACCGGCTTGCCTCGGACCAGTCTTGCACGACAGCCCAGTTCATCGCAAAAATGGCATTTTGATTCACCTCGTCGTCGTGATCGTTCTCGACACCAGAGATGATGAGAAGCTTGCGTAGGTCATGAACGTAGCTGTCGTTGACAAGCTTCCGGTTCGGAAAGTCGAATTCTCGAAACTGCCTGCATATGCAAGCCTTGAGCGCGCATTCGACGGCATAGCCGCAGAGGTAATACGCGGCTTGAAAGCGTTCAGCAGCGAGCAGCGTCATCACGTCTGCCACCCGTTCTTCGGCCATTTTCTGCAGATCGGAGCGGTTCATCGTTCATGCCGGATGATATCAGTGCTGGCACCTACTAACTTCCGCACTATCCCGTCGTCCAAGCATCGAATCGGAGGTACAACCATGCGACGACTCGCCCTCGTATCCGCCCTCATCGCTCTCGCCATTCCCATCGCCTTTCTCTCGGCGTCCGGCAGGCACAACGAATACTCGAACCACAACTTCAGCGTCTCGATCGATGACTGGGAGGATGTGCATGACTGCAGCGCCGTCCACGTCACCTACAACGACCGCACGGTGCCGGTCATCGAAGAGAACGTGCCGGTGAGCAGCCTTCGCTCGCTGAAGGTACGCAGCGGCCGCAACGGTTCCATCCGCGTCATCGGCACGACCTCGCCGGCCTACAGCGTCAAGGCCTGCAAGGCGTCGGCGCTCGGAAACGCCAACGACATCCGAGTCAATCTCAGCGGCAACGAAGTGAGCGCGGATCAGGGCGACAGCGACAGCCGCTCGATCGTCTACTTCCTCGTCTTCGCTCCCCACAACGCCACGCTCGACCTCGACGCCACCAACGGCCCGATCTCGGTCGACGGTGTCGACGGGTCGGTCACCGCGCACGCCCTCAACGGTCCGATCGCCGTGAAAGCGTCGTCCGGGACGCTCGACATCAACACGCAGAACGGCCCGATCTCCTTCGCCGGAAGCTCCGGCAACGTGAAGTTGCGCGCTACCAACGGTCCGATCTCCGTGAAGCTGAGAGGTTCAGGATGGACGACCGGGAGTCTGGACGCATCGACGGAGAACGGGCCTCTCTCGCTCAAGGTTCCGGCCGGCTACGGCTCCGGCGTGCTGGTAGAGACCGACGGCAATTCGCCGGTGAGCTGCCGCGCCGCAGCCTGCCAGAGCGCCAGGAAGTCCTACGCCCGATCCGAATCCAATGACGATGGCTTCGGCCCCCGCTGGCCGCGACGCATCGAGCTCGGCTCCGGCGCGCGAGTCGTTTCCTTATCGACCCACAACGGGCCGGTATCGGTGAAGGAAGAGTAGGTTTCCGTTTCGCGGTTGCGGGGTCTCGCGGTGGTTGGGTTGCTGGGTTTCTGGGTTGCCGCGTGTAGGGCCGCCGCCCCGGCGGCCTTAGCGGAGCAGCTGGGAAAGGGCCGCCGAGGGCGGCGGCCCTACACCACCTCCGCAAACCGCGAGACCGCACAATCGCGAGACCTGCAACCCCGAGTTACACTTACCAATATTGCCCCCGCGCGCGAAACTTCTCACCGTTCTGGGCGTGACGTTCGGTCTGGCCGTGACGGTCGGCAACATGATCGGGGCCGGGATTCTCCGGACGCCGGGCGACATCGCCGCAGAGCTTCCCACCTTCTGGCTGTTCCTGGGCGTTTGGATCATCGGCGGCCTGTATGCGCTCCTCGGCGCGAACGCGCTGGCCGAGCTGGGGACGCTCGTGCCGGAGTCAGGCGGGCAGTACGTCTTCGTCCGCCGTGCCTTGGGTGACTACGCCGGGCTCGTGGTCGGCTGGAGCGACTGGATCTCCACCTGCGGTACGACCGCGGCCGTCTCCATCGTCATCGGGGAGTACACACTCGTGCTTTTTCCCGGCTTGCGCGGCATCGAGCCGATCGCGCTCACCGTCATCGCCATTCTCACTGTCATTCAATGGTTCGGGGTGCGCTGGGGCGGCTGGACGCAGGACGCCACCAGCCTCCTCAAGGCGCTGGCCTTCCTTTTCCTCATCGGCGCCTGTTTCTACCTCGGCGTGCGCCATCCGACGGCGCCATCGATTGAAGCCGAGCGCGAGGGTTCACTGGTCATCGCCTTCATCCTCGCTCTGCAGGCGGTCATCTACACCTACGACGGGTGGACCGCTGTCATCTACTTCTCGGAAGAGGTGAAGGATTCGGGACGTACCATACCGCGGGCCATGTTCGGCGGCGTCTTCGCCGTGATGGCCATCTACCTTCTCGTGAACGTTGCCTTCCTGCGCGTCGTGCCCTTGGGCAGCATCGCCGGGCAGAAGATGGCTGCCGGCGTGGTGGCGCAGCATCTCTTCGGCGCGCAAGGCGACACCATCCTCCGGGTCATCATGATCGTGGCACTGCTCAGCGCGGTGAACTCGAACGTTCTGATGGCGCCGCGGGTCCTGTTCGCCATGAGCCGCGACCGGCTTTTCTGGCGTGGCGCGGCGGAGGTGAACAAAGGTGGGACGCCGGACATCGCGCTCCTCATCAGCAGTTTTCTGGCCGCTGTCTTCGTCGTCTCCGGCAAATTCGAGCAGGTGATCGCCATCCTGGCGTTCTTCTTCGTGGCCAACTACGCGTTGTCGTTCACGTCGCTCTTCGCCCTGCGGCGCAGTGCACCTGACGCACCGCGTCCATTCCGCGCCATCGGCCATCCCTACACGACCGGATTCGCGCTGCTGGCTTCCCTGGCCTTCCTCGCCGGCGCGATCAAGAGCGATCGGCAGAATTCGCTCTATGCCATCGGCATTCTCCTTCTGACCGTCCCGTTGTACCTTCTGGTCCGCCGCAAGAATGTCTGACTATCGATACGACTCCCGCCTCGAATTCGCGCGCACGATCCCATCGCGGTTCTACTTCGATCAGACCGTTCTCGACGCGGAGAACCGGAACGTCTTTGCCCGGAGCTGGCAGCTTGCCGGCCGCGCTGAGCAAGTGCGCGAGCCGGGGCAGTTCTTCACGGCGACGATTGCCGATGAGCCGCTGCTCATCGTCCGAGGGAGCGATGCCGAGCTGCGCGCTCTGTCGAACGTCTGCCGCCATCGCGCTGGTCCGGTCGCGAAAGGGGAGGGCAAACGCCCGGTACTGCAGTGCGGATACCACGGTTGGACGTACGGACTCGACGGCCGGCTCTTGCAGACTCCCGAGATGAGCGGCATCGAGTGTTTCGACCGCGCCGAGTTTTCGCTGCCGCGTTTCCGCGTGGAGATCTGGAACGAGCTCGTGTTCGTGAATCTCGATCCTGCCGCAGCCCCTCTCGGCGATTTTCTTGGTGACCTCGTCAGCCGCCTGGCGCGCCGCGATTACGCCGGCTATCGTCTGGCCGCACGGAAGGAGTGGTCGCTCGACTGCAACTGGAAGGTCTACGTCGACAACTACCTCGAGGGATATCACATCCCGATCGTTCATCCCGGTCTCTTCCGCGAGATCGACTACCCGCGTTACCGCACCGAGACGCTGGCCAACTACTCCATCCAGCATGCACCCTTGAAACGGCCGGACCGCATCCGTGCCGGCAGTGAGGGCGATGACATCGACTACTTCTGGATCTGGCCCAACCTGATGCTGAACGTCTATCCCGACAACTTCTCGACGAACCTCATCGTGCCGTTGGGACCGGCGCGGACGCTGACGATCTTCGAGTGGTACTTCCGCGATCCCGATGCGCCCGGCACACGGCAACGCATCGACGAGACCATCGCCTTCAGCGACGAGATCCAGCTCGAAGACATCGACATCTGCGAAGCCGTCCAACGCGGTCTCCGTTCAAAGACATACGACAACGGCCGCTATTCGCCACAGCGCGAGAACGGCGTCCATCATTTCCACGGGTTGTACGCGGCGGCGATGGGGGTTTGAATTGCGCCTTCGGCGCGTTGTCGGTTGTCTGCGCCTTTGGCGCGTTGTAGGTTCTCTGCGCGCTTCGCGCAGCGTTGTCATCTGAACAGCACGGTGTATTGCAACGCGCCGAAGGTGCAGACAACCAACAACGCGCCAATGCGCAGAAAACGACAACCGACAACGCGCCGAAGGCGCAGACAACCAACTACGCGCCGCAGGCGCAGAAAACCGACAACGCGCCAATGCGCAGAAAACGACAACCGACAACGCGCCGCAGGCGCAGACAACCGACAACGCGCCAATGCGCAGAAAACGACAACCGACAACGCGCCGAAGGCGCAGTCCTACTGCCTCGTCGCGTCAACGGACGCGCCGTTCATGGCGTTCACGGTCTGGGTCTCGAGGCCGCGCAGCGCGTTGGTGATCTGTGCGTACTGGTTGGTCAGCGACATCAGTTGCTGCAGGTCACGTGTCACCGAGAGCTCCATCGGCAGCACGACCAGATGGTGAAAGTCGTCGCGAAACCTCGGGTAGTCGCCCGGCGGGTTGGTGCGGGCTTCCTGAAGCATCCGCTGGGCGAACATGACGATGACCTGCTGATCGTGGGGCAATGACAGACCGCGTCTTGCCACCGAATTCGAGAGATCGTCGATCACCCGGAAGGCACGATCGATGGAAGAGAGCTGTGAGCCGGACAACGCGCGCTGAACCTCCGTGATCTTCCCCAGTGCTTCGGCCTCGCTCCGCATCAGGACGAGCGCGGGCTCCATATCGCGCAGATGCTGACGCGCGGCGGCATTGGCATCGACCATGTCGCGGACTGGCTGGGCAGAAGCGGAGATCGCGATCAGCGTGAAGGAGGCGATGGCTAAGCAGATTCTTCATGACGAATGAGACGGTACGGCCGGTTCAAAGGTATTTGCAACCCGAGGGCGAGTGCCTCGGATGGGCTAGAACGGACAGTCCGCACATCCCGAGCCGCAACACGTGGGTTCAAAGGCAGCGCGGATTTCGGGACGGTGAGGAGCTTCTCCGGAAGCCGCGGCCTCGGCGGCCTGTTCGGCGCGAGGCTGGCCGTTTACGGCAGAAGCCGGACACGCTGACTCAGGCGTGTCGTCGGTGGGGCGGTTGTCGTCGCTCACTCGGGGACGATTTCCGACCAGGGAAGCTTACGAACCTGTAGAACCTTCTCGTCGATCTGCTGCTGGGTGGCACGATCGCCCAGGATGCGACGCAGGTAGTCGACCTCTGTCGAGACCAGCTTGTTGTGCTTCGGCAGCAGACGGAGGGCGGCGCTTTGCAGGTTGCGCTCGGACACGGTTACCGTCTTCGAAACTTTCGTGGTCTTGTCGCTCATGGAGATCGCAACGACGATGGTAGCCCAGGTAATCCTCCCGTCATAATTACCGCTTCCGTCCCAATCCGCCTCTTCGGACCTGCAACACGTTGCGGAACGCCAGCGACTCCTGCACCGCAGCGGGCCGTTCCGAACTGCATCGGCAGAGCGCGCAGCGAACACCATCGATATGCGCCGCACGCGAATGACCACAGACCTCGCAAATCCTCTTCTCCATCGCTATACCTCAGATCAAGGTTTGTGCCTGATGGGTAGTATTTTCGCCGCGGTCGCGCAAGACTCGGCGAAACTCTGCAATAGGTAGAAGCCTGTCATTCCGAGCCGGCAACGCGCGGCGAGGAATCCCGGCTGAAACCGCCAGTGTGTGGGCGGCTACCGGCTGGGGATTCCTCGTCGCGCTTCGCCGGCTCGGAATGACAGGCATGGTTGCGCGGCTCCGCCTCATTCTGAACGAGGCGAATCGCCTGGATCGGGTACGTGAAGTCTTTCCACTCGGGGTTCATCGAAGCGATCAAGGATTTGTAGCCTTGGTAGCACCAGAGGCGACGAGAACACTCTGTCATTCCGAGCCGGCGCAGCGCGGCGAGGAATCCCCGGCTGAAACCGCGGGCGTGTGGGCGGCTACCGGCTGGGGATTCCTCGCCGCGCTTCGCCGGCTCGGAATGACAGGCTTGTTTGGCGCGGCTGTGGCTCACTCTGAACGAGGCGAATCGCCCGGCTCTGTACGTGAAGTCTTTCCACTCTGGGTTCATCGTAGCGATCAAGGATTTGTAGCGTTGGTTAGCACCAGAGCCGGCGAGAACACTCTGTCATTCCGAGCCGGCAACGCGCGGCGAGGAATCCCCGGCTGAAACCGCGGGTGTGTGGGTGGCTACCGGCTGGGGATTCCTCGCCGCGCTACGCCGGCTCGGAATGACAGGCATGGTTGCGCGGCTCTGGCTC
>JBBRNB010000055.1:0-45965 GCA_038230535.1 Thermoanaerobaculia bacterium
GCTGCGCGGCGTAGGACGGCGAGGAATCCCCAGCCGATAGCCCATTCCTCCCGTCCCTGGTTTCAGGAGGGGGATTCCTCGCCGCGCGTTGCCGGCTCGGAATGACAGGTGATTTGAAGCGGCGGTGCCCGGGTTTACGGCGGCGGTGGTGCAGTGGATGATGGAGTCGGCGTACAGCGGGACGGAGTAGGGATGCCTGTCATTCCGAGCCGCCGGAGCCGCGCTTCGAGCTGCTGATGCTCGCTCAGGAGATGCTGCGCGGCGTAGCTCGGCGAGGAATCCCCAGCCGGTAGCCCATGCCTCCCGTCCCTGGTTTCAGGAGGGGGATTCCTCGCCGCGCGTTGCCGGCTCGGAATGACAGGTGAATTGGAGCGGCGGTGCCGGGGTTCACGGCGGCGGTGGTGCAGGGGATGATGGAGTCGGCGTACAGCGGGACGGAGTAGGGATGCCTGTCATTCCGAGCCGCCGGAGCCGCGCTTCGAGCTGCTGATGCTTGCTCAGGAGATGCTGCGCGGCGTAGGACGGC
The DNA here is from genome assembly GCA_038230535.1 of Thermoanaerobaculia bacterium. Lineage (GTDB taxonomy): Bacteria > Acidobacteriota > Thermoanaerobaculia > Gp7-AA8 > Gp7-AA8 > JADGNZ01. Next base: position 527 of record JBBRNB010000055.1, read on the forward strand.
GAGGAATCCCCAGCCGGTAGCCACCCACACGGCTCGCGGTTTCACCTCGGTTTCAGCTGGGGATTCCTCGCTGTGCTTCGCCGGCTCGGAATGACAGGGCACACGGACGCGCGTGATTCTGCTCACCCTCGGAGCCGGCGTCCTATCCCACCCTACCAAGCCACTCCAGCACATCATTCACCATCGCATCGAAGCTCGGCGCGATGAACAGCTTCTGCTGGTACTTGGTCGGGTCGTACGGTGTATCGGCGATCTCGGCGACGTTCCACTCGTGCAGCTCTTCCTCTCCTTCGAAGCGGCCTAGCTCGCCGAAGGAGGAGAGGAGGCCGGCGCCGTAGACGTGGAGGCGGCCGGCTTCGCGGACGACGCCGAATTCGAGGGTGTACCAGTAGAGGCGGCCGATGCGCTCGATGGTGAGGGGATCGTCCTTCGCCTTCAGCGCGGCTTCGCCGAAGGCGCGGTTGAGGGTGACGAATGTTGGATCTGCGAAGGTGGCGGCGTGGCCGATCAGCTCGTGGACTACGTCAGGCTCGGGGGTGTAGAGCGGGACGCTGTGATGGCGCATGTACTGCGTCGACAGGAAGACGTCGCGGCCGAGCTGGCTGAGGAACGATCTTGCGGCCACCAGGCCGGCCACGGGCATCATCCGGAAGCCCAGGAGAGGGTGGATCGTGGCATTCACGTCCGTGAGCTGCGGGATCCGTTCGCGCGACAACGCGATTCGCTGGCCTGCCTCGCGATAGGTGCGGCAGGCATAGCGCTCGTGCAGCGGATCGAGATGCCGCCAGACTTCGGCCCACACTTCATGCTCCTGCTCGGTGTAGGCGATCTCCGGCACCAGCTGACCTTCGCGGTAGTCGAGGGCCGCGCGCGCGATCTCGTTCCGGCGACGACGGTACAGCGCGTCGTGAAAGCCGGGATGATCGGCGTCGAGCTGCAGCAGTTCGGTGGGTGAGGTTTCGTCGATCCGTGCTTGAGAGCTGAGCATTCGGGGCGGGAAACGAGGAGGGCGGACGCCAGCATTCCGGGGGTTGGGACAAGCGACGACGCGGGAGGTTGCACAAGCGCACAGACAAGAACGACACGTATCCTGGATCGCACTGAGAAGTCGCGGGAGCTCAACACCGCAGGACGTGACGCCCGGCACATCCAGCGTCACATGACGTCTGGCACACTTCTCGCGTGAGTACCACTCCAGCCGCACGAAGCGGCCAAAAGATCATCCCAGCGAAAGGAGTACCAATGTTCGAAAAGAAGGGCACATTCAAGAGTTACTTCTACACATTCGCCGGCGGAATCGTCACCGGCGCGATTCTCGGCCTGCTCTATGCTCCGGTCACCGGAAAGAAGATGCAGAAGAAGGTCGCCGGCGTCACGGATAAGGTCATCGACAAAGTCGACGATCTGAAGCAGACCGTTCGCAAGTTCGCCAGCGCCTGAGTTGAGTTTCCGATTTGGAGCGCGGCGGCTTTGCTGCCGTGCTCCAGGCCTGCTGTGTCATGCCTCTGCCATCGGAACGATCCCCTCGGCAGCGAGAACATCACCGTCTTCCGCGTGACGCACCTCGGTGCTCCACTTCCAGCGGTAGTAGATGGCCGGGTAGACCAGCAGCTCCATCAGGAATGAGGTGAAGAGGCCGCCGATCATCGGCGCGGCGATGCGTTTCATCACGTCTGCCCCGGCTCCGGCCGACCACATGATCGGCACGAGGCCAAAGAACGCGCAGGCCACTGTCATGACCTTCGGGCGGACGCGTCCCACCGCTCCGTCGTAGACCGCGCGGCGAAGGTCATCGGCTGTCAGCACGCTTCCCTGGCTTCGGAGCTTCTCGTAGGAGAGATCGAGGTAGAGCAGCATGAAGATTCCGGTCTCGGCATCCAGGCCGAGGAGCGCGATAAGGCCGACCCACACCGCAATCGAAATGTTGTAGCCGAGCCACCAGACGAACCAGATGGCGCCCACCGCGGAGAACGGAACGGCCAGCAGAACGATGAGGGTCTTGGGCCATGAACGCGTGTTGAAGTACACGAGCATCAGGACCAGGAGAAGAGTCATCGGCACGACGACGAACATCCGCTGCCGCACGCGCTCCATCGCTTCGTACTGTCCGCTCCACTGCAGCGTGTAGGCCGCGGGCATGTGGAGGTTCGCCGCGACGGCGCTCCTTGCGGCGGCGATATAGCTGCCGAGACTTTGACTGGCCGTATCGACATCGACATAGACATAGCCTGCCAGCTTCCCGTTCTCGTCCCTGATCATCGCCGGCCCGAGGCTCAACCGGAGGGTGGCCAGCCTGTTGAGCGGCACCTGCGCTCCGGCGGGAGTGGGGACGAGGACGCGCCCTAGGCTGTCGAGCTCGTCGCGCAGCTCCCGCGGATAGCGAATGTTGATCGGATAGCGCTCCCGTCCTTCAACCGTCGTCGAGACGTTCTCACCGCCAACAGCGGTCATGATGACGTCTTCCACATCGCCGACGGTGAGACCGTAGCGAGTGATCGCTGCGCGGTTGATGTCGAAGTCGACGAAATACCCGCCGGCGACACGCTCTCCGTAGACGCTGCGCGTGCCGGGCACCTTCTGCAGGATCGCCTCGAGGTCCTTGCTGATGTTCTCGATCTGTTTGAGGTCGGCGCCGAAGACCTTGATGCCGATCGGCGTGCGAATCCCCGTCGTCAGCATGTCGATGCGGTTGCGGATCGGCATCGTCCAGGCATTGGTCTGACCTGGAATCTGCAGCCGTTGGTCGAGGTCGCTGACCAGCTCATCCCAGGAGATCTTGTCCGGCCAGAACGGACGAACAAGAGGCTGCAGAGATGGAGGCATCCAGGGGCTGTACCACCGCTTCTTCGGCCGCCACTGACGCTCCGGCTTCAGGACCACCGTGGTCTCCATCATCGAGAACGGAGCGGGATCGGTAGCGGTGTCGGCTCTCCCTGCCTTGCCGAAGACACGCTCCACCTCGGGGACTTGCCGCAGGATCGAATCCTGACGCTGCAGCAAGGCGCTGGCTTCCGTCACGGAGATCCCTGGCAACGTCGTGGGCATGTAGAGGATCACGCCCTCATTGAGAGGAGGCATGAACTCGTGGCCGAGCCGGAAGTAGATGGGAATCGTCGCCAGTACAATCAGAACCGCCAGGATCATCACCAGCGTCGAGTGCCGCAATGTCCAACGCGCCGGCGGTCCGTACAACCGAAACAGCAGACGGGAGATTGGATGGTCCTTTTCCGCCCGCACGCGCCCGACGAACAGCGCGTTCCCCACGCGTGAGGCAAGAGAGACGCGACTCTTCCCGGCTCTCGCTTCACCGAACCTCTTCCGGCGCGTCAGCAGCAGGCGAAGTGCCGGGTCCAGCGTGATGGCCAGGATGGCGGCGATGACCATGGAAAGGTTCTTGGTGAACGCGAGTGGCTTGAAGAGCTTCCCCTCCTGCGCTTCGAGCGCGAGGATGGGAATGAAGGAGACGGCGATGACGAGCAGGGAGTAGAAGCTTGGCCGCCCCACTTCCTGAATGGCTCCGATGAGGACTTCGCGGTCATCGCCGGGCCGGCCGGCGGCTTCCCATCCTTCCAGCCTCTTGTGCGCGTTCTCGACGACGACGACCGCCGCGTCCACCAGAGCACCGATGGCGACGGCGATTCCTCCCAGCGACATGATGTTGGCGCTGATGCCGAAGAAGTGCATCGGGATGAACGAGAGCACCACCGCCGTCGGGAGAGTGATGATGGGAATGACCGCGCTGGGGATGTGCCAGAGAAAGAGGAGGATGATCAGCGAGACGATGATCATCTCGATCAGGAGCTCGTTGCTCACGGTGCGGATCGATTCCTCGATCAACTGGGAGCGGTCGTACGTCGTGATGATCTCGACCCCCGGTGGAAGGGACGGCGCGATCTCGCTCAGCCGCTGCTTCACGTCCCGGATCACGTTCATGGCGTTCTCGCCGTGACGCATGATCACAACGCCTGCCGCCACCTCTCCTTTGCCGTCCAGCTCTGCCACTCCGCGCCGCAACTCCGGCCCGAGCTCGACGTTGGCAACGTCCACCAGCCGGACCGGAGTACCGCCGCTGGTCGCCTTGAGCACGATCTGTTCGAGATCATCCTTGTTATGTACGTAGCCGTGAGCCCGCACCATGTACTCCGCCCCCGTCCACTCCACCAGTCGCCCGCCCACTTCCCGATTCGATGCCTTGACGGCCGCGGTGACCTGCGTGATGGGGATTCCGTAGGCAGCGAGCTTGTTCGGATCGACGGTGATCTGGTACTGGCGAACGAGCCCTCCGACGCTGGCCACTTCCGCGACGCCGGGAATCGATTGCAGCTCGTACCGGACATGCCAGTCCTGCAGCGAGCGCAAGTCAGCCAGCGATTGACGCCCGCTCCTGTCGACCAGCGCGTACTGGAACACCCATCCCACTCCCGTGGCGTCGGGGCCGAGCTCGGTCTGCACTTCCGAGGGAAGGCGCGACTGGATCTTGGCCAGATTCTCCAGCACGCGGCTCCGGGCCCAATAGATGTCCGTTCCTTCCTCGAAGATGATGTAGACGTAGGAGTAGCCGAAATCGGAGAAGCCGCGGATGGCTTTCACCCGAGGAGATCCGAGGAGAGAGGTGATGATGGGATAGGTCACCTGGTCCTCGATGATGTCGGGGCTGCGATCCCACTTCGAGAGGACGATGACCTGCGTGTCGGAGAGGTCGGGAAGAGCATCGATGGCCATCCGCTGGATGCTCCACACGCCGATGGCAACCAGGGCAGCGACGATGATCAGGACCAGGAGTCGATTGGTCGCCGACCAGCGAATGATCCGTTCGATCAAAGCAGAAAGCGGAAGGCAGAAAGCAGAAATGGCTTCCAGCCGGGCGCTCCTCCTTTCAAGGCAGAAAGCGGAAGGCAGAAAGCAGAAAGGGGTTCTTGTTCAGACTGTCGATTCCGCAGACGCCCTTCTGCCTTCTGCTTTCTGCTTTCTGCTTTCATCTTCTGCTTTCTCAAAACCGTGACAGAGCAGCCTTCAACTGGGACTCGGAGTCGATGAGAAAATTGGCCTGCGCGACAACGGACTCACCAGGCTGCAGTCCCGAGCGCACTTCGTAGAAACCGCCTGCCTTGACCCCGGTCTCGATCTGCCGGGGCTCGAATCGGCCCTGGCCGTGCGCGACCAGGACTACCGCCCGCGTTCCTGTCTGCATGACCGCGCCGTCGGGAACCGAGACCACGTTTCCGATCCGCTCCTGCAGGACGACATCCGCGTACATGTCAGGCTTGAATACGCCTCTGCTGTTGTCGATCTCGATCCGCACTTTCGCCGTACGCGTCGGAATCTCCACGACCGGGCCAACGAAGGTAACCCTCCCGCGGAAGGTCTTCCCGGCCACCGCCACCTCGGCGCTCGACCCGACGTGAACGTACGGCAATTCCGACTCATAGATATCGGCGAGCGCCCAGACCTGGGTGAGGTCGGCAATCTCGAAAAGAGTGTCCTGCGGCGTGATGTGAGCGCCCGCTACGAGGTTCTTCACCATCACCGTGCCGCTGACAGGTGAGCGAACGACCACGTCATGAACGGGCTCGCCGCTCTTGACGACTTTGTCGATGTCTTCCGCCTGCATGTCCCACAGGCCCAGGCGCGCACGAGCAGCCTGGGCCAGCGTGCGTCCGAGCTCGGATTTGTCTTTTCCGGCCAGAACCAGTTCCTGCTGCGTCGCCAGCAGCTCGGGACTGAAGAGAGTGAGGAGCGGATCGCCACGGCGGACGAGCTGTCCCGTGACATTGACGTAGAGAGTGGAGATGAAACCGTCGATGCGGCTGTGTACCTGCGTCACCCGTCTCTCGTCGATCGCGATGCGGGCTGTGGAGCGCGTCTTTCGGGAGAGATCGCGCTTCTCGGCTGTGGCCAGTCTCACGCCGATGAGCTGCTGGCGCTCCGGGGAAATGGTCACATCGGCATATCCAGGAACGCGGTTTGGAGGAGTGCCCGCGGAAGGCGCCTGCGATCGATCTGCGTACAACGGAATGAGCGTCATTCCGCAGTCAGGTGCAGTCCCCGGATGCTTCACCTTATATAGATGTGGCGGACCTTGCGCGTACATCGGGTCGATCCAGGCCACGACCTGCCGCCCCGATCCGTCCTGCGTGACGCCGTCGCGCCCTTCTTCCGCGCCACGGCATCCGGCCAGAAGGACGCCGGAGATGGCGATGAGAGAGACCGGAATCATCCATCGAAGCGATCGGCGCATGCTGGCTCTCATTCCCCGGTAGCCATGTTGCTGAGCGGTTTGCTCCTTCGGGCTCCGTAGATGAGAGCCTGAACCTGATCCTCGGCCATGAGCTGGGTCCGGAGCAAGGCATAGTAGTCGACGTTCATGCGGCGGTAGGTGCGCCAGGAAGACAACACCGGCTCGAGGCTGGTTTTGCCGTTCTGATACGACGTCAGCGCGGATTCGAATCCGAGCTTCGCATCCGGCACGAGCCGCTCGGCGTGTACGCTGATCTCGCGCCCGACCGCTTCCTGTTTCTCGATGGCGGCGCCCAGCTCGGCACGGAGCTGTTGGCGAAGAATCTCCACTCTCGCATTCGCCGCGTCCCGCCGGGCGGTGGCCTCTTCGATGCGCGGCTCGATCAACCTGGCACGCCGGATTGGAAGCTCGATGTGCGCCATCACGCTGAAGAAATCTTTTTGCGAAGGGCGGAAGCCGTAGCTCGCATCGAGAAGCAGATCCGGCTTTCGCTCGAGCTTTGCGAGCTGAATCTCCTTCGCCGCACTCACGGCCTCCGCTTCCAGAATGAAGGTGGCGCGGGTGGTGAAATCGGCAGTCACGCGCGGCCGCTGGCGGTGCCCCCCGGTGTGCGAGAGCGTGAAGGGCGGAATCACTTCGTCTTCCGGAAGATTGAGAAACGCCCTGAGCCGTGCCAGCCCGGCATCACGGCGGCCGCGTTGCTCGATCATCTCCCGAGTGACGTAATCCTCCTCCATCCGGGCCTGAATCAGATCCAACTGCGGACCCGTGCCGGTCTCGTACCGGATTCGTGCTGCGTTCGTGATCGTGCCCGCCAGCCGGGCAATCTCCTCGTTGGCGTTGATCTCGCTCTGGGCTCCCGCTGCCTCGTCGTAGGCAAGCAGAACATCCAACTGGACTTCCGCCCGGACCGTATCCTCCTCCGCTTCGAACCGATGCACATCATTCTCGGCCTGTTCGCGGATGAGGGCGCGCTTCTCGCCGCGGATGAAGAGCTGCGATGCACCGATCTTGTAGATCGTGAACGTCCGGTCGCGAGACAAGTCGATCGGCTGGTTTTCAATCCCTGCGCTCAGCGTCGGATTGGGAAGAGCGCCGGCGAGTTTCAAATGCGCGCCGGCAGCGGCGGCTCTCGCTTTTAGCTCACGGATTACCGGAGAGATCTCGAGAGCGGCTGCGACGACCGAGCGAGGGTTCTTCCAGTCAACCGCCGCAGCGGCATGTGCAGCGACGAGGAGAGCACCAGCGGCACTGGCCGCGACAAGCCGTCGGTTCATCGTTTCCTCTCAAGCTCGGTGTTTCGAGTACGACGCGTGCCCGCCCCTGCGCAGCGAGCATATGAAGACCAAATCGAGGGGGAGAGCAAATACCAAGGCTCGACGCGGCGTCGCATGCCCATTATTAAGTATAACCTGCAAACGCCAGAATCCGTCCGCTGCGCGGCGGCGTTCGAACGTTTTCATGCCAGGAGCATCCATATCCAATCGCCGGATTGCAAAAGAATAAAAAACTTGACAAGTCACGCTCGATGGATTCACATTACCTCATTACCTACATTGGGATGCCAACGTGTCATGGGGTGCAATGCGCAGAAGCACCCTATTCCGAGTAGTCTGAATGTCGAGGGCGACAAGGAGCCCTCTTTCTTGAATGCTGATGGGAGATCGATAATGAAGCTGTTTCCTAAACTCCTCCTGGTTGTTTGTCTCACCTCCGCGATGTTGACTGCCGCGCTGGCAGCACCTCCACCGCCGGAAGGAACCATCGCCCGAACGGTACGGACCACGGTTGCCGCGCCGGCGGCACCGGCCGCGAAGCCGCTCGACCCTCTGACGATTCCGAAGTGGGTCAACCGGCTTACCAAACCGGCGGTCCACGCTTCCTATCTCGCCTTCGACCCCGAGAGTCACAAGCTCGTGCCCAACTACACAGTCACGATGAAGACCTTCAGCCAGCAGATGCTGCCACCCGGGTTTCCCACCACCCAGGTCTACGGCTACGGCGGCCAGGTAATCAACCCGGACGATGATTCCAACGCCGCGAGCCAGAATACCGTCTTCTCGACGCCAGGACCGACCTTCGAAGTGACTCGCGACCAGCCGGTCTTCGTTCACTACAAGAACGAGCTCGATGGCGACCATATCTTCCCCGTCGATCCCACGTTGGGGGTTGCCAATCCGAACAACATGACCACGCCCCGGCCTCCGTTCAAGCCGTTCCCGCCGGGCTACGAGCAGGCCCAGGACCCGATTCCGACGGTGACCCACCTGCACGGAGGCGTGACTCCATCCGCGTCCGACGGATTCCCGCAGGCATGGTTCACCCACGACGAACAGTTCCGAGGTCCTGCGTTCTCCTCCAGCACCTTCCACTATTTCAACGGTCAGTTGCCGACGACGTTGTGGTATCACGATCACACCATCGGCATGACGCGGCTCAATGTCGCCGCTGGTCTGGCCGGCTTCTACCTCATCCGGGACCCGCAGGATCCCTTTGCTTCGATCCTCCCCTCGGGCAAGTACGAGATCCCGCTGATGATTCAGGATCGCGCCTTCAACAAGGATGGCTCGATCTCCTTCACCCGCGTTGGAGACAATCCGGGTATCCATCCGTACTGGGATCCGGAGTACTTCGGTGACACGATCCTCGTCAACGGAAAGGTGTGGCCTGCTCTCTCCGTCGAGCGCCGGCAGTACCGCTTCAGGATCGTCGACGCCTCGAATGCCCGCTTCTACAACCTCAGCCTCTCGAACGGCATGTCGTTCACCCAGATCGGCGGCGACGGCAGCTACCTGCCTGCACCGGCCAAACTCACTTCGTTGCTGATCGCTCCCGCCGAGCGCGTGGATATCCTGATCGACTTCTCCCACGTCCCGGCCGGAACAAAGATCATCCTGCAGAACAGCGCCAATGCACCCTTCCCGGGTGGTGATCCCGTTGATCCGCAAACGACCGCGCAGGTCATGCGCTTCGAAGTGCAGAACACGCCGGCCGTGAATCCGCACGCTCTGCCCGCGCACCTCATCACAATTCCTACGCTCGTTCCGACCGACAGCATCGGCAACCCGAAGCTCTTCACCCTGAACGAGCAGGAAAGCGATTCCGGAAATCCGGTCGCGGTGCTCATCGACGGTCAGCATTTCGATGGAAACATCACCGAGCTTCCCAAGGTCGGCACAACCGAGGAGTGGTACTTCCAGAACCTCACGGAAGACACCCATCCCATCCATATTCACCTCGTGGAGTTCCAACTGGAAGACCGGCAATTGATCGACAAGGAGCGCTTCAAGACCTTCTGGGAAGGTCTGAACGGGGCGACATTGCCGCTCAATCACCCAACCGTGAGGGCGAACGTCGAGATCCCGCAGTTCGATCCGGCGACCGGAACAACCCACGACTTCCTCACTGGCCCCGTGGAGTCACCGTCACCGTCCGAGAGCGGATGGAAGGACACCTTCATCGCACCGACCGGAAAGGTCACCCGAATCCTGATCCGCATCGCGCCGCAGACCACAAAGCAAAGTGACCTGGTGCCGGGATTCAATCCGTTCCCCTTCGATGCGACCAAAGGGCCCGGCTATGTCTGGCACTGCCACATCCTCGACCACGAGGACAGCGACATGATGCGCCCGATGAAGGCAAAAGCCCCGTAGTCCTGTAGTTCACAGATCATCAAGGCCAATCGAGGCCACCCCCGAACGGTTTCGAACCGGGAAGGGGTGGCCTCAGTCATTTCAACGCCTGGCTGAACGACCACTTTGCTCTCTCAAACCGTCACGGATTCGCGTGATTTGACGGCATCCAGCTCGCGAAGGGTCTCCCCGACGTACAACTGACGTGGGCGATTGATCTTCGTCTTGCGGTCGCCGGCCATTTCCTTCCAGTGCGCGATCCAGCCGGGGAGGCGGCCAAGCGCGAACATGGCCGTGAACATGTTCGTGGGGATGCCCATGGCCCGATAGAGGATGCCGCTGTAGAAGTCGACGTTCGGATAAAGCCTCCGCTCGATGAAGTAGGGATCGCTCAACGCGATCTGCTCCAGCTCCATCGCTGTATCCAGGAGAGGGTCGTGCATGCCGAGGGCGGAAAGCACCTCGTCGGCGGCTCCCTTGAGGATCGTGGCCCGCGGGTCGAAGTTTTTGTAGACGCGATGACCGAACCCCATCAGCTTGAAACCGGAGTCCTTCTCCTTGGCGCGGTCCACGAACCTCTGCGCGGACTGACCTGACTCGCGGATCTGCTGCAGCATCTCGATCACCTGCTGGTTTGCGCCGCCGTGTAGCGGTCCCCACAGCGCGCAGACGCCGGCGGAGATCGAGGCGAAGAGGTTCGCACCGCTGCTGCCCACCATGCGCACGGTCGACGTGCTGCAGTTCTGCTCGTGATCGGCGTGCAGGATCAGGAGCAGATTCAGCGCGCGGTCGACGGCCGGCGACACGACATAGTCCTCGGCCGGCACGGCGAACATCATGTGCGTGAAGTTCTGCGTGTAGCTGAGCGCATTGCGCGGATAGACGAATGGCTGCCCGATCGACTTCTTGTACGAGAAGGCCACGATCGTCTTGGCCTTGGAGAGGAGACGGATGATGTTCAACTCGCTATCGAGGTCGGAATAGTACGCGGAGAGGGAAGCGATCATCGAGGAGAGAATCGCCATCGGATGCGCGGAGGGCGGGAACCCTTCGAAGAACTTCTTCATGTCTTCGTGGATGAGGCTGTGCCGCGTCAGCTTCTCCTCGAATGCAAGCAGTTCCGCCGGCGACGGCATCTGCCCGTGGATCAGCAGGTAACAGACCTCGACAAAGCTGGCCTTGCGGGCCAACTCCGCGATGTCATAGCCGCGGTACCGGAGAATGCCCTTCTCTCCGTCGATGAAGGTGATGGCGCTCGCGCATGAGCCGGTGTTGCCGTAGCCGGGATCGAGCGTGATGGCGCCGGTCTTCGCGCGCAGCGACGCGATGTCGATCGCCGTCTCCCCCTCCGTGCCTTCGACCACGGGCAGGTCGTACTCCTTACCTTTCAGCAGCAGGGTGGCACCACTCATGACACGTCTCCTCCTTCTATTCGCATGGAGGAATCTGACCGATCCCACCCGAGCGCGAAGTGCAGCCCGTCACGGACGCTGGTGCGCTTCGTCACAACAGCGGACCCGAGGCTTCGTCACACATCAATGTGCGATGCCGCACCGCCCTCGTTGCCCTCGAGGCGCACATTTGCACAATGCCGATTCAACTCGACCACTCTGTCCAAAGCGCCAGTCCGCGCTTTGCCTCACGCGTCACACGTCTGGGCAGCGAGAACGCGTTCAAGATTGCGCCGCACATCCGCCGCGTCGAGGAGAGCGGGAAGCGCGTCATCCGCTGCAACGTCGGCGAGCCGGACTTTCCGCTGGCGCCACACATCGCCGAGGAGCTCAAACGCCAGATCGACCTCGGGCAGACCCATTATGTCGATCCGCAGGGGGTCGAGCCGCTGCGCCGCGCGGTGGCCCGGAGCGTCGGCGAACGCCGGGGATTGAACATCACGCCTGACCGCGTGGTGGTCTTTGCCGGCGCCAAACCCCCCATCGGATTCGCGCAACACGTTTACTGCGATCCCGGCGACGAAGTGATCTATCCCTCCCCCGGCTTCCCCATCTATGAATCGTTTACCCGCTTTCTCTATCTCGAACCTGTTCCGATGCATCTCCGCGAAGAGAACGGCTTCGCTTGCGGGGCGCGCGAGATCGAGCCGTTGATCAGCAGCAGGACGAGGCTCATCTATCTCAACTTTCCGTCGAATCCCACCGGAGGCGTGGCCTCGCGCGCCCAGCTCGAAGAGATCAGCCGCGTCATTCTCGACAAGGCGCCGCCCGAAGCCCGCGTCTACTCCGACGAAGTGTACGAGGACATCCTCTACGACGGCGCGCGGCACGAATCGATCGCCTCGATGCCGGGGATGGAGGAGCGGACGATCATCGTGTCGGGCGTCTCCAAGTCGTACGCGTGGACGGGCGGCCGCGTGGGGTGGGCGGTCTTTCCGACGCCCGAAGAGGCGGCTGTCTTCCGCAACTTCAACATCAACTACGTCTCCTGCGTCTGTGGGTACAACCAGCTCGCGGCGGCGTATGCGGTCGAGGCGCCGGAGAGCAAGGCATCGATCGCGTCGATGATGCAAACGTTCCAACAGCGGCGCGAGCTTGTCGTCGACGGGCTCAATGCCATCCCCGGCATCCGATGCCACAAACCGAGCGGCGCGTTCTATGTCTTTCCGAACGTCGCCGGCATCTGCCACGAGCTTGGCGCGATCGACGCCTTCGACTCGCTCTCCCCCGTCCAGCGTCTCTCCACCTCGCCGGCAACGCTTCTGCAGCTCTTTCTTCTCTTCCACCACGGCGTGGCCACGCTCGACCGCCGTTCGTTCGGCACCATCGGCAATACCGGTGAACACTTCCTTCGTCTTTCCATCGCCACCGCGACGGACGATCTCGTCGAAGCCGTACGCCGGATCGGCGAGGCGGCGGCCGATCGCAGCGGCTTCGCTGATTTCATGAAGGAGGGACTCATCGAATGAGCGTCTCATTCGGACCGCGCCGCGGTGTCTGGATCGATTTGACGAATCACCACTCGACGGCGATCGACGTCAATGACGCGCGCGCCTTCGAGACACTCGACTACGCCTATCGCGCTCTCTGCGCGATGCTCTACAACTACGCGCCACTCTCCGGACACCCCGGCGGCTCGATCTCCTCGGGGCGCTTCGTGGCCACGCTTCTCTTCGAGACGATGAGCTACGACTTCGCGCGGCCCGGCCGCGACGACGCCGACGCTATCGTCTACGCCGCCGGCCATAAAGCGCTCGGTCTCTACGCGATGTGGGCGCTGCGCAACGAGATCATGAGCATCGCCGCACCGAAGTTGCTACCGCCCGCCGCGGACCAGCTTCGCTTCGAAGACCTCCTCGGATTTCGCCGCAATCCGGCCAACCCGATGCCGCTCAGCACACGCTTTCAGTCGAAGGCCCTCGACGGCCATCCGACGCCGGCAACGCCGTTCGTCAAACTCGCCACCGGTGCGTCGGGAGTGGGCGATGGTGCAGGCCTCGGGTACGCGCTCGCGGCCGCGGACTGGTTCGGCGCGAACGCTCCGCGCGTTCATATCGTCGAGGGCGAAGGTGGCCTCACCCCAGGCCGCGTCGCGGAGGCGCTGGCCTTCGCCGGAACGGCTTCTCTTCACAACGCCGTGCTGCACATCGACTGGAACCAGTCGTCCATCGACTCCGATCGTGTCACACGCGAGGGCGATGCACGCGGCGACTACGTTCAGTGGAATCCGATGGAGCTGGCGTATGCGAACGACTGGAACGTGATCTACGTCCCCGACGGGACCGATTTCCAGACCATCATCACCGCACAACGCCTGGCTGCGGACGTCGCCAACGGACAACCAACCGCCATCGTCTACCGGACGACCAAAGGCTGGCGCTATGGGATCGAAGGCCGCGCTTCACACGGTGCGGGACACAAGCTCTGTTCCCGCGGCTTCTTCGACGCGCTCCCGCTTCCTGATGCGGTGCTCGAGGCCATCCCGCGCTGCGATGGGGATCGCCTCTGCCACGACGGCAGCGAGACGGCCATCGTCGAGCATTGCTTCTGGGATGCCTTGCAAGTGTTGCGGACCTGGCTCGCATACGAGCACAACATGACGGGCCGCCTTGCCGCACGAGTCGTCGCCGCGCAGCGGCGTCTCGACGAGGCCTCGCGCACGCCCCGCGCGGCCGCGCCGGTCATCGAGGACGTCTACACGCTTGCCGCCATCGCAACCACACCGTCGGAGTTGGTGCTCGAGCCGGGCACGAAGGTGACACTTCGCGGACAGCTCGGCGCGACGCTCGGCTTTCTCAATCGCCTGAGCGGCGGTGCAATCTTCATCGCCGCCGCCGACCTCCTCGGCTCGACGAGCGTGGCCGAGGGCGCGAAGGACTTCGCGAAAGGATTTCACCGCGTCATCGACAATCCCGACTCCAGGCAAATCGCCATCGGCGGCATCTGCGAAGACGCCATCGCTGCCGTCCTATCCGGTGTGTCGAGCTTCGGGAAGCACATCGGCGCCGGCGCTTCGTATGGCGCCTTCATCGCGCCGCTCGGCCACATCGCCGCGCGCCTCCACGCCATAGGCAATCAAGCCAGGAATGAGCGCACCGGTGAGCCCGCCCGGCCGTTCGTGCTCATCTGCGGACATGCGGGATTGAAGACCGGCGAGGATGGACCGACACACGCCGATCCGCAGCCGCTCCAGCTCCTGCAGGAGAACTTCCCGCGAGGCGCAGCGATTACATTGACGCCGTGGGAGCCGAACGAGATCTGGCCGCTGTTCGCCGCCGCGCTCTCGAAGCGGCCGTCGCTCATCGCCCCATTCGTCACCCGCCCCACCGAGGTCGTCCCCGACCGCGAAGCCCTCGGCCTGGCACCGGCAAGCGACGCCGCGGGCGGCGTCTACCGCCTCCGCAACGCACGCGGCACCCCTGACGTCGTCGTCGTTCTACAGGAATCGGGCGTCGCCTACGAGTTCGTCACGAGCGCACTCCCGAAACTGCTGCGCGATGGCATCGATGTCGAAGCGTGGTACATCGCCAGCGCCGAGCTGTTCGATCTGTTGCCCGAGCACGACCGGCCGCGAATCCCGCCGGACGCCATCGGCATCACCGGCTTCACGCTCCCCACGATGTATCGCTGGATCGTCTCCGAACGCGGCCGCGCCATGACCATGCACCCATTCATGAACGGCCGTTATCCCGGCAGCGGACCAGGACCTGCGGTGATCGCCGAGGCAGGATTGGATGGGGAATCGCAGTACCGGCGAATCGTGGAGTACGCGAAGGACCGTATCCTCTCAGGAGGCTCGATCCATTAAGAATGTAACACCACCTAATCGAGGTGGTACAAGCGAATCGACTTCCCAATCCGCTCATAGGACTTGCCGCCTATCGGTCTATCGAGCCAGTTCGTCACCTTGGGGCTGTGTGTTTCTCCGACGGCGACTTCCAGCTCGCTGATGGCGAACCAGCCGTGAATGTCTTCGACCTCTTTGACTACCGTTGAACCACGGAAGATAGTCAGGATGCGCGCCGTGATGGAGTCACCGCCAATTTGTGTGCATAGCGAGGGCTAAAACGCTTCGCTAGAGTCTCGTCAAGAAGGCGAGACGAAGCTCGTCTCCGGCCCAACATGGCAGGAACGCTATTCTCGCAGCAGGAAAAGACTCACGGATACCAGCGTCAGGCTGAGCAGAACGAGGACCTCGACGGAAAGGACTGGGACCTGACCCGGCACGGAAAAACGAGCAATCTTATTTGCGTTAAACTCTGTGAACCATAGGTTCATGTCCGGCCCTGCTACGATCATATAAGGTTGACTGCTGGCCGTGGTCACAGAGAATTCGAGGACGTCACCGGAGGTCGTGATTCTTCCGATTTGGTTAGCGAACTGCTCTGCGAACCAGAGATTGTTGTCGGGCCCTACAGTGATTCCGGCTGGCCCGCCATGAGTTGGCAGAACAAATTCGGTGATGACGCCGGATGTCGTGAGCTTACCAATCTTGCCACTTAGTAATTCCGTGAACCAGAGGTTGCCATCTGGACCCGCGACGATTCCCAAAGGCAAACTGTTGGTCGTCGGCACGGGGAACTCCGTGATAACACCAGAGGTGGTAATTCTGCCGATCTGGTTTGCATCAAACTCTGTAAACCAAAGATTACCGTCCGGCCCTGCCGCGATTACTATAGGCACACTATTGGTTGTCAGCGGACCGAATTCGGTGACGGTACCTGAGGTCGTGATCCTGCCTATACTGTTCGTGCCATGATCAGTGAACCAGAGGTTGCCATCCGGCCCTTTCGTAATAACTTCAGGAATGCCATTGGCCGCTGGCAGAATGAATTCGGTGATGGTACCCGAGGGAGTGATCCTGCCGATCTTGTGACTCGATTGCTCGGTGAACCAAAGGTTGCCATCCGGCCCTGCGACGATGCTGAATGGAAAGGCGTTCACTGTGGGGATAACAAATTCGGTGATGACACCGGAAGTCGTGATCCTGCCGATCTTTTCGCCGGCATCCTCAACGAACCAAAGGTTGCCATCCGGGCCAGCAGCGATACCGACAGGGAGACTGCTGGCGGTAGGCACGGGGAATTCAAAGATCGTTTGACCGGAAGCCGAGACAGCAATTGCCGCCATCAACAGGGCCACTTGCACGGAACGTTTCAGTTTGGGCATGCGCTTCCTCTGCTCGACTGTCCTCACCCGACAGTCTTACTGCGTGGTTCGGTGATGTCAAGGGAGGAGGTCAGCACTCTTTAGCGTCCACGGTTACTAAGCTGGTTTTTTTTGCAAACAAAAGGCGGGGGCGCTTACTGCTTATCTTACGAGCCGGTTCAGTTCGTCTTCGACGGGGTCGCCGGTGAGGTTGTCACTGGCGAGGCTGAAACCGGGGTTGCCGGGACCGGGGCTTTTTGCGTCCTGGCCTTCCGTCCGCGCTTGCCGAGGGCGCGGGTCATGTCATCGACATGCGGCGCGAGATCGGAAGTCTCCGGAAGTTTGGCCAGACGTTTCGCCAGGGCATACGTGACGAGCGCGTCACGTATGCCCTTGTTCTTGGCCACGGCGACACTGTGACGGACGAATTTCGCGAATGCCTCCAGTTCGTCGGCAAACGGCGCATACGCGTCGGCGTAGCTCATCAGATCGCGCGTCTGAAGCGGATCTGCCGCTCCCGCACGCACCAGCGATGCGCTGTTCGTCATCGCCACGGCCGTCAGCTCGACGAACTGCGGCGGCAGATTGGCCGCGCTGGCCAGTCGCCGTCCGTCGCCGTCGGTTGCCGGGAAAGCAAACTTCGGAACTTGCGTGCGCATGTCACGCGCTGCCAGGATGAGCGCCTGCGCACCTACCGTGTATGCATTGAAAACCGGCGTCACCGGTGCTGCAGTTTTCGGCATTTCGCGTTGGTCTCGGCAGACTGGGGAGAGGGTGCGCGAGATTTGCGGGAGGCTCCCGCGTGATTTCGTGGTGACTCCGGAAGATCTACGAGAGGCTCTGAGGAGATTTGGGGAGGCTCTCGGGAGATTTGCGGGAGGCTCCGGAAGGATTTCGAGGAGGCTCCGGGGAGATTTCGGGGAGGCTCCCGGAGATTTGCAGGAGGCTCCCGGGGATTTGCGGGAGGCTCCCGGGGGATTTGTGGGAGGCTTCCGAGGGATTTGCGGGAGGGTTCCGGGAGATTTACGGGAGGCTCTCGGGGGATTTGTGGGAGGCTCCGGGAGATTTACGGGAGGCTCCGAGGGGATTTCGGGGAGGCTCCCGGAAGATTTCGAGGAGGCTCCAGGAGATTTGCAGGAGGCTCCGGAGGTTTTCCGGGAGGCTAAAAGCCTCCGAATTTGGAAAGTGGTCGATTGGTGATACGGGTCACGCCCTCTTTGGGGCAGGAGTTGAGGCCCATGGAGAGGCGTGGCAGAATCGGAAGACGTGAGCGTGAGGACCGGGACGATCGGATGCTCTGTCTGTTGCGTTTCGCTGCTCACATGCACCTCCTGCGGGGGCGCTTCGTCGCTCCCGCATCCGGAAATATCGATGGCTTCATCACTATGGAGTGAACGCGGCGGCACTTTTTCCTACCCAGCGTCGCCGGAACGAAGGACAAAGTCCGAAGGCGCGGCCGCGCACTATCGTCAAGAGTTGGCGTCCGACCCACCGTAACTGCTCAATCGGTGACGCTCAGCTCCGTCTCGGCTTCGAGGTCGAACAGGTCGTTGGCCCGTACCGGCTCCTGCAGGAGCGTCCGGCAGGCGGCGACGATTGCGGCGATGCAGGGCCTCGTCGGCTCCATCTCCCCATGCCGGATGCGGAGGATGTGTTGCCGGCTATATCCGGACGCTCTCACCAGTTGAAGCGGTTTGACCCCTCGGCTCTTCATGAACGTATCCAGTCGCGTGCTCATGGAAATATATTGTCCACTACGGTCACATTACGTGTCAACTCTGATACACTGCCGCTGGCCCAACCAGGACGGGAGGTTCAAAATGGCCAAACCGGAAGAGCAGAAGGCTGCCGCAGAGCCGGACGACAGCGCAACACTTCGCGAGGTTGGACGTCTCCTCGCGCAGGCGATTGCCATCCGCGGCCTGACCGACCGCAAGCTCGCGCAAGTTGCAGGCTTGAGCCGTGCCAACATCAGATTTGCCAGGAAAGGCTCCAACATCACCATTCTCACATTGCTCAAACTCTCCAGGGCTCTCGAGATCCGCTCGATCGACATTGGAAGCCTTACGTTCGGGAGCGCCGAAGTGACAGACGACACCGCGGCTGCCGTCGCGGAGAAGATCGAGAGCGCGGTGGCGGATCTCATGGCCGCTGTCGCCATTTTGCGGAATCGCCGGAACGAAAGCGCGGAGGTCAGACGCATGGACCGAGACGATAGGGACACGAATGCGGCCGAGCTCGTTCGTGATGTGATGTTCAACGCGAAGAGACTCGGTCCAGACGGGCTGGCCGCTTTGGATGAGGCCCTTCACAGCCTCGTCGTCTCCGCCCTGCATGATGCGACTACGCCGAGCCGTCAGCGTGCTAACAGAGGGGAGCATCAGCCAAAATGAACGAAGATCTCAAGGAGCAGGCCAGGATGTTTGCAGCGTGGCTCGACAAGCTCGACGCCGGAGATGAGCGCGTTGCACTTGCCTTGGCCGAATCTCGCGAACGGGACTGGCAGGAGATCGTAGCCTCCCTCGGATCGAGTTTTGCCCTCCGCGCCGTTCATGACGTGATCGCTCGCGCCCACGAGCTTCTCGCTAGATCGCCGCGCGTTGCGCAGAAGCTTGCCCGGCTGGCCCTCCGCATGACCCGGAGCCTGGACAAGGATGGTTCCATCGATCTGCCGCTGATCGAGGGCGACGCCTGGCGCGAATGTGCTTCAGCGCATCTCGAAATGCGCGAGTTTGTCGATGCTCAGGAAGCGATTGCCTGTGCACGTGCGTGCTACGAGCGGTCCGATGCGGCGGAGGAAAACGGAGCGGTCCTTTCACTCATCGAAGGGGTAACGCTCCACCGGCTCAGACGGCCAACAGAAGCGCTGGCCGCTGTTGACGCCGGCTCTCGCCTGCTCCTCGAGCTTGGAGCCAGCCGGAAGAAGTACGTGCATGCACGGACCATCTATGCCGGCATCCTCCTCGGCACCGGCGACGCCGAGGGAGCGCTCAATGTCTTTAACGAAGCGGCAGAGCTGGCCATGCAAGGCGGCGACAAAGAGACCCTCGCGTACATCCTTTGTGACCTTGGGATCTGTGCCACGCGTATCGACGACACCATCGGAGCGAAACGCTGTTTCGACAGTGCGCTGAAATACTTCGAGGTCTTAGGCCTTACTTCGGAGATCCCTCACGTCCGCAAAGGGCTGGTGACCCTCCTCAAGAATAAGGGCCGGTACAACGAAGCGATTTCAGAACTGTTCAAGAGCCGGTCGGAGCTTCTTTCCCTCGGGATGCCGGTTGCGGCAGCACTCACAGCTCTCGAGATCGTGGAATTGCTGCCGCTGTGCGGCCGGTCTGCCCACGTCGCGCCACTCTGCGCGGAGATGATCGAAAGGTTTACCGCGGCGAGGCTCCAGAAAAACATGCTCATGGCCCTTGCCTACGTTAACGATGTAGCACAGCAACACAAGCTGGCGGCCTCGGATTTGATCCACGTGGCGGCATTCTTCGAGCAGGCACAGAACGACCCTGACCGCAAGTTTATCGTTCCATCATGAATTCAATCTCACTGGAGGGTGTATGTCGACGTTGTTCCGAAGGTCATCAGTTCTCTGCCTCTTTGTCATATGTCTGACCACATCAGCGTTCGGTGCCGCGCGTGACCGTCGTGACGGCGGTAGTACGTTTGTATCGGCCAGGCGGGCGACCGTCCACGTTCTCGAGGAGATCATCTTCCCGAAGCCGTAGCCGGCCAGGCAGAGACTGTTTACTCCCGTCCCTTGTACCGCTGGCACTCTCCATTCGAACAGGTGACCAGAGAGCGCCTCCTCCGGACGATAACGAACCGCCACGGAGATTCTATCGTAACCCCAATGGGGCTCGAGTTGAGTCCCGCATTCAGGATTCATGCGATCGACAGCAAATTGTTGTCATCAAAGCGCGTTTACATTGAGCGAAGCGCATGACTGCCCGGCATGCACAATGACCTCTATAAGAGTCTGAAATGACTCCCAATCATAATACTTGACTCGTAATTCACTTGTTCATGGTACAATGCTTCTTGTCGGGTCCGGCTACAAGGCACTGCGCAGAGTGCCTAACGCCCGTGGGTTCCAAGGCCAAGGCCAAGGTCTCACGGGAGCACGCATCATGAATCTCGCTCGTAGCGAGCCATGATGCGAACCATGAGGGAGGACATATGTCCGCCAAATTGGAAAGAGCTGTGGCGACAGCCCGGCCGGTTGAACCGCCGCACCAGCTCACACCCTTCGACGAAATTGCCGCGCAGGTCATTGCCGGCATTACCGAGGCCGTAAGCGTGATCCCGGCGTTCGAACCGAGGCACCCTGAGAACGAGCGATTCATAGCCCGGTATCAGACGTTCTCGAGCGAGATGATCCGGAGCTCGATCGCCGCGGCTGAGGCAACCCCGGAGTTCAACATCGCCGGCAAGCTCGATGTAGAGCAGGCACGTGCGGCGCTTCAGTACGAGGATGCGTTCCGGCCGGTGATCGATAAGGTCGAGCAGTTGCTCATCAACCTGAAGTTCACCTCGGCCATGCGCAAGTCACGTATCGTCGCTGGCGCGTTGCAGACCTACCAGATCGCGAAGGGGATCGGACGCGACCCCGGGAGCGCAGCCGTAGCTGCACATGCGCAAATCGTCAAGCGCGATCTCCGGAGACCGGGCGGGCCGAAGAAGGTGAAGCCGGCGCCAGTAACGCCGGCTCCCCACACATCACAAACACCAACCACCTGATGTAACGGCACGGCCGCGCGTAGGGCGCGGCCGTGCCAACACGCTGCCTCAACGCTAGAGTCAAGGAGTTTCGTGTCATGCGAAAAATACACGATTCAACATGCAGTGTCATCCCACCGCACATTCTGCGGCACGTGGCTGAGCACGGCGACGACGAGGATCGGGCAACGATCGCATCCACCATCGCCAGTACCGTGCAATTCACCCAGCAGCGCACGGCCGCACTGATCGATATCCCGATGGCGTCGAGTACCAACACTCGCAAGCAACGTGCTGTCTACGATGCAGGGAACAACGTCATCCTTCCCGGAATGCTGGTCATGGAGGAGGACAAGCCGGGGAGCGGCGACGTGGAGGTCAGGGAGGCCTTCGCGGGCTCGGGCGCGACGTACGACTTCTACGCGCGCGTCTTTCTTCGGAATTCGATCGACGACCGCGGGATGCGTCTCGATTCGACGGTCCACTACGGGCAGCGTTTCAGCAATGCCCTATGGAACGGGAAGCAGATGATCTACGGCGACGGCGATGGAAAGCTGTTCACCCGTTTCACCGCTGCCGTCGAGGTCATCGGTCACGAGCTGACTCATGGCGTGACCCAGAATGAGGCGGCACTCGAGTATCACGGCCAGTCCGGAGCCCTGAACGAGCACATCTCTGACGCTTTCGGGATCATGGTCAAGCAGTACCTGCTGGCGCAGACGTCTATGCAGTCGGATTGGCTCATCGGAGCGCGGCTGCTCGGACCAAACGTCCAGGGCATCGCCATTCGCTCGATGAAGGCACCGGGCACAGCGTACGACGATCCAATTCTGGGCCGTGATCCACAACCGTCGCACATGCGTCGTTACGTTCATTCAGCGCAGGATGACGGCGGCGTACACATCAACTCGGGGATCCCGAACCGCGCGTTCTATCTGGTGTCAGTCGCGCTCGGCGGCTACTCATGGAGGGTGGCCGGCCAGATCTGGTACCGCGCGCTGACGCGGGGTCTCTTCCCGAAAGCAGGGTTTCAAGACTTCGCCAACGCCACGGTCACTGCCGCCGGGCAGTTGTTCGGAATCGGGAGTCATGTGCAGGCGACGGTTGCGGACGCCTGGGCAGCCGTCGGTCTACCGGTTCCGCCAAGCCTCACTACCAGTGCCACCGGTGGTGCGATGCGCAGTCAGCAGTGGCGGGATCGTCCGGAAGCTCCATGTGTCTGATGCCGATGTTGAACCACGAACCAAACGCGCGGGCACGGACAGGTATCCGCGCATCCCAGCCGCCTGATTCGGGCGCACCAGGGAAACCATGAACCACCATACATTTGAAGCCGTCGACCAGGAGGTCCGAAAGTTCGACGTGAATGCATTCACCGCCGAGAGCGCCGTGAAGACGGCCGAAACGCGGAGGAGCCAACTGGTGACGGTCTACGCACCGGCGCGGCCGATCATCATGGCACTCGCTTCGATGCCGATGATTCCGAAGGCATGGCGCGCGGTACTCACCCTTTTCATAGGAGCGCTCGACGAGGCCAACCCGACCTTCAAGGCCGGCAAGGACCTCTGATGGGACCAACCGAGGTGAGCACGATCATCGTCTACATGGCCCGCAACGCGCGTGTTTACGCACTCGCTCGACACCATTCGAAAACGATGGTCTTGTGAGCCGACCCAAACAACTTCATGCAGGACACCGGAGCCCGCGAAAGCGGGCTTCGGTTTTTCGATGAGCTACGCTTTCGCCCGCGTTCCCATCTTCTTCTATCAGACGATTGCCGCGCTGATCCACGGTGTGACTCGGCGCCTCAGGCGCCGCGCCGATAACACTGCGCCGGAAGGAGTGACGTCAGATCAGGTTTTTCTGAAAGGCGAAGGCCACCGCCTCCACCTTGGAGTGCACTTCGAGCTTCTCCAGGATGTTCTGGATGTGGCTGCGGGCGGTGAGTTGGGAGATGTGAAGGCGTTCGGCGATTTCGGGAGTGCTGCGGCCGGCGGCGAGCATTCCGAGCACTTCGACTTCGCGGCCGGTCAATTTGCGCGCGCGTACGTCGTTCGACTCGCGAGCGATTACCAGCCGGGGCCGGGAAGGACTGGCCGGTTCGTTGGACCTGCGGGCCTCGGTTGTCTCCGCGTTTGCGCGAAGCAGGTGTACCAGGAAGTAGTCGTCGGGAGCGCCGGCGCGAAGCTGCAGGACGCTCACTTGCGTCACGACGTGCTGTTTCTCTTTGGTGCGCAGATTGAGCGAGAAATTGCGGACGATCTCGCCGCGGTTGGCGATGTGCATGATCGGACAATCGTCAGTGCAATAGCGGTTGCCGAATGGGTCGCTGCCGCCGAGGAGATTCGCGCAATGGCCGCCGATGGCCTCGACGGCGGTAAATCCCAGCAGGGTGCGCGCGGAATCGTTCCAGAAGATGATGTGGTTTGTACGATCCGTCACGAATACGGCATCGGGTGAATGCTCGAGCGACTGAAACAGCGTCGCGATCTCCTCATCATGTTCTACCAGGTTCAACAGGGGCCGCCAATCGGGATCGTGCTGAACAGTATGAGCACAATTCGTGCCGATGGATGTAATCCCGCCCCCCGGCTCCCTCATCTCCGCATCGAACGGATATAGAGCACGACGGCGTCGATGTGACGGTCGTCGAGCGTGTGGCCCCACGGCGGCATCAGGCTGGTCAATCCGACGCCTGCGCCGCCGCGCCGGATGGCATCGGCGAGCTCGGGGTTCGACTTTGTCTTCTGAAACGCGGGATCGCCGAGGTCGCGGGGATGCGGATCGAGACTGAAGGCGTTGAAACCGTCACCGGCGCCGCTGTCGCCATGACAACCGGCGCAGTAACTCTGATAGACGTCTTTGCCGAGCCGCAACTCGTACGGCGACGGTTGCGGGACGGCTGGAGTTGCCGCGGCGCGGCGCGGCCCACGGCACGCCGCCGCACAGAGCAGCAGGATGCACACGATCAGCAGATCGCGTCTCATTTCGCGGCCTCCTTCTTTGCACCTGGCGCGGCTGGTGGGGCCGGCTTCTCAGCGAGCGTTTCCAGATAGGCCGTCAGGCGCAGAGCATCGGTGTCGGTCATTCCGTAGTTGGGGCAGCGGACGTCGGCGCGCCAGCGCTGCGGGTTCTGCAGGAAGCGGAAGATCCAACCCGGCTTCAGACGGGCGCGCGTCTCCGTCAACGGCGGTCCGTAGTAGCCGCCGTTCTTGCCGATGATGTGACAGGAGCGGCAGCCGAAGGTCGTATAGAGCCGTTCTCCCTCGGCGGCATCGCGATCGGATTCGGGGCGGCCGGCGAACGGATCGTCCGGCGTCAGCGGATCGACGTAGATCATGGCGATGGCGTCTGCCAGCCGGACGGCATCTTCCTTCGGGATCTTCAGGACCGGCATCCGCTCGGCGATGACCGGGCGAATCGAGTAGGGCACGGCGAGATAGCTGACCAGCCAGTCGTGATTGACCTTGCTTCCTTCGAAGGTCAGCGGTGCCGTGGAGATGTCGCCCCCGCGGCTGCCGATCTGATGACAGGAGAGACAGCGATAGCGCGACACGAGCTCGCCGATCGCCCCGGCCGGAACGATCGCGGCCTGCTGCTGCGGCACCGGCCGGTAGGCGTCCGGAACGGGTGTGGCGGGAATGGACAACAACGCGGTGACGATGGCGCGCTTCTGCGCGGCGTCGAAGGCGAAGGCCGGCATCTTGAGACCGGCGGCGAACGATCGCGGCGCGCCGATCTTCGCCGTGAGCCAGTCCGCAAGCGTGCGGGGCAGATCGGTGCGCTTCCCGAAGTCGAGGGATGTGGCCTTGCGGTCGCCGATTCCGTAGAGGTCGGGGCCGAATCGCTCCCCTTCCTTCATGCCGCCGTGACAGGCGAAGCAGCCGGCGCTCTTGAACAGCTTTTCCCCTTTCTCAGCCAGCGTCTGATTGACGCGCAACGGGGTCAGCACGCCGGGCGGCGCGTCGAAGTCGCGCAGCTCGTCTTCGAACCAGGCCACGATGTCGCGGACATCCACGTCGGTGAACGTGTACTGCGGCATGCGGGTCTGGGGATAGAACGCGTGCGGATCGCGGAGGAAAGCGATCAGCCATCCGCGCGATGCACGCGAGGCGATCTTGCCGAGCTCGGGGGCGGAACCGTTCCCCTTACCCTCTACCGTGTGGCAGGAGATGCAGCGGGACTCGGCGAAGAGTGTCTTGCCGCGGGCGGAGTCTCCGACCGGCTCCGCTGCCGCCAGTTCGATGGCGTGTTGCAACTGCGGTGGTACCTGACGTCCGAAGAGATAGTGCGACAGAACGTTGATCTCGCCGGCGGTGAGCTGGAAATTCGGCATCGTGGCATTCGCGTCGACCGCCTTCGGATCGCTGAGCCAGTGCTGCAGCCATGCGGCGCCGGTCTTCATCGACAGCGTCTCGAGCGGTGGAGCGCCTGCGCGGAAATCTTCGTGGCCGCGGGAAGCGTGGCAGGCGAAGCAATTGTACTTTGTCATCAACTCGCGGCCGCGTGAGAGCGCCGGCGCGTCGCGAACGGCGTCGGCGGCGTGGCAGCGTCCGCATCCCGCTTCGACGAGATCCGCGGGAAGGATCGGGGTGGTGGCGTCGGGCGAGGTTCCATGCGCGCCGGCCTGGTCGGTGGCCATGCCCTCGCCACCGTGGCAGGTCGTGCATCCGAAACGCTGGATGTCACGAGGGGTGTGGAAAGTCGGCGGATGCTTGCGGAACGGTTCCGGCGCATCGGCCATGGCGGCGTCGGCAACGCCGAGGTGACAGGTCGTGCATCGGTCGACGCGGTTGTTCAACTCCGGAATCCAGATCTGTTGGATCGTTATCGCGCGGGCGGCGTAGGTCTGGGCCGCTTTGTTGCTCGTCGCGTGCGCAATCCCCACTCGGCGGAACTCGCGCTGCAGGGCGCGGTACGGGCGCAGCGCGTTCTTCACCGGCGAGAAGGCCAGAACGACGAGGAAGAGCAGGCTGGAAAGCGCGAAGAGTCGTCGCAGCGTCACATCGGCCTCCTCATGATCCCCGTGGTGCGTCCATCCACGGCCAGACCCACATCCAGCCTGGTCCGCGGAAGAATGTTCCGATCACGGTGAGCACGACGGCGATGACCACGAACCAGGTCATGATCCATTCCGGCAGCGCGACGCCCCACAGCCATTGCCAGCGGCTGCCCTCGCGCGCGGCGCGAGCCGCAAACATCACCACGCCGATGATGACGGTGGGAATGACGATCGGCCAGCAACTGAATGCGGCGAAGAGGATCGTGAGCAGGATCACCGAGGCCGCCAGCACCGGCACCTTCCAGCGCGATGGCGTCGCCCAGAGCGGCGCTCCTTCGAGATTGACTCGCCAGTACGGAATGACCACCAGGCAGATGCCGGCCAGAGCCGGCAACAGCACACCGGCCACGACCGGCGGAAAGTAGTGCAACAACTCCTGCAGGCCGAGGAAGTACCAGGGGGCCTTGGCGGGATTCGGCGTCTCCACAGGATTGGCGATGCTCTCCAGCGGCGCGTTGAAAAGGATCGCAGCGAGCGAAAGGGCGATCACGACGACCTGGAAGAGGATGATTTCGCGCAGGATGAGGTGCGGAAAGGTCATCACGTACCGCTCCTCGGTTTCGTGAACGGCGGGGCGGCCATCCGGGCGCACGAGCGCGACGCGCCACGGATTGGCTACGGGATCGTTCGAGTCGATGATCTCGATCGGAGTGCTCACGATGATTTCCTCCCATCCTCAGGCGGCCCCTGTACTCCCCCGTCCTTCCGCACGCGCCAGATGTGAACGGAGATGAGGAGCAGAAGCGCTACGGGCAGGACAACGCAGTGCAGCACGTAGAACCGGAGCAGGGCGTTCTCCGAGACGATGTTGCCGCCCAGCAGGAAGAAGCGGACGCGCTCGCCGATGAGCGGCGCTTCCTTGGCCATGTTCGTTCCCACGGACACGCCCCAGAAGGCGAGCTGGTCCCACGGCAGCAGGTATCCGGTGTAGGACAACAACAGCGTGATGAGCAGCAGCACGACGCCAACCACCCAGTTGAACTGGCGTGGCGGCCGGTAGGCGCGGTGGTAGAAGACGCGGAGCATGTGCAGGAAGGCGGAGAAGACCATCAGGTGCGCCGCCCAGCGGTGGAGGTTGCGCAGGAAGACGCCGTTGTCGACGACGTACTGCAACTCCTTCATGTCGCGATACGCCTGCGGCACGGACGGGTGGTAGTAGAACATCAGCAGGATGCCCGTTGCCACGAGCACGATGGTGCTGGCCAGGGTGATGCCGCCGAGCCAGAAGGTGTGCGTGAAACGAAGAGTCTTCTCCCTCACCTTCACCGGATGAACGTGAAGGAAAAGGTTCTCGAAGATGATCAGCGATCGATTGCGGTTCGTCGGCGCGATGCCATGCCGGATCACGGAGCGGTAGACGGATGTATTGCGGAGCCACTCTCCGACGGTCATGGCCTGAACACCTTTCCGCGCGCGATGACGATGCCGGTGTCGACGACGAGATTGCCGCTGGCGTCTTCGCTGACGTCGAGCCACGGCAGCGGCCGCGGGGCTGGTCCGTGTACGACGTTCCCTTCCAGATCGAATCGGCTGCCGTGGCATGGGCAGGCAATCACACGCTCGTCGGATTTGAATCGCGCGATGCAACCGAGGTGCGTGCAGACGGCGGACAGGGCGTAGACCCCGGCAGGCGCGCCGATCACGTACGCTTTCTTGTCCTGGTTGAAGCGGACCACACCGTCGCTGAAGTCGAGCGGCGATCCGGCTACGAATGTCGTCGCCGGCTCGAAAAGCACCTTCGGCTCCAGATAGTCGAGCGTCACGATGCCGGATGCCACGGCGACGGCCGCACAGGCGCCGGCGCCGATCTGCGTGAAGAAGTCGCGGCGGGCCGGTCTCTCCTCCTCTTCCTCGGGACCGAACATTCCTTCCAGTTCAGGCAATGTCGTTCTCCTTTCGATGGAAGCTGCGCATCGTGATCGTCCCTACCGGGCAACGCGAGGCGCAGAGTCCGCAGCGGATGCAGACTTCTTCGTTCTTGAGCATCACCGAGCCCACCCACCGATTCTCGAGAACGATCGGCGCGAGCTCGCGCGCGCCGGCCGGCAGCGAGATCACGCGTGCCGCGGGAACGATGGAAATGCAATGCTCGGGGCAGATGTCCTGACAGCCGCCACAGAGGATGCATTCGGTCCCGGCGGCGGCGTTCTGGTCGAAGATGGTGTTGGTCCAGCAGCGGAGGCAGCGGCTACCCTCGCGCCTGGCCGCGTGTTCGCTGAAGCACTCTTCGACCTCGGCGATACCGATACGCCGCGCCAGCGGCCGGGAGTGCGGCTTCTGCCGCGGGATGCCTTCGAAGTCGAGCTCGCGATCCCAGCGCGGCTCGATGACGACGTCGACGGAGGTGTCGCCGGCGGCGCGCGGTACTCCGCGAAACAACTCGTCGATCGATTTCGCGGCGCGCTTACCGTCGGCCACCGCGCTGATGGCGATGCGCGGTCCGAACGCGGCATCGCCGCCGGCGAAGATGCCGGGGGCGGTGGTGGCCAGCGTATCGGGATCGATGATGATCCGCCCTCCGCGCGTGGTCACGCCGTCTTCCGGCTGCAGAAAGGCGAAGTCGCCCGTCTGGCCGATTGCCACGATCACGGTGCCGGCTTCGATGATCGTCTCCGATCCCGCGGTGTACTGCGGATCGAAGCGTCCACTCTCGTCGAAGACACGCGATACGCGCAGGAACTCGACGCCCGTCACGCCGCCGTTCGTCCCGACGATCCGCTTCGGACCGAGCCGGTAGGCGAAGCGGATGCCTTCGACGGAGGCCTCTTCGACCTCATCGCGCGCTGCGGGCATCTCGCTCTCCGACTCCAGGCAACAGACGGTGACGTCGCGCGCGCCAAAGCGGACGGCGCTACGGGCAACGTCCATGGCCTGCACGATGGAGAGATTGCGCTGCATGTTGGTCTGCTCGCCACCACGCGCGGCCGTGCGGGCGACGTCGACAGCGACGTTGCCGCCGCCGATCACGATCACCTTCTTCCCCATCTCCACGCGATAGCCGAGGTTGATGTTGAGGAGGTAGTCGATGCCGCGCAGCACGCCGTCGAGCTCGAGCCCCTCGATGGCCAGCTCGCGGCTCTTCATCGAGCCGACGCCGAGAAAGATGGCCGCGTATCCCTCCGACTTCAGTTGCGAGAGGGTGAGGTCCTTTCCGATCCGGACGTTGGTTTTCAGCTCGACGCCGAGCGAGAGGATGGCGTTGATCTCGAGCTGGATGAGCGCACGCGGCAGGCGGTACTCGGGAACGCCGAGGCGCAGCATGCCGCCTGCGACGGGAGCGGCCTCGAAGATCGTCGCCTTGTATCCGAGGAGGGCCAGGTCATGCGCGCAGGCCAGACCGGCCGGACCCGATCCGATGATGGCCACTTTCTCGGGGTAGCGGTTCGTTCGATCGCCGTAAATCTCGGTGAGCACCGAGAAGTCCAGCATGCTCTCTACGCCGAACTTCTCGGTGACGAAGCGCTTCAACGCGCGAATCGAGACCGGCGCGTCGATCTCGCCGCGGCGGCAGACCGCCTCGCACGGAGCGGCACAGATGCGTCCACAGATCGAGGCGAGAGGATTTGGTCTGCGCGCGACCGCGTACGCCTCGCGAAAGCGCCCTTGCGCAATCAGCGTCACGTACTTCCCGGCCTCCGTGTGAACAGGACAGGCCTGTTTGCACGGGAAGTTGCGCTCCAGCCACTCCTGATTGTGCTCGGCGCCGCTCATGGCTTATTTCGCGATCTCGAAGTTCTCCTCGGTCGCGCCCTTCACGGTGACGCTTTTGGTTGCCGCCTTCAGCTTCGGATGCCACACCTTCACCGTGTACACGCCATCCGGAACGTCTTTGATGACATAGGAGCCGTCGGCCGCCGTCACAGCGAAGTACGGCGCCGGCAGCGCAGCGACGAAGCCCTCCATCTCCGAATGGACTTTGCACAGGAGCGACGCGAAACACTCTTTCTTGAAGGTGAAGCTCTTCACCTGCCCCTGCGGCCACGTGCCGAGGTTGAAGTGATCGGCGCAGGCATCAGGCGAGAAGACGTTGTGGAGCACGGCGTCGGAGTTGAGGAAGTCGACCGTGGTGCCGGTAACGACCGCCAGGACGTGCGGCGTGAACTGCATGTTCTTCTGATCGATCTTGGCGTGCTCCGCCGGCGGCGGGAACGTCTTCCCCGCGATCTTGTCGACGTAGACGATGGCATCCGCGGAGTTGCGGACGCCGTGAGCGGCGACCTTGCCGTGAATGTCGCCCGCCAGGAGCGGCAGGGCCACAAGTGCGATGAGCGATGCGATGACGGCTTTCATTGAAATCTCCTGTTGGGAAACGTGGTCAGAAGGCGAAGCGCAGGACCGTCGACAACTGATAGTTCTTCGACACTTCCAGATCGCGGCGGTATTCGAGCGTTGTCTTCACATTGGCGTAGGCGAAGTAACTGAGGCTGGCGTCGAGAAAGCGGATCCGGCTGGCCTGCGAATCGGCCGGACTGAGGCTCTCGTAGCGTAGCGACGCCTGCAGCGGCGGCAGGATCACGTAGTCGCCCTGGACGAAGAACGTGTGATACCTGTGGCTGGCGGAGTTGAGCAGGGTGTTATCGGCGGCGAAGGTGTCGAGCTTGTCGCGTCCGGTCATGAACACGCCAAAGACATTCAGATCATCGAAAAGCCATGAGGCATACAGGCCCTGGCGCGTGAAGCTTCGATCCTGAATGATGACGTCCTTGCCGTTGTCGCCGGTCAGTGGGAAGTCGAAGCCCTTGCCATTGCCGCTGTACCCGAGGATGCCGGCCCGAAACGATCGCTCACGCCAGTTCTCGGGCGGCAACGTGACGCCGGTGGAATCGCCATCCAGCCCCATCCCTCCGAATTTGTAGTCAGCCCGCGCGTAATAGTCCTTGGACGCATTCGCGTCCGTGTTGCCACCCGAAGACGGGCCGAGGCCATTGACGATGCCAACGGTGTAGAAGAGCCGGTGGTGGGAGACGCCGTACATCTCGATCCCCTTCACATCGCCCGGCAGGCTGATCCCAACACCGTCGGCCAGTCCGGTGCCGCCGTGCAGGCCGATCGGACTGAAGGTGGTGAGCGTTTCGACGCCGCTGTCGGTGGCCAGCCACATCTCGTGGAAACCGTCATTGAGGTCGGCGGCGAACTTACCGATCTTGAAGTTGACGAGATGCTCGGTGCCGAACGGCGAATTGATGCTGAGATGGACTCGCTCGATCTCCGTCTGCGTGCTGCCGTCGGGCTGCTCGGCGTATGTCAGCTCACCGAGAAAACCCATGTGCTCGCCGAGCGTGCCGCCGGCGAAGAGGTTCGCTTCCTGCGGAAACTGGAAGTCGTTTTGTGTGAGATGGCGTCCGCTTTCGTCGATCGATGACGCGTAAACGCTGGCCATCTTCACATTCATCGCCAGTGGAAGCTGCCCGGGCAGATCGCTCGGATAGATCGCATTCGGCCACATCTTTTTGTACGCTTCCGCGCCGAGGCTGACCGGCTTGATCTTGATCTGCTCTTCGGTCTCCTTCGGCATCCGGTAACCGTTCAGCCGGAACGCCTCTCCGAACGGATTGAGCTTCGGAAATCCGGTGTGGCAGGTCTGACACGACGTCTGGTACTTGCGCGCAAACGCCGGGATGGCGCTGGCGGTGGGCACATTGAGAAGGACAAACGACGCAATGAAGAGAGTGGAGTAGAGGATCGTCTTCGTACGGTGCAGGCTCATGGGCAGCCCCTTTCTTTGTGCCCCGAGCATCGTTCGAACGCCGGGAAAGATCGATCCCGCCGTTGCAGTGATTCGTGTCGTGCAATTGAGGGAGGCGAGGCACCCGAGGTCTTGTGCGCCCCATCACTCCGTCTCGTGACCGCCAGCATGGCGTCGTGTTCGCTTCAGCGCCGATGATCCCGAGCGAAGGACAGCAGGGGCGCCGCACCTGGGGGAAAGAAACACCGCGGAAGCCGGGCAGCGACGCGCGAAGGCGCGTCGAACAATCCAGCCCCTGGCTCGGCCAGGGGAATGGGGTAGCGTAAGTTGGCGCGGCCGCGGAGGCGGCCGCCACAAAATGAACCTTCTCGCTTCGCGCTCTGTGGCGACCGCCTTCGCGGCCGCAAATTCTCTGGCTACGATTGTCCCCTGGCCGAGCCAGGGGCTAAATTGTTCGACACGCTTCGCGTGTCGACGCGGCCGCGTCCTGTGGCCGGCTCGCGATTCAAATCGCCTCGATCCCTCCAGCGAAAGACCCGCATAGAACCTGGGAGTTTCCTGGCAGCAGAAGAGAGGGGTGAGCGATGACGACGTCAGGAGAGCAGGGACCCATACCGCGGCCATGATCGCCTTCGGGCTGCACGGTGGCGTTGACGCCGGCCGCATGCTGATGAACAGCGTCCGCCTGATCACCCTGGCCGTCTCCCTCGGCGGCGTCGAGTCGCTGATCGAGCCCCCCGCCTCCATGACCCGACAATGGCGTCGCCGAGGACCAGCAGCGGGAGGAAGGGATCACACCAAACCTCGTCGAGTAGCCGGCGAGCAAGTACTACACGGAGTCTTCCTGCTTCGTCAGCTCCCACCGTCTCAACCGCATGAGCGGATGAGATTCCGGTGCTCACTTCCGATCCCGTGCCTGTCGCGCCGGCCCGTGGGGCTCACGTCAAATCCCGCTGACCTCCGCGGCGGCCTCACGCAACGCCTCGTCACGCCTGCGGCGGACGCTCATCACGTCGAAGCGTTCCCCCTCGAAGACGATCTGCTTCACCGGTTTCCGGCCGTTATCGCTTTCGCGCTTCAAATAGTCCCGCACTTCCATCCAACGCACTTCACCTTCTGAGCTCCGAATCACCAGCAACACGGGAAAGGCCTGTGCCATCCAGTAGCGGGCGTGGCGCTCGTCTTTGATCGTGAAGACTTCCGCGTCGTCGCGACTTCGTTGGCGCAGGTACGAATCGCCCGACTTCAACTGCAAATAGAGTTTCCGGCCGGTGGCCTCGCCAGCATCCGACTTGAATTCGATCTCCATGTCGATGCCGTGGTCGCTCACGTTGAATTCCCGGCTCAGTTGACCTGCCAGCGCCACGGTGGAGATCACGTCGCCCACCAGCGCGCGTTCCTTGCTCTCGTTGTCCAGCACGATGGCGGACTGCTCTTGAAGTTCGCGCACCCGCTGCTTCGTCTCCGGGCTGGCGAAATGCTGCTCCATTTCGTCCCACAACGGCACGCGCTTCTCACATTTGGCACAGATGATTGTCGGCGCCTCCGCCTTGTTGATCCGTGATTGCTGCAACCACCCATCAAGCCGCTGCATGGCCACATCCCGATTGCCTACTGGTGTGCCGCAATGCCGGCAGACATAGTGCCGCAGCCGCACCACGTCTCTGCCGTTTTGCAGCAGGTGCTCGTGAACGTACTTGCTGAAGATGATTTGTTCCTCGGCCACGATAGCCGGATCGAAGTACACCTCCAGATCACCCGCGCCTTCCGCCAGACGGGTCAGCTTCACGCCGAGTTTTTTCCCGGTGAGCGTCTTGAAATCGGCCGCATAGCGCCAGAGCTCATCCTGATCGAAAGGCTCCGTGTGATGCAGCCGCACCACCAGGGTGGCGTAAATGTCGTCCAGGAAACCGTTGAAGCGATAGCTCACCAGCACCGCCGGATGCCCCACCAACTCCGGCCGTTCGCGCCGGTAGTAACTCGGGAAGATCAGCAACACCCCCTTATCCGTGTTTTCGCGCAGGCAGAGACCGCGCTCCACCAGCGTCTGGTGCATGGCCAGCAGGACGAACCGCTCTTCGTCTGTTTCGAGGCGTGCCACCGAGGAGTGATAGGTGAGGTCGCCGCTCAAGACACGCGCCTCCGGCAGGCAGCCGCGTTCGTATTGATCTTCGCGCATGGTCTGGATCACGGCCTGGGCGTAGGCATTGATGCGCTCCGGCTGGAGCAGCACCCAACTGCCGAACGTCAGCTCCCACACCACGGCGGGGCCGGCCAGGAGACTCACCACCGCGCGTAGTTCTTCGTCGGTGAAGCGCGTCACTTCGCCGGTCCTGGCTTCCATCAGGCGCAGTTGCAGCGTCTCGCGCAGCTCGTTGAAGCGCATCAGCACCCGGCCAGCATCCTTGAGGAGGACGATCTCCTCCTTGAGCCGCTTGAAGAGCAGCGGCGAGGAGCGCCACGGAATGTTCTCCCACCGGATGCCGTCCACGATGGCTTGCCCGAGTTGCTGGCAGCCGAGGCTGGTCTTGGCGCTGGTTTCCAGCAATTGCAGGTAGCCGCGCTCACTCATGAAGGCTTCGATCTGAGTCCGGCTGACGCGCAGGCCGCCGGCATCGACGCGCCCGGCCACCAGCAGCTTGGCGAGCTCGTTTCGCGAGGCGCGGGTGAGATCGCGGTCCCACTGGCCCAGCGTCTCGAAGAGGTCTTCCTTCTGGCCGTCGAAGACCAGCACCGCCAGCGCGGTTTCGTCCATGTAGAGCTGATGGATCAATCGCTGGTCTGCCTGCCCGCCGAAATCCCACAGCCAGATCTCCCGCTCGACGCCATCAGTGGAAGAGACGGGCAGCTTCCACTGCGTGGCCCACGCCCCCACTGTCGAGTCGCTGGGTTGCCATTTTTCGCCTGCCAGAACCTTGGAAAGCCCCGTCTTCCCCGCGCTGGTGTCGCCGACGAGCAGGACTTTGGCGTTCGTGTATTGGAGCTGCGCCACCGCTCCGGCGGAGGCCGTTGCTGATGATGCCGGAAGAATGGTTTCGTCACCACCTCTCGTTCCGGTTTTCCAGACGCGCATCACGCCATTCACCGCCCCCGACAGGGCCTGTTGCTGGTCGGGACTCCACGCCACGCTCCAGACGCCGGCGGTGTGGCCTTCGAGCACGCGCAGGCAGCGGCCGCTGGCCACCTCCCACAGCCGCACGGTGTTGTCATCCGCCGCCGACAGGGCCTGTTGCCCGTCGGGACTCCACGCCACGCTCGAGACGCTGTCGGTGTGGCCTTCGAGCACGCGCAGGCAGCGGCCGCTGGCCACCTCCCACAGCCGCACGGTGTTGTCATCCGCCCCCGACAGTGCCTGTTGCCCGTCGGGACTCCACGCCACGCTCCAGACGCTGGCGGTGTGGCCCAGCGAAAGCACGGCAACCTGGAAACGCTCCTGCGCCTCGGTAAGCCTGGGTGGGCGCGGCCGTGGCCGGCAGGCTTCGAGTAGCCTGGCATACTCCGCCTCGCGCTCCTCTGCCATCCAGTTGATGTACAGGAACTGCGCCAGCGAGCCTTTGATGGGGGCATCGTCGAGCCGCAGGGGAACGAAGCGGCGCTCCTTGTTCAGCGGGTCGCGGAACCGGAAGGTGCCGGACTCCAACCGCGCCCAGTCGGAGCCGAAGGCATGCGCCGACATGCACAGCACCAGCACGCGGGAGTGCTCAAGCCCTTCCTCGACCCTGGCCGGGATGCTGTCGCCGGGGCGGAGCTCCCAGTCATCGAGCCACACTCGCAGCTTGTCCGCCCGCAACCGCTCGGCGACGGCGCGCACGACCGCTTTGTCTTTCGAGCTGTGACTCAGGAACAGGTCGTATTTGAAATCGTCAGCCATGCTTCACCCTGGGAGGTCATGGCATCGTGCCTGAAGAACGGCACGGTGCCATGAGAGACGGCCATCAGACTGCCGCCTTCGCCCAGTTGATGCGTTTCGATTCCGGTCCGCCCACGCTATCTTCTGGCTGGAACATTCCACGCGTCGCTGCTGGCATTGTCGACTGACGAGCCGTAAGCGTAGAACAATCCGCCCCCGTCCCGGGGCGAGAAAAAGATTTCAAACGATCCGTACGGACCACCCGGGACTGCCTGCTGAACCAGGGTGCAGGGTGGGATGTTGGCGCTCATGGTTGAGAAACCACGGAGCCCGTTGAACGTGAGGTCAAAGGTTCTTGTAGACGAGGAGTAGTTGAAGATGCCCCAATTCGTCCGGTAGAACTCGTCTTTCCGGAGACCGAACGAACTTTGACCTCCAGAAGGCACGGCGATGGACATGGCAGGGAAGTTTTGTGAAGCCGTCCCGCCACCAGTAGCCAGGCTCCAAATCCGAGCGTTTCCGTCGATCCGCGCGGTGGCATCATTGTCCCCGAAGGATGTCACCCCGAAAACGACAACCGATCCGAAGCCACTCGCATGAAATACATCGGAAACGAAGTCCGAGTAAAAGTACCAGGTGTTTGCATCGAGCCTGAGCCGGGTTGCGCCTACATTGCAACTTCCGCCGCCCAGCGGCAGATAGTACACATCCACGAGCTGCACACGATTCAGCCGGTTGAACAGGACTGCCTCGGTGAGGAACGCGCCCGCACTTCCGACAACGGGGAAGATGAAGCTTGCTTCTGCGCCCTCGAGAACGACGTTCGGCGCCGGCTTCAACGAAAGGATTGATGGTGCCGTTTTTGTCCCTTCGCTCTGCATGCGATCGAGAAGCGAAATGTGCACGGGGCCCACGACCTCAGCCATCCGATTCTGCTCTCCAGCCATCGTGTTGAGTGCTACCACAAACGACAATGCCAACATCAGTTGGGTTTTCATTCGATCTCCGGTTTCCGTTTTTTCAGCATTCAAGGGATAGGAATTCTCATTTTGCCCGCTACTCCGAGTAGGTCCCGGGCGATTCAGTCTGATTCTACTCCCTCTTCAGGGAACGAGAATCGCGATGCGGCCGCCGAGCGGTTCGAAATCGCGCGGGTTCAGACTCAGCAGTTCGCTCGCCTTTGCGTCGATCGCGGCCGAAACGATTGCCGCGTCATGAGGGAGTAGCTGTCCACTATTTCGGTGCCTGCTGCGCGACCACGCCGATGCTGGCGATGGTCTCCCCCTTCGTCATCGACGGGACGGCGCGGATGAACGTCACCACGCCGGCGGCGGGAGCGCGCGCGTCGAGGATCATCTTCCCGACGTAGTCGGTCACGTAGCCGAGGCGCATCCCCTGGGCGACGACGGTGCCGCGTTTGACGAGCGGGTAGAAGATACCGGTCTGGTCGCTGGTCACGCTCTCGATCTTCTCCAGCCAGACCGGATTCTCGACGAACGTCGCCGTGCCCGGCAGCATCGCGAGAAAACGCATGACGTTGAAACATCCCTGCGTCAGCGCCTCGACATCATCCGTCTCGACGGTTCCCGCATACCCCGCCTCGGCAGCGAACGACGCCTTGCCGCGCACTGACGCGGTGTTCTCCAGATAGCGCGACGCGGCAGGATCCTTCGGCCGGTCAGCGGAGATGATGATGTGATCGAGCCCGAAAGCGAGGACCATCTGCTTCGAGAACGCATCCTGCTGCGCGTTGCCGGTGACGGTCCAGTAGCTGTAGGGACGAAGACTCTCGTCGAGGTCGCCGCCGTGAAGGTCGATGAGATGGTCGCACTTGTCCACGACCTGCCTGGTGATCAGGTATGAAGCCCGCTCGGTCTGGGTGCCGTCCATCTTCCCCGGATAGAAGCGGTTCATGCTCTTGTTGTCGACCGGGTTGACGTGGGCGATCTTCTGCTCGAACGAGCGGATGTTGACCAGCGGGATGACGATCACGGTTCCGGAGAGCGCCGCGGGATCGAGCCGCTCGATCACTTTCTCGAGAGAGATGATCGAGGCGTACTCCGTCCCGTGCAGACCGGAGACGAGTGCCAGCACCGGGCCGGGCCGCGCGCCCTGGAACACGACTACCGGAATGCTCAGCGCCGCATCCACTCCCGCCGGTACTTCGATGGTCCCGGACGCCTTCTGGCCACGCGCCGCCGTTGCCGTACCGACGGTGAACGTCTCCTGGGCCTTCGCGATGAACGTAAACCCGACGATGGAAGCAAGACAGAAGATTCGCAGACGCGTCATATCCCGGACTCCTGTTTCGAGAATCAAGTAGAAGATTACATGGCCCGTGACCTGTCAATTCCCAAACAGTCAGGTGCTTCGACGTTCCGGTTGAGAAAGGGCCTTTGCAACAACGTTCGGAGCTTTCGACGCCACGAGCAAGAGTGCGCGCGCTGGACCGTGCGGCTGACGCCTGCCTTGTTCCCAGTTTTGAAGAGTAGAGACGCTCACGCCGATCATCCGAGCAAACTGAGATTGCGATTTATGAAGTTTCTCCCTGATCGCTCGAACATCCTGAGCATCAAACGTGAACTCGCGCGATGGCTGAATCTCGCCGCGATGGATCTGGCCCGCCTCTTTGATGCTTTCGACCAATTCGTTGAACAGTTCCTTTTTCATTTGAGCTCCTGGCTGACGACTTTGCGTAACGCCTTCTTCTCGCCGGCAGAAAGGTCGTCGCGCTCCGATTTCGAGTACATAACCAATAGGTAAATCAAATATCCGGCGGGATACCAATAGTAGATTACACGTAGCCCCCACGCTTCCCCTTGCCGCGCCGCGTCTCAGCCCAACGGACTTTCCTCAGCCCGCCAGTCTCGGGAATGAGATCGCCGAGCTCAGGTTGCAGAATCAGCGCTGCTTGCAACTCGAGGTACTCGGAATCGGTGAGCTTCTCAACGACCTGTCTCGTGAAGAGCGTTGTCTCCCGAAAGATCAGCACTGCTGGCAGTGTACGCCAATGGCTGACGGCATCAAAACGGATAGGACCGCGGTCTTGATCCAACCGCCCAACAAGCTACCTCGCCAACCTGCCGGCGCCGGCGGGGCCGGACACGAGGCGCATCACGGCGTGGCCCACGAGAACGATGCCGATGTAGGCCAGGCAGTCCGCGACGATCGGGGCAACGCCCGGAGCGAAGACCATCCACTTCGGAAACGTCGCGGCGTACAGATAGTCCCGCGGCGGACCGATGACCGCGACGATGCCGGCGCACACAGCGAGACCGCGCCACCCGAACCGGCGCGCCACTCGCCAGGTGACCAGATAGATCGGGGCACAGGAGATGGAGAGACCGAGATAGAACAGCGGCAGGAAGCCCGGGGTCGAGGCAAACGGTATATGCCACAACCCGAGAGCTTCGCAGAGCGTGATCGCCTTCAGCCCCAGCACGCCGACGACTGCGCCACCGGCCAGTGCGCCCACGATGCGGCGCGCGGCCGCACGAGTGAAGTACGCGACGACAACCAGCGCAACCAGGTACAGGCCGGTCATCAGGAGGATCTGCTGTGTCGTCATCGATTCTCCTGTCGCGTCATCAGGCAAGCTACCACGAAGATTGCGCCATCGATGAGACACTCAGCTTGCGGTTTGTGCCCATTACGGGGTCCTCTTTTCAGCACGTTGCTGGGGCCTTTTGCGTCCTCCGCCGTCCCACCACGGATTGAGACCGCTGAACGAAAGATCGAACGCATTGCGCGCGAAGGCGCGCGAAACAAGATAGCCCCGCGCTCGGCGCGGGGTAACGGGAAGATATTGAATTTGCGGCCGCGCAGGCGGTCGCCACACGAGCCGGCGAAAGCTGTGGCGGCCGCCTCCGCAGCCGCATGAACCTACTGCACCACCCATCCCCTGGCCGAGCCAGGGGCTGGACTGTTCGTCGCGCCTTCGCGCGTCGACGCCGTTGGCTCCGCAGTGTTTCTTGGTGCAGCGCACCCCGCTGTCCTTCGCTCGGTTGTCACTCGGCGGCTGACCGCCTCTCTGAGCCGGACCAGCGCATGCGCAGGCTGAAACCGCTCTCCGACGCCAGCGCCCTGCCCACGGTGAACTTGCCCACGCCTGGCCGGCCAAAGAGTAGAACGATCTGCGTCTGCATGTCTTCGGGAATGATCCGTAGCTGCCGTGGACCGAGGTGCTATCGAATCCGGCCCTCGTATACACTACGCCGACGGGGGAACGTTTGACTTTTCGCTATTGGTGGCTCATCTGTCTGACCTTTCCGCTTTCTCTTTTCGCTCAGGACTACAACATCCGCACCGTGGCCGGATTCGGCACCTACGGAGGCGACGGTGGCCCGTCAACCGCGGCGCTGGTGAACCCCGCGGCGGTGATCGTCGATGCAACAGGAAATCTCTTCCTCTCGGACAACGTCAATTTCCGGATCCGGAAGGTCGACAGCTCCGGGACCATCACCACGGTGATCGGCAAGGGCTACGGCACCTTCTCCGGCGACGGCGGCGCGGCTTCGTCCGCCACCATGTCCACGGCTGCCAGCCTGACGGTGGATGCTGCCGGCAACCTCTACTTCACTGACGACACCAACCTGCGGATCCGAGAGGTCACCGCCGGTGGAACGGTACGAACAGTCGCCGGAAACGGGAAGTGCGGGACCGTCACGGCCGGAATGACGGCCACGCAGTCGCCACTATGCGACGTCGAGAGCGTCGCAGTCGATGCGCAGGGCCGCGTCTTCTTCGGCTCCATGGGACAGATCTGGCAGATCGCGGCGAACGGCACGCTGACGCTGGTGGCCGGGAACGGCGGCACCGGAAACACCGGAGACAGCGGTCCGGCCATATCGGCGCAAATCGGCTACGCCGGCAGCATGGCCATCGACCAGAGTGGCAATCTCTATTTCTCGGACCTCTACAATTTCGTGATCCGGGAAGTGACCACGGACAGGATCATCCACACTCTGGTCACAATCACCGACCTCAACGCCAGCACCATCGCGCTGACCGTCGACACCTCGGGGGCGCTGTTCTATGCGACCGGCACACGCAATGTATTCAAGCTGGTACAAGGCGGCCCCGCCGTGGCCGCAACGGTCACTTCCCCCAACGACGCCACCGATGTTGCCATCGATCGCAACGGTGCTTTCTATCTGACCTCGAACGTTACGCAGCGCCTGCTAAAGGTGAGTGGCATCAATACGTCGGTCATCGCAGGCGCCTACCCATTCGATGTGGAACCGCTGCCCAAACCGGCTGCCAGCGTACATCTGCAACTCTCTCAGGTCGACGGCGGCCTTGCTGTAGACAGCGCGGGGAACATCTATTTCCCGGAGTTGGATGGCGATCTCGTCCAGCGCATCGACAAAGTGACGCCCAGCGGAACGATCTCCGCAGTGAGCACACCAGCAACGCTTCCCAACACCACCATCCCGTTCACCGCAGGTGCCATCGCCATCAGTCCAGCAGGATCGATCTACTTCGGCACGTTCACGCAGGTATACCGGGCCGAATCCAACGGCAGCCTCACGCTCATCGCAGGCGCGCCTGGCTTTCCGGCGAACTTAGGCGATGGAGGCCCGGCCACAGCCGCTAAGATCACCAAGCCCACCGGCCTGGCATTCGATCAGCTCGGAAACCTCTATATCGCTGAGCCGTTTGCCAGCCGGGTTCGCATTGTGAATCCGCAGGGCATCATTACGACATTCGCAGGGAATGGCCTAGCGGGATATAACGGCGACAACGGGCCGGCCGCCAATGCCAGACTCGCTGCTCCTGTCGATGTGAAAGCCGACCGCAATGGAAACGTCTACATCGCCGATGTGTCGGCAGCAGTGGTCCGCAAGGTGGCCACGAACGGCGTGATCACAACGGTCGCAGGCAATGGAACACATGGTTTCCGTGGCGACGGCGGGCCTGCCACTCAGGCCGAGCTCAGCGGCGCCGCGGGGATCGCCCTGGATCCATCAGGAAACCTTTTCATCTCCGACCGGAGTCAGGCCGGCGGCACATTCGTGGCAACTCCCGACAATAATCGCATCCGCATGGTGAACACTTCGGGCACGATCACAACCGTCCTTGGCGGGTTTTCCGGCTACAACGGCGAAGGCATCCTCTCCCGATTTTCCGGCGCAGGCGGTCCGTCCTCATTGGCCGCGGATGGCCAGGGCAACATCTACATGACGGAGGGGGACACCGAACGCATCCGAAAGCTCACCCCGGGAGCCGGATCGATACCTGATAGGAGACGGGCGTGTTGTAAATAGTTTTCGCGCGAAGCGCTTTGGAGTGCGGTAGCGTCAGCTACCGCTTTCTGAGATTCATTAGGGAGAGGCAGGTCAGTCACGAGGCCCCCTTCACTCCCAAAGCGGTGGCTGCGGCCACCGCACTCCAAAGCGCTTCGCGCGAAAGCGATGTCGCATCCCAGTTAGTGCCGCGCCGCGTGCGACCGGCCCGACACGGGTGTCAAGATCCTCGTGAAGAGTCGCGTCGCTCCGGCGGCTTCCCGTTCGTCGGCCGGCCGTGAATAGGCGACGAGGTATGTGCCATCACTCCGCTGCGCCGCTCCAACCACAACCCCGGCGAACGTCCCCTCGGATTCGACTGCGGTCCCTTGCTTGTCGGTGCGCACGACGTGCGACTCGAACAGCGCATCAGGTACAACCGGCGATGAAAACGTCACGTAGCCGTTCGGGAAAGCTCCGAATCATGAAACACCTCCGCCACGTCCGGCGCCAACAGTACGACGTTCCTACTCTGCATGTAGCGTTCGTAGTACTTCCTGCGAATCGCTCCGGGTGCGGAGGTCTGTTCCCGAATCTCGATGTCGTCGTCGCTATTCTGATTCATAGAGTCGCCGTTCCGCCGCCGTCGCCAGCCTCGCGGAGACAGCCTTGTGTCACAGAAGGCCTATCCGCAGATTACGCAGATTCACGCAGATGAATATCTTAATCTGCTTAATCTGCGTAATCTGCGGATAGGCCTCTTTCCACCGCCAAACCAATCGCCAGAATCCTTCGGTCCGTATTCTGCGTGCCGGCGATCATCAACCCGACCGGTGCATTACCAGGCTCATGGCAGGGAACGGTGAGGGCGCATCCATCGAACAGATTGACGACGGACGCGTTGCGCAACATGCGGCCGTTGAGGCGGAAGTAGGTGTCGTCGTCGCTGTTGGCTTCGGCGATCGTCGGGGCGGTGTCCGGAGTCGTTGGCATCAGCATGGCGTCGTAGGCCGTAGCGGCGGTGTTGATCGATCGGATGAAGCGCTGGCGTAACTGAATCAGGTCGATGTAATCCGCTGCGGTTACGGTCTCGCCGCGGCGGATGCGGCTGAGGACGCGGGGATCGTACTTGCCGGCACCGTCCTGCATCAGATGACGATGCCAGGAATACGCTTCAGCGCTGGTCATGGCGCCTCGCGGATTCGCCTCGGCGGCTTGCGAGAATTCGGTCATCGGCAACTCGACGATGATCGCTCCAGCGGCGGACAAGCGTCCGAGGGCCGCGTGGAAGGCGTTCGCGACGGCAGCCGACAGGTCGGACTGGAACACAGTCGCCGGCACCGCGAAACGCAGACCTCGCAGCCCGGCTTGCTCCGGGACATCGTCGGATTCCGCAGACAGTACGCGATCCAGCAGGGCGCAGTCAGCGACAGTCCTGGCGATCGGTCCTGCCGAATCGAGCGAGAACGACAGCGGCACCACACCGTCGAGCGGCACACGCCGCGCGGTCGGTTTGAAGCCAACGAGGCCGTTCAGCGCGGCAGGGATGCGGATCGATCCGCCCGTGTCGCTGCCGATCGCGCCGGCCGCCATCCCAT
Source organism: Thermoanaerobaculia bacterium (assembly GCA_038230535.1). Classification (GTDB taxonomy): domain Bacteria; phylum Acidobacteriota; class Thermoanaerobaculia; order Gp7-AA8; family Gp7-AA8; genus JADGNZ01. Next base: position 44,138 of record JBBRNB010000055.1, read on the forward strand.
CCGTAACCGAGATCGCCGCGCCGGATGACGAACCGCCGGGGATGCGGCCGGCGGCGCGATCGAAGACGTTCCTCGGCGTTCCGTAATGTGGATTGATGCCGAGTCCGGAGAATGCAAACTCGACCATGTTCGTGCGCCCGATGATGATCGCGCCGGCGTTTCGCAACCGCGCCACCACAGTCGCGTCGCGTTCCGCCGGCGGTGTACCAACGAGCACCTTCGATCCGCCGAGCGTGGTGATGCCGGCTTCGTCGAACAGATCCTTGATCGAGATCGGGATGCCGGCCAGCACCGGAAGCGCCGCACCGCCGCCGCGCAGGGCGTCGATCCGATCGGCGGCCGCGAGCGCTTCACGTTCGTGAACGAGGATAAAGGTGCGCGCTCCTTCTCCCTCGGCGTCACTGATCGCCGCAAGCGACTGCTCGACCAGCTCGCGGCTGCTGATCTTCCGGCCGGTCAGAAGACGTGAAAGCTCGACGATGGTCATCGCGCACCAGGTGGCTTGGTCAGGCCAATGAATGACGGGCATGGTCATCGACGCCCCCCTCAGCCCGTCCTGGCTCATGCCTGCCGGCCGTGGGAGATCTCGCGGATTCTAAACCGGACAATGTGCTGAACGGTCAAGAAAGGAGTTGAACCGCGCAAGGTTGCGGGTGAGAATGCAAACACGATGTTCGCTGCATTTGTACTGCTTGTTCTGATGAGCACTCCGACTGCCGGCAGCACGAAGCTGTGTGGCGTGCATTTCGTAGCACCCGACGGCTGGACCATTCAGAAAACGGCGATGAAGGTTGGGCTCCCGGGATGCTCGGTGGGCTTGAAACCACCAGGATGGGATCGGCGGCGCCACGAGCGCGAAGTATCGGTTGTGGAATTCCCGCTCACCGTGACCGTGAGCGAACGATCGACGCGAGATGTCGCTGCCGCTGCGGGATTCGTAAGAGTGCGGGATCTCGACTCCCTGCCGCCTCGTTTGCGCGGCTCGGTCAAGGATGACGACTGGTTGGTGGACTCAAAAGCCCTGCGCAAGACAGACCGCATCGGGGGAACAACCTGGTCCGGGGCGGCCGGCGAAGCCATTCGCGATCACCGCGCGTTGATGATCGAACGAAACGGGCGTCATCGGACCGCCTTCGCGTGGTGCGACAATCAGACGAGTTGCGAGACTGTGCTTCCTGCGTTTCTACGATCGTTCGAGTTCTCTCAGAAACGCTGAAACCGGGGTCGGGCGTCGGAGCCCACTCTCAGCGCGTCTCGTTCGACCCATGCTCCCGATCCCTATGAACCCTCCGCCCTCCGCTCGAAATGCCTGCATCAACGCGGTCCGGGACCGCGACATCTGCTGGAATTGAGACGTTAACGCGGTCGCCGGACCGCAACATCGCGCAAGAATTACCTGTTCACGCCTCAAATTGGGCAGTTAACGGCCAGATTCAGGCAGTGAACGCGTTCCGCGAACGCAACAACTGCTCGATTCAACCAGGGAAGGTGTTCCGCGAACGCAACAACTGCTCGATTTAACCAGGGAACGTGTTCCGCGAACGCAACAACTGCTTAATTTAACCTGTGAACACGTTCCGCGACCGTGATCAAAACGTCATCGGACCGTGACGACGAGATCCGTAACCAGAATGCTGTCTGTGGTTTCGGCACAAAACAGTCGAACTTGACGATCGCCCGTGACCAAAGCCTCAGAGGGTGTGCACAAATCGCGTGTTTTCCGCTGCAGTGCAGGGCCGCCGCCTCGGCGGCCAGCGCCGCACGCGGCGCGATAGTTCGAAGCAAACACACGGCCTCACGGCCGTTGGCCGCCGGGGCGGCGGCCCTA
>JBBRNB010000056.1:0-45599 GCA_038230535.1 Thermoanaerobaculia bacterium
CGCTGTTCTTTCCGAAGCTTTTGACGTACGCTCTTCTTCACTCGAAAGGCCTCCTTGCGTTGTTCTGTTTGCTTGTAACCTACTGAAACAACGGGCCTTTCGAGTCACTTCCCTCTCTCCTCGCTTGTTTGAGGGCTAAGTTGACTCGTACGAACGACGACGTTAAGTTGTAAGTTGACTTCTAGATGACCCCAACTTGCCCCTGAATCGGAGGCGATCACTCGAAGTCGAGTTTGCCGGAGTGGCTGATCCGCGTTCTTGAGTTTCGCGTAGCAGAGGCGAACGAAGGGGTGGTGGAGGACCGGGTCGAGCTCAACGACGTCGTCGAATGGTGTCTGGTCGCGCCGATCACGATCAAGGACGTGCCATCCCACGAGACGGCCATTCCGGGGGTGACTGCGGCTCTTTCGAGGTGGTTGCAGGAATCGACGTACGATCCGGCGGGGTAGGGGGATCCTCATCCGATCGTTGTCATTCCGTGGAGAGCGACAGCGTAACGATGTCGTAGCGCTGACACGCAGCCCAACCATCGAGAGTCCTTCTCCCCTACGGGGGACTTCGGTCCGTGTCTCCCTCTCCCAGCGTCTACGCGCGGGGAGAGGGTGGGGCGATGGGGGAGGGCGTTGGACAGGGAGGAGTCTCCGGCCGATAGGCTTTCACCCACCCGCGGTTTCAGCTAGGGATTCCTCGACCGTCCTGCGCCGCGCATCCTGCTCTGAGCAAGCGCTGCATAGAACGGCTGCTCCGGCGGCTCGGAATGACAGGGTCTCGACGTCGTCTTCGCATCAGTGCCATGAGGCTACGCCCCTCCACCCTCGCCCGCACACGCAATGATGGGGGAGGCTTGGTGAGAGGTCGTGAAAGGACAATCTTTCTTTTCGAGATCTGGAACAGTGAGGGCGGTGAGGTGGTGATGGATAGGAGATGCAACCGATCGATCTCCTTCTCACCTACGAGGGAGAAGAGCCTGCCCTGAGCGAGCGAAGCGAGTCGAAGGGTGCTGAAGGCGGATGAGGGGCGACGTTCACGAGGAGTAGTCAACACCCCTCACCCGCACTCCACTTCGTTTGGTGTCTCCCTCTCCCCGCGTCTACGCGCGGGGAGAGGGTGGATCGGTTGGGGAGGGCGCGGGTGGGGGATGAGCAGGAATCCATAGGGGGTAGCCGCTTTCCCCGCCCGCGGTTTCAGCTGGGATTCCTCGACCGTCCATCGCCGCGCCTGCTCTGGGCAAGGGCTGCGTTGAACGACGGCTACGGCGGGCCTTCCAAGAAACTCCCAGGGTTTATGCGGCTTTCTCTGCGCCTCTCAACCTAAGGTCAGCGACACGACCGAGGTGATCGCTGCTGGCCCGTCCGTGGCCGTTGCGCGCGAAGGCGCGAGAAAGAACATAGCCCCGCGCTCGGCGCGGGGTAAGAAGTGAAGATGGATTTTTGCGGCCGCGAAGGCGGCCGCCACAAGATCCTGGCGCTGGTCGCGGTTGTAGCGACCGCCTTCGCGGCCGCAAACATCACACCCGACGAATACCCCTGGCTGAGCCAGGGGCTACATTGTCCGACGCGCCTGCGCGCGTCGACACCGGCAATCGTGCAGCTTTCGCCAGCACCATGTTTCTTTTTCCAGGTGCAGAGCCCGCGCTGTCCTTCGCTCGGAATGACAGACTCTCCCTGCGGCTGCCTTGGCAGACCGAGTCGTTCACGCGGTCGGAAACAATCTTCCGGTCTCGGACAGCGTTTGCATCCTCCCTTTCACCGACGCAACCCACATCCAACCCGAACGTCGCTTCCGCGACATCATGCATCGCGGGATTGTCATCGCGTGCCGGGACGTTGACATCGTCGATGACCTCCGTGTCGCAGATGATTGCCTCGCCGTCGTCATCAAACGGCAGATTTTGCCGGTTGTTCGGGTCGCCGATGTCATCATCTGCGTCGCGGACATCATCTTTTGGGACGATGTCCTCATCTTTTGGGACATTTTCATCTTGAATGGACACAAATTGCCCATTCGTGATGTCCGCGTCCTGATTCACTGACAATTTTTGCCCATTCATCATGTCGTTGTCCTGATTCATGATGAAGTTCTCCTCACCGCTCCGGGCTCCGACGCGACTGGCGATGACGACGCGAGCTTTCACGGCATCCGTCTCATCGAATCTGAAGAACGCGTCCAGGCGCTACATCTCCGTGTCGGAGAGACTCCTGACTCTGACCCACCCCCTCGGGTTCCCGAACGTTCAGCCCGCTTCCGGTCTAGAATCTGCCGGTTCCGCCGTCCATCCAGTCACACCCTGCAACCCGCAACCGTAACCACCAACATGCAAAACATCCTTCCCGCGATCAACGCGACGCTCAACGGCACCAGCGGGGTGCTGCTGCTCATCGCCTACGTCCACATCCGCCAGCGGCGCATCCAACTGCACAAGCGCTTCATGCTGGCGGCATGCATCACGTCGCTCGTCTTTCTGGCCTGCTACGTCCTCAACCACATCCTGCGGCATGGGGTGGTCACGCACTTCACGGGCACCGGCTGGGTGCGCCCGCTGTACTTCTCGATCCTCATCTCGCACACGATCCTGGCCATCACCATCGTTCCGATGGCCATTCTCTCGGTGCGCAACGGGCTGAAGATGCGGGTGCCGCAGCATCGTCGCATCGCACGCTGGACCTTCCCGCTCTGGATGTATGTCTCGGTGACAGGGGTGATCGTCTACTTTTTTCTCTATCATTGGTATGCGCCGGCATGAGCCTGCGGTATCTTGGGTGGAGGAGCAGGTTGTGACGCCGTTATTGGAGACCGATCTCGATCCCGATCCTTTCGTGCAGTTCGGGCGATGGTTCGATGAGGCGAAGAACGCCGGCATCGCCATGCCCGAGGCGATGACTGTGGCGACGGCCGCGCTGGATGGCGAGGTGGGCGCGCGGGTCTGCCTGCTCAAGTCGTTCGACCACCGTGGCTTCGCGTTCTACACGAACTACAACAGCCGCAAAGCAAAGCAGATTCACGAGAACCCGCGCGCCGCGCTGGTCTTCTGGTGGCACTCTCTCGAACGGCAGATACGGATCGAAGGAGCGGTGGTGCGGACGACGGAAGAGGAGTCGGACGCCTACTTCGAGAGCCGCCCCCGCGGCAGCCAGCTCGGCGCCTGGGCCTCGGAGCAAAGCCGTGTGCTGGCCGGCCGCGGCGCGCTCGATGCCCGCTTCGAGGAGCTCTCGACCACGTATCGCGACGTTCCCATCCCGCGGCCGCCGCATTGGGGCGGGTACCGCGTCATCCCTCTCTTGTTCGAGTTCTGGCAGGGTCGCACCGACCGGCTGCATGACCGGTTCTGGTACCGGTTGCGGAGTGATGTGAAGGATTGGGTGGTGGAGAGGTTGTCGCCGTGATGCGGTGGATTGGTGGATCAGTCGATCAGTGGATCGGTCGATCAGGGTAGTCCCGATCTACTGATCGACTGATCGACGCCGTGATGCAGTGGATCGGGGATCGGTGGATCGGTGGATCAGGGTAGCCTGATCTATTCGTCTGCTGATCGACGCCGTAGATGCTGTGGATTGGTCGATCTGTGGATCATGCAGTGGATCAGGATGGTCCTGATCTACTGATCCACTAATCGACTAATCCACTGATCCACTAATCACATCGACGCAACCAACTCCTCGATCCGCCGCGCCTGATCTGCCAATCGACGCCGTGATGCAGTGGATCGGTCGATCGGTGGATCAGGGTAGCTGATCTATTCGTCTGCTGATCGACGCCGTAGATGCTGTGGATTGGTCGATCTGTGGATCATGCAGTGGATCAGGATGGTCCTGATCTACTGATCCACTAATCGACTAATCGACTAATCCACTGATCCACTAATCACATCGACGCAACCAACTCCTCGATCCGCCGCGCCAGCTCGTCCCGCGTCGCCGCAAACCGCGCCGCCCCGTTCCCATCTCCCCACGTAGGATCCGCGATTGGCCAATGCTCGATACGCGCCGCCCCCGGCCATAGAGGGCAGTCCTGCGCGGCGGAGTCGCAGACGGTGACGACGATGTCGAACGGTTGGTCGATGAACTGGTCGGCGGATTTCGACTGTGCATCGCTGATGTCGATTCCTATCTCGGCGAGCGCGGCGACAGCGAGCGGATGAACCCATCCCGCCGGCCGCGATCCGGCCGAGACGACATCGGCCACATCTCCATGAAACGCCCGCATCAACCCCTCGGCCATCTGACTCCGCGCGGCATTGCCGGTGCAAAGGAAGAGGATTCGCTTCTTCATGACCGCGATTGTATTCGTGACGCCAGCGTTCCGAAGCTAGATCAGGCGGGATGAATCCGGAACCACGACCCGCAGTGAGCGAGGGACGACTTCGATCGTCATCGACTCGGGCAGCGTCACTGGCTCACCATCAAGATGAGCAGTGAGATGTGCGGCTCTATCGGTGACGCGACGAATGCTGATGTTCCGGCCCCGCAACGTGGTCACGCCGTGGGCGCGGTGAATGGTTCCGGCGAGGAGCTGCCAGCCGAGCATGGGCACCCGCAGCAGAGACGGGTGCTCGATGAGTGTCACGTCGAGAATACCGTCCTGCATCGACGCGAGTGAGGCGATCTGTACGTTGTTGCCATACTGGCTCCCGTTTGCGACCGCGATGACCATGACCCGGCGCCGTGTCGCCGATCCGTCGATGGTCAGCTCGTACTCCTCCGATTGATAGTGAGCGAAGCCGCGCAGCGCGACGCGCAGATAGGTCGTCAGGCCGCGAGAGCCGGCGCGGGAGAACGCATCGGCGACCCACGCATCGAAACCGATCCCCATGATGTTGATGAACGGCATGCCGTTGACGGTGGCGGTGTCGATGGTCTGGATCCGGAGCGCGCGGCAGGCGCGGAGCGATGCTCGTGGGTTCATCGGTATTCCGAGGTGACGGGCGAAGCCGTTGCCGGAGCCGGTGGGGAGGATGCCGAGGGCGAGCTCGGTTCCGATCAGGCGCTTTGCCACCTCGTGTACGGTGCCATCGCCGCCGGCTGCGAAGACGGCGTGGACGCCGCGCGCGGCAGCGGAGTGGATCACATCATCAAGCTCCTCTTTCGATCCGCATGGAACGATCTCGTACTCCCATTCGCACGTATCACGGATGATTGAGGCGACGTCGCGACTGCGGTTCGAGCCGGAGCGTGGATTCACCAGAAAGAGAGTTTTCACAACAGTGGTGTCGGGAACGAAGGAATGCCTACTCGCTCCCATCCCCCACACCCGACCCTTCACTCCCAAAGTAATGACACCTCGAACTGCACGTCTCCTCGATCGTGATGCGATGCAGTTGCGGGACCTGCGGCGCGAGCTGGTTCCAGATCCAGACGGCCAGGAGCTCGGAGGTGGGGTTCTGCAGCCCTTCGATCTCGTTGAGTAAATAGTGATCCAGGCGATCGACGATCGGGTCGACGGCGCGTTTGAGATCGGCGAAGTCGATCAGCCAGCCGATGGCCGGATCGATCGGACCGCGCACTGCCACTTCGCCGCGGAACGAGTGGCCGTGCATGCGGCGGCACTTGTGTCCCTCCGGCACATGCGGTAGAAAGTGCGCCGCCTCGAAGCGGAAATCCTTTACCAGTTCAACGACATCAGAAGGCATCGCCGGCGATTGTAGCGGCGCGGCACCTCTTTTGCTCCACTCACGGTTATCGCGCTATGACTCGAAATGCAGAGACGGACTCGGAACGCACTCTTGGCACGATCGTCAAGGAGTTGACCGAAGACATCACCACGCTTTTTCGAGGCGAGATCGCGTTGCTCAAGCTCGAGGTAAAGGACACGGTGGCGAAGCTCGGCACCGGGATCGGCCTGTTTGCCGGAGCGTTGTTCGTCGGCCTCTTCGGCGTAGCCTTCCTCTTCGTCACGATCATGCTTGTGCTGGTTCGCCTCGGCGTGCCGGCCTGGCTCTCGGCTTTGATCGTGACGGTCGTTCTCCTCGCCGCAGCCGGCGTGATGGGCTGGATGGGCAGGAAGAAGTTTGCCGCGGTGCAGTTCGTGCCGTCGAAATCGATCGAGAGCATCAAGAGCGATATCGAGTCGATCCGGACGGACATCGCGAACACGAGGAACAAATAGATGGACGACGAAAAGCAGCAACTCGATCAGACCATCGAAGGTGCCCGCGGCCGCGTCGGCGACCGTATCGACGAGCTGGACCGCCGCATTCGCAAACGGCTCGATATCAAGAGCCTCGCCGCCGAGCACGCGCCACAGCTCATTGCCGGCGGCGCTGTCATCGGCTTCCTGGTGGGCTTCGGTTTCCCGAAAGTGGTGAAGCGCATCCTCCAGATCGGTATCCCGCTCGCCATCATCGTGGTGCGGGTGAAGAAGATGCGCGAGGAGAGCGGGGTTTAAATCGGCGGACCTTTGCCGCTGCGAGCGTGCCAGAAGGCGAGGATTTGCAGAGTTTGCGGGGAGCCGGTCACGCGGTAGTAGACGAAGTAGCCTACACGCGGTAGAAACACTTGGCGCACGTTGGAGGTCTTCGCGTTGGTCGAGCGGCTTCCGATTGTCGGATTGCGGGCGAGCATTCCCGCCATAGATTCGAAGTCTTCTCGGATCGCGTTTGGTGCGGCAAACCTGTTGAACTGCCACCAGGCGATGGCTTCTTCGAGCTGCTGATATGCCGCTGGCTCTATCTCGACGGGGAGATGGGTTCCCTCTCCCAACTCTTCAGAAGAACTTCCAGGGGGATACCTTCGCCACGGTCCGCCTGGGCGATCGCTTGCTGGATGGCCGCAGTCAGCTCTTCGTCGATTTCCACCATTTCGCCGGTTTCTGGATCCACGTTGAATCTCGGTTTGCGTTTTCTCATGACGGAATTCTACCTCGGTGTTGCTGGCAAAGGCGTACTGATCATTTGTTTTTCCCGGCGCTTGCGAAAGACTTCCCACGGAATCGTTTCGCCGCGGTCTGCTGACGCGATTGCTTCGTCGATGGCCGCACTTAGCTCCTCGTCGATCTCTACTTTCTCGCCGGTTTCTGGATCCACGTTGAATCTCGGTTTGCGTTTTCTCGTGACGGAATTCTACCTCGGTGTTCCTGCGGTACGCGTTCATAGCAACCTCCGAAAGCGCTATTGAGCCAGCCGGTCGAACTGCCGGCTGGCTCGAGTAAAGAAATGCGCTGGGGACGAGGCTCTAGATCGGCGGACCCTTGCCGCGGCGGGAGTGCCAGAAGGCCATTACCTCGAGCACGAGCGGGTAGCTCGTGACGCGGTAGTAGACGACGTAGCCTACACGCGGTAGATATGCCTGACGCACGTGAGGCGTCCTGGTGTTGGTGGCGCGCCTGCCGATATTCGGATTGAGGACGAGCATTCTCGCCATCGATTCGAAGTCTTCACGGATCGCGTTCGGTGCGGCGGACCTGTGGATCTGCCACCACGCGTGGGCGCTGTCGAGTTGTCGCCGCGCCGGAAGGGTTACCTCGAGCGGGAGAGCGACTCCTCCTGCCACTCCTTCAGAAGTACTTCCAATGGAATCGATTCGCCGCGCGCCGATGAAGCGATCGCTTCCTCGATGGCCGCACTCAGTTCTTCGTCGATTTCCACCATCTCGCCGGTGCCTGGATCCACATTGAAGCTCGGCTCGCGTTTGCTCATGACGGAATTCTACCTCGGTGTTCCTGAAAGTCTGCGCGCAAGAATCTTGCTCGAGCCACTCGTGGTGGAGCCTTGGGCAATCAACGCTGCCGGCCGTGCCGGCCCTAGCGGACGCGTACATAGCGGCCTCCCGGAAGCGCTTTGATCCAACCATCCAGTTCGAGCTGCAGGACGGGCTCGGAAAGCAGGGCCACGGAGCGTCCGAGCATCTCGGCGGCTGTATCGATGTGCGTCCCATGTTCACGCCGGAAAGCGGCGAGGACCTCGCGGAGCTCTGAGTCGGGCTGTGCCGGTGCTGCTGTCGGAAGGCGAAGCTTGTCCGGGGTCCGGAGCTCATCGAGGATGTCGTTCGTGTCGTGAACGAGCTTGACGCCCATCTGGATCAGGCGATGCGTTCCTTCCGAGCCGGAAGAGAAGATCGATCCCGGCACAGCGAAGACCTCGCGGTTCTGCTCGGCGGCGGTGCGCGCAGTGATCAGAGAGCCGCTGTGTCCCGTGGCCTCGACGATCACCGTGCCGAGGGTGATGCCGCTGATGATGCGATTGCGGACCGGGAAGTTGTAGCGGAAGGGTGGCGTGCCTGGCGGAAACTCGGTGAGGATGAGGCCGTGCTCTTCAATCTTGCGGGAGAGGCGCTGGTGAGAGCGCGGATAGATGATGTCGATCCCCGTGCCGAGGACGGCGATCGTATCGCCGGAGGCATCGAGTGCGGCCTGATGAGCCGCACCGTCGACGCCGATGGCGAGGCCGGAGACGACGGTGAGGCCGACCGAGACCAGGTCGCGCGCGAGCTGAGCTGCGGCACTGATCGCGTAGGGCGACGCCTTGCGCGAACCGACCACTGCCACCGACGGCTTCTGCGCCAGCGCAAGATTGCCGCGGTAGAAGAGCGCCAACGGCGGATCGACGAGTTGCCGGAGGAGCGCCGGGTAGTCGTCGTCGGCGAGAGTGACGGCAGAATCTCGCAAGGTTTCAAGTTGTCTGCGAAGTTCATCGTTCCGCCACGGTGCGGCTGCATCTGCTCCATCCATACTTAGCAGTCGCCGCAGCATGGCAGGGGATGCGTTGCAGATCGCCGACAGCGGTTCGAAGGTTTTTACGAGGAGACGAATGCGTGGCGGGGAGAGCGGTAGAAGTGCATACGCGATCAGCCGATCGCGGAGCGGGACATCGAGCATGGGCGTGTTGGTGCCGCAGGAGGGAGCGATGCGTGTGGGACGCCGCCAAGACAATGGTAATCTCACAACCCTGTCCGGTAAAGTCCAGATTGCATCATCTGCCGAACGCGGAGGGAGATCGACGATGAAAGGGACGTTTCGCCTCGGGAGTCTGTGCCTCGCCCTGGTGCTGACAATCGCCTGTTCCCATCAATCCGATCTGTCTCGGCCGTCATCACAGGACAACTTCGGCGTGCAGATGGCGAAGATGAATCTCTGGCGTGAAGCGATGTTCCGCTTCGAGCGCGCCATCGAGATCAATCCTGGCGATGCTCAGGCTCACAACAACCTCGCGGTCGCCTACGAAGCCAACGGAGACTTCGAGAAGGCGCGCAAGGAGTACCTCGAGGCGCTGAGGCTCGACCGCACGAATTCGTACATCCAGAAGAACTACAGCCACTTCGTGGAGTTCCTGTCGCGCAACCGCAAGCGGCAGGAGGCGCTCTCCAAAGCCACGCCGCCCCGGCCGCCTGCCTCTGGCGCCTCGTCGACGTCGGTCACGAACAACGGCCAGCCTGACAGGCCGGTGGGGGCAGACGTACCGCCATCCGGCGTCACCGCGCCTCCTGGGGCCAAACCGAGCGACCGTCCGCAGCCGCCCACACCCACGCCGCCGCCACCAAATCCTCCTGGAGGTGCTGTATGAAACGCGCCGCAATGTTCGTACTGGCCTCGCTTCTGCCGCTCACGGCCATCGCCGGTGTGACGGAAGTCAAACTCAAGCTTCCGCTCAAACCCAAGCTGCAGATCACCGGCGATGAAAAAGTCGCCATCGCGCCCTTCGTCATCGCCAACCGCGAGAAGAAGAACGACCGCGCTTCGAAAGTCGATGTGCAGGCGGAGTTTCAGCGCTATCTGAAGAAGCAGCTCACCAAGAACACGAAGCTGCGCCTGGTGGATGTGCCGCAGACCCGCCTGCCCGGCACCGACATGAAGGCGCTCGAGTCGAACCGCGACTACTGGAAGAGCCTCGGCGCCAAGACCGGAGCGGACTTCATCGTCTCCGGCGTCGTCGATTTCGACGTCAACGACAAGTCGGGATACAAAACCGAGGAGTATGTTTCCCCGGCGGACGGCAAAACCTACTACCGGCAGGCTCTCGTAGAGACCACCGGATTCGTCTTCGACATCGACATCGCCGTCTTCAATGCCGACACCGGCGAGAAGGTGATCGAGGACAACTTCCGCGACTTCAAAGAATTTGATCAGCGCAACTACGACGAGATCCTCGGGTTGTTCGAGAATCTCCGCTCAATGGAGACGCAGCTCGTCGGTATCTTCGTGCCCCAGGAGATGTCCGCCACGAGGTATGTGTTTACGGAGTAGGGTGTGGTGGGTGGGGAGTGGGGCGTGGGAGAACGACGAAGAATGACCAGGCGTCTTTCCTCCCACACCCCACCCCCAACAAGCCACTCCCCAATTTGGAGGCTCACTTGAAGCGAACGATCGGTCTGCTGTTCGTCGTCTCCATCCTCATCACACCGAGCGCATTTCCGTTCGGTCAGAACAAGATCGTCTACGATAAGTTCCATTGGAGCATCTACCACGCCACGCATTTCGACATCTATTTCTACGATGAAGAGAAGCCGGCGCTGGAGAAGGTCGTCGATATGGCTGAAAGCGCCTACGACGACCTGTCGCGGAAGTTCAACTTCCAGATATCCAAGAAGATCCCGATCATCTACTACGCCACCCATTCCGCGTTCGAGCAGACCAACGTCGATCTCAATTTCATCCCCGAGGGTGTCGGCGCGTTCGCAGAGCCAACGCGCAACCGGATGGTCATCCCTATCGACACCACGGATGAGAAACTTCTGCAGCTCATCCAGCACGAGCTGACGCATATCTTCGAGTACGAAATCCTCTTCCAGGGGAAACTCGGAAAGGAAGTGACGTCGAATCCGCCCACATGGCTGATGGAAGGGCTGGCGTCGTTCATGGGGAACGACGAGGACTCGAAGGACCGCATGGTCCTCCGGGATGCCGTGGTCAACGATCAGGTGCCTGCGATATCGCACGCGCAGGGCGGCGGCTACTTCGCCTATCGATTCGGACACGCCGTCTTCCAATACATCCAGCAGAAGTACGGCTGGGAAGGACTGCGCGATTTCATTTACGAATACCGCAATACTCTCGGTAACTCGGTCGACAAGGCGCTCAAGCGCGCGTTCGACCTGAAGCCGGACGAGTTCGACTCGCAGTTCCGCACCTGGCTGCGCAAGCAGTACCTCCCGGCCCTGGTGGCCAAGGGCGAGCCGCAGGAGTACGGCGATCCGTTCAAGATCGCTGAGTCTGTCGAGAGCGAAGACATCTCGCCCGTGCCGTCGCCGTCCGGCGATCTGCTGGCGTCGTATGCGACCTACAAAGAGGCTGTGGATGTCATCCTCTACAACATCCCCGAACGCCGGATGCTCCGCAACCTGACGGCCGGCTACACGACGAAGTACGAATATGCCATCGCCCAGATGCTGACGGTCGGGCCGGTGATGGGCCGTGACCTCGCGTTCTCGCCGAGCGGCGATCAGATCGCGCTGTTTGCCAAGAAGGAACGCGGCCGCAATCTGCTGCTGATCAATGCCCTCACCGGCCACGTCGAGCGCTCGGTGAAGATGGAGTTCGAACAGCAACTCTCGCCCGCGTACTCACCGGACGGCAAGAAGATCGCCTTCGCCGGTTTCAAAGGGAACGTCCCCGACATCTATCTCTACGACCTGGCCAGCGGCTCGATCACGAACGTGACGAGCGACAAGTTTTTCGATGGTGCGCCGGTGTTCTCGCCCGACGGCAAGTGGCTGGTCTACTCGTCGGTCGTGAACGGCAACGCGAAGCTGTTCAAGCTCAACCTGGCCAACTACTCCGAGAGGTACCAGCTCACGACGGGCGAGTGGAACGACATCGACGCCTGGTTCTCTCCCGACGGGAAGCGCATCTTCTTCGCCTCGGACAAACAGACCGGCCGCAACATGGAACAGGCCGCGCAGATCCTGCAGAACGCCGAGGCGAAGGCGAAGCCGGATGGCCCGACGCCGCCGGTCGATATGACGAAGTACGCGGCCTACAACATCTACTCGCTCAACCTCAGCAACGGCGACGTGCTTCAGTACACGGACGTCGTCGGTGGCTGCTTCACGCCAGTCGTCTTCACCGGCACCAGTAATCGAGAGCGGATGGTCTACGCGTCCTACTACAAGCGCCACTGGCGCCTCTATTCGACGACGACGGACAAGCCGCTGCACGCCGCGGAGAAGACCACGTTGCCATCGGGGCCGCTGCTGGCCTCCGGCCGCACGCTCTTCCAGCCGCCTGTGGAGGTGACGATCGATCCGGAGAAGATCGAGAAGACCGGCGGGTTCAAGCTGTTCATCGATGACGTCGAAGTCAACGCCGGCGTCACTTCAGACAACCTCCTGGTCTCGCGCTCGGTGATCTACATGAGCGACATGCTCGGCGACCGGCGTTTCATCGCCTCGCTCGATTCCGTGTCGTCGTTCTCGAATTTCGACTTCCTCTATCTCGACCTGCACAACCGGACGAACTGGGGTTTCCGCGTCTTCGACAGCCGGTCGTTCTACTCGACGCTGGCCTCGCCTGATGCCGTTACGCTCGACCGTCACCAGCTTTATCGCGAGACCGGCGCGATCGGCATCCTCAGCCATCCATTCGACCGCTATCACCGTGTCGATGCCGGCGTCGGTTACGAGTCGCGCGACGTGAACTACCCCGTGCTCGATCAGGGCGGTAATCTCTTCTTCATCAATCGGAAGGACAATTTCCCGGTGGTCTCTGCGAGCTTCAGCGGCGACACGGTGAGCTTCAAGGAGTTCGGTCCGATCTCCGGGCATCGCTACCAGTTCGATACTCTCTTCGCGCCGAGTCTGCACCGCAACAACGGCGGCGGATCGTTGCTGACGAACGACTATTCGCTCGACGCCCGGCAGTATCTGCCGATCTCTTCGCGGGCGTTGCTGGCGACACGCTTGTTCGTCGGCTACTCGCGCGGCTCTTTCCCGAACTTCTACTATTTCGGCGGGCTGAACACTCTGCGCGGCTACTCTTTCCGCTCCATCATCGGGACGCGCGCCGGGTACGCGAACGTCGAGATGCGCTTCCCGCTGATCGACGTCCTGGCCACACCGATCATCACGTTCACCGGCATTCGCGCCAACCTCTTCTTCGATGTCGGCGGCGCGAACTTCCCCGGCCAGCCCTACACGTTCTGGAAGAATCACAAGCTCGTCGACGGCCTCGCCTCCGTCGGCTACGGCTTCTCGTTCAACATGCTCGGCCTCGAGTTGCACTGGGACTTTGCGAAACACACCGACCTTCGCCACGTCAACGGCAAGTTCAAGACCGAGTTCTGGATCGGAGAGGTGTTCTAGGAGTTTGACGGGGGTCGTGGTTGCTTACCGTTCGAACGGATATCCGCGCCTGCCCGGTCGCGCGTATTTAAGAATTGGGCTATAACGTTGAATAGTGTCCATTCCTATTCAGGATTGCTTCATAGCGGAGGAGTTCCCTCGTCCATGAGGCGTCATCTCACCGGGCGATACGAGGTGACGAGTGCTGGCGGCGAGCGCGTCCGGGCGTTTGTGCCTGATCCGCTACCACCTCAGCCTACGCTTGGCCAATCTGAGCCCGCCCCAAGGTTCACCGCTCACATCCTATTGATGTCTTCCGTCTCGAGAACCGCCTTCGGCGCGCCATTCCTGGCGGCGGCGATCATCGCTCGGCCGATCTGTTCTGTCGTTGAGAAGTACCTCGGGAAGAGACGCTTCAGCAGGGGAAACAGCGGGCGTGCGATGGTGTAGAACACTCGATAGAGTCTTGTCTTCGATATCTCGCCGTGCAACGGTTGAATCCCCGCGGGACGGAACATGTAGGCGGCCTTGAACGGGAGGCGAAGGAGCGCATTCTCGGTGCTCCCTTTTACTCTTGCCCACATCGTGCGGCCGTGTTCGGTGCTGTCGGTTCCGGTTCCCGAGACGTAGATGAATGTCATTCCCGTGTTGAGTCTCGCCAGCGTCGTTGCGGCGGCCAACGTGATGTCGTAGGTCACGCGGCGGTATTTCTCTTCGGTCTTACCCGCTGCCGATACCCCGAGGCAGAAGAAGCAGGCGTCGTAGCCGGAAAGCTCTGACTCGATGTCCGAGAAGTCGAACAGGTTGGCCTGAACGATCTCGCGCAGTTTGGGGTGTTGCTGTCCCGTCGTCCCGCGTCCGATCGACAGGACCCGACGCAGGTCGGGGTCGAGGAGGCATTCCCGGAGAACCCCCTGTCCGACCATGCCGGACGCGCCGAAGAGAATCACATCCATCCCGCGAGGATACTCGACAGAGATACAATTCCGCCTTCGGCAACGCTGATCGACAGGAGAAACAAGATGCCCGTCACAAGTCACGTTACCCCACGCAATGGCGATGTCCTGGTACTCGTCGGGACGATGAAAGGGGCGTTCATTTTTCGCGCGAACAAGCGGCGCGGGAAGTGGGACATGGGAGGTCCATACTTTCCCGGTAGCGCCGTCTACGCGATGGCCTACGATGGCCGTGGCGGACGCCACCGCATCTGGGCCGGACCTCAGAGCATGCATTGGGGCGCGCTGCTTCGCTCCAGCGACGACTTTGGCGAGAGCTGGACGGATCCGGAAGTGGCGAACGTCAAGTTCCCCGAGGGTGCCGGCGCCGCGCTGAAGAACATTTGGCAGATCACTCCTGGCCGCGACACGGAGCGCAACACGCTCTACTGCGGCGTCGAGCCGGCAGCACTTTTCAAGTCGACCGATGCCGGCAAATCGTGGGCGCTGGTCGAGGGTCTCTGGAATCATCCGCAGCGGGAGAAATGGCAGCCCGGCGGCGGTGGGATGTGCCTGCATACGATCCTTCTCGACCCTGCCAGTCCGAGGAAGATGCGCATCGCCGTGTCGACCGCCGGCATGTATGTGACGGAAGACGGCGGAGCGGCCTGGCGGCCGTCGAATCACGGTGTGCGTGCCGACTTCCTCCCTGAAAAGTACCCGGAGTTCGGCCAGTGCGTTCACAAGGTCGTTCAGTCGAAGCAGCAGCCTGAGCGGATGTATCTGCAGAATCACTGGGGCCTCTATCGCAGCAACGACAGCGGCGAGAACTGGACCGATATCGCCAACGGAGTGCCATCCGATTTCGGCTTTGCCATGGCCATTCACCCCGAGGATCCCAACTGCGCGTGGATCGTGCCGCTCGAATCCGACGGGTTCCGCTGCACGCCCGAGGGGAAGCTCCGGGTCTACAGGACACGCGACGCGGGCGAGAAATGGAAAGCCCTGTCGAAAGGTCTGCCGCAGAAGGAAGCGTATGAGACCGTGCTTCGCGACGCCATGGCTGTCGATTCGCTCGATCCGGTAGGAGTCTATTTCGGTACCCGGAGCGGAAAGCTCTTCGGCTCTTCCGACGAAGGGAAGAAGTGGTCGGAGATGGCCGGCGGACTTCCGCCGATTGTCTCGGTGAAAGCGGCCCAGGTTTCGCTGAAGAGTCGTAAGAAGGACGCCTGATGCCGTTCGTCTTCGTGATCCCCGGACCGTTGCGCGAGATTGCCGGAGGCAGGAGTGAGGTGCGTGTTACCGGTCAGGCGAGCTCAGTGTCGGAAGCGATTTCGCTCCTGGGGGCCGAGTACCCGAAGGTGCGCGACCGTATCGTCACCGAGCTCGGCGAGGTGCGCCCTCACGTCAACATCTTCATCGACGGTGACAGTTTCCGCGACCTCGGCGGCCTCAGCGCTCCGATCCGCGATGGTGCCGAGGTGATCATCCTGCCAGCGGTTAGCGGGGGTTAGGGTGACGCGAAGTGACAAAACGCTCGAGCGGGTTCTGCGAGGGACGGCTGATGCGAACATTCGGTTCCAGGAACTTTGCTCATTGCTCCTATCTCTCGGCTTTAGCGAGCGCTCGCGCGGAAGCCATCACGTCTTCACGAAACCGGGCGTTGAGGAGCAAATCAACCTGCAGCGCAGTGGCTCCACGGCAAAGCCGTATCAGGTCAAACAGGTGCGGTCAGTGATATTGAAGTACGATCTGGGCTGAGAGCTGATATGGAGAACAAGTACGAAATCATCATCTTCTGGAGCGAGGAAGACGGAGCATTTGTCGCCGATGTACCTGAACTGCCGGGCTGCATGGCTCATGGAAGCTCACACGGCGAAGCTCTTCGCAACGCGGAAGAGGCCGTAGCGCTCTGGCTTGAAACTGCCTTGGAACTGGATCGTCCGGTGCCTGCACCGAAAGGCCGCCGCCTGGTCTTCGCGTAGTCGCTCTGTTACTGGCTACCCACCTCACACCCCATCTTCGACACTCTTCAGATAGTACGACAGCGACTCGAGGTTGATGCGGAGGTCGACGGACTTGACCTTCACGCCATGCCTGGTGCTGAGCTGGGTGGGGGCGAAGTTGAGGACGGCGTTCAGGCCGGCGTCGGCAAAGGCGTCGTAGACGGACTGGGCGGCTTCGGGGTTGACGGCGACGATGCCGATGTCGACATGATGCTCGATGACGATGGTGGGGAGCTCGTCCCAGGGGAGCACTTCGATGCCGCTGCGGGAGTGGCGTCCGATTTTGGCGGGGTCGTTGTCGACGAGCGCGGCGATCTCGAAGCCGTGATCGTTGAAGCCGCCGTAGTCGGCCAGGGCCATGCCGAGGTTGCCGGCGCCGGCGATCAGGACGCGGCGGGTGCGGTCGAGGCCGAGCTCGCGGACGAGGTGGTCCTTCAGCCGCGACACGTTGTATCCGACGCCGCGCGTGCCGAACTCGCCGAAGCAGGCCAGATCCTTGCGGATCTGAGCGGAGTTCAGGTGGTAGCGCTTCGCCAGCTCCGCCGAGGAGACCGTCATCTATCCGGTGGACTCGAGATACGTGAGACAGCGGAGGTAGACCGACAACCTGCCGGTCGTCATTTCGGAGATTGTTTCGCGGTCGTTGTTGTTTGGCTGGTCGTTGGACATGAGACACGGACTAGGGGAGGAGCGCGCGGGCGGCAGCACCTGCAAGGTTGAAGAGAGGCGTTGGGAAAAGACCGATGGCGAAGATGCCGAGGAGCGAGATCACAAGTGCGCCGGTGCCGAAAATGTCGGCATCGAGGTAGGGGAGTTGGGCGGGGAGCAGGGAGTGGGAGATGGGGGAGCCGGTAGAGCTGATGGAGTCGGAACCGTGCGAGCTTGCCGCGGTCTCTCCTTCCTTCATGTACAGGAAGTAGACGACGCGCAGGTAGTAGTAGACGGAGACGATGCTGGTCAGGATGCCGATGAAGGCGATCGTCATGTGACCGCTGTCTACGGCGGTCTTGAAGATGTAGAACTTGGCGATGAAGCCGGCGGTTGGCGGGAGGCCGGAGAGCGAGAACATGCAGACGGTGAGGGCCAGGCCGTAGAACGGGCGGCGGAAGCCGAGGCCGGCGATATCGTCGAGCGTCTGCGGATCGTTCTGGTTCTTAGCCAGCATCGAGATGACGCCGAATGCGCCGATGTTCATGAAGGCGTAGGTGATGACGTAGACGCTGATCGCGGCCACCGACTCGTCGCGCAGCGTGAGGAGCGCGATGAGCATGTAGCCGACGTGTGCGATGCCGGAGTACGCCAGCATCCGCTTGAGGTCGCGCTGGGCGATGGCGACGGCGTTGCCGATGATCATGGAGAGGATTGACAGCGCGGCCACCATCTTCATCCACGAGGCCTGCTGGATGACCGGCGTCATCGACGAGAAGATGCGAATGAGAGCGATGAGCGTCGCTGCCTTCGGGGCAACGGAGAGCCATCCGGCCACGGGAGAAGGCGCGCCCTGATAGACGTCGGGTGCCCATCCGTGGAACGGCGCGACGGCAAGTTTGAAGCCGAGGCCGGACATCAGAAGGATGAAGGCAATCGTCAGAAGCGGATTGCTGGGATCGGCCTTGGCGAAGTAGCGCGAGAACGCCGCCAGGTTCGTCGAACCGGTGGCGCCGTAGAAGAGCGCCGTGCCGTAGAGAACGAAGCCGGTGGCGAACGCTCCCATCAGGAAGTACTTGAGGCTGGCTTCGTTGGAGACGGCAATGCGCCGGTGGAAGCCGACCAGGACGAAGATGCAGATGGAGAGCAGCTCCAGGCCGAGGATGACAACGAGCAGGTCCAGCCCCTTGGCCATCATCATCATCCCGAGCGTTCCCCACATCAGCAGTGCGTAGAACTCGCCGCGCTCGAACCCTTCGCGGGCCAGATAGGCGCGGGCGAAGAGTGTGGCCAGGATGGCGGCCAGGAGAAAGGTGTAGTCGAAGATCACCGTGATGCCGCTGACCTGGTACGTGCTGCCGAAAAAGTCGCCGCCTTTGACGAGGCTCTCGCTCCAGCCTGTGGCGAGGAAGACCATCACGGCCAGCGGTGCCGTAGCCCCGCGCAGTTTCGGCGCGAACGCGTCGAAGAGGATCAGCAGGATGCCGCCGATCGAGAGGATCAGCTCGGGGAGGATGGCATTCATCCAACCGTGTTCGAGCAGCGGTGTCAGGTTCAACGGGCACCTCCGGCTGCGGGGACGAGAGACGAGGAATCAGGAAGTCCGTTGCGCGCGATGATCGCTTTACTGGCGTCGGTCCTGTTGACGATCTGCAGGAGCTGTTGCACGCTCGGGGTCATCTTGCGCAGGAACGTGTTCGGGCGGATGCCGATCCAGACCATGAGGATGACCAGCGGTACGAGCGCGGCCACCTCGTTCCATGCGATCTCGCGAACGTGCCGGTTCTCTTCGTTCGTGATCGGCCCGAAGAAGACGCGCTGGATGAGCCAGAGCAGGTAGATGGCCGCCAGGATCACTCCCGTCGCCGCCACCACCGTCCACCTTGGCGATGTCTGGAAGGAGCCGGCCAGGATCAGGAACTCTCCGACGAAGCCGTTGAGGCCGGGCAAGCCCACCGACGAGAGCATGGCGATGATGAAGAAGGTGGCGAAGACCGGCATCGTCTTCGCCAACCCGCCGTAGCCGGCGAGCAGGCGCGTGTGGCGCCGCTCGTAGATGATGCCGACACAGAGGAAGAGCGCGCCGGTGGAGATGCCGTGGTTGACCATCTGCAGGATCGAGCCTTCGATGGAGGTCTGGTTCAGCGCGAAGATGCCGAGCACGCAGAAGCCGAGGTGCGAGACCGAGGAGTAGGCCACGAGCTTCTTCATATCCGGTTGTACCCAGGCCACGAGCGCACCGTAGATGACGCCGATCACCGCCAGCGCGATGAGCAGGCCCGCGTACTTGGCGGTGGCATCAGGAAAGAACGGCAGCACGAAGCGGAGGAAGCCATACGTTCCCATCTTCAGCATCACGCCGGCCAGGATGATCGAGCCGCCGGTAGGTGCTTCGACGTGCGCGTCGGGGAGCCATGTATGCAGGGGGAAGAGCGGCACTTTGATGGCGAAGGCAAGTGCGAAAGCGAAGAAGAGCAACGTCTGCGCGTGCGGCGCGAGCGTGGTGCCGTAGAGCTCCGTGATGCCGAAAGTCATCGTGCCGCTGTCGTGGTAGTGGGCGAAACCGAGATAGATGATGCCGAGGAGCATCAGAAGCGAGCCGGTGATCGTGAAGAGGAAGAACTTGATCGCCGCATAGATCCTGTTCGCGCCGCCCCAGACGCCGATGACGAGATACATCGGCAGCAGCGTCAGCTCGAAGAAGACGTAGAAGAGAATCAGGTCGCTGGCGACGAAAACGCCGATCATCGCCGCTTCCATGATCAGGAAGGCGATGACGTACTCCTTCGGATGCTTGTGGATCGTGTTCCATGACGAGAGGAAGACCACCGGTGTCAGGAGCGTCGTCAGGAGGATGAGCCAGAGCGAGATGCCGTCGACGCCGAGCGAATAGCGGATTCCCCACTGTGGAATCCAGGCCAGCGATTCGACGAGCTGAAGACCGGCCACTCCTTCTTTGAATTGGCTGAGGATGCCGAGCGAAGCGACGAAGGTGGCCAGCGACGCCAGCAACCCGAATCCTTTGATCGCGTTTGCCGCCGTCTTCGGGAAAAAGAGCAGGAGCACCGCGGCGGCAACGGGAAGCCAGAGGACTGTCGAGAGGATGTTGTTCATGCCAGCACCCAGATGAACACGATCACCCCCAGAAAGAACATCAGCGCGTAATTGCGAACGTTGCCCGTCTGGAAGAAGCGGAGCAGATCACCGATTGACGCGACGATGTAGCCGAGCAGGGCCAGGAGACCGTCGATCAGCGCGTCGACGCCGCGCCAGAGGAACTGGGAGAACGCTTCGAGCGGCCGTACGACGATCGCGCCGTAGAGCTCGTCGACGTACCACTTGTTCTCCATGCCGCGCGCCACGGCGGGCATCTTCTGCGCGAATTGCTCGTCGGCGGCCAGACCGCGCTTGTAAAAGCGCGCGTAGGCCGCCCAGATGCCGATGGCGGCGATGGCGGTGGAGACGAACATCAGTCCGTATTCGAGATTCGGGGAGATCTCGTACTGACCTTCCGGCACTCCCTGGATCTCCGGGAAGATCGGGTGCAGCCAGGCCCCGAGGAGATGACGGTGAGGCCATCCGAGGATGGCGCCGCCGAAAGCGGAGAGCGCCGCCAGCACGATCAGCGGCACGGTCATCGTCCAAGGCGATTCGTGAAGGTGATGCTCCTGCTCGTGAGTTCCCCTGAAGCTTCCGAAGAAGGTGAGGTAGACGAGGCGGAACATGTAGAACGCCGTGCAGAACGCGGCGAGCGTGCCGAGGATCCAGATGAGGGCATTGAACCACTGCGGGAAGTAGGGATTCGCCAGAGCGGAGGCGAGGATCTCGTCTTTCGAGAAGAAGCCGGCCAGCGGCGGGATGCCTGCGATGGCGACCGTGGCCACGAGGAACGTCCAGTAGGTGATGGGGATCTTCGACTTCAGACCGCCCATCTTGCGCATGTCCTGTTCACCGCTCATGGCGTGAATCACCGAGCCGGATCCGAGGAAGAGGCAGGCCTTGAAGAAGGCGTGGGTGATGAGGTGGAAGATGCCTGCCGTGAAGGCACCGACGCCGGCGCCGATGAACATGAAGCCGAGTTGCGAGACGGTCGAGTAGGCGAGGACCTTCTTGATGTCCCACTGCCGGATGCCGATCGTTGCGGCGAAGAGCGCCGTCAATGCTCCTACCAGTGCAACGACCATCATTGCGCCCGGCGCGAGCCGGTAGAGAGCGTTCGAGCGGACCACCATGTAGACACCGGCAGTGACCATGGTGGCGGCATGGATGAGGGCGGATACCGGCGTTGGCCCGGCCATGGCGTCAGGTAGCCAGACAAAGAGCGGGATCTGCGCACTCTTCCCGCAGGCGCCGAGGAAAAGCAGGAGACAGATCGATGTCAGGAGCCAGTGTTCTACGCCGCCAGCACTGGCGATCTGCGAGACTTTGGCGAAATCGACGCTCCCGAAGTAAGCGAACATCAGGAGCATGGCGATGAGGAAGCCGAAGTCGCCGATGCGGTTGACGACGAAGGCTTTCTTGCCTGCGGCCGGCGCGTAATCGGTCTCATAGTAAAAGCCGATCAAGAGGTAGGAGCAGAGGCCAACTCCTTCCCATCCGACGAACATCAGGAGGTAGCTCGAAGCGAGGATCAGCACGAGCATCTCGGAGAGGAAGAGGTTCAGGTAGGCGAAGTAGCGGCTGTACCCATGCTCATGGGCCATGTAGCCGGCGGAGTAGAGATGGATCAGAAAGCCGACCCAGGTGACCACCATCAGCATGACGACGCTGAGGGGATCGAGTTGGAAGGCGAGATCGGCGCCGATGGAGCCGGAGGAGATCCAGTTGTAGACGAGATCGACGTGACGCTCACCGGTCGGATAGGCGGCGTGATACTGGACGGCCGCAATCGTCCCGGCGATTGCCGATCCGAGGGATGCCAGCAACGCCACGGCCGTCACGAACCCCTTGCCGAGGCGCTTGCCGAAGAGACCGTTCAGCAGAAAGCCGATGAACGGCAGGAGGGGGATGAGCCAGAGTGTGTTGAGCATGAATGGGGGTGGTGTGGTGAGGCAGTGGATCAGTGGACTGGTAGATCAGTGGATCAGAAACATGACGGGCTCCTGTTCCTGATCCACCGATCTGCCAATCCGCTGATCACTGATTCACCACATCGAGTTCTCCTCGCACGGCGCGAGGAAAACCGCCCCTCGCGTCGCTAGCTTTTCAGTCGTTCCTGATAATCCTCGGATGATGCCGGGTCCAGTTCCCAGCGGTGTTTGAGGGAGTCGGAAGTCGGGTGTTGGGCGTCGGAGGAAATCACTTCCTGCTCCGACCCCCGACAAACGACTCCCGAATTACCATCTCATCAAATTAGCCTCATCCACGTCGATCGTGTGTCTGTGATGGAACAGCGAGATGAAAATGGCCAGGCCGACAGCGGCTTCGGCGGCAGCGATGGCCATGACGAAAAAGACGAAGATGAGTCCGTGGATCTGATGGTACTGCCGGGCGTAGGCGACGAAGGTCAGGTTCACCGCGTTCACCATCAGCTCGATGCACATGAAGATGGTGATGCCGTTCTTGCGCGTCAGTACGCCGCAGACGCCGATGGTAAAGAGGATCGCGCTGAGGATCAGGAACCAGTTTGTCGGGATCACGATGTCTCCCTGTCTGGATATGCCGCCGCCTCGTGTAGGGCCGCCGCCCCCGGCGGCCTATCTACGCCGCCGTCGTCGACCCTGGCCGCCGAGGGCGGCGGCCCTACACTCCTGCTGCTGAGAATCAGCGCTCCGACGATCGCTGCCAGCAGAAGGATCGAGACCGCCTCGAAGGGGAATATGTACGCCTCGAACATCTTGATCCCGACGGTGCGCGCGTCCGACACGAAAGGTCCTTCGGGCAGCTTCGTCGCGCCGAACTTCGCGAGGTAGTAGATCAGAGCCAGCCCGAATGCGGCACTGGTGGTGTAGCCGAGGAACTGCTGGACCGGACGTGTGCGCGGCTCCTCCTGGTGCTGGAGGTTGAGCAGCATGATCACGAAGAGGAACAGCACCATGATCGCGCTGGCGTAGACGATCACCTGCAGTGCCGCCAGGAATGGCGCCTCCAGCAGGACGTACATCACCGCCAGAGCGAAGAACGACGCCACGAGCGAAAGCGCCCCCACCACAGGGTTGCGGTGCAAGACGACCAGTGCCGCGAAGATCACGGCGATAGCGGCGAAGAAGAAGAAGACGGTGAAGGTGATCATCAAATCCACCTCTTCGCAATAAAGAGTGCCACTACCACGATATTCACCACCGCCATCGGCAGGAACACTTTCCATCCGAGTTTCATCAGCAGGTCGTACTTCAGCCGAGGGATCGTCCAGCGGACCCAGACGAAGATGAAGAGGATGATGCTTACCTTGATCAGGAACGACAGCGCCGACATCGCGAAACCGGCCGCGTTCGGAGGCTCGTTCCAGTACGGGATGTCCCACCCTCCCAGGAACAAGGTTGTAATCAACGCCGACATGGTCGCCATTGCCATGTACTCAGACATGAAAAAGAGCGCGAACTTCATCGACGAATACTCGGTGTGGTAGCCGGCCACCAGCTCGGAATCGGCTTCCGCAAAATCAAACGGCAGCCGGTTCGTTTCGGCGAACGCGGAGACGAAGAACACGATGAAGGCAGGCCACATCGCCGGCGAGCAGATGTTCCACGCCGGGAGCTTGATGGTATTGAACAGGATGAACGAGCCGGTCTGACGCCAGACCACGTCGGGAAGCGATAGCGAGCCGGCAACCATCAGCACGCTGACCGCGGCCAGGGTGAGCGACAGCTCGTACGAGATCATCTGCGCCGAGGCGCGGATGCCGCCGAAGAGAGAGTACTTGTTGGCAGACGCCCATCCGGCCATGACGATGCCGTAGACCCCCATCGAGGCGAGGGCGAAGATCAGCAGGATGCCGATGTTGACGTTTGCGATGATCGGCTCGAAAAGGCGCCCGCCAGGCAGCAGGAATGGCCGGCCCCACGGCACGACCGCGATGGTCGTCAGCGCCGGAATCAAGCCGAACATCGGCGCGATCGTATAGAGGACCTTGTTTGCCTTCGCAGGCAGCATGTCCTCTTTGAGGATGAACTTGAGGGCGTCGGCGAACGATTGAAAGAGTCCGAAGGGCCCGACCCGATTCGGTCCCGGGCGGTCCTGAATCAGAGCGCTGCCGCGCCGTTCCACCCAGACCATGATCGGCGTGACGTTCAGCATCGCCCCGAGTACGACGGCGATCTTCAGTCCCGAAAGGCCAGCGTCAACCCAATCAATCCCGTGCATTCGTCTTACGCCTCTGCAACCGCCGTCTCTGCAACCGGAAACTCGGGGATGTGCTCGAAGCCTCGGAACTCGGCCGCGTCGGAGTAGAGCATCGCTCCGATACGCCGGTAGAGCTCGAGATCCGTCACGGCCTGGCCTTTCGGCGGATACGCCTGATGGATGCGCTGTACAAGGCCCTGAAGGTTGGTGAACGTCCCTTCCTTCTCCGCATGGATCGTCGAAGGCAGCAGAACGTCGGCAACGTCGTTGAGGGGATGGTTGGCATCCCACGACATCACGACGAGGAACCTGGCCTTGCGAAGGTTGGCCACGACTGCTGGATTCCTGGCCCGTTCGCTGAACCCGGCGTCAGTGATGAAGAGGACGCCGATGCCATCGGCGCTGTTGTTCATCCACCGCTCGAGTGTAGGGCCGCCGCCCTCGGCGGCCTTCGCGGCAGCAGGCTTGCCGTTGTCGTCCTCGCTGGCCGGCGAGGGCGCTGGCCCTACACCGAGTGCTGCCTCAACTCCTCGGTAGTTCGGCGCCGCCTGTGTCCCGAGTAGCCACTCGGTACGCGACTTCATCTTGATCGGCGCGATGGCATCGACCACCACGCCGGCTGAGGCG
Organism: Thermoanaerobaculia bacterium; assembly: GCA_038230535.1. Taxonomy (GTDB): domain Bacteria; phylum Acidobacteriota; class Thermoanaerobaculia; order Gp7-AA8; family Gp7-AA8; genus JADGNZ01. Next base: position 24,703 of record JBBRNB010000056.1, read on the forward strand.
CCCATCCGTTCGACGAAGAGCTCCTTTGCGAGCCACGCTTCCTCGTTGGTCATGTTCGCGGAGAAGACTGCCGCAGTCGTATCCGCGCCTCGGACGGCTTCGCCGATCGCTTCCAGCGCTTCGCTCCAGGTCGAGATGCCGAGGTAGTCGTCCTCGGTGCGGACCTTCGGAACGACTACGCGATCAGTGTCGTAACGTTCGTAGGAGAAGCGGCCGAAGTCGCAAAGCCAGTGGTCGTTGACCTCGGGATTGACGCGCGGCCGGTAGCGAAAAACCTGTCCCTGCCGATGGCCGATGAAGATGTTGCAGCCGACATCGCAGCCGTTGCAGACCGATTCTGCCGATTCCAGGTTCCAGACCCGTGACTCGAAGCGGAATTCGCGGGTCGTGAGGGCGCCGGTGGGGCAGACGTCGGTGACGCACGCGGACATCCAGTTGTCGAGTGGCGTGCCCGGGAAGACGCCGACCTCGGTGGACGCGCCTCGTTTGAAGAATCCCAGCTCCGCGGTCCCGGTGATCTCCGTGGTGAAACGGATGCAGCGTGTGCAGTGGATGCATCGGTTCATGTTCTGCACGACGTGGGGGCCGATCGGAGTCCGGTCCATGCCGGGATAGGTGCGCTTGACCTCGCCGTAGCGGGAGCTCACCGAGCCGTAGTTGAAGGCGTAGTCCTGCAGCGGGCATTCGCCTGCCTTGTCGCAGATCGGACAGTCGAGCGGATGGTTGATGAGGAGAAACTCCATCTGCCCCTTGCGGGCCGCGTCGACCTTGTCGTTCCAGACGTGAAACTTCATCCCGTCTCTGACCGGGGTCGAGCATCCGGCCTGCAGTTTCCCCATCCCCTCGATTTCGACGAGGCACATGCGGCACTGGCCGACGACGGTCAGTGAGGGGTGATAGCAGAAGTGGGGAACGTGGATGTCAGCGGCTTTTGCCGCTTCGATACAGTTGATCCCATCCTGCACTTCGACTTCGACGCCGTCGATGGTGACTTTTGCCATACGCGTTCTCGGGGGCTCCGAAGGAATGCAGAATCAGCGCTTTGGACCTTGTCGCTGGTGAAGTTTCACGGGAGAGAATCCGTGAAAGTTTTCACAAGCGCGGAGAATACTCGCGGGTGTGTGTGGCGTCAATCATTGCGCTTCGCGCGTTGCCGGTTGCCGGTTGGTTGCGCCTGCGGCGCGTTGGCGCTGCCGGTTGTTCTCTCGTGAGGTTTTGTAGATCGGCCATGGCTCATGCGTCTCCGGCGCACGGCGTTGTAGACTCTTGACCAACGCGCCGAAGGCGCAACCAACCGAAAACCGACAACGCGCTGCCCAGCAGCGCCGTAAACCAGGAGTCATCTTGAGAAAAGACATTGTCATCGCCATCGCCGGCATTGCCATCGTCGCCGCGATCTGTTTTGGACTTGCGATCTGGAAGCCGGACTTCAAGCCGTTCTCGTCGTTTCAGTCAGCTTCCACACCCAAGGCTGACAGTGGCCCGGATCACGTCATCATTCGGGTCAACGGTGAAGCGGTCACGGAGGGCGAGTTTCAGGCCGCCTACTCCCAGCTCCCCGAAGACATGCAGCGTCAGTTTGCGTCGGAGCAGGGAAAGCAGGCCTTTGCCGAGCAGGTCGTGCGCCTCAAGATCCTGGAGCAGGAGGGCCGCAAGCTCGGCGTCGAGAAGGATCCGCGCGTGGCCGGGCAGCTCGCCGCCGACCATACGAACATCCTGGCCGCGGCAACCGCGCAGAAACTCGTGCCTCTGCCGTCGAATACGGCTGTTCAGAAGTTCTATGACGAGAACAAGAAGAACTTCGCGGCGATGGAGCTGAGCCACATCCTCATCGCCTACCAGGGCGGCGCGGTACCGCCGAAGGCAGGCGCAGCGCCGAGCCAGCCCGAAGCGCTCAAGAAGGCTCAGTCGATCGCACAGCAATTGAAAGGCGGTGCAGATTTCGCCAAGCTCGCGCGCCAGTATTCAGACGATGCCAGCAGCGCCGAGCGCGGCGGACTCCTGGGGCCATTCAGCCCCGGTATGCTCCCGCCGGAGATCGAGTCGCATGTGTTTCAGCTTCAACCGGGCCAGGTCAGCGATCCTGTCCCGTCACGTTTCGGAATCCATATCTTCAAAGCCGGCGCACAGACCGCCCAGCCTCTCGAGCAGGTGCGCCAGAACATCAGCCGCCGCGTGCAGCAACAGTCCACGCTCGAAAAGGTCGAGCAGATGCGGAAGGGAGCCAAAGTCGACTTCGACCCGAAGTTCTTCCCAGACGCCAATCCGAAACCGCCGGTGCCGGTGAAGAAGCCCTCGTAGCGCCATGCCTCATAGAGTCATGACCGATCGCGCCGCGCGCGTCCTCGTGGTCGAGGACAACGACATGAACATGCAACTGGTCGAGTACCTGCTCGAAGAGGGCGGCTATCAGATCGTGAAGGCAGCCAGCGGCGAAAAGGCATTGTCGATAGCGCGCGGCGACGATCCGGTCGACTTGATCCTGATGGATATCCACCTGCCGGACATCGACGGTCTCAGCGTCGTCCGCGAGATGAAGAACGACGCCCGAACGAGCGCCATCCCCATCCTGGCCCTGACCGCCCACGCCATGCGCGGCGACAAGGACCGCTTCCTCGACGCCGGCTGCGATGGCTACATCTCGAAACCGATCGATGTGAAGACCTTCCTGGCGTCGATCAGGCAGTATATGGCGTAGCGTCGAGCCGCCGGCGCCGACGCTGCTTCAGTGTGATGCTGCGCGGTGACGGTCACCCGCGGGGGCGGCTACCTGCGCGGCCGCGATCCGGTGGTTCCCCGTGTCGGCGATGTAGAGCGCGCCGTTCGAGTCGATCGCGATCCCGCTCGGGCTTGATAGCCGGGCGCCGGGGCCGATGCCGTCGGAGTCGCCGGGTCTTCCTGCCAGGCCGGCGACCGTCGTCACCAGTCCGCTCGGCGATACCTTTCGGATCGTGTGGTTGCCTGTGTCACAAACATAGAGATTGCCGCGCGCATCGACCACGATCGCCGCCGGCGCGTTGAAACGTGCGGCAGCCCCGTAGCCGTCAGCACTGCCTGCCGATCCTGGCAACCCGGCCAACGTCGTGACGACGCCGTTGTCGATCTTCCTGATCGTGTGATTGCCGGTGTCGGCGACATAAACCGAATCCTCGCCGTCGACGGCAACACCCAACGGGTTGCGGAACTGCGCCAGCGTTGACGAACCGCCGGCCGATCCTTCGCTGCCACCGGCGAAGGTCCCGATCGTGTAGTAGCCGGTGTATCCCGGCACCGAGGTCATCTTGCGTATCCGTTGGTTTCCGCTGTCCGCCACATAGAGCCGTCCCCTCGGATCGGTTGCAACTGAGGCTGGAGCGGAGAAGCGGGAGACTTCGAAGAGGCCGTCCGCCATGCCGGCCTGGCCGAGTGCACCTCCGATGGTGAGTACATAGCCGAGCAGACGATCGCCGGGGTAGCGCAGCCGCACGGCGTGGTTCCCGCGGTCGGCAATCAGGAGGAAGTCGTCGGAAGGGGAGTAGGCGATCCCCATCGGACCTGCGAAGCCCCCTGGGCGTCCATCAGCCGCGCCGGCTACCGCGGGCGTTCCGGCCGGCGTTGTCACCACCCCGCCGGCGATCTCACGGATGGTGAAGCTCGCCGCATCCGCGACGAAGAGGTTGCCGGCGTTGTCCAGAGTCACACTGGCCGGCGACATGAACGTTGCGTCAGCGATGGCGCCGTCGAGCGCGCCGGCGTGGTTGGAGTGTCCGGCGTAGTTCCTGACCACCAACGCAGCAGGGCTCCCGGCGGAGAGAAATCGTCCGGCTTCGGAGGCGACTGTCGGACACGGGCCCAGGACCGCTTCGACATGCCATTCGACGTTGCCGCGCTCGAGCGGGAGAGAAATCGATGTCTTCGTCGTCGTCGCCACGAGCACGCTCCGCTCGCCTTCGACCGCGGCATAGACCGCGTAGGCCTTTGCGCTCGGGACAGTCGTCCACGAAAGACGAGCGGGAGATGCCACCGGCCCCCCGGTGCCGTCCGGCTGCACGATCAGCAGTTTCGGTACGGGACAGGCGGCGGGGTCGTAGACGGTTGTCGTCGCCGAGGCGTTGTCGTTTTCCGGATTGAGATCTTCGCTTTCCTCACTCGTCACGGTGACTGAATTCACGATCGGGCCGGTTGTGGCCGGGGCGTTGACATCGATCGTGATGATGTTCGGTCCGGGGCCAACCGACTCCGCAGAACAGGTCACTACGCTATTCGCCTCACTACAGTTCCACCCCGTCCCGGAAGCCTTCACGAACACTACCGACGACGGCAGCGTGCTCGTGACGATGACTCCGATAGCGGAGTCATTGGCAAGATCGTCAGCGACGACCTGGTACGTGAACCGTCCGCCCGTGGGAACGAACGCGGGAGCGGTGACCGACATCTTGATATCGACGATCATGTGCGCACTTGCCGCTCCCGCGCCGAACATCATCGCCATCGCGAAGAGGGCTGTCATCCGCATCGGTCAAGGTTAGTCGATCGGCGCGCGGTCCAGCGTTTCGGAATGATGACGAATGGGACGGACTGAGCTGTTGAGAGCCGGCGATAATGCCGAGCGGAACACCTTCGCGAGATTGAGCTCCAGCTTGCCGGCCGTCTCGTCAGTCGCGAGCCAGGACGCCCGGTGAAAGAACCATCGTAGGGTGTCCTACAAGCGTCAAACCATGGGATAGAAGAGAATCACGCTCGACGCCTCTGATGTCCGCCACTTCCATCGTCCTCTTGCCCGGGTTGGACGGTACAGGCGTCCTGTTCAGCCCTCTTCTTCCGCATCTTCCCCCTTCGCTCTGGCCGATCGTGGTTCGCTATCCGGGCAACGAACAGCTTGGATACGAGGCGCTACTCGAACGCGTCATGGATGCTCTTCCGGCCGTGGAACGATTCATCATCCTGGGCGAATCGTTCTCGGGCCCTCTCGCGGTGATGGCGTCCGCCCGCCATCCGCCCGGACTGGAGGCGATCATTCTGTGCTCCACGTTTGTACGGAATCCACTCTGGATCCGTCCTCCGCTCCTCCGCCACCTCGCGCGTCCGTTTCTGTTTCGCTGGTACCCGCTGTTCTCGATGGCAAAGGCGCTGCTGGGCGGCTACGCATCGTCCGAGCTCCGCGCGTCGTTTTCCGAAGCGATGGCAACTGTTACTCCGGAGGTGCTGGCGTACCGTGTGCGAGAGGTCCTGCAGGTCGACGTCTCGGCGCAACTGACCCGCTGCCCGGTCCCGGTTCTGTGTCTCCGCGGTAGCCGGGACCTCGTCGTGCCGGGGCACAATGCTGCGGAGATCGCACGCACTGCACGTCACGTCATCATGGCCACGATTGCGGCGCCGCACATGGTTCTCCAGACGCGTCCGGTCGAAGCTGCCGCTGCGATCACGCGGTTCATCGAAAGCTCGGCGAAGTCCGGGTAGCTCGCGGGCCGAGTGGGATACCATCGCTCGTCGCTTGACCTCGCTTGGCACGGAACCGCGATCCACCAACCAACCCAAGGATGAGAATGAAAGCATCGGTATTCATCGCTACAAGCATCGACGGTTTCATTGCCCGGCAGGATGGTGGGCTGGACTGGCTGCCGGCCGATCCCGAGCCTCACGGCTATGACGAGTTCATTGCGGCCGTGGATGCTCTTGTGATCGGCCGCAAGACATTCGAGACTGTATTGTCATTTGGAACGTGGCCGTACGGTACGAAACCGGTAGTCGTGCTCAGTACGACACTGCCCGAGGTGAAGGTTCCTGAGGGGGCCGTGTGCGAGGTGATGGCCGGCACGCCTCACGAGATCGTGACTCGCCTTACCGAACGAGGACTGAAGCATCTTTACATCGATGGCGGAATCACGGTACAGCGCTTTCTGGAGGCTGGACTGATCCAGCGCATGACCATCACCCACATACCGGTACTCCTCGGCAGCGGGATTCCTTTGTTCGGGCCCTTGTCGCGCGACGTCCGGCTCGAACATGTGGCTACGCGGTCGTATCCAAGTGGGTTGGTGCAGAGCGAGTATGTGATTGCCTGAAAACCATGCGCTGTGTCTCTGTGTCTCCCATGCTGAAGAGAACGCTTGTCATCGTCGATTTGTCACGGCCAGACGATAGGATTCCGGACCATGAGCCCGATTGCCATCACGCGTGAAGTGAGCGCGTCGATCAATGACTGCGAGCTGACGCATGTGGCGCGGACGCTGATCGACGTCGAGCGCGCACGGGAGCAGCATCGCCTTTACGAATCCCTTCTCGCTTCCCTCGGATGCGAGTTGCAGCGGATTCCTGCCGACGACCGCTATCCCGACGCGGTCTTCATTGAGGACACCGCTGTCGTGCTGGACGAACTGGCCATCCTGACTCGCCCCGGCGCTGCCTCGCGCCGCGGAGAGCTCGCCGCGGTGTCGGATGTGTTGCGCGAGTATCGGCCGCTGGCTTGCATCGACGAGCCGGCCACGCTCGACGGAGGCGACGTGCTGCGGCTCGGCCGCGTGCTTTATGCAGGCTCGACTCCGCGCACGACCAGCAGCGGCATCGCCAGGCTGCGCGAGCTTGTCGAGCCGCACGGTTATCGAGTCGTGGCCGTCACGGTCAGTGGCTGCCTGCACCTCAAGTCCGCTGTCACACGCGTGTCGGCCGATGCACTGTTGATGAACCGCCGCTGGGTGCCGGCCGCGCTCTTCGACGATTGGCGCATCATCCACGTCGACGAATCCGAGCCCGCTGCCGCCAACGCGCTGCGGATCGGAGAGAGCGTCGTTTTCCCCGAGGAGCTAACGAATACGCGCCGCCGGCTCGAAGCCAACCGCATCGATGTACGTCCTGTGCCTGCCTCGGAGCTGGCGCGGGCCGAGGGTGGGGTGACGTGTTGCAGCCTGATCATCGGCGAGTGAACTGACGCCAAACAGAAAATCCGTCCACCACCGTGAGGTGATGGACGGATTCTCGGGCTTCGAAAGCGAGAAATGGTTACGAACGGGCCAGAAGGCGAAGGCTGACGAATGCGAGCAGCGTGGCCAGAGCTGCCAGAGCCCACATCGACATGGCCGGGATCGCCGGCAATATGGCGACAGGCGAAGGAGCCGCGAGTGATGTTTAGGGAATGTTTAGCTTTGTCACAACGAGCTCAGAAACTCCCGAAAGTACCTCTCCCATACGCTGGCCCAGGTGTGCGTCCCGTGGCCGTGGGTGGCCTCGCTCACCGGCAGCAGAACGTAGCGGCCGTGCTTTACGCGCTTGATGGCAGTATCCAGAATTCCAAGCTCGGGCGGGTTGATGAAGTCGTCCGCGGAGTTGATGGCCAGCAGGGGAGCTGAGATGCGCTCGAGCTGCGCCGACGGGTCATAGTTGCGCGATGACTCGATGGCGTAGAGGAGGTCGTCGGCGTCGTTCGTGGCCAAGCGCATTTTCATCTGGCCGGCAATCCATTGGTCTGCGTCGTCGCGAGCCGGCGCGGCCTTCTGCCATTGCAACGGAGCGCTGCCTACGAGAACGAGGATTTGCACGGCGGCCGTGAGATCGCCGCGCTGCAGGTCGTCGATCATCATCTTGCGCCAGATGCGGTTGCGCCCGGCGATCTGCGCCGGCGCGCTGGCCAGTGGCACGAGGGCATCCGCGGCATCCGGCCAGCGCTCGCCCCACATCCATGTGTGCATCCCTCCCATCGACGTTCCCATGACGATGTGAAGATGCTCGACACCCAGGCCGTCAGCCAGGAGGCGGTGCTGCAGCTCGATCATGTCGTCATAGTCGTAGTGCGGAAACTTCGCCCGCAACCCGTCGCTGGGCTTGCTCGACTTTCCATGGCCGATGTTGTCGGGGATGACGATGAAGTAGCGGCTTGCATCGAGCAGCCCGCCCGCCTTGAAGAGCACACCGGCGAAGCGGTCGTTGAGGAACTGCTGCAGCGACCCTCCCGTTCCGTGTAGCACCAGCACCGCGTTCGTCCCATGTTCGGATTTCTTCAACACCCCGATCGTGGCGTAGTGGATGCGTACCTCGGGCATCACTTCGCCGCTTCGGAAGTGGAAGTCCTTGACGATGAAGTCCGACTCGGCGGGCGCAGGTGCCTGGGCGCGTGCGGCGACGGCGATGAGAAGGAGGGCGAAGGCGGCAAGCTGACGCATGCCGCGAGTTTAGCGCAGCGCGAATCCTGTCCACAGATTACGCAGATTACGCAGATGACAACTTCGCTCGGATACTATCTGCGTAATCTGCGTAATCTGCGTAATCTGCGGATAAGCCTCTAAGGCTCCAGCATGCTTGCCAGGAGGATGTATGACCGCGAAGAAACGCAAGGCCGAGACGAAAGAGGTGCCGCAGTTCTTCAGACTGAACGTCGAAGTTGGCAATCTCGACGCTGCAATCACGTTCTACAGCAAGCTGCTCGACATGGAGGGCCGCAGGCAGCCCGGCGCCCGCTGTTACTTCGAGTGCGGCTCCGTGACCCTTTCTGTTGTCGATGTGTCGTCGTCCGGCCCACCTCACCCGGCCGCGAAAGCTCTCTACTTCACGGTGAAAAATCTCGACGCCGCCTTCGAGCGCGCCAAATCGCTGCACTGTCTCTCGCAGGAGAACGTTCATGATGCCCCGGGAGGCGGAATCGTCGTCCGGCCGTGGGGCGAACGATCGTTCTACGCCGAGGATCCGTGGAACAACCCTCTCTGTTTCGTCGAGGAGGGAACCGTCTACACCGGATGACCGCAAGACGTAGCGCCGGCGGCCCGCCGGCGAGGCCGCCGGCGCTACGATGGCGCGTACACTTGAATAACAAGGGGGTTCGAATGCGCACCATCACAGCGGCCCTGATACTTACGCTCCTGGCATTGCCCGCGTCCGCACAAACCGTCGTCGGTTCTCAGGCACAGATCCAGAGTACTGGGTACAGCCTCGCCCCGCCCTATACGCTCATCGACATCTCCCATCCGGCCAATGCGGACGGAACGGTGACCTCCGCCTCGGTGGGATGGTTTTCAAAAAGCTGCACGCTTGCATTCAAGGTGAAGTTCCTTCGCCCCCAGAACACAGCCACGCTCACAACCTTCACGCTGGTCGCAGAGCGCGGCCCCTTCACGTCGTTGCCGGGAAGGAATCAGGTACCGATCTCTCCTCCGGTCGACATCAAGCAGGGCGACATGATCGCGGTCACTTCTCTGGTGGCCTTCTCCACCTGTGGGTCTCCCTCGGCTTCGTCTGATCCGGGCTCCGTGGTGATGGAGCTCTCAGGCGACGTATCGAGCGGAAGCTTTACCGGCGTCAACTTTCGGGGCAGCGCGCTCGCGGCGCGCGCAACGAACACATCCGAGGTGCTCGAGGGAGTGATCGCAGCAGCCGGATCTCTGCAGGGAAACTTCGGCTCGTTCTTCCGCACCTCGCTGCAGATCGCCAGCCCGTTAGGCGGAACATCGACCGGCAAGCTCGTCTTTCATCCGGCGGGCGTTCCTTTCTCAGCCAGCGATCAGGTCCTCCCGTATACCGTAAGCAGCGGCAACGCCACGTCCTATACCGACATCGTCGAGACGATGGGTCAGTCCGGACTGGGTACGATCGACATCATCTCCACCAACGGTTTCCCGCCGCTGGTCACAGCGCGTGTCTACAACGACGGCGGCACCAACGGCACCGCGGGGTTCACCGAAGACATGATCACTCCCTCGGCTGTGCTGCATTCCGGCGACCTGGCCATACTGCTCACACCTCCCGACCTGACGAACTTCCGCGCGAACGTGGGTGTCCGTACCTTTTCGTCGGCGGCCACGGTCAACGTCCAGTATGGCTTCCGGAGCCAGAGCAACAAGGACTTCCCCGCGAACACATTCCGGCAGTACACGCTGACGACGGATTTCGGCGACACCTCACCGGTGGCGAACGAGCAGATCATTTTCTTCGTCCTGAGCGGCGACGTGATCATCTATCTCTCGACCACCGACAATAAGACCAACGACAGCAGCGTGCGGTTCGCGAAACGGGAGTAGGGCAAGATGGCCGGCTTCAGATCTCTCACGATCGCCGTTGTGGTTGCTCTCGCCGCCTCTGGCTATGCGATCAATACCGATGTCCTGATCGGCAGCGCTCACGCACGGGACGTGCTCTTCGTCGTCTCCGTCGTCACCTCGCACGTGCAGAAGAGTGGCCATACGGTCAGGCTGGTGCGCGGCAGCGGCCTCGGCGAAGCGGAATGGTCCGCTCTCTCGGCAGGCTTTCATCCCTCATCTGAGCCGGACAGCGACGCCAACAACACCCTGCTCGCCGGCTGCTTCCGCGTCGACGAAGTTCGGATCACCGGCGACACCGCGCTTGTCGTTGGCACACTCGGACCGGTTCCCAGAGGAGACGGATGTTTTATGCTCGATGACTGCGGGCAGATATTCAAAGTTGCGTTCGAGCGCAAAGGAATGACCTGGTATGTCCTCAACGAAACCGTGGCTGAGTGTTAGAGAAGCAGGGAAAAGCGATCACCCGCGTGGGTACCGAAATGTCACCCAGATTTCGCGCGAAGCGCTTTGGAGTGCGGTGGCCGCAGCCACCGCTTTGGGAGTGCGGGGGCCTCGTGGTCCGAACATCAGAAAAGCGGTGGCTGGCGCCACCGCACTCCAAAGCGCTTCGCGCGAAACGCAACAACCTTTCAGTTATCCCCCTCCTGAAACCGCGGATGGTGGAGCACGGCTATCGGCTGGGGATTCCTCGCCGTCCTTCGGCGGCTCGGAATGACAGAGTCCTCGTGTAGAGTCCTCCAACCTTGGCGAATGGCCCCACACTCACCCGTTCCATCGGCCTTCTTCGTGCCACCGCGATGGTCGTTGGAATCATCATCGGCGCCTCGATCTTCGTTCAGCCGTCCGAGATCAGCAGACGCGTTCCAACAGTTCCGGGGATGCTGCTGGTCTGGCTCCTGGCAGGAGTGCTCACGCTGTTCGGAGCGCTCATCTGTGCCGAGCTGGCCTCAGCGTTTCCGAGAACCGGCGGCGTCTACGTCTTCCTGAAAGAGAGCTTCTCGCCCGCCGCCGGCTTCCTCTGGGGATGGGCGATGTTCTGGTGCATGCACTCCGGCATCGTCGCCGCCATCGCCGTCGTCACCGCCCGCTACATCGGCTTCTTCGTTCCGCTCAGCAGCAGCGGGACGCGCATCGTCGCCATCGCCGCGATCTTCATCCTCTCAGCGGTCAACTACGCCGGCGTGCGGCAGGGGAGCGCCGTCCAGACGTTCTTCACCATCGTCAAAGTCCTGGCCATCGGACTGATGCTGATCATCGTCGTTGCCCTCGCTCCCGCGCGAGCCGTTACCGCGTCCGTCCCGGCGGCCTACCCGATCCGCGAATTCCTCCTGGCCCTCGTGGCCGGGTTGTTCGCCTACGGCGGCTGGCACATGGTCACCTACGTCGCCGAGGAGACGCGCGAGCCGCGGAAGACCATCCCCCGCGCCCTCTTCATCGGCATCCTCATCGTCACCCTCTCCTACCTCGGCCTGAACGCCGCGTACACCTACGTTCTCCCGCTCGATCAGGTCATCCACTCCGAACGCATTGCCACGGATGTCGCCACCGCTCTGGCCGGCCCTCGCGGTGCCGCCGCGGTGGCGCTCCTGGTCATCGTCTCCGCCCTCGGCGCCCTCGGCGGCGTCATCCTGGCCGGACCGCGCGTCTACTTCGCCATGGCTCAGGACGGACTCTTCTTCCGATCCGCCGGCATCCCTCATCCCCGCTATCGCACTCCCTGGCTCGCCATCGTGCTCCAGGCCATCTGGTCCTCCGTGCTCGTGGCCACCGGTACGTATCGCGATCTCTTCACCCGCGTGGTCTACACCGAATGGATCTTCTTCGCCGCTCTCGCAGTAGCACTCTTCGTGCTGCGGCGGCGGCCTGACTACGCGCCCGCCTATCGGACCTTTGGCTACCCGTTTGTCCCGCTCATCTTCATCGCCGCCACCGCCTTCATCGTCATCAATCAGATCGCCGCCGAGCCGGTCAACAGCGCCATCGGACTGTCGATCGTCGCCGCCGGCCTTCCGGTATACGCTCTCTGGACTCGAATGACTTCGCGAAAAGGAACCGTTGTCGATGCCAATCATTGATTTTCACAACCACTTCTACCCGGCCCCCTACCTCGACGCCCTGCGCACCGGCCCCAGCAACGTCCAGCTCTCCGTCGACGCCGAGGGGAACACGCTGCTGCACTACCCCGGCGACTACAACGTGGCCGTACGCGGACATCGCGACATCGCCTACCGCTCCGAAGTCATGAAAGAGGTGGGGGTCGACACGCAGATCCTCAGCCTGACCACACCGGGAACGCACGTCGAATCACCTGCCACCGCAGTAACGCTGGCCCGCATCGTCAACGACAGCTTCGCCTCCATCGCCGAGGAGTATCGCGGCCAGTTCCTCGGCATCGCCACACTCCCGCTCTGCGACCCCACCGCCTCGGCACGCGAGCTCGAGCGCGCCGTTACGAAACTCGGCTTCTGCGGCGCCATGATCTTCAGCAACATCAACGGCGTAGCCCTCTACGACGACCGTTTCCTCCCTGTATGGGAAGCCGCCAACGCCCTCGGCGCCGTCATCCACATCCACCCCACCGCCCCCGTCGGCGTCGAAGCAATGGAGGAGTACTGGCTCACCGCCCTGGTCGGCTTCCCCCTCGACACAACGCTGGCCGCGGCAGGCCTGGTCTTCAGCGGCGTCGTCGAACGTTTCCCCAAAATCCGCTGGGCCCTCGGCCACCTCGGCGGCGCCATCCCGTACCTCGTCGAACGCCTCGACCGCGGCTTCTACGCCTACAAAGAAAACCGCGTCCACATCGAAAAGCCACCCAGCGAATACCTGAAAAACTTCTACTACGACTCCGTCAACTTCGACGTCCGCTCCCTCCGCCTGGCCATCGAATTCGCCGGCGCGGATCACATCCTCGCGGGGAGCGACTACCCGCACCTGATCGGCAGTTTGCGCCGGATGCTGGACAGCATCGCCGAACTGGATCTCTCCGATGCAGACCGGGCGGGGATTTTGGGGGGGAACACGGAGAGGTTGTTGGGGAAGGAGTGAATCGAAGGTTGACCGGCCGCCATGCACTCGAAGAGATCGATCGGCTAAAACTTCACTGGCGAACTACCTGGTGTCAGCCCCCCGTCCATCCTCAGCGTCTCGTTGTTACAGATCCTCGCCATCCCAGGAGCGCATGTCGCAAAGTTCGAATTGGTGCGTCTTTGCTCCCATCAAACGGTAGAAGTCGCGCGTATCGAGCGTCGCAATCTTGATCTTAGCACCTAGCCCCAGGCATTCACGGGACAGCTTGTCAGCGAGAAGCATCAGCATTGCGTCCACGTAGTCGATTCCAAAACGAGAGCAGAGCTCATCTGAGCGTGCGGAGAGACGTTCATCGTCGCGAATGACTGTCACAATGCCCGGTGTCGCAACCCAACGCAACATTTCTGTGGCGGGATCTGGGCCAGCTCGCTTAAGAACTAGACCCCATGCCTCACCAATCACGCACAGAGGCACCAGGACGGATTCAACTGTATCGAGAAAGTAGTTGGCCTCAACGTGGAATTCATCTCGTGGAAGGAAACGCGCGGACAGAATATTCGTATCTACAAGTACCGCGTTCCGCAAAAAGTCAGCGCGAAACCCGTCAAAGACGTAAGTAGGCACGTTCTCTCTCCGGCAGTAGATCGTAGATGATCTCGTCGATCTTGCTTTCTGCTTCCGATCGAGCGTCGGATGGATTCGCGACATGAAAAGAAGCGGCGTCCCGTGCCAGAAGAGAAAGAGAGTACTGAATCTCGTAATCGAAAAAACCGCCAGGAATTGGAATGTCTGTCAAGTGTTGGACTTCGAATTTCTTGTATCCACCACGGAATGCCGGAGTCCTTTGATCCAAATACCAAGCGACGAAACGACTGTTAAGGAATGCGAGCAACGCATCCGCGATGGATTCATCCATGGGTACGACAGCGGTCCCTTTTATTAAGAAAGTTGATCCGGGCGCGTCGAGGGTAAACGCCGGTGCGGGAGCTAAGTCACGCATCAAGAGTTTGCGTGCCCGAAGCCATCGCTCATCTCGCTTCCGGATCAGTTCGTACCAGTGCATCCCTTCGGCCGTTACGCTGCTGCGCTCCCTCAGGATTGACTCGTACAGACGGAGATATTCATATGCGCGAGGGTAGTTCTTTGCGAGCATCTCCTCTCGAAGCGCTTGTCCTTGCACATATGGGTAGATCAGGAACTTGGTCGGCAGGACAGGGACGTATCTCTGAATGTCGGATCCGAATATTACGGGTACGAGAAGATCCTGCTCAAGGAAGGCGGTTTCACCCAGCGCGTTCTGAACCTGCACCAGAGGGCCGCTAGCGCCCAATTTCTCAACAACTAGCAGATCGTTGGCGCCGGTCGTAATTCCCTGGAACACGTTCGCTTGATCTGCCAAGCGTTGCGAGTCTAACGAAAGGGTCGCGATGAGCGTTCGAGCTCCTGGTGAAAGAAACGTCCATGGTCGATCTGCGCATGGTCGAGGAACCTCGAACGCTTCGAGATACGGGTTTACGAGGTATTCCGTCGTATCAATTGCGGCGTTTGCTAAGTATGCTCCCGCTAGACGAGGGGGTAGAGCCTTCACCTCGATAAAACGGGTTTGCTCGGCAGCGACAGGCAGTGGTCCTCCCAGTTTTTGTGTGACGAGCAGACCGATATAGGCGAGGGTTCCGACGAATACCTCCAGAGACCCGAAGTCAACGATCGTAACCAGATCGGTGAGTCGTGTCAAAAGCCCTCGTACGACGTTGGCATCGCGATTCGCGAAAATACGATTAGGAACCACAAGGCCAAGAATGCCTCCCGCCTTGAGCTTCTTAATCGACTGTTCGACGAACAACCATGAATAGTCGAACCGGCCTTGGGCGGTCTGGAATCGTTGCGCCAGCTCGCCGCGAGTGGGCACGTCACCAGTTGCTAAGAAGGGCGGGTTGCCTAGAATCACATCGAAGTTATCTGGAAATTGCAGCCAAACGTCGTCTTTCAACGAGTCGCCGGTTACGATGCACCGTTCAAGGGCGGGAAGGGGCAATGGCTCTGGTTCCTGTACCAATCGGAGCCAGAGCGATAAACGCGCGATGCTGATCGCGCGCGCGTCGATGTCGATTCCGACAATCTTCTTGTTTTCGATGAGGAAGCGGCCCCAATTTCGAGTTGGATCCTCTAGCCGCAGCGTTCTAACCACGACATCCATCGCCGCTGCGAGAAACGATCCGGAGCCGCATGCGATGTCGATGACGCTCGGGATCGAGTCGGCTGAAACAGGCGCGGACTCGCTGAGTTGTCGAACAGATGTCTCTGCTAGAAATCGAGTAATGTACGACGGAGTATAGTAGATCCCATAACTCTTCCGTTTACTGACATGCTGAAGCTCTCGTTTCGGTTCGTCGCCAAAAAGGCGGCCTTGTTGAGACGAAATGCGCAGTGGCGTGAGCACGGTAGAGACGTATTTTTCGTACGCCCGACCAAGCATGTCGGAATCGATCCATGCGAAGTTATAGCGCGCATCTTGAGTCGGAAGATGCCCCGGAGTGTAGAGATCGCGAATTATGCCAGCCAGAACAAACTCTGGAACATCCGGAAACTCAGCTTCAAAAAGCTCACCCTGAATCTGAGTTCGGGCCTGCGCGAATATGGACCGGAGAGCCGTTATGGACACGCCGTCGGCCCCTAGAAGAGCCCGGGAGAGAGGATGGAGTCCCGGGAGTTGCCCTTTATCCTCGACCACGCGGAGTACAAAGAGCTGCACGAAGAGGTTGTGAAGGCGCTCATCCACATCGACCGCTGATGGAGCGAATCGGTAAGCTTCGTACCTCCACTTGTTAAGGCTTTCAAAAAGAGCGTCGTCGACAGCGCTAAGTTGCAACTCAGGGTGGAGTAGCTTGATCGCAACTTCGTCGACGTTGCCGGTGACCACGTCATGGGGCGTCAGCGCCCGAAGAATCTCGGATTTCTCAAGTCGGCTGCGAGGAATCTTAGGAAGTGCAAACCAGTCGTTCCTGTGCAACCAATGTGAGTTAAACACCCTCGTCTCGAAGGTGTTTGTCAGAATGCACCACTCGATGGACGTGTGGTACGCGTACAACGCCGCTTCGCCAAGTCGATCGTTCAGCTCGGTACGCCGGTGACCGAAGAAGAGCGCGGCGGGTTCATCAGCGATTGTTCCTTGTGTGACTCTGCAGCCCACGATATCGCCCAAATCGTGTAGCGCCGATGTCCCGCCACCCCATGATAGAGCTTCCGCCAGACGCCGGCCGAAGGTAGGCGATGGCCGTTTTTGCTCTGCCACGTCGCTGGCAAGCAGACGTAATCTGTTTTGAACGCTCACCCGACTTCCTCCGCACCATCTTAGCGGAGAATTCGCCGTCGAGGCCTTTGCTTCGGAGCGGTGAAGCGCTCTCGAGTAGCTTTTCGTGGGCCGATCGTCTTCAGCGCGTTGTAACCGTCCTGCCACGTACCGATGCTACCTCGGAGTCATGACGATATTGCCTTGCTCTACGGCGAGGCGTGCAATTCACAGGCGAGTTCTCGGCAAGTGGAGCAGCTGGGGGCTGAGATGCTACGCGGAGTAGAGTCGCTCGTGATGACGCCCCAAGATTTTTCTGATGATGGCCTATCGAATGGCGCTTCGCCAGCCATGCGATGGGCGATGCCGCCGCGTCAAGCTGCCTCGAGCAACTCGGCGCTAGTCGAGGAACGAAGCCGGTGGGGCGGTATCGAAGATCCCGACGAGATCACGCATCCGGCACTTCAGAGCTACGGCGAGACGAAGCAGCATGGTGATTGTGGGCACTTTCAGGCCGCGTTCGAGCTCGCTGATGTATGCAATGTTCGATGAGCAACTCTCGGCGAGGGCGAGCTGGCTGAGGCCTCGCTTCGTGCGTAGCTTCCGAAGCACGCCACCGAACGTCTCAGCTTCTCGGCGCAACTTAGCCACTCAGGCGCACTCCCGACTTGACATGATGCTTTAGCAGGTGCATGCTATAGCACTCATCTGCTAAGGAGATTGCCATGGACGAGCTAACCCGTATTTCCATCCGCCAGATCTTTCTCAATCGTCATCCGCATACGTCGTTCATCACGGCTGCTGCTCGGTTGGGGATCTCGTTTTCCGATTTGAAGAAGGAGATCGCCGAGGGGGTGATTGTAACGGTTTCGACCGGGGCGGGGGTGCGGGTGCCGAAGGAAGAGATGATCGCGTTGGCGATGCGGACATGGGCGCAGGCGGTGATCGAGGAGGCACTCGGGGAGGAGGCGGCGCTGGTCCTTCCTGAAGCGATCCGGTTGGTGGAGCTGCGGGCCAGGGTGCCGCGGTATCAGAAAGAGATGCTGCAATGGCTGGCGCGGCGCGATCAGACATCGGTCGACGAGGTGCTGATGCGCGAGCTGGAGGGGGTGGCATCGGCGTATGCCGAGGAGTTGGTTGCGATTCCTGGGTTTGAAGAGGCGTTCGCCTTTGGTGGAGGGTGAAGTCTGCGGATGAGAAGCGGGTCCGCAGATTGGGCAGATAGGTTCGAAGGGTTGGCAACACGACTCTGAGGACGGGTGAAAGGGTAGAGGGTGTCATGTTTCCTGTCATCCTGAGACTGCCGTAGCCGCGTCGGGTGGGTGGGTGGGGGAGCGGCGGAGGACGGCGAAGGATCTCAAGCTTCCCGGCTCCGGCTGGAACCGCGCGGTTGAGATCCTTCGGCGTCCTCCGCCGCTCCGTCCACCCACCACCCGACGCGGCTACGGCAGCCTCAGGATGACAGGAAACACGCACTGCGCGATTTCTGCACACCCTCTCAGGATGACAGGAAACACGGCACGGCGATTTCTTGACAACCTCGTTCCGGCTTAGATCCGCGCGCTTACCAGCGGTTGCCCCCGAGCTCGCCCATGCTCCAGAGATCACCGAGTGTGTACTTGTCCAACCACGCACTCAGTCCGGTACGATCAAGCCGCTCGAGGCTCGACATGCCGTTCTCCTTCGCGCACGCCACCACGCTTGATGGTTGATCAGTCAGCGCATCCACCAGCATTCGTGAGTGGGTGGTCACAATCAGTTGTGTGCGTTGAGAGGCGCGTACCAGCAACTCGGCGATATGCGGGATGACGTCGGGGTGCATTCCCAGCGCCGGTTCTTCGATCGCGACCAGAGGTCCGGGATCAGGATGGAGCAGGATGGCCAGAAGGCTCAGGTATCGCAGCGTGCCGTCGGACAGCCGCGTCGTGGGGATCTGTCTCCCGCCACTCTCTTCGAAAAGGAGGAGGACGTAGCCATCTTCCACGCTGACATTCACATCGCGGATTCCGTCATCAAACTTCCGCAGCGATTCAACCAATTCGTTCTTTACTCTTAGGAGAAGCTTCGAAATGACAAGCGTCAGGTTCTCGCCGCCGTCCAGTAGGACATCGCCACGGCCATGAGCGCTCTCCTCACGGCGCAACGAGGCAGACGGTCCGAATGACCAGTTGCGATAGAGGCTGATGCGCTCGTATCGATCCTGGAGCCATTTGAGAATTGGGTATCGTTCGAAATCGCGGACCTGAGACAAGATCGACTGTTCTGGTTTTATGCCTTCAGGCTGCAAATCGCGGCGCTGCCCGGAGAAGTCGGCCAACACTGGCCGGCCTCGCTGGAATCGGTAGTAAAAGTCATCGTCAGGATACGGTCGATCGTTCTCGATTCGCTCGTCAGTGACTTCGAATCGACCGCCGTGATCGGTGATTTCGAGCACGTGCCGAATGTTCGGTACCAGCCGATCGCTCAGTACAGCGTCGATGGAGGCTGCACGCGGCGAATTGGGACCCTTCCACAGCCATTCCCTGACGCCACCCATCTCCTTCACCGGTTCCGGCAGGTTCGTTGGTGACGCCCTCAGGAGGGAGAGCACCTCGATCAGATTCGACTTGCCGGAGCCGTTCGGTCCGATCAGGACGTTCAAAGGCTCGAGCGGCAGGTCGATCCCTTCAGGACCGAACGACAGCAGCCCCGAAACCTTCAGGCGTTGGATCAACATGCTCTTGCTCTCGCTCGTCACGGATCTCGTTTTCGGATCTGAAGAAGGAGATCGCCGAGGAGACGATTGTAGCGGAAGGGTGAAGAGTGAACGACGAAGAGTGAAATTGGGCGACCGATGGGTCTTCGAGACGTTACGCGACCGGCGAAACTGCCTGTTTTTGGAAGACTACCAGTGTCCTCTCTGAAGGACAGTCGCTATCCGCGGATAGCAAGGGGTATTGATGAGAAGACTCCGAGTGATCCGCGGATAGCAAGGGGGTATTGACGAGAAGACTCCGAGTGATCCGCGGATAGCAAGGGGGTATTGACGAGAAGACTCCGAGTGATCCGCGGATAGCAAGGGGGTCTTGATGAGAAGACACGGAGTGATCCGCGGATAGCAAGGGGGTATTGATGAGAAGACTCCGAGTGATCCGCGGATAGCAAGGGGGTCTTGATGAGAAGACTCCGAGTGATCCGCGGATAGCAAGGGGTATTGACGAGAAGACACGGAGTGATCTGCGGATAGCAAGGGGGTATTGACGAGAAGACTCGGAGTGATCCGCGGATAGCACGGGGGTATTGATGAGAAGACTCCGAGTGATCCGCGGATAGCAAGGGGGTATCGACGAGAAGAGTCGGAGTGATCTGCGGATAGCACAGGGGTATTGACGAGAAGAGTCCGAGTGATGCTCGGATAGGACGGGGGTATTGACGAGAAGACTCGGGGCTGATCCTTGGATAGCACGGGGGTCTTGATGAGAGCAGTCGGAGCAATCATCGTATGACTCGGGGTTATTGACGAGAACGCTCGGAGCGCCGCCGGCTCGGCGGCGGTTTTGAAGGGCACCGATATAGCAACGCCGTCGGAACGAAAGATCGCCAGCGGGCCGCCGGCGGTACAGCCGCCGAGCCGGCGGCGCTACACTTCCACTTCCATGCAAGTCATCTCCATCAACGTAGGTCTTCCTCGGGATGTCGAATCACGCGGCCAGATCGTCCGGACCTCTATCTTCAAAGATCCCGTGGCGGGAACGGTGAGGGTCGGCCGGCTCAACCTTGCTGGCGATCAGCAGTCCGATCTCACCGTCCATGGTGGTGCTGAGAAGGCGGTCTACGTCTATCCCTCGGAGCACTACGCGTTCTGGCGGGGGGAGCTTCCGGACTTTGAGATGCCGTGGGGGACGTTCGGCGAGAACTTCACGACCACCGGGCTCGATGAAAGCATCCACATCGGGGACCGGCTGCGAGTTGGCTCTGCGGAGTTTGTCGTCACGCAGCCGCGGATGCCTTGTTACAAGCTTGGGATTCGCTTCGGACGGCTGGACATCATGAAGCGGTTTCTGCGCAGCGGGCGGACGGGGTTCTATCTGGCTGTGACATCCGAGGGGGACGTTACGGCGGGGGACGAGGTATCTGTGATCGCCAGGCATCCGGATGCGATCACTGTCGCCGACGTCGTCAGTCTGTACGCCTCGGATGCGCACAATCAGGAGCTTCTCCGCCGCGTGACCGGACTGACCGCGCTCCCCGAGGATTGGCGGGACTACTTCCGTCAGAGGCTCTGGCAACCGGACGAGGAGTAGTGTTGGACCTGATTCTCACTCTCTTCGCTCCCGCCGGTGTTGCGGTGATATGCGAGGCCGGCAGCGATCCGAAGCTGCGCCTGCGCTTACCCGGGAGGAGGGCGGGGGTAAGAACCTCGAGCCGCGAGCGACCGGCTTCAGTTTTCCCTTATACGGGTTTCAGGAAGGGGATTCCTCGCCGCGCTCCGCCCCGAACACTCCTCGGCGCAAGCACCAACATCTCGATCGGGGCTTCGCCAGGCTCGGAATGACAGGTTGTTTGGGAAACCGGCCTCGGTGGGGGAGCGCTGAGAG
>JBBRNB010000057.1:0-44907 GCA_038230535.1 Thermoanaerobaculia bacterium
GCCGACACTGCCGCGCCGTTGGCGCGGCAGGATGATTTCGCCGGCCGGCGTTGGAGTTCCGATCGCTGTTCCGAATCGTGTTCTTGATGGTGGTCACTTTAACCGAGCACAAAGTGGTCACTTCTGCCGAGCGCCGAAGTGCAGACGGAGAGAGCTCAGTTCGCTCTCGCCCGCGGCCAGCAGTTCCTCTACCGCATCGACATCGACCCCAAGACGAAGCATCGCTCTCGCCCCGAGCTGATAGACGACGAGCCAACGATCCGCGCATTTCTCGACGGCGAGTTCGGCCGATCGCCGGTGCAGAGAAGCCGGCATCAGCCATGGACGGAGACTTACCAGCTCTACCGGGACACGGTCATCACCAACCGGCTCACGCAACGCCAGTCCGTGAACGTGCCCTTGATGAAGGCCACCATCCGGACGCTCCTCTCGCGTGCGAAGGACCCCGCCGACCTTGAGTTCGAGGACTACGAGAACAACGGCATGCGGGAGCTCCTGATGAACTCCTACATCGACAAGGTGCTCGAAGAAAACAAGTACGGGGGAAGAAGCCGGAGGGCCAGGCCTTCGTTTCTCGCGCAAGCTAAGATGCCGGAGAAGCCGGGAGCGCTTTCCAGCAGCGCGAAGGTCAAAATAGCCAGAGAGGCGATCGGCTGCGGAATCTCACGCTGATAAGCTTCTCTAAATCAGTGATTTGCAGCACAACTAGAAAACGCCGGACACACCTTCCGGAGACCTCGATGAGGGGACGGCG
This sequence comes from Thermoanaerobaculia bacterium, assembly GCA_038230535.1. Lineage (GTDB taxonomy): Bacteria > Acidobacteriota > Thermoanaerobaculia > Gp7-AA8 > Gp7-AA8 > JADGNZ01. The sequence goes on from JBBRNB010000057.1 coordinate 755, forward strand.
CAGCTTCGGCTCAACGGCCATCATTGTCTCAAGCATCCAGGAGCGCCCTTAAAACCATGGTTGGCATCGCGATGCCACTGGCGAAGTGTGCGGCACCATTGGCGAAGGGTCCGGCGCCACGGGCGGCGATTAACTACTACTGTCGTGAGCTATGTTCTGCTACCGCAAGTGTCCGTAGGTCAGCTGTTTAGCATTCTGCAGCGTGAGATTCTGGGACCTACGACGCCATCGCCTTCATCGCCGCGGCCAACGGCGCATACAGCCGTTCGTGGTAGCCGAAGGCCTCGCGGTAGATCTGTTGGAAGGCGCCGAGGTCCTTTGGGGCGACGACCAGGTTTACGCCGTAGAGGAAGGCGGCGTTGCCGTCCAGGGTGCGGAGGTTGTCGGAGAAGAGGATGAAGAAGGCTTTTCGGCGGTCGCTGGGGGTGAGGGCGATGATGGGGGCGAAATCGGCGAGGGGGGGCGGGGTGACCTGGGCGGGGTTGAGCATCACGATGGGCGGATACTCCTGCATGAAGTAGTCGCGGGCCTGTTGCGGGGCGGCGATGACGACGGGCATGAAGCCGATCAGCTTTGCGGCCTGGCGCAAGGCGGGATGATCGTTGCCGGCGATGAGCGCTTTCTCGCCGAAGCTGTCTTCGTCCTCGTGCGTTTGCGCAGGGGCCTCGGATGCTGCGGCGGCGCCGGCCATCTCAAGGTTGCGGCGGTCGACCGGGAGCTTCGTCTTGCAGACAGGACACGGAATCAGCACCGGATTCATCGGGAGCCTGGTCTCGTCGAACGAGAGCTTTTTCTGGCAGGAAGTGCAGGTGATGTTCATCGCGCCCTACTCCAGCATCGACATCATCGAATCGCCGTCGAGACCGTGCTCCACGGATTCCGGCTCGTCCGACAGGCGGAGAGCGAGGTTGGTCGGATTCGTCGCGTAGGCCAGCGCGATCTCTTTGGTGATCGTGCGCTGACTCCACAGCTTCTCGAGCTCGTCGTCGAATGTCTGCATCCCGTCGACCGATCCGTCGTGCATGGCATCAGTCAGTGATCGTCCCTCGGTCTCGCGTTTCAGGATGTAGTCGCGCGTGCGCATCGTCGATTTCAGAATCTCGACGACGGCGATGCGGCCGCCGCCGTTCTTCGGCAGGAGCCGCTGCGACACGACATACCGGAACGACTGCGCCAACCGGGTACGCACCTGCGGCTCCTGGTCTTTCGGAAAGACGCCGACGATGCGATCGACGGTCTTGGCCGCATCGACGGTGTGCAGCGTCGACAGGACCAGATGCCCGGTCTCCGCCGCTTCCATGGCGATCTCGATCGTCTCGACGTCGCGCATCTCGCCGATCAGGATCACCTTCGGCGCCTGCCGCAGAGCCGCGCGGAGTGCGAGCGCGAACGACTTCGTATCCGCTCCCAGCTCGCGCTGGTTCACCGTCGACTTGAGGTGACGGTGCATGTATTCGACCGGGTCTTCGATCGTGATGATGTGGTAGGCGAAATCCTGGTTGATCTTGTTGATCAGCGCGGCGAGCGTCGTCGACTTGCCCGATCCCGTCGGCCCGGTGACGAGGACGATGCCGTTCTTCAGCTTGGAGATATTGGCCAGCTCCGCCGGCAGGTGGAGCGACTCGAGCGTCGGGATTCCTTCGGGAATGACGCGCAGGACGATCGCATAGGTCCCTCGCTGCGCGAAGATGTTCACGCGGAATCGCGTCTTCTGCGGAATCGAATACGACAGGTCGACCGATCCGTTGGTCAGCAGGGTGCGCGTGAGCTCCCGGTCTCCGCGCAGCATGTACATGGCGATCATTTCGGTCTGGTAGGGAGTCAGGCGAGGCAGGCCGGGAAAGTTGACCGGGACGAGTTGCCCGTCGATCTCCACCTGCGGCTGCCTTCCGACCGAAAAGTTCAGGTCGGAGACGCGGTCGGACATCTTCAGCATCGCCTCGAGAATGGCATCGAGATTAAAGTTCTTCATCGCTCGCTCAGCGGCGACATTGTACGTGTAGTGCCAAGTACAATCTCCGCAATGTCCATCATCGCCATCGACTGGGGCGGCCGGCGCATCGGAGTGGCGGTGAGCGATTCCGGCTCCATTGCCACGCCCCATTCCGTGGTGAAAAACGAGGGAGAGATCATCGACAAGCTGGCCGGTATCGCGTCGGAGCTCGATGCCGAGACGATCGTAGTCGGCGTTCCCCGGCGCGCGCATGGCGACACCGGCGAGCAGAAGTTCCGCGATTTCGCGGAGCGGCTGCGGCAGAAAACGTGCAAGCCGGTCGTTCTCTGGGACGAAGCGCACAGCACGGCCGAAGCCGCACGAGAGTTGCGCGAACGCGGTACGAAGCGGCGCGACGCCCAACGCGAGATCGACATGCACGCCGCCGCCGTGATTCTCCAGTCCTATCTCGATGACCTGGCCAGGAGGGCGTCATAGCAAAGCGCGCACGTAGCCGGGGCGGCTGCCGCAAAGTCCTGCATTCGCTGGGCACGATCGCGGTCTTCGCCATCATCCTGACCATCGCCGGCGGCTGGTTCTTCCTGCGCGCCATGCGCTCGCCGTACAAGAATTACAGCGAGCCGTTCAAAGACGTCGAAGTCCACCACGGTCTTCGAACATCCGTGATCCTCAAGCACCTGGAGGCCGCGGGGGTCATCCGGGACGAGTACATCCCGCTGATCTACATGAAAGTCGTCCGCCGCAACGACAAGATCAAGGCCGGAATCTACGAATTCTCGACGCCGATGACTGCCGAAGCTGTGCTGGACAAGCTGATCCGTGGCGACGTCGTGACCAAGAGCGTGACGATCCGCGAAGGGCTGGACCGTTTCGCGGCTGGACATATCTTTGTGCAGGAAGGATTCGGCCGCGACTCGGAGTGGGACAAGCTGACCGCCGATCCCGAACTGATCCGCGATATCGCCCCCGAGGCAAAGACGCTCGAGGGATATCTCTTCCCTGATACGTACAAGTTCAACCCCGGAACGCCGCCGCGCGCCATCGTTCAGGCGATGGTGGCAAACTTCAAGAAGCATTTCGGCGGCGAGATGAACTACATCACCACCGGCTTGAACCTGCATCAGACGGTGACGCTGGCATCGATCGTCGAGACGGAAGCACGGATGCCGCAAGAGCGGCCGCTGGTCGCTTCCGTCTACCTCAACCGCCTCAATCGCAACATGCTCCTCGGCGCCGACCCCACCGTCATCTATGCGCTAAAGCTCGCCGGACGGTGGGACGGAAACATCCGTAAGGCCGACCTTCAGATCGACTCGCCTTACAACAGCTATCGCTTCCACGGTCTGCCTCCCGGTCCGATCGCCAATCCAGGCCTGGCCTCGCTGCTCGCCGCGGCCGCGCCGGCGAAGAGCGACCTGCTCTACTTCGTCGCCAAACACGACGGCACGCACGCCTTTGCCACGAACATGGCGGACCACGATCGCAACGTGCAGATCTATCAGATTCAGTGGTATCGCGATCAGCGGGCGGCGCAACAGGCGCAGACGCAAACCACCAAATAACGCAATGCGAATAACCCTCGTGTTATCCTCCCGGCACCGCAAACAACGTGGGGGTCCGACCGAGTATGTCTGCGAAAAACCGTCCGTACGAGCAGTTCGGTTCGTTCATCTTATTCAAGAAGCTCGAGACCGATGCCCTCGGCGATCTCTGGCGCGCCGGGCGCATGGACGGCGAGCGGCTCGGCCCAATCATTGCCGTACGCCGCCTGCTCGGTGGTAATCGCGATGCGCTCGTTCAAAGCGCAGCCGAGGCGCACAACCTCGTGCCGCTGCTTGCCGGCACGACCTTCGCGAAAGAACAGACCATAGACGTCGTCAACGGCGTTCCCTTCGTGGCCCACGAGTATTCAGGCGGACGCTCGCTGCGGCACATCGTCGACCGTGCTCGCGGTGGTAACGGTGTAACGCCAAATCCGGTACCACTTGACCAGGCAATCGTCATTGCGGAGAAGATCGCACTCTCGCTGGCGACGACAGCCGACCTCCGTTACATGGGCAATCGCCTCGCGCATGGGGCGCTCATCCCACAGTTCGTCTGGATCACAGATGAGGGCGAGATCCGCGTAGCCGGCCAGCAGATCGGAAAGGGTCTCATCGCCTCGTTGTCCGATACGAAAGTGGCCTCGGAGCTCGGAAAGTACTTCGCCGCCGACTACCGGGCGTCGGGCGAGATCTCGAAGACGACCGATGTCTATTCGCTGGGTGCAATCCTCTATCTTCTTGTCACCGGCAACGAACCTCCCGACGCGGTGACAGGAAGCGCATTCGCGCAAACGATCCGGGCAGCGAAGACGCTCTCGGGACAGCCCTTGCCGGGCGACATTCGCGCCATCATCGAGAAGTCGCTGGCGATCGACCCCAACGCCCGCTACGCAACGATCGGCGACATGAAACAGGTGCTCTCGTCGCTCGTTCATGGCGGCAGTTACTCGGCATCGACATTCAATCTCGCCTTCTACCTCAGCAATCTCCTCAAGAAAGAAGTGGAAGGAGAAGCGCTGGAGCGCGAGCGGGAAGCGAAAGTCAACGCCGCGGCATATGCGCAAGCGATTGCCGGCCCAGTCGCGGAATCCGCATCCTCCGGCGAGACACCGGCGAAGAGCCGCCTGCCGCTGATTGCCGCTGCCGCCGCCGTCCTGATCGCGATCGGAATCGGTGCGTTCGTCATGCTGAAGCCCAAACCGCCCGCGCCGGTACCGCAAGCGGCCGTTCCTTCGACGAAACCGAAAGTGATCTCGCAACCGGTTACCGCCTCGCCTCAATCTGCCACGACGACGATCGATCCTAATGCTCAGAAAAAGGCTTTCGAAGCGGCGGTCGAGCAGAAGATGCAGGAAGAGATGATGAAGCTGCAGGCTGACATGAACAAGCAGCTCAAGCAGCAGCAATCGAAGAATGCGCCGGTGGAAACGGCAAGCACGACTGCCCCGGCACTGACTCCGCAGCCGGCTGATGACCGCAGCGGATCAGCCGCCGCTCTCGACCAGCGCCGGTTGGCGGCGCGGCAGGAGGCTCAGCCGGCAACGCAGACAGTTGCACAACAAGCGCCGCCGGCCGCACCGCAGCCGCAGCCACAGCAACCTGCCGTAACCGCACCGGCGATCACACAACCCCTGCAAGTTGCAATTAAAGAAGGTGACCTCGTCGATGTGCTGGAGCTCGACAAAGTGCCGGAGCCGCTCTCCCCGATCCGCCTTACCTACCCGCCACTGGCCGCACGGCAGGGCGCGGAGACCAACGTCATCGTCTCCACACTGATCTCGGAAAACGGTGACGTCCTCGATGTGAAGATTCTCCGCGGCGATAACCGCTTCGGTTTCAACGAAGCCGCGACACGAGCGATGAAGTCGGTAAAGTTCACCGCTCCAATCAAGGACGGGAAGCGCGTGAGGACCTGGCGGCCGCAGACGATCGCGTTCAAGAAACAGTAAGCAATGGGGTGGAGGGTTGTGGTTAGGATTCTGGAACCGCAGCTCTAGTCATTTCGCGCGAAGCCCCCTGGGAGTCCGGCGGCGCCAGCCGTCGCCTTCTGAGATTCATCACGAGGCGAAGAAGGCGAAGACCACCTCCCTCCCAAAGCGGTGGCTCCGGCCACCGCCCTCCAAAGCGCTTCGCGCGAAGTCCCATGGATCACCGATCTATCCCCTTCCAAACGATTCGGTGCAACGCCAGGCCGAGGTCGCGATGGTCGCCGCCGGGGTGAGTGTGGGAGGGATTGATGACGTGGTCGACGGAGAGTACCAGCTCGTCGGGCGCGCCGCTGCGCGACGGCACGACGTATAGCCGTTCGACATCTGACTTCTTCGGCACGAAGCGGTCGACAACGTTGCCGTCGAAAATCACCGTCACCGTAGGCGCCGGCTCGGCATAGAGAGGGAGCTCGATCGTCAGGGCGAGCTGAGCGCGCCGTCCGAGGGGCTCGAGCAGCATATGGCTCTCGTTCGACATCCATCGCCAGCGATCTCCCCCTTCGTTCTGCTCCTGACCGTACCAGCCGGAGCCGAACTTGATCCAACCAACCAGTGGAAGTACGGAGGCCTCGAAATAGCGGCGGTTGAAGACAGCCCACAGCGGCTTGTGCTGCCGCTGGAAATGAATCCCCTGAGGCAACAAGCCAGGGCCATCCTGAACAAATACGGCGTCCTTCTCAGACGGTACCTTCGAAGGATCGAAATCGTCCGGGACCTCGACAGCCGTATAGCCCGGCAGAAAGTAGGCAACGAACGGCTCCATGCCGCCGGACATATAGACCTTCCCTCCTCGGGGGATGTTTTGCCGGATCCAGCGAACGGCCTGCACCGGCGGCGAGTCGGTCTTTCGCACGTCGTGAAGACCAGGCCGGACCCAGACGATGAAGCGGCCGATGACGACCGCGGCGAAGAGTGCCTGCACCGCCATCGCAAGCCGCTCTCGCGGAAGCGCGCGCACGCGGGAAGCGATGAAGCTCGCCGCGACATCCATCCCGTCCGCAGCCAGCAGGGCGTTTGCGGCGATATACCCGAGCGAAAGGCGGCTGATGCCGGTAGGACTCAGTAGAAACCAGGCCAGCAGGAAGTTGGGCTCGAACGTCAGGACCGCATCGAGATGCGCGCGCCGAGGGCGCAGGAACGCGAGCAGAGTGAAGATGAACATCACCGTCGATGCGGCGCGCGATTCGAAGGGATCGAAGAGGAAGTTCTGCAGGAGCAAACGCATCGGGATGCGCGTCGGATTCAGTGCGCCGTCGACAGTGGCCACGTAGCGCTGGTGCACCTTCGTGGCGAGGAGGTAGTCATCGACCCCGGTTACCTTCGCAGCGATCCCGTAGCCGGTGACGATAAGCACGACGATCAGCACGGTCCCGGCGATCACCTCACCGCGGCGATGAGCGCGCAAGCGGCGCCACGACGCCACGATCCATGGCCACGCCAGAAGCAGGTTCTGCGGGCGCACGAGCATCGTCGCGGCGAAGAAGATGCAGCCTGCGATGTAGGTCCAGCGGCTCCGGTCATCGCGAAGCAGCAGCGCCGCCCCCGCCAGAGCAGTAACGAGGGCCAACTCGTCGGTGAAGCCGGTACCGCCCCAGTACCAGACGTTCGGCAGAAAGCAGAAGAGGAGCGCGGCCACGACGCAGGTGCGGAATCGGAATCGCAGCGAGCGCGCGAGCGCGAAGATGGCTGGGAAGATGAAGAAGGACGCCAGCACGCTGATCGCGCGCAGCGCGTGGAAGTCGTCGTGGACAAAGAACCGCGCCAGCTTCGCCAGCCCGAAGAAAAGTGGAAACCCCGGCGGATGTGGATGATGTTGCGCGACGTCGTAGTGCTGGAGCGCCGAGGCAAAGAGCGCTTCGTCCCAATCCCACATCGAGTGAGAAACCGCGAGCAATCGCGTCCCGGCGACGAAGAGCGCCAGTGCGATGACGAACAACCGCTCGCGCGCGGTCAGCGGCTCGATCGCGCCGCCATTCACGACCACGTGGTCACCGCTATCGTCCGTCAAGGGCACCATTCTCGCAAACTCGCGCGCATCATGCCGCGAAAGAGCGTCCACGGCCGCCGATACCTCGAACTTCACGGCATCCGCCGGGAAAGGACGCAAGAAAACACGCAATAAACTGGCCTGCCACTTGCTTATTGTGAGCTTAGATGAATCAAAATAACCGTTTCGTCGCACTCCTGGCTCTGGTAGTGACCGCGATTGCCGCGCCTGCGGTTCAGGCCGCTGTCGCGCAGGCGGCGAGCTTCGACGAGAAAGTCGATCACGCCAACGCGATCATCCTCGGCAAGTGCGTCAGGACGGAAGCGAAGTACGACCCGACCGGCCGTTGGATCGTCAGCTACGCAACCTTCGCCGTCGAGCAGTCGATGAAGGGAGACGCCACGGGCTTGGTCACGGTCGTCACACCGGGCGGCAGCGTGAATGGAATTCATCAGGAAACAATCGGCGTCCCGGTCTTCCGCGAGGGTGACGAGCATCTCGTATTCCTCCGCAACACCCGGCTCGGGCCGGCGCCGCTCTACTTCGACCAGGGAACCTACAGCGTCGCCGCCGGCGAGCGTGGCGAGAAGATGATCGTGCCAATGCCGTCGAACGTCATGCACATCGACACGCAGCGAGGGATGGCAGTGGAGGCACCCGATGACACGCCGCGAACGCTCGAGGCGTTCAAACGCGCCGTCTCCGATTCGATGAGCGGCAGCGCCAAACGGATGCAGATGAGCGCGATGGAACCGTCCAAGGGCAAGCCGCAGAGAGCGTTCTGGTCGATCATGGCCGAGAACAAGCTGCTCGTGGCTCTTGCGCTCGTCGGAATCGCGATTGCCTCCTGGCAGCTATGGCGCCGCAGCTAGATTCGGAAGCACGGTCACGTTACGCCGTTTTGCGCAACTCGTCCTCTGGGCAGTAGAAGTCCCGCCGCCGTTCGAGGTCACGCATCACATTTTTCTTGAACTGGCCGGCGCCGCCGTTGCGCATCATCTCTTCGATGTAGCCGCCGACCTCGAGGATCTCGAGGCGCAGGCGCACGGTCTTGAAGACACGGGGAAAGTGGCCGGGGAACTGGACGTGGTGCAGTCCGCCGCTGTACGCGATCAGCATCCTCCCCTCTTTCATGGCCAGGAGGATGTCGGCGATGCCGCCGCGCACGCTCATCGGATTGCCGTGCAGGTCGAGACCGTTGGCGCGCTTCATCCGCCCCTCGGGGAGGATGATGACCATCGAATCCGGGTCGATGCTGTTCAGCAACTGGAACCACGTATGGTCGCGCTCGCGCGAGATGGCCACGACGTGGTGCGCGATGAACTTGAAGATCAGGCCAACCAGCGGACGCCCGGTGGTCTTTTCCGCCGCCGGTACAACCCCGTGCGCGGCCAGACGCCAGATGAAGTGGTTCGGGACGCCGCCCAGAAACACCGGCTCGAAGAGGCTGGTGTGATTGAGAAAGGCCACCAGGCGGATGTGTTTCCAAGGTTTCGGCAGCACGTCGCCGACCCAGTCGACGTCGCAACGATAGAAGATCATGCTCACATACTTGAGCGTGATCAGCGTCGAGAAGACCATCAGGCTTCGCAGAAGTGACACGGTGGGCGAAGGTTAGCGATGGTGCGTCGCTGCGTCAACGAAGGAGCGCACGGAACTCGACCGCGAAGCGCGGCCCCTTCCCCTCGTCCTCGTGTTTGAAAAAGACGTAGGCCTCGCCCCAGGCCTGCCGCTGCACGCGCTCCGCCCACGCCTCGATTTCGCCTGAGGCGTACTCGGTGCGGCGCATGCGCATGTAACCCCACGAGGCGGTCGGGACGACGAGCGCGTCAGCATCGGTCACCTCGTCGGTGTCGGCCGCGCAAAGAGCGATGTCCCGCTCGTGCAGGATGGCGTAGATCTCGTCGTCAAACCACGACTCGTGGCGAAACTCGAAGGCAATCTTCCGCGCCTCCGGCAACGAGGAGACGAACTCGCGCAACTTCACGGCGTCCTTGCGCGAATACGGCGGAAGCTGGAACAGCACCGGGCCGAGCTTTTCTCCCAGCGACGCGGCGGCATCGAAAAGGAAGGCCACGTCGGCAGCGGCGCCGGCGAGCTTCTTCTGATGCGTGATCCGCTGCGGCGCCTTGAGCACGAACGTGAATCCATCAGGCACCTGCTCGCCCCACTTGGCCACCATCTTCGCGTCCGGCATCCGGTAGAAGGTGTTGTTGATCTCCACGGAGTCGAAACGCTCGCCGTAATACGGCAACATCTTCGCTGCCGGCAGGTCCTCAGGATAAAAGGTGCCCTTCCACTCTTTGTAGCTGTACCCGCTGGTACCGACTCGGATGCGCATGGGGATACTTTACCGCTGATGCTTCCCGCAGTAGTACGTCGTTCGGCCGAACACGACGGTGCGCCGGATCATGTCGCCGCATCGCGGACAGAGGTCACCTTCTTCGCGATGAGGCACGAGGTAGCGGCCGGGGTAGTCGCCTCCGCGCGACTTGAAGGCAATGGCCTCTTTGAGGATGGCGCGCATGGCGATGAAGATCGCCTTGACTTCGGTTTCGGAGAGTTTGTCGACGGCTCGGCTCGGGTGAATCGACGCGCGGTACAGCGTCTCGTCGACATAGAGATTGCCCATTCCGGCGATGATCTCCTGAGACAGCAGGAGGGACTTGACGGCGCCGCGGCGCTTCGCGACGATGCCGCGGAAAACCGGCAGACGGAATCCCGGATCCAACGGATCCGGACCGAGGCTGTGCCCGGCGATGAATACATCAGGATCGGGCGTGACATCGACGACGCCGAAGAGGCGCATGTCATCGTACGCGAGCCGGCCGCCGCCCTCGAAACTGAAGATGACGCGGGCGAAGCGCGGCTGCTCGGCATCGTTGCGATACCAGTGCAGGTCGCCGCTCATCCCGAAGTGGATGTGAAGCCACGACGAGCCGGCATCGGCGAAGAGATGCTTGCCGTGGCGCCGGACGCTTGTGAACTGCTGACCGATCACGGCCCGCGTCAGCGTCGCTTTACGAACGCCGAGGATACGCTCATCGAGCACGCGTACGGCGGCGACGCGCTGGTGCAAGGCATGCCGCGCGAAGTAGCGGCAGTACAATTCGACCTCGGGAAGCTCGGGCATCACCCGGGAGTGTACGATGTCGATCCCTTTCGCGCGCGTGCACGAATGCTTCGACGACGATGCCATCGTCGAACTGACGGAGATCGCAGCCTGGGAAAACGCATCGTCGAGATTCAATCGCGCGTTGCGGATTCCGTCGCAGAAGTTGTGGCGCCGTTAGCGCCTGCGGCGCGGCTTGCCTCTGCTCCAGACATCGCGAAGCATCTCGATCATTTCCTTCGAATCCGCGGCGTCAGAGAGAACGACTCCACTCTGCGCCGCCGCCTCGATGAGGGAGCGGATCAACTCGGCGCGGGAAATGGCAAAGGAATGCTCGAGACGGATGTCGACCGCGATCCGGTCGAGGTAAGCCACATGCCGGTCCAGCAATACGACTGTGATCTTGGCCCAGGAATCAGGCTGGGGGAGGGGTCGCCCTCGTTCGCTTTTCGCCATACTTAGGATTGTACTGCCGTAACAGTAACAATAGTTACTGCCATCACTATTGCTCGCTGACGACCACGCCATCGCCCTCGAAACGGATCTTGAAGCCTGCTTCGCCGGCGTTCTCGATCATGACGTTCTCCAGGGACTTGTCATCCATCACGGTTGGAATCACGTTGCCCGTCCAGGCCACTAATGCGCTCGATGAGATCGACAGTGGATACTCGCGCGTTACTCGGAGCGTCAGCGGTTCGATGTGAGTGGAAATGGCCAGAGAACCTTTTCCAAAGATTTTTACGGTATCGATCTTTCGCTGGTAGGTACCGTCATAGATCGGCTCGACGCGGTACGTTAGCGAGTCCTCCAGCGCCAGGAGGTTGCTTCCCTCGACGTAGATGAACTCTTCGCTGAGATCGAGCAGGAATGTCTTGCGCCCTTTCTCATAGACGAAGATCTTCCCCTGCCCTACCGCCTTGACGAGCGTCTGCGCCGTCGTACCGAGAAGGCCTGATTCGGCGACAAACTTGAGATTCCCCGAGTAGCTCGACACCGTGCCGCGCTTGACGTGAACGCTGCGGCCAAAGTTGATCTCGAGGAAACCGTTCTCGTGCAGCGTGAAAGTCTTCGACGCTCCCTCGATCTTGTGGCCGAGGTCGATCCTCTTCTCTTCGGCGAGCTGCGTCTCGTCGACGGCGTCCTGCAGCTTGCGGGCGGCGTTGTGGGCAGTGTCGGGAACACGGACCGCGGCCGCGCTGACCGGCATCGGCATACTGCCCGGCTGCGTCATGAGGTGCTTCACCTCTCCAGGACGGCCGTCTTTGAGCGGGGCGATCTTCTGCGTCGTGACTTTCTGGGTGTCGCGGCGAGGCGTCGTCAACGGCGCTTTTGGAGCCGGAGCGGACCCTTGAGGCCGCATCTCCGCTTCCACCTCGCGAACGATCTTGTCGGCGCCGGCGAAACGAAGGTGCTCGAGAGCAGGCGCGAGTTTCTTGCGCTGCCGGTAGAGCAGGCCGAGGTATAGATGGGACTTGGCGTAGTTCGGCCGCAGCTCGATGGCGCGTAGCAGATAGTGCTCCGACTCGTCGAGCTTCCCCTGCTTGAAGAGGATAAGCCCGAGGTTCGAGTGGAGAATGAAGACGTTCGGGTTCTCCAGAGCCAGGCGGCGATAGATGACTTCCGCCTCCGGGAAGGCATTCGTCTTGAAGTAGACCAGGCCGAGGAGATTGAGCACATCGGCATCGTCCGGACGAAGCCGCTGCGCATTCTCCAGCTCGCGCCGGGCCTCGGCGTACCTGGCCTCCTGAAACGCTTCCCGTCCGCGGTTGTAGTGGAGAAGGAAGACGCCCTGGTCGAACGGCGGGGCTACGACAGGGTCACGTTCGGGCATACGATGGTGCGGATTGTATCAGCGGGCAGGGCGAAGACCGCATGGGAAGGGATTCGGCAGTTTATCTCGCACCGAGATAGCGCATGCCGGGGAGCATGGCGACGATCGGCTGCACTCCTGCGCCGAATCCGCCCGTGAGCTTGCGCCCGCTACGGCCACCAGCAAAGCTCGTAGCCTGGCCGTACGGAATACCGTAGTAGACACTCAGCGCCCGCTTCACGTACGTCTCGGTCTCCTCATACGGTGGGATGCCGCGGTATTTCGCGACCGCGCCATCGCCAGCGTTGTACGCGGCGAGTACGCGATGGAGATCGCCGCGATACCGCGCCAGCAGGTCCGCAAGGTTATGCACGCCCCCTCGGATGTTGTCCTCGGGGTCAAAGACGTTGCGCACGCCGTATTGCCGCGCGGTCTCAGGCATGAGCTGCATCAGGCCCCGCGCTCCCTTGTTGGAGACGCAGCGGGGATTGAAGTCGGATTCGACCTGGATGACGGCGCGGACGAAGGTGGGATCGACTCGATACTGCGTGGCGTAGCGTTCGATGAAGGCGTCGTAGATTGAGCGCCGGTTTCGCTGTTTCGCCCACCAGTTCCAGTCGTTCCCATGCGCCGAAGAGGCCGCCCCAAAGTTCGAGATGACTTTCGTCCCGTCTCGCTTGATGATGAGGTGCACCTGCGCCTGCAGGGATGCCGCAAGGAGCGCAAGCGCGAGTGCGACAGGTGCCGGGCGCATTTGGGGGGATCGTAACATGGGGCGTAGGGAGTGGTTGGGTGGATCAGTCGATTCAGTGGATCAGTGGATCAGTCGATCAGCGATCAGGGATAAGGGGATCGGTAGATCGAGGAACAAGAGGCGCAGATTCTGATCTACCGATCTACTGATCACTGATCTACTTCCTCTGATCACTGATCTGCTTCCTCACCGAGGCTGGCTCGAAAGACAGTCCCCATTACTTTCTCGTCCAGCGATCAGCATCGCGGACGCGGTACTTTGTCATGGCTGAGGCAAAGGCCTCATCGAGATCGATGCCGAGGGAGTTGGCCAGGCAGACGCCGACGAAGATCAGGTCGCATAGCTCCTCGGCGATATCGCCCTTCGCTTCTCCGGCCTTCGGCTTCTTGAACCCGGCGTCATGGCTCAGCGCCCGCGCCAGCTCGCCCAATTCCTCGGTCAGACGGGCCAGCATCGAGAGCGGCGGAAAGTAGCCTTCCTTGAACTGGGAGATGTAGTCGCCGACTTCCTTCTGGACAGGCGCGAAGCTCATGCCGGCAGTCTAGCGCCTCTCAGCGATTGCACATCGCGTATGCCTGCCGGAATGTAGGGTTATCGAGCAGCGACTGATTCGTCTCGAAGTAGCTGCGGACCACATCGTTCGTCTGCAGCAGCCGCCGGCGGAGGTCGACAGCGATGGCGCGCCAGAACTTGGTGGCCGCGTCGGGGTGCTCCCTGAGGAACTGCGCCAGCGATTGCATCGGCATCGACATCACCTCGGTATCGGTGACGGCGCGAAGGGTGGCGGAGGCGACACCGTCCTCGATGATCGACAGTTCACCGAAGGTTTGACCGGCCATCAGGTCACAAAGTGGCACTTCTCCGCCGTTCACGCGGCGAAAAACGCGAACGCGTCCACTCTTAAGTATATGCAGAGCGCGGTTGGCGTTGCCCTCCTCCAGGATTGTGTCCTCCGGCGAGTAACGTCTCAGAACCATAGACCGGCCGGCACCGTCGAGCTCGCCGGCCTCGAATTCGATGAACAACGTGACACTTCTCAAAAAGCTGGAGTCTTCCAAACGAAACCTCTTTACCGATTTTAGGCTATGATGCAGCCACACTTAAATCGAATAATGCCGGGCTCTCACGCTGTGCAGAGAGTACAGCGACTTGCCTGGCGCCTTCAACGAGGAGGGCCGATATGGATGGCCTTTTACGCGCTCTGATCAAGACGGTGCGCCGTCGTGTGCGCGCCGACGAAGAGCTGACGGTCGAAGCCGTTACGAAAGAGCTCGGCTACACACGGCAGTATGTCTCCGGACGCTTCCACCGGATCACCGGCCGCCTGCTGAGCCATTTTCTGAAAGAGAAGCGGCTCGAAAAGGCCGCGCGCCTGCTGAAGAGCGGCAATCTGCGCATTTCGCAGATCGCCCGCCGCTGCGGCTTCGACTCGGAGAACTACTTCCGTCAGCAGTTCCGAGAACGCTTCGGCATGTCACCACGCCAGTTTCGCGCAAACGGAAACCTTCGCGCGATCTCGGTCGGAAAGCCGCCGATGCAAGCACAGATGGCGTAAGAGCGGGTTTGTCGGTTGTCGGGAGCCAGAGAAGCCTGAAGACTCCAGGCTCCCTCCGACAACCGACAACCAATTTTGGTACCATCTGGAAATCATGCCGCCGCAGAAGATCCGTGCGTTTCTCGCTACCGATGTCCTACTCGAGTACATTCGGGGTAAGGCCGAACTTCAGGGCTTGTTCTCTGAGGAAGTGCGGGAGCGTGCCGTTCTTGCGATCAACGATGTCGTCGTGCAGGAACTGTTGCTGTCTAGCGCCGATCTAACATCGGTGGCCTCTTACCTCGAGATCATGCCGACAGCCCTTGACATGTCGTCACCCGAGACGCAGGCCTCACTACACGAGGTGCGCAAGCGCAAGATGCACGTTAACGATGTGCTCATCCTGGCCGGCGCACGATCATGCGATGTGCTGCTGACATACGACCGCGACTTGCTTGACGTTGGGAAAGGCGCAGAGGTGCGTTCCGAAACGCCCGAAGAGTTTCTTGTCGAGCTTGGCGCGGTCGCGTGAAGACGTACCTCGACACGGGGTCTTCATCGACTATCTGATCGGTCGAGGTCACAGCGGCGCCTATCTGCGAACGACTGCCCGGCGAGGTCGCAATCCCGAGCGCCTTCGGGCTGACGCTGAAGCAAGTCTCGACGCGATTCTGGCGGGGCACGACGGAATGACATCCAGCCTCACATGCTACGAGATCGAAGAAGCGATGTACCGGGAAATTGATCGACGTTCAGAGGCAGGAGTGTCAAACGCCGGCCTATTCAACATTCCAGCAGCACGCGCAGTCGTAACCCAGACCCTGGTAACGATGGACTCGTTTCAGGTCGTGTTAGTGAACCTCACGTCAGCAATCGTCGCCGCTCAGTGCGGCAACCTCGAACTTCAGCGGCGCGGAATCCGGGCTGCGGATGCCTTACATGTCGCGACTGCACTCGCTGAAGGGGCGCAACTGTTCATCACCACGGATGCGGACTTGATACGCTTGGACAACGTTTTCGAGAACTCTCACGGCGAGCGTCTTCGATGCGTTGATACCGATCAGGCAAAGGTACTGCTTGCCTGATGCTCAGGCCCTCTCCGACTCCCCACCCCCGACTCCCGACTCCCGAGCTCCGTGGTCATACCCCGCCTCGATCCACAAATACCGAAGCGTATTTGCGTCGCGCGCGCGCGTAACGATGGCGTGATGCCCGAACAGCAACAGACGCCGCAACAGCGAATGTGGCACGCCGATCTTCGCCAGATACTCGCGATGTGCGGCAACCGTCTCGAAGCTCATCGAGCGAAGGACGTTGTTTAATCGCACTACCGTCCCCTGCACTCCCAGCTCACCGCGGCGCAGCAGATGACGGCGATGAAAGAGCCGAAGCTCGCCGTCGTTCACGCCGATACGCAATGGCTTGCCGGCGTACATCGGCACGGAGCGTATCCGGAAACCCCAGGCGCTCTGCGCACGCATGGCATCAGTGATCTCGCGCGCGGCCGCCTCATCGACGACTTCACGCTCGCGCACGATGAGCAGCCAATCGTCCGAAGCCGCATCGACAGCGCGGTTCAATTCGGCCCGATGTTTCAACAGCGGATCGTCAAAGGGGACGTCGAGGACGAGCTGCTCGAGATGCTGGAGAAACGGCGTGAGCGCGGCAAGCTCCTCGGCATGAACATGCCCGAGCGTGATCACACCGAGGCGCAAGGCCTAATCCTCGACCTTCTCTTGAATCCGAATGATGCGCGAGGCCCGGCCGGTGGTCTCGTCGACCTCGATCATGGCGCCGGTGAGACGGATGTCGCGCTTGGCCACTTCCAGCTTCTTCGGCGTATTCATCAGAAAGCGGTAAAGCACTTCGTCAGGACGGAAGCCGATGATCGAGTCGTAAGCCCCCGTCATCCCGACATCGGTCTGGAACGCCGTGCCGTTCGGCAGGAGCCGTTCGTCAGCCGTCGGCACATGGGTATGCGTGCCGACCACGGCGGAGACTCGTCCGTCGAGGTGCCGGCCCATGGCTTGTTTCTCCGATGTAGCCTCGCAATGGATGTCGACGATGATGACTTTAGCCGCGTCGCCGATCTCCTTCAGCTCGCGCTCGGCGACATAGAACGGGTTGTCGCACGGTGGCATGAACACGTTTCCCATGAGCTGCACGACGGCGACGTTCACGCCTGCCGCCGTCTGCCGGATCACCCGTCCCTTGCCGGGATTGGCCTGCGGGTAATTCGCCGGCCGGATTACATGCTCGTAGTGATCGTAGTTGTCGACGAAGTCTTTCTTATCCCAGATGTGATTGCCGGAGGTGTAGGCGTTGATCGGGAGCCTCGACAGTTCCTCCATGATCGCCTCCGTGACACCGAATCCGCCGGCAGCGTTCTCGATATTGACGATCGTGAAGTCGATCTTCTCCCGATCGACGACATGGTTCAGCTTCTGATGCAGCGCCTTCCGGCCGGGCTGGCCGACAACGTCACCGATATAGAGGATGTTGATCATGCAGTTACGTGGACTTTCTCTATGGCAGGAGATCCTTCGCCGTCTTCGCGGCTCAGGATGACACGGCGCGCGTGGCGCGCCGTGTCATTTCGCGTAATCGACCGCTCTCATTTCCCGAATCACTGTCACTTTGATCTGACCCGGATACTGCAATTCCGCCTCGATCTTGCGGGCGACGTCCTTCGAGAGCCAGATCGATTGCTCGTCGGTGATCTTTTCCGCGTTGACGATGATGCGAAGCTCGCGGCCGGCCTGGATGGCGAAGCTTTTCGAGACGCCCTCCATCGAGTTGGCGATCCCTTCGAGCCGCTCCAGACGGTGAACATAGTTCTCGAGGATTTCACGCCGCGCGCCGGGGCGAGCCGCGGAGAGGGCGTCGGCGGCATTCACCAGCACCGCCTCGACCGTGGTCGGGTCGTAGTCGCCGTGGTGACACTCCATGGCATGAATGATCTCGCGCTTCTCGTCGTACTTCTCCAGAACCTGGCGTCCAAGCTCGAGATGCGTTCCTTCCATCTCGCGGTCGATGGCCTTGCCGATGTCGTGCAGCAATCCGCCGCGCTTGGCGATCGTGTCGTTGACGCCGAGCTCGATGGCCATGAGCGCCGCGAGCTGCGCCACTTCCAGCGAGTGCATCAGCACGTTCTGGCCATAAGACGTCCGATACCTGAGCCTGCCGAGGAGCCTGAGGACCTCGGGATGGATATCGGTGATGCCGAGCGAGAAGGCCGCGGCCTCCCCTTCCTCGAACAGCTTCTGGTCGAGCTCCTGACGCACCTTCTCGACCAGTTCCTCGATGCGGGCGGGATGGATGCGTCCATCCTGCATGAGCCGCTCCAGGGAAATACGGGCAATCTCGCGGCGGATCGGATCGAAACCGGACAGAATGACCGCTTCCGGGGTGTCGTCGACGATCAGGTCGACACCCGTTGCCAGCTCGAGCGCGCGAATGTTGCGCCCCTCGCGGCCGATGATGCGCCCCTTCATATCTTCGCTCGGGAGATCGACGACCGAGACGGTGTTCTCGGCGACGTAGTCGGAAGCCATCCGTTGAATGGCCATACCGAGGATCTTTTTCGCTTTGAGATGCCCGAACTCGTTTGCCTCGGTCTCGATGCGCTTGATGATCTGCGCCGCTTCGAGCTTGGCTTCATTCTCGATGCCGCGGATCAGTTCGCGCTTCGCTTCATCCGCGGTGAGGCCGGCCACTTGTTCGAGCTTGTGGCGCTGCCCTTCGATCAGCTCGGTGAGCTCGACCTCGCGCTGTTCCAGCGTCTTCTCACGATCGCCGATGGCGCGGTCGCGTTTCTCGACCTCAGCCATGCGCGTGTCGAGCTGCTGCGTCTTCTTGTCGAGGTTCTCTTCCTTCTGCTGCAGGCGGCGCTCGCTGGTCTTCAGCTCGTCATTGCGCTGCTGCGACTTGCGGTCGAAATCCGACCGCATCTGCAGAAGTTTCTCTTTGACCTCGAGGTCGGCTTCCTTGCTCTTCGTCTCGGCGGACTTACGGGCATCCTCGAGGATGCGGTCGGCACTACGGCGCGCCTCGTCGAGCAACGCGGCGCCACGCTTGCGGGAAACGGCTGCCCACAGCGCGGCGAGCACGAACGCCCCCGCGACGCCGATGAGCACTGCAATCACATAACCAATAGGACTCAAACTGCACCTCCCCAGTCGGGAGGCTTGCGCACAGTCGCGAGGAAATTTCGGAGGACCCCGCCTGAGCCGTGTGTAGGATTCTTACTTGAACCTGCCGAAACAGGTGGGCGCTCTACTCGTGCCGTTTAGGCTACCGTCTCCATGACCCGGACGGACAAGCCGTTCGGGCGGACGGTGTGCACGCGGCTCGAAGACGCGAGCACCCGAAGTAAGAAAAGCATCGGTTCAAGAGTTAGATCGTTCATCACGAACTCTGCAGGGACTTCCGAAAACTGATCTGTCTGAAAACATGTGGCTCAGGTGATGATCTTCCCCAGCCGCTCCGACATTTCCTCCGTTTTCTCGATCCAGATTCCGACCGCGTTTTCGCGCTCTTTCCTGTACCGGGAAAACTCATCGGCGATATTGAGAGCCGCCAGGATGGCGATTTTCATTGGGTCGACCGTAGCGACCTGCGCTGCGACCTCGCGCATCCTGGAATCGACGAACCTCGCAAGCTCCGTTAAATAGTTCGGGTCTCCCTCTCCACGAACGTTATACGTCTGACCAAAGATCTCGACAGTAGTCGAGTCGTATTCACCGTCCATCGGAAAAATTTACCAAGAACACCGAGGAGTATAGCAGGAGACGCGGGAGTCGGGGGTCGGGAGATGAAGGACTCCGCGGCTAGATGTTTGTGTAGGGCCGCCGCCCTCGGCGGCCAACGGCCGTGAAGCCGTGGTTGTCCTAATTTCGACCAATCACGCCGCTGTCGGCGTCTGGCCGCCGAGGCGGCGGCCCTACACGAGCAACTATCCTGCACACTCTGTTTCTGCACGAAAATCGCAGATTGACTTACGCTTCGTTACCGCCTACGTTAGGCGTGCGACTTCCCCATGGCCGTACACGCCCGTTGTCTCGATTCGCAGTTCCCGCTCCTCGAAGCTCGCACAACCCCAACCCTGACCAGGACTCCACGAGTAGTGGATTCACCGGTCGCCTTCGCATCCGGCGAAGGTGCCGCGATCCGCAACCTGCGCGCAAGCCTCGAGGCTTCGATCGCCGCGAAGCTGACCAGCGGTTCCGAGCTGATCCGCAACCTTGCCCGTCAGCGGCGCGAGGAGATTCTTCCGACGACGATCGAGCCGCTCGATGCGCTCCTGGGCGGAGGTCTGGCTCGCGGCAAGATGACCGAGATCGCCGGCCGCGGAACCAGATTCTCGATCGTCATCGCCACCCTGGCCGCCTCGACGAGCATCGGCGAAACGGCCGCACTCATCGACGCCGGTGACTCCTTCGATCCTCAGCTCGCCGAAGCGGCCGGCGTCGATCTGCAACGCCTCCTCTGGGTCAGGCCGCACACGATGAAAGAGACGGTGACCGCGGCCGAGATGATCGGTGCCACCGGCTTTCAGCTCGTCATCATTGATATAGGGTCCAGACGCCCTCCCGGCCGCCGCGTTCCTGACGCCGCGTGGGTCCGTCTTGCCCGCGTTGCCGAATCGCACGGCGCGACGATCCTCGTTTCCGCTCCTTACGCCCTTACCGGCACGACCTCGGAGGCGATGATCCTGGCTCACGCTCCCCGCGCGCACTGGCTCGGCCGTGAGAACGCTCCGCGCGTGCTTGCCGGCATTGAGACACACCTGAAACTCGAAAAACATCGCAGGCTGCGGCCAGGGCAGACGGCGACTGTGTTCTTTCGATGTGAAGAAGGGATCGAGGGGGGTGGGGAGTGGGGGGTCGGGAGTGGGAGAAAGGATGTCGGGTATCTGTCGTCGTCGCAGTCATCGTCCGTGGGATCGATGTCTTCCTACTCCTACCCCCCACTCCCTACTCCCCACACCCGAAAAGCATCATGACCCGCCTGGCGTGCTTTTACGTCCCGATGTTCGTCCTGGCGGCGCGGCTTCGCAGCGAGCCTGATCTGCTCAACGAAGCGGTCGGCATCGTCGAAGGGAACGGTAACAACGCCCACATCGTCGCGGCCACGAGGCGAGCGCGGAAGAAAGGAATCTGCCCCGGCCTCTCGCTGACACAGGCGCGCTCGCTGCTGCCGAAACTCATCGCGCGCAGCCGCGACTCCGAATGCGAGCGCACCGCGCAGGAAGCATTGCTCGAAGTGGCTGAGACCTTCTCGCCGCGCGTCGAAGACGCAGGTGAAGGGGTGGTCTTTCTCGATGTGACGGGGATGGAGAGGCACTTTGCCGGCGAGGGGGATGGGGAGTGGGGAGTGGGGAGTGGGAGTGACACCGATCTTGCCGGTGCTGCTCGCGACGACTCAAACTCCCACCCCCCACTCACCACCCCCCACTCCCACAATCCTGAATTCCGCCTCGCCCGCGCCGCACTCCGCGCATGCGATGCCATCTCCCTCCCTGCGCGTGTCGGAATCGCCGCCAGCAAACTGGCCGCCCGCATCGCCGCGGAGCTGCCGAAATCGCCGACGGTTGTCGCACCTGGCGAGGAGGCGACATTCCTCGCACCACTGCCACTGACGCGTCTCTCGCCGGAGATGGAAGCTGCGGCGATGCTGCACCGCTTCGGTCTCTCGTCGATCGGCGATCTGGCAAAGCTCCCGGAAAGTGAGATCGCCAGCCGCCTCGGCGAAGTCGGGCGCGAATTGCACTGGGCCGCGCGTGGCATCGATCCGAGACCGCTCATGCCCCGGCCGCTCCCTCCCGAGTTCCACGAGGGGATGGAACTGGAATGGCCGCTCGTCGCCCTCGAGCCGTTCCTGTTCATCGCCAACTCCGCGCTGGATCGTCTATCCAAACGGATGGAGATTCAGGGGTTTGCGTGCAAGCGGCTGGAGATGACGCTGACCCTCGATCCCGAAGGCTATGACGCCCGAGGGATCGATCTGCCCGCGCCTACGCGCGATGTGAAAACGATGCTGACGTTGATACGCCTCGATCTGGAGAAGACCCCGCCGGGTGCACCGGTCACCGGCTTCTCATTCGTCGCCCATCCCGACCGCCCGCGGCGCGCGCAACTCTCTCTCTTCGGTCCGAGCGCCGTATCACCGGAAAAGCTGGCCACGACCATCGCCAAACTGATCTCGATTCTCGGAGATGGCCGCGTCGGAATGCCGATGACCGTCGATGGCCATCTTCCCGAGCGCTACGCGATCAACGTCTTTTCCCCTCCCCCGCCACCCGATGTCCGGCGAACACCGGCGCGCGCCCGCGGCCTACTTGCCGTCCGGACGTTCCGGCCGCCGATCCCGATCGAAGTAACCACGCGCGAGACAGCCGGCGACGACGTGCAGATCGCCACGATCCGCAGTCTCGCCGAAGCTGTCTCCGACACCAGACCCCTGACACAGAGCTCTCGTCCACGCGTCGAAGCGGGAGCAAAGATCGAGATCGCCGGCACGGTACGCATCTGCTCCGGTCCGTGGCGCGTGGAGGAAGGTTGGTGGATCGACCGGCCCGACATCCGGGAGTACTGGGACGTCGAGCTCGAACGCGGCGGCGTTTATCGCGTGTTTCGCGGCGGCGCGGCGGAGTGGTTTATCGATGCTCGATACGAAATGTAGGTGACAAGATGAAAGACATACACGGACGTGCCTTCGATTTTGCGTGCAGTCTGGTGCGGCTCCATCGCACGACAACCACCAGTAAAGTGGCCGCGCCGCTGCTGAGCGAGCTGCTTCGTTTCGGCCTCTCCATAGGATCCATCCTGGAAGAAGCGGAATCCATTCACGACAAACCGGACTTCATCGCCCGCTGCCGCATCTCGCTCCGCGAAGCCCGCAAAACGCTCTACTGGCTCCGCCTTCTCGACGCGACAAGAACGATCAAATCCCCGCGGCTGGCGCCGTTGACAAAGGAAGCACGGGAGATCGTGGCGTCGCTGTCGGCGATTATCAGAAACGCGAATCTGCCGAAGTGACTCGTGTGCAGAAAGCTGAATGTTGAATGTTCAATGTTGAATGGAGGAGCGATGGACGAGCAGTCGATTCAGGATCGTTCTTACGAATTTGCGTGTCGCGTGATTCGTCTCGTGGATCACATC
The DNA here is from genome assembly GCA_038230535.1 of Thermoanaerobaculia bacterium. GTDB lineage: Bacteria > Acidobacteriota > Thermoanaerobaculia > Gp7-AA8 > Gp7-AA8 > JADGNZ01. The sequence continues at coordinate 23,600 of JBBRNB010000057.1, forward strand.
GCGCGGAAGTCACTTGTGATGCGAACAATCGCGCGGCAAGTTCTCAGATCCGCCACGTCCGTGGGGGCCAATCTCGAAGAAGCGAGCGCGGCGCAGAGCAAGCCGGATTTCATTTCGAAGTGCAGCATCGCCGCCAAAGAAGCGCGGGAAACGCGCTACTGGTTGCGTCTTTTGATTGCTGCAAAAGGTGTAACCCGCGAGCGCCTTGCTCCACTCATCGAAGAGTCGGACCAACTCGTCGCCATCCTGACCACGATCATCAAAAAGGCCGGCACCTCTTCCAACCGAGGTCATTCAACACCCAACATTCAACATTGAACATTCAACATTGAACATTCAACATTGAACATTCAACATTTCCGCCTTCCCGCCGGAGCGCGCAAGGATCATGCTCGCAAGCGCCCATGGCACATCGTCAAAGCAAAGCCACACCCCTATGCAGAAATGCGTGCGGCGTCCGCGTTCTCCTTCCTCGATGGAGCGAGCCTGCCCGAGGACCTCATTCATGTCGCCGCGCAGAAAGACATCCCGGCGATGGCGTTGATCGATACGAACGGCGTGTACGGCGCGCCGCGGTTTTATGGCGCGGCAAAGAAGACTGGTGTGCGAGCCATCGTCGGAGCGGAGATCGTGATCGACAACGACGCGCCGGTGAAGGGGCTGAAGCTGACGCGAATGGATGCGGCGCGCTCGAATGCGCGGGAAATGCGTCTCACACTCCTGGTGGAGAGTCATGATGGCTATCGCAATCTCTGCAAACTTCTCACGGCCGGCGCGCTCGACCGGCCAAAAGGAGAGGCGCGGTTCACGTGGGATCTCATCGCGCGGCATGCCGGCGGACTTCACTGCATCACCGGCGGTGACGAAGGCCCGCTCGCGCATGCGCTGACGACGGGCGGGATCGCCGAGGCGGAAACGCTGTTGCACAAGATCGGCGGCATCTTCACTGGGCGCACGCATGTCGAGCTGCAGCGTCACCACCGCCGTGACGAAGAGCATCGCAACATCGCCCTCATCGGCATGGCCCGCCGTTTCCGCCTGCCCCTCATCGCCACGAATGGCGTCCGTCATGCGCGCGCCGAGGACAAAGAGCTGCACGACATCCTCACCTGTATCCGCGAAGGCCGTAACGTCGACAACGCCGGCCGGCTGCTCGGTATCAATCGCGAGCGCCACATCAAAGGTGCCGGAGAAATGGCGGCGCTCTTCGCCGATCTCCCCGAAGCACTGGACGGCGCCTGGCAGCTCGCCAACACCCTCGACTTCACTCTGGCCAACCTCGGCTATCGGTTTCCCGACTATCCGCTGCCTCCTGACGAATCGTCAATGTCGTTTCTCCGCAAGATCGCATGGAACGGAGCCACCACCCGCTTCCGGCCATTGACGGCAAAAGCACAGGCCCAGATCGAGAAAGAGCTGGCCACAATCGAGAAGCTGGATCTGGCCGGCTACTTCCTCATCGTGTGGGACATCGTCCAGTTCTGCCAGCGCGAGAAGATCCTGGTGCAGGGACGTGGCTCTGCGGCGAACAGCGCGGTCTGCTATGCGCTCGGCATCACGGCAGTCGATCCGGTTTCGATGGAGCTGTTGTTCGAGCGATTCCTCTCCGAGGAGCGCGGCGAGTGGCCGGACATCGATCTCGATCTTCCCTCGGGGGATCAGCGCGAGCGTGTCATCCAGCATGTCTACAAAACGTACGGCATACACGGCTCAGCGATGACCGCGAACGTCATCACCTATCGTGACCGTTCGGCGGCACGTGAGGTCGGCAAAGCCCTCGGCTTCTCGCTGGAGCAGACCGGCAAACTCTCCAAGACCCTCGGCACCTGGAACTTCGGCGAGATTCGCGAGCGCATCGAGACGATGCCGAAAGAGTTGGCCGGCGCCGGCTTCGATCCCACCGATCTGCGCGTGCAGCACTTCATGCGCCTCCAGATGCAGATCCAGAATCTGCCGCGGCACCTCGGACAGCATTCGGGCGGGATGGTGATGGCGAAAGGGCGGCTCGACGAAGTCGTCCCGCTCGAGCCGGCGGCGATGCCGGGCCGTGTGGTCATCCAGTGGGACAAAGAAGATTGCGCGGATCTCGGCATCATCAAAGTCGATCTTCTCGGCCTGGGGATGCTGGCGGCAATCGAGGAGATGATCCCGCTGATCCGTACCAACGAGGGCATCGACGTCGATCTGGCTCACCTGCCGCAGGACGACAAACGCGTCTACAAGATGCTGAACGAAGCCGACACCGTCGGCATGTTCCAGGTCGAGAGCCGCGCGCAGATGGCGTCACTGCCACGCAACGCTCCCTCGAAGTTCTACGACATCGTCGTGCAAGTGGCCATCATCCGCCCCGGCCCCATCGTCGGCGGCATGGTGAAACCGTTCTTCGACCGCCGCCAGGGGAAAGCGCCGCTCGAATATCCGCATCCTTGTCTCGAACCGATCCTTCGGCGGACACTCGGTGTGCCGCTGTTTCAGGAGCAACTACTGCGCATCGCCATGGTGGCCGCCGACTTCACCGGTGGAGAAGCCGAAGAGTTGCGGCGGGCCATGGGCTTCAAGCGGTCGATGGAGAGGATGGCCGAGATCGAGCTGCGGCTCCGGTCCGGAATGACAAAGAACGGCATCGACGGACCGGCGCAGGATCAGATCGTGAAGTCGATCACATCGTTCGCGCTCTACGGTTTCCCCGAATCGCACGCGGCAAGCTTCGCGCTCATCGCCTATGCCAGCGCCTATCTGAAAGCACATCATCCAGCGGCGTTCTACATCGCTCTGCTGAACGCATGGCCGATGGGCTTCTATCATCCCGCCACTCTGATCAAAGACGCCGAGCGGCACGGAGTCACGGTGCTGCCCATCGACGTGAATCACTCCGGATGGCACAGCCGATGGGAGCGTGGCGCCATTCGCCTCGGCATGAGGTTCGTGAAGGGGATACGCGAGTCGGCGGCGCGTGCGATCGAGGAGACGAAGCCCTTTACCTCGGCCGGCGATCTCGCGCGCCGCGCCAGGCTGCGCGACGATCAGCTCACGAAACTCGCATACGCCGGCGCGCTCGCATCCCTCGGACTCAGACGCCGGGCAGCGTTGTGGCAGTCCGCGCAGGCGGCGAAACCGGCCGGGGAACTGTTCGAAGGAGAGAACCGCGATGCCGCATCACCGCTCGACGAGATGTCGCCGGGCGAAGAGACGCTCGCGGATTACGCGGCCACAGACCTTACCGCCGGCCCTCACCTGCTCACCCACTTCCGGTCCCAATTGAAGCGCGATGGTGTCTACTCCGCGGAGCAACTGAAAAAACTTCCGAACGGAAAACGGGTCGCCACCGCCGGCGCGGTCATCGTGCGTCAACGGCCGGGAACCGCCAAGGGATTCGTCTTCCTGACGCTCGAAGATGAAACCGGAATCTCCCAGGCCATCGTGAAGCCTGACCTCTTCCGGGAACATCGCGCCCTGATCGTCGGATCACCAGGATTGATCGTCGAAGGAGTGCTGCAGAACGAGGAAGGACAGTGTTCCGTGCGCGCCGATAAGTTCTGGTCGCTGGAAGGAGTGAGTGAAGTCGCCAGTCACGACTTTCACTGAGATAAGACGTGCGTGAAAGCACGCCTTGAGGCGTGCAGCACGCCGGAAGCGTGCGAGAAGGTAGCCGGTGGCCACGCCGGAGGCGTTGCCACCGGATTGCCGGCATCTACACAGGCACCCCGGCAGGGGTGCGTGAAGTTGAACCGAAACGCACCATCGTCGCTTGTAGTTCATGCACCCCTGCCGGGGTGCCTTGGTATTCGTCATGATTCCGGTGGCAACGCCTCCGGCGTGGCCACCGGCTATCCTCACGCACGCCTCCGGCGTGCACACCTTCGGTGTGCATTGGGGCAGGCCTCTCCGGGCCTGCCCGCCTCAAATGAGAACTTACGGACGCAACTTCATGGTCGGATCGCCGAAGAGGATCCATGACTTGCGGACATCAGGGTCGGAGGTTACTGCTTTTGCCCGGACCACGGCTTGTCCCAACGTCAGGGCTTGGTTCTGGAAAAGTTGGCGGAAGACTTCGCGGGCCATGAGCGCCTGCTGATCGGGCTGCGTCAGTGCCGACGACGCCCACACCGCCACGGCGCCTCCGTTCGGCGCCTTGATCAACGCCTCGGCGAGACTCTCCGTGTACACATCGTGGAAGTAGCCGTTCAGGCAGTTCATCGCCAGCACGACCGGCAACTTGCTGCCGTTGGTCAGCGCGGAGGCGTCGGCCGACGAGAAGACGCTCTCGGCCCAGATTTCGACCGAGGCATGCCCGACATAGGTGGTCAGGAGATTGCCACCGTTCATCGCGTTCAGAATGTCAGCGTGCGCGTTTGAGGTCTTCGAGAAGTCGATGGTCTGGCTCGTGATCGAAGACGGCAACAACTTGACCAGCGAGGCATTGACGCCGGCAAAGTCATAGTCCGTGGACACATCGTTGATGAAGAGAGCGCCGCGGGACCAGGCGCCGCTCGGCGTGCCGCGCGATACGATCTTGTTGATGACGGTCGACGCTTCGGCCGGTGTGCGGACCGGAATGCGGCCCACCGGGATGTCGGCAATGCCGTCGCCGTTGAAGTCAGTGAACCAGTCGTCAACCGCCGTCTTCAACAGTGTGGTGTTCAGAAGCTTGGTCGGGACGTAGTCGAACGTGCCCTGCGCCAGGTAGTTGCGCGGGTCGACGCTGGCATCGCCGAGAAGGAGGAACGCACTGGGTGCACGCTTCCAGCTCGCGGCGAGTTGGAAGAACGACTTGATCGCCCCGGGACTGCGAATGCCGAAGTTGAATTCGTCGTAGAGGTCGTCGACGCCGACGATCCTCGTATCGATGCCCTGGCTGGTACGGAGCGACTGCAGCGGCACCGCGGCACTGATGAACGAGCGGTTGCTGACGATGTAGAAGTCGCCGGGCCCCTTCGTACCATTGCTGTTGCCATTCGTATCGCTCCACGACGAAGGTGTACTGGTGGCCATCTCGCCGGTGGCGAGGATGCGCGTCGAGTCGAACGCCAGCACCGTGCGCTGGCCGCCCGAAAGCGTCGTGAAAGTCGCGGCGAAACCACCCTGCGGATCGACGGCAACGCTGGTCTGCAACTCGACCGGCTGGGTTGAGTCCGTGAGATCGAAAGCCCGCACCTTGTTCGTGCCGAAGCTGCCGATTGTCACGGCCCGTCCGCCGGCGAGCTTCACGTCGAGAGCGCCGTTGTCCGCGCGCAGCAGATGCTGGTACGTGAGGCGCACCTTTGCCACGGCGCTGACGTCTCCGTCACCATTCAGCGAAGTCAACGTGACGTTATTCGTACCGGCCGTCAGCCACGACTGGGTAAACGGCAGCGTGAATGTCTTCTGCTCGATTTTCGTCAGCGCGATCGTACCGAGGCTGTGATCATTGATGGCCACATCGATACGGTGGACCATTTCGGTTCCACCCTGAATCGTCAGTTCGAGCGTAGCGTTTCCACTGTAGGAAGGATCGAGCTTGCCGGCCGGCAACGGATCCGTCGCGGGGGCAGAGGTGATGATCGTGCCGAAGAATGGGTCGTCATCGCTGTTGTTGATCTCTGCCGCGAAGATGCTTCGTTCGACCTGCTCATAGGTGAAGGAGACGCTTCCGGTGATCGGATCGCCTCCCTTCGCCTTCGAGAGACTGATGCGGCTGACCTTGCCGCCGCCCTTCGACGAGCGGAGCCAGTACGTACGCGCACCCGTGGACGGGGAATCAAGCGGATAGCCGTAGAACTCGATTGAATCGTTTGCATCGAAGTTGCCGTCACCGCCGTCGTCGACGTTGATGTTCTGCTCGTTGCCAAGCATGTAGAGCGAGATTGCGCTCGGATTGGAGCCGGGGTCATAGCCGGCCGCGGTCATGGCCGCGCGGGTCACGCGATACCAGCCTTCCTGGGAGACGTAGATCTTCAGCCCGTCGTCTGCCGCGAGAACGAGCTGCTGCTTGTACTGCGCGGCATTGGCGGGCTCCTGCGCCGTCGAATGCGCGGCGCCAAAACCAGCGGGCGATGCGAACACATCGCCATTGACGCCCAGACCTGAGAGCGGCGTCGTGTTCGGCGGCCCGGAAGGAGCACCGTTCACCGGCGAGACCGGACCATGCATGGTGTGCCTGCCGGCGGTATCCACATCCTCGAGCCAGTACTGTGCAAACGTCCCCTGGTCGAGCTTGTCGCTGACGCGGTAGACGTGACCTGCTTCGCTGTCATGCTTCTTCGAAGTCAGAGCCGTTCCCGCGATCAGATGCTTGTTGATCTTGGTCGTTTGTCCGCCGGCATCGCGATAGACGTTGAATCCGAGGTTGTCGGACTCGAAGCTCGTCTGCCACGAGACCAGAACGTCTTGCTTGTCCTGCGTGGCGCTGAAGTCGCGCAGCCGGACGAGCGTGACGGCCAGAACGGTCGTGTTGGCGGTCGAGCTGTTGTTGGCCGGCACCGGATCGGTCTCTGTCGCCGAGGCCGTCGCCGTATTCGTCACGACACCGGTGCTATTCGCCTGCACGATCACATCGACGAACTGGGAGTTCCCGACGTTGAGCGAGCCCAGGCTGCAACTGATCGTAGTCGTACCGGAGCAGCTACCGATGCTCGGCGTCGCGGAAACGAGACCGACGCTGGCTGGCAACGGATCGTTGATCATCACGTTGGTGGCAGTAGCCGGTCCGTTGTTCGTTACCCTGAGCCGATACGTGATGAGCTGCCCAAGACCGACTGGATCGGGCGAGTCGGTCTTGACGATGGCGACGTCCGCATTCGTGCGGGCAACCACGAGGTTGGACGTCGATGCCGTGTTGTTCGAAGCGATCGTCTCCGTCGTCGTCGTGCTGATCGTCGATGTGATGTTCAGCGTCGTACCAGCCGCTGTGGTGCTATTGACCTGCACCACCGGCGAGAAGGTTGCGCTGGCGCCGGAAGCCAGTGAAGCGATCGTGCAGGTGATGGTTCCGCCGGAACCGGCCGCCGGTGCCCCGCAGGCCCAACCGGCCGGCACAGACAGCGATTGGAAGTTCGTTCCGGCCGGAAGCGGTATGGAGACCGACACGTTTGCCGCAGCGTTCGGGCCGTTGTTGGTTGCTCCGACGGTATAGGTGTAGTTCTCGTTTGGCGAGACAGGATTCGGACTGTTGGAGATGGTCACAGCAACATCCGCCGAGCCGGCCGCGACGACCGTGGCGGTGACGCTGGCCGTGTTGTTCGGCAGGTAGGGATCGGTGGAACTGCTCGACACTGAAGGCGTGGCGGTAATCGAGGTACCGGCAGTCGTACCGGCATTGACCTTCAGCGTCAGCGGCATACTCACGGACGCTCCCGAAGCCAGCGACGAGCCGCTGCAATTGATCGCGCCTGTTCCGCCAACCGCCGGCGTGACGCACGTCCACCCGGCCGGAGGCGTGATCGATTGGAACGTGGTGTTCGGTGGCGTGGTGATGCTGTACGTCGGAACCGACGCTGTGAAGCTGCCTAGATTCGAGATTGTCTGCGTGTAATTGATGTTCGCGCCGGCGAGCGGGACACTCGTGCTCTCGGCGATGGTGACGGCCATGTCGGCGAACGGAGCCGCGCTGGCGGAGGCCTCGATGATCGTCGAGGCCGTGGCCTGGTTGTTCGCTGAATTCGAGTCGGGAGTGTTGCTGGAGACCGAGTTGGTCTCTGTCATCAGATAGCCGGCCGGATCGCCAACATTGGAGTTGACGACCAGGGAGAAGTTCGCGGTGGCCGCATTGGCAAGCGAGGGAGTTGTGCAGATGACCGCACCGGTCCCGCCGGCGGCCGGGGTAACGCACGTCCATCCCGCTGGAACCGACATCGACACGAAGGTCGAGCCGGCCGGAATCGGTGCCATGTAGACCACACCGTCCGCCGTATTCGGGCCGTTGTTCGTCACCGTCTGTGTGAACGTGACGTTGTTCCCCGCCTGGATCGATGGTGCACTGACGACGTTCGTGACCGCAAGATCGGCGATCGAGCACGTGGCGCCATCGCCGCCAGGCAGGACGTTGTTTCCGGAAATGATCTGAACGATGCCGGTCGTCCCAGGCTGCGCGCCATAGGAATCGTTGGACGACGTGGTCACACCGTTGGTGCCGCCGGAGACGTCCGTCGACGCCGCCGCACTCGACAACAGGACATAACCGCCGCCGCCGCCGCCGCCGGGTCCGTGACGCTGTCCCGGCGATCCGCCGGGAGCGGTCGTCAGCCACGCGCTGCCGCCTTTGCCGCCTTTAGCCTGGATCGTGACGCCGCCCAGAGTGCCGCTCTGCGTTGTCAACAGCACCGAGCCGCCAGCGCCGCCGCCACCCGAGCCGTCGCGGCCGGTGTTGTAGGCGTTCAAGCCGTTCGCGCTCAGAGTGGCTGTCCCGGTCGCCTGCAACGCACGGATGATGATGGTCCCTCCACCGTTCGCGCCGCTGCTGTAATAGCCGTTGCCCGTTTCATCGTCGGCCCAGTCGCCCGGAACGTTGGCCCGGCAAGTGGGAGGAGCGATACACGTCTCGGCCGATGAGTTGTTTGTCGTACCGGAACCGCCGCCACCACCCATCGTGATGCGGGTGAGGCTCGGCGAGATACCGCCGCCGCCCTGACCGCCCGAAGGACAGTTGCAGTTCCAGCCGTTACCGCCTGACCCGCCGAAGCCGCCGTTGCCGCCGCCGCCACCACCGCTGTTGTCGTCATTGGCCGGGGGATCGCCGTCGGTGGAGCCACCGCCTGCGTTGCCCGGTGCGCCGCGGCCATAGCTGCCGGCTACATAACCTTCGACACCCGTGTTGAGCGGCGCGTTGCCGGAGCCCGGTGCGCCGATCGTAGCGCCGTGCTGGTAGACATAGGCCGGTGTACCGGCGATGCCTTCCCCCTTCGATCCGTTTGTCGCGAGCGTCGACAACGTGCGGAAGTCAGTCGGGAGGAGACCTGTGCCAGCGCCTACGCCGGTGAGGTTGCGCCCCCCGCCGCCACGGAAACCAAGCCCGTCAACAGAGACAGTCGCCCCACCGAGGGTCACCGTGCCGCTGACGTCGATGGCAAGGACGCCGCCCGTCGCACCGTTCCAGGGCAGCGCCGTCAGAGTCGAGCTGAGCGTCGCCGTCGTGTACTGGGGAACGCGAATGACCTGATAAGCCCGCTGACCCTGAGTCGTCGTCGTGGCAAAGGTCTGGTTCGTGTAGCTGTAAAGCAGGCCGCCCCCTGCGCCGCCTCCGTTGAAGGTCAGCGCGCCGCCGGCACCGGTGACGGTGTTCGTGGCCACGACGTACTCCCACCGGCCGGCGTTGTTCAAGTTCGTCGCGGCGCCGCTTCCCGTCCCTGTGGCCTGCGTCGATCCGGTCCCTTCGCCGTACGTTTCGTCGTTTGTCGTGTCGAACGCCGCGTCCTGCATCTGCATGACGATGACGAGATCGCCGGCTGTGATGTTGATTCCTGCACCGCCTGCCCTGCGGGCACCGGCCGTCAGCGAGGCAACGCCCGCCGCCACCGTCGATGATCCGGGCCAATAGTCATTCTTGATGCCGGTCAGCGTTCCCCCAACTCCATCCTTGCCGGGATTCGCGCAAATCTTCGCCTCTGCCAGCGTGTTGACGGTCTCGGACGAGTTGGCCGGGGAAAGGCCGTTGTGCGCCACCGTCGCGAAGTTTGAAACCGTTCCAGCCGAATTCGCGACGACTGTGATCGTGATCGGCGCCGATGTAGCTCCCGCGGCGAGCGTTCCGATATTGCACGTCACCGGCCCCGTTCCGGCACAACCGGACTGCGAGACGAACGTCGCGTTGGCGGGTATGACGTCGGTGATGGTGACGGTAGTGGCGCTGGCTGAGCTGTAGTTCGTCGCCGTGAGCGTGTACGTGATCGGGTCGCCGAGCTTGACCACGTCCGCGGAGACAGTCTTGGTCAGCGCCACCGAAATCTGCTTGAGTGGCACGGCCACCATCGCCCAGTTCTGTGCACCGGCGACAGGAGTCCACGACATCGTGGTGTTCGCATACCCTCGGGATCCGCTTCCGGCGCCGGAGAAGTTGGTAATCGGCGCAGCGGCGTTGGTCACGATGGCGTAACGCCTGTCCTGCCTCGCGCCCGCGGTCAGCACGGTATTGGTGTTGTAACCGATTGCATCCACCACATAGTCGTAGGCTGAATTGGTCACGGCCACCGATGGCGTCGCCGAGTTGGCGGTATTCGTGACTACCGTTCCTGCCGGCGCGGATTGATCAACATTGCTGAATGATTGCGCACCGGCCACTACCGTGACATTGGCCCCCGCGTTGCTGACAGACACCGTAATCTGGTGGACGCCCGACGCGGGCGCAACCAGACCCCACAACTCCGTTCGGACAGCGTTGCCTCCTGAGCTGACGCTGCCAAGAGCGGTCATCAGGACGTTTGGTCCACCGGCCTCGGTGCCGTACCGTACGCTGTTGACGACTGAGGCTCCTCCGCTCTTGTCGATAGACACACCGACGACCAGGTATCGGTTTGCCGCGCCTGTGGTGGTGTGGTTCCACGAGCCGGTAACCGGGTTCGCGGCGGACGCAAAGCTGGTGCTGCTCGCAGCGTCGAAGAGGATCTGAGGGGTGGCAGACTGCAGAGGAACACCGACCGCGGCCCACTGCTGCACGCCGCCAGCCGCTGTCCACGTCATCGTCGTATTTGCAACACCGGTCTTGACACTTCCCGCGCCAGAAAACGCCGGGACCGCGTTGGTAACGTTGAAAGCATTGGTCTGGCCGGCGCCAGCCGTCAGCACCACATTGGCGTTGTACGCGACGGCGTCGACAACGTAGTCAAAGGCGGAGTTGGTGAGCGCAACCGTAGGCGTGGTTGTGTTGCCGGTCGCTGCTACCGCCGTGCCGCTGGCCGCCGTCTGGAAGACGTTGGTGAACGACCTCGCGCCGGCTACGACGGCGGTGTTCTGGCCGCCGGCGTTGGCGACAGTGACTGTGATCTGGTGCGTTCCGGCCACCGGGTTGGCGAGGCCCCAGATCTCCGCGCGCTCAGTGGTTCCGTTCGTCGCGCTGCCGAGCAGAGTCATGGCCTGGTTCTGTCCACCCGCCTCCGTGCCATAGACAACACTCGTCACCGTCTGCGCCCCGCCGTTCCTGTTCAGCGCGACGCTGACCGCGATGTATGGCTTCTTCGCCAGCCCCACGGTATGGTTCCACGAAACCGCGATCGGATTGGCAACCGATGCCGTCGCCGGTGCGGCGTTCGACGCGGCGTCGAAGACAACCTGTGCCGCGGCAGGCGCCGCGCACAGCAGCGCCAGCGCAAGAGGAACGATGATGGAACGGATGAAACGGGGCTGCCTCATTGATGACTCCTCTGGGACCATTACCGAGCGCAAGGGGAACGATCAGTGACAGCGGCCGCGACTGCTCGCGCATACCGGGCATTTCGGAAGTCATGCCTCTTCACAACGCTGTAATTTGATGCGACCCTCGTCAGCGCCAACAGGTTATTAGCGGTAGCGTCTAGAAGACATATCGCTCAACATAAAAATTTCGTCACAGCTCCAGCCGTTTTACTTACTCGTTGCCACAAAACGACTTACCGCTGGAAGTGGGCGCGCAGGCGACGGACGAGCACGTCTGCGAAGCGCATTATTGTCAACGATTCCGAGAGCGATTTGCGAACACTCGCAGTCCGGTCGATCTGCACGACGCGCCCGAGTATGTCCGTGATCCCGATGGCGTGGTCTGACCGTAGAGCATTGTCTCCGCGCGTGGTAATCCGCGGCGCACCGTCACACGCGCCGATGCGCACGATGCGATGCGCCGTCAATCCTCGCTCCGTCGCTGCCAGGACCACGTCACCGCGCCGCAGATTCACGGTCTCGCAGCGGACGATGTGGAGGTAGTCGCCTTCGCTGATCGCCGGATACATGCTGTCGCCCGAAGCGCGAAACCGCGCCGTGTGTCCAGCCAAAAGCAGCTCGCGAAGCGTCGCCTCGAATTCGCTCATGCCGCACTCCGCACGCAATCGATCACGCTCCGGTCCGGTACGAACCGCAGCGTACGGACCGGGATGTCGTGAACGATGCGATCGAGGCACTCCAGAGTGAACGCAAGCGCGCCGGCGTCGTAGAACGGCGGAAACGTGCATCCAAACAACAACGCCGTAGCTTGCGCCGGCGGCAGCGCGACAAATTCCGTCTGCGATGCCTGAACGAGGAGATGGATCGCTCCCAGCGGCGCGGAGAGAGGAGAAGAAAGCTCCGCTTCACCGTGCCACGGCGTGCCGAACATCCTCCACTCGCCATCGACGAAGCGGACGATGACGCGGTCATCGCTGACGATCTCGTAGTGCCCCTCGGACAGCCAGATGCGCGCCGTGGTCGTCTTTCCCGCTCCCGACTGGCCCACGAATAGCTGGCCGCGGCCGTCACGGTCGATGATGCCACAGCCGTGCAACTCCACGCCGCGGCCGCGCCCGAGCAGGTGCGCCACCAGCACTTCGTCAAGAGGGAAGTCGAGAGCGTGCATCTCGTCGTTGACCGCATCCTGCCGCATGAGAATGCGGCCTTCGCGGAGATCGCGGTCGAAGAACGCCGCTTTGTACGGCACCGGGCCGAACACATGGCTCCAGCAATCGATGCGGAAGCCGCCCTGATCGTCGTATGCGCGCCACACCGCACCGGACTCGAAGAGAAGCCGGCCGGTTGGCGGGAGCGGAACCTCCATCGCCTCGACCGTGATCGTCACGTCCTCATCCCCCGATGGCGTCACCGCGAAGCGGCTGACGGACGGGGGCAACGGACGCCGGAGCGACTCGCTGGCGTAACGGAGACCGATGCCGATGTTGGCGATGCGAACGGCCTCGCTCGCGGAGATGCTCATTCAGGGAACCTTGCCCGCACTACGAGCCGGGCACGGTGCATACTCCGAGCACGCGGCATCCCGATACGGCAGAAGGACCGCTGGCCGCATTCGTCTTGCAGAACCCGAGCACCGCCTCCGACGGACGGAGCGGGAAGCACTTCGCTTCCGGCTTCTCGTACTTCTTCTTCCCATTGCTTTCCTGCTGCTGCATTCTTTCTCCCTCCCCTTCTAAAGAGCAACGGCGCCCGTAATGGAACAACTACCACAACTCCCCGTGCCGCATCCGCCCGCGGCTGGACGTTCCAACGGCTCGTACGGGATGGACGCAATCCGTTCGGCTTCACCGGACTTCAGAGCTTCAGCCGCCGAGCGCACCATCTCGTGCCTCTCGCCGTCCGGGCAATACTCGCAATGGCCATGAGCAGGCACCGGGATGTCCAGCGTCTCCGCCCTCAAGTGCGCTACCTGGCACAGGAAGTCGACGGGAGACTCAGCATCACCGTTCTCCAGCTCGCCATTCGCCGCGCACATGCCGCACAGCGACTTGATGCCGCAGCCGTTACACTTCGTCGGCCGCGTAGTCTCGCGCTGCCGCACCTTGAGAAGATAATTCTCCCATCCCTCGCGGAAATTGCCATCGCGCACGTTGTAGCGGTCGACGTGCGAGAGGACGCAGATCGTGAGGTCTCCGTACGGATCGACTGCGAACGTGTTGATTCCGCCACCGCACTCATAGACCTGCCGCGTCTGCCCCTCGACGTATGGTGGCGACGGATGATCGCGCGCCAGCCGCCGCCACTCCGAAATGCGCTCGGGAATGTCGAGGTCCAGCTCCACGATCTCCGACGGCCGGAGTCTCACCGCCAGCGGACTGGCCGAGCAATCGATGCGCGGACTGATCATGGCGTCAAAGGTGAACTCCACCCCCAGGTCCGCGGCCATCTGCCTCATGAGAGGAATCTCATGCTTATTGATCGAGAGCGCCACCGTCTTCAACTTCAGCGGGAGTTTCCGGTCGAGCAGCAGATGGATCCCGCGCATGCAGTGATCATACGATCCCGGGATACCGGTCAGCTTCTCGTAGGTCTCCTTCGTGCCGCCGTACAACGTGATCTCGATCGCGAACGGCCGTGAGACTGCCAGAAAATCGACGATCTTCTCCGTCAGCAGCGTCCCGTTGGTGAAGAGCGTGATGAGGAAGCCCTTCTGCTTGGCGTAGGCATAGATGTCCAGAAAGTCGCGGCGCGCGAAGATCTCACCGCCCGAGAACAGCAGCCACAGACATCCGAGCTCTGCCAGCTCATCGAGCAACCGCTTGTGCTCTTCGAGCGTCAGCTCGCGAGCCCGGGCCACGAAGTCATTCATGGGAAGGTTGTTGTAGCAGTGCTTGCACGTCAGCGGGCAGCGGTTCGTCACCTCGATCGTGCCGTTCACCGGAACCCGGGCCGGCAAGGCCTTGCCGTGCACGATGAGGCTGAACTCGGAATACGTCCCTGTCTCGATTGCCGTCATGGTTTCCCCTCGATCACAACTTCACCGATCAGCTTCGCTGCCTCCAGCGAGCCAAGTAGCTCGGCGACGTCGGCTCGGGCCACACCCGCTTCGACATCGTACTCGCTGCAGATCGCGGTCACGATGGACTCGATGTCGTGCATTCCATCCAGAAGCTGCCAGATCCGCGCCGCCACCACCGTCAGGACGTAGACGGAGTCGAGATCGCCAACGTGGTTGCGGATAGGCACGAGGATGCTCTCGCTGCCTACCTGCCGCAGAGCAAACTCACCACGGTGCGCATACACTCGCCTGTCCATCTTCGATTGCCGCTCGTCAAACCCGCCGGGCATTGTCACACGCCCCTGTGACGTATGGCAACTCCGGAGTGTCGTTCAGATATCTCTCTGCATCATGCGTGTTATTTGAGGCGGCGTCTACAGTCAAGACTGATCAGCTTGAGTCCCGTTTCCCCACTGTCGCGCCTGCTCCGGCCGACGCATGTCAGACGCCGAACGCTCGCGCTCGCGGGCAGCACCTTCCGCATGTGCCTGGTGAACATGGGCATGGGCAGTTTGTGAAGCGCGGCCAGCGCAACTGACGGCAGAACAGCCCTTCTTCCTCGATCGTCAACGCCGCTGAGAGCGACTACCGGAATTCCGTATCTACTTAACAGCTTACTCACAAATAACACTCGATCTCCATACCCGAAGCTCACTCGAACCCGTCTGAACTCCAGGAGGATCCATGTTTCGTTCGTTGAAATCCGTCTATCTATTTGCTGCCGCTGCGATCGTCGTTGCGGCGTTTCCCGCGGCTGCGGCGCCGCCACCCCTAGCTCATCAGGCCAGGGTGAACGATACCTACGGCAAGCTGCCCCTTACCTTCGAGGTCAACGAGGGGCAGACCGGCAACGCAGTCAAGTTCCTCAGCCGAGGACAGGGCTACTCGCTCTTTATCACCCAGGCAGGTGCCGCTCTCCAGTTGAAGAGCGGGCACGACGCAACATCCGCGGTGCAATGGCAGGCCGTTGGAGGCAATCGCAATGCCCGTGTGGTGGGAGAAGGTTCTCTGACCACGAAGAGCAACTATCTCATCGGTAACGACCCGCAGAAATGGCACACCGGAGTTTCGAACTACTCCAGGGTCCGGGTCGAGCGGGTTTATCCGGGGATCGATCTCGTCTATCACGGCAACCAGCGGCAGGTTGAGTACGACTTCGTCGTCGCCCCGAAAACGAATCCCGGACGGATCCGCCTGGCCTTCCAGGGCGTCGAATCGAAACGGATCGGAGAGCATGGCGAACTGATCCTGCACACAAAGAACGGCGATCTCGTCCAGGCCCCGCCTCTCGTCTATCAGGAGCTGAATGGTCAGCGACAGGTGGTCAAAGGAAGCTATGCATTGCTGGCGAACGAGATCGGCTTCTCGCTCGGCCGATACGATCACAACCGGCCGGTCACCATCGATCCTGTCCTTCTCTATGCAACCTACCTCGGCGGCAGCGATGTTGACAACGGTTCTTCGATCGCGGTCGACAGCTCTGGAAATGCGTACGTCACAGGACTTGCCGCATCCACTCCATTCCCCGGGGTCAGTGGCAGCTCGATCCAACCGTCGAGCGGCGGTGACTACGACGCTTTTGTCACGAAGATCAATGCGGCCGGCACGGCCACTGTCTATTCAACCTACCTCGGAGGAAACGGTGGTGGCGAATACGGCCTCGGCATCGCCGTCGACAGCTCCGGCAATGCATACATCTCGGGCGCCACAGACTCCACCAACTTCCCTGGCACGGGCGGCAGCTCGATCCAATCTTCGTACGGCGGTGGTTTGCGCGATGGATTTCTAACAAAGATCAATGCGGCCGGCACGGCGATCGTTTATTCGACCTACCTCGGCGGCAATGACGACGATCTCGCCTATGGCATCGCCGTCGACGGCTCCGGCAATGCGTATGTCTCCGGCATTACCGGCTCCTCCACATTCCCAGGCGTAAGCGGCAGTTCCATCTCCTCGACGAACAACAACGGAGTGTTCCTGACAAAGGTCAACGCCGCCGGCACCGCCATCGTCTACTCGACGTTCGATGTCGGCAGCGCCTTTGGCACCATCGCCGTCGACGGCTCCGGCAACGCCTATGTGGTGGGCGGGACGAGCAACACCAGCTTCCCCGGAGTGAGCGGGAGCTCGGCCCAGCCGGCTTACGGCGGAGGCGCCACCGACGCCTTTGTCACAAAAGTCAATTCTGCCGGGACTGCAATCGACTGGTCGACCTATCTCGGCGGCAGCGGTGCCGAAACGGCGACCGGGATCGCTCTTGACGGCTCGGGAAACATCTACGTCGCGGGCAATACCGACTCCTCCTCCTTTCCGGGCGTCAGCGGGAGCTCCATCCAATCGACCAACGCCGGCAATGGTGACGTGTTCGTGACGAAGCTGAATTCCTCGGGAACGTCCATCATCTATTCGACCTTCATCGGCGGCAACGACTACGACCTCGTCGAGCTCCATCCCCTGGCCGTCGATTCGTCGGGCAATGCCTATGTCGCGGGCGGAACACTCTCAACCACGTTCACCGGTGTGAGTGGAAGCTCGATCCAACCGTCGAACGCCGGCATCGCCGTCGGGTTCGTCACCAGAATCAACGCCGCGGGGACGTCCATTGACTACTCGACCTTCCTCGGGGGAACCGACAACGATGAAATCACCGGCATCGCGGTCGATGGCTCCGGCAACGCGTACGTAATCGGCTTCGGCACCTCGACCGATTTCCCCGTGACCGCCGGCGCGATTCAAACGACGTACGGCGGCGGATACAGCGACGCGTTCGTCGCGAAAATCGGACCCCCGGGACCGCCGGTCATCAGCAGCATCAGTCCTTCGACCGGGCGCGCCGGCGACCAGATCACCATCACTGGCACTGGATTCGACAACGTCCAGGGCAGCGGCAACGTATGGCTCGGCAGCACCTACGCCAGCGCCATCTCGAGCTGGAGCAATACTCAAGTAGTGGCCACGATCGCCTCGGGCTCCTCGTCCGGCGGGGCGCAGATTCTCCAGGGCGGCGTGTGGAGCAACTACGTCAGCTTGACTGTAGTCACGCCGCACATCACCAGCATCAGCTCCTCCAGCGGACGCGCCGGCGACCAGATCACCATCACAGGCACCGGCTTCGGTTCGTCTCAGGGCAGCGGGAACGTCTGGCTCGGCAGCACCTACGGCACCGTGGTGAGCTGGAGCGACACTCAGGTCGTGGCCAGCATCGTTTCCGGCGCAACGTCCGGCGTCGCTCAGATCCTCCAGGGCGGCGTATGGAGCAACACCGCGGGCTTGACGGTGATCACGCCGAACATCACCAGCATCAGTCCCTCCTCCAGTGGCCGCTCCGGCGACCAGATCACCATCACCGGCACCGGCTTCGGATCGTCGCAGGGCAGTGGAAATGTGTGGCTAGGCAGCACCTACGGCACCGTGGTGAGCTGGAGCGATACGCAGGTAGTGGCCAGCATTGTTTCGGGCGCGACTTCCGGCGTCGCCCAGGTTCTCCAGGGCGGCGTGTGGAGCAACACGGTCAGCCTGACGGTGATTACGCCGCACATCACCAGCATCAGTCCCTCCAGTGGCCGCTCCGGCGACCAGATCACCATCACCGGCACCGGCTTCGGATCGTCGCAGGGCAGTGGAAATGTGTGGCTCGGCAGCACCTACGGCACGGTCGTGACCTGGAGCGATACGCAGGTAGTAGCCAGCATTGTTTCGGGCGCGACTTCCGGCGTCGCCCAGGTTCTCCAGGGCGGCGTCTGGAGTAACACGATCTCCCTCACCGTCATCACGCCGGCGATCACGAGCATCAGCCCGACCCACGGCCCGACCAGTACGCAGATCATATTCACCGGCACCGGCTTCGGCACGTCGCAGGGCGGCGGGAACGTCTGGCTCGGCAGCACCTACGGCACCGTCGTGAGCTGGAGCGACACGCAGGTAATCGCGAGCGTCGCTTCCGGCGCCACCTCCGGCGTCGCTCAGCTCCTCCAGGGCGGCGTCTGGAGCAATTCGATCAGCTTCAGCGTCCCTTAGCTCCGGTGAACATCGAATGAACGAAACGGCGGCCGCAAGGCCGCCGTTTCCGTATGGATACGATTATTTGACCCGGCGCCTACAATCAAAACTGATGAGCACGAATCCGTTTCCCGCCATTCCACCACCTCAGGCCGTCGCTGAAGACGTCCCGCAGCCCGTCCCGCGGAGCCGCCCCTCCCTCGAAGAGATCACGGCCTGGCTGATCTTCGGCGGACTGCTGATTTACGTGCTGCTATGGCATCTCGTCCCGGCCGTGGTCGGCGGTCTGGTCCTCTACCTCCTTCTCGATCGGCTCTCGAAGTCGTTCTCCAAGCGGATGCCGGGAACGGCCGCCAGGCCGCTGGCTCTCATCCTCGTGACTCTGGTCGGCGGCGGATTGATGTTCGGTGTGACCGCGCTCCTCATCTCCTACCTTCGCCACCACGTCGACAACATTCCGGCGGTCATGACGAAGATGGCCGACATCCTTCAGTCGACACGCGCCTGGCTGGGCGACTACGGCGAACAGGTCATCCCCGAGGTCATGACCGATGCGGAAACGATCAAGGGAGCGCTCGTCGTCTGGTTGAAAGAGCACGCTGAGACGCTCAAGCTCGCTGGCAGCAGCTTCAGCATGGGCTTGGTGCACCTGGTCATGGGGATGCTGCTGGCCGTGCTGGTCTTCTTCCGGCACGTCACCCATCACGTCGATCACATCCCAGGGGCGTTGAGCCAGGCGCTGGAACAGAAGGTGGCCCGCTTCACCGCTGCTTTCTCGCAGATCGCCAGCGCGCAATTGAAGATCTCGGTGCTGAACACCTCGCTGACAGCGCTCTATCTGCTCATCGCTCTGCCGCTCTCCGGCCACCACATCCCATTCGCCACGACCATTGTCTTCGTGACGTTCGTCTGTGGACTGATCCCCATCCTCGGCAACCTGATCTCCAACACCGTGATCGTGATCCTCTCCCTCGGCATCTCCCCCGGGATCGCCGTCGCCTCGCTCGTCTTCCTGATCATCATCCACAAGCTCGAGTACCTGACGAACTCCCGCATCGTTGGCGGAGAGACCGACTCTCAGGCATGGGAGATCCTCCTGGCCATCCTCATCGGCGAGACCGCCTTCGGCATCGCCGGCGTGGTCATGGCACCGATCGCCTACGCCTTCATCAAGCGCGAGCTGAGGGAACGGGGGCTGGTGTGAATCCACTCTTCCACGCAGTCCCGCCTTACGTAAGCGGTATGTAAGAGATTAGTTTCTTATTCCGTCATTACGGAGCTTTTGCCGCTTTCACATTTTTCGCTCGCTGTTGACAATGGGGAGCAATGCTGTAATCTCATCCGAGCGAGCGGAACAATTCATGGGGCGCAAACAAGACTTTCGGCTCTCCCAGGGGCACTTTCCGAACGACCGATCCGAGAGGACAGCCGCTGGCTGGGAGTCTCCTCTCCGCGGCGGTGAGTCGGGGACGCGGGTCACCTCCAACCTCGGATGCGCACACTTCGACGAGCACGTCGTCGCTGGTCGCGACGTTCAGCGGCGGGATGTCGAGTGCTGCAGACCGTTGGAGACCGCTTCGCCTGACTTGAAAACCGCTCCAGTTGGTTTGGAAATCACTCGATCTGCCTTTGCAATCACTCCAACTGTCTTCGAAAACGCTCCGGCTGGCTATGCAAACGCTCCAAATGGTCTTGCAATCACTCGCGCTGGCTTTGCAATCACTCCGGGTGGCTTCGCAAACGCTCCGGGTGGCTTTGCAAACGCTCGCTCTGGCTTTGCAATCACGGAAACCTCCTGCACTTTCTCGAGAAAAGGACTCACGCGAGCCCGAGGACCTCCGCTTCTCGAGGCGAAGCCAATATCCACCCACTCGACAGATCGGATGCCACAGGCATCCATGGAGAACAAATGACAAACATACCTGAATCTCCCGGCGGCACGGCCACAACGCCGCTCGCCGGCAATCCATTCACCGCGGACGCGCAGGCCAAGATTGCCAGTCTGCGCGCCATCGCCGAGACCTTTCCCGACGATGCCCAGGAGAAACCGCTGACGAAGGCGGAGATCATCCTGGCCGCTACCACCCCGATCGTCTTCCTGGAGAAGGCGGCATTGCTGTCCGAGGCCGCACCGCCCGTGGGAGGCGCCCTTTCCGTGGACACAGTGTTCATGCGCCGGGCCATCGCCTCGGATTTCGCCTACGCGGGTGTTATCGACGAGTCTCGTGTCCTGACTCAGCGCATGGAAACATCCCAGATTCGCAATAAGCTCAAGGCAGTACACATGGCCCGCGACATCTATCGCCTGGCAAAGGGATACGCGAAGACGAACTCGGGGAACGCCGTGACGCCGCACGTTCTCGAAATGAAGCACGCGCTCCGGAAGAAGCGCACGAAGAAGGCCGTAAAGGCAACGGATGCGGCACCGGCCGTACCCGTCGTTCCACCAACCGACCCTTCTTCGACCCCGCAGAAGAAGTAAGCGAGGGGCCGGAGGAGGGAACGATTTGGCAATCAACCCCCCCCGGCTCCCCGGACGTCCGGCTCGACTCACGAATCGGGCTGACACCCGACCCGCGGCCACCTGGCCGCGGGTCGATTTTACCTCGGAATCGCCGGGTGGAGCCGGCGTTTCTTCGCTGTCTGCCGTACCAACTCACGGAGGCGTTGCAAAACGGTGAGGACACCCGCGTGGCGGTCACCTTTCCGCGCCATGCTGTGTCCTACTCGCGGGAGCATCAGCCTCGACGCCTTTTTTTTCACCCAGTGTAAGGAAAATCCCGTTCGCGACACTCCAATAGGTAGTCCAACACACGTTCTCGGCAAATTCACAGCAGTAGACGTCATGACGACTTGACCGCGATCAGAGGCGGCAGCCGCGCCGGAGAAGGTCTGTCGATCGAAAAGGAGGCATCACAATGCGCATTCA
>JBBRNB010000058.1:0-44876 GCA_038230535.1 Thermoanaerobaculia bacterium
AGCCACCCACCTACCCGCAAAAAATCGGGGGGTCCTTCGCCGTCCTCCGCCGCTCCACCACCCAACCACCCACGCGGCTACGGCAGCCTCAGGATGACAGTGATTTGGGAAGCGCGTCTTCTTGCTCAAGGCTCGCATGCCATCCCCCTCCCTCCCCGCCTGCATCAGGAGATCCTTCGCCGTCTTACGCCGCTCCACCCGCCCACCCCACGCGGCTACGGCAGCCTCAGGATGACAGGTTGGATGACAGGTATGTGGGAAGGCGAAGTCTATTCACACTCCTCCGGTCATGAGGGGCTCGCCTCTGGGGAGGACCGGGTCATTCCGGGCTCCCGTATAATCCCGGCCCCTTATGACCACTGTTCGCATCAAAGAACTACCCAGGCATGTCGGAGAAAAGGTCACCATCGATGGGTGGCTGTACAACAAACGCACCTCGGGGAAGCTGCAGTTTCCGATCATCCGTGACGGCAGCGGATACCTCCAGTGCGTCGTCTTCAAGAAAGAAGTCAGCGAAGAGACGTGGAAGGCTGCCGATGAGGTGACGCAGGAGTCGTCGGTTCGCGTCATCGGCACGGTACGCGCCGAGGCACGGGCGCCGGGCGGTGTCGAGCTCGGTGTGGAGACGCTCGAGATCCTCGGGCCGGCCGGCGAGTATCCGATCTCGCCAAAGGAGCATGGCACCGACTTCCTGATGAACCACCGCCACCTCTGGCTGAGGTCATCGAAGCAACACGCTGTGTTGCGCGTCCGCAACGAGATCGAGAAGGGGATCCGCGACTTCTTCTACGACCGCGACTTCGTCCTCATCGACTCACCGATCCTCACCGCCAACGCCGCAGAGGGGCAGTCGACGCTGTTCGAGACCGACTACTTCGGCGAGAAGGCTTACCTCTCCCAGTCAGGGCAGCTCTACCTCGAGCCGGCCGCCGCCGCGTTCGGACGCGTTTACTGCTTCGGGCCGACGTTCCGGGCCGAGAAGTCGAAGACGCGCCGCCACCTCATGGAGTTCTGGATGGTCGAGCCCGAGGTAGCCTTCCTGGAGTTCGAAGGGCTACAGTCGCTGGCCGAAGAGTTCGTCGAGTACCTCGTCACGCGCGCGCTCGACCGCTGTCAGGAAGAGTTGAAGACACTCGAGCGCGACCAGTCGAAGCTCGAGAACGTGAAGCTGCCGTTCCCGCGCATCACCTATCGCGAGGCCATCGAGCTGCTGGCATCGAAGGGGATGGAGGCGAAGTTCGGCGACGACCTCGGCGGCGACGAAGAGACGGTCATCGCCAATTCCTTCGATCGCCCCGTGATGATCAGCCGCTACCCGACGGACATCAAAGCCTTCTACATGCAGCCGGATCCCGACGATCCGTCTGTCGTTCTGGGCCTCGACATGATCGCCCCCGAGGGCTATGGCGAGATCATCGGCGGCTCGCAGCGCATCCACGACCACGACCTGCTGCTCGAACGGATCAAGCAGCACAACCTGCCGGTCGAGAAGTTCCAGTGGTACCTCGACGTCCGCAAGTACGGCACCTTCCCACATTCCGGCTTCGGCATGGGCATTGAACGCTGCGTAGCCTGGATCAGCGGTGTTCCGCATCTCCGCGAGACGATTCCGTATCCTCGGATGCTGAATCGGATCTATCCGTAGTCTGGTCGCTGAGTTGCAAGGCTGCTGTGTTGCTCAGGGCTATGTGTTGCTGAGGGCTATGTGTTTGCTGAGGGCTATGTCTTGCCGAGGGATAGATGAGCGAATTGGTAACTGAGCAACCGGGCAACCCAGCAACGCAGCAACCGTCCCTGCGCATCATCCCCCTCGGCGGGCTCGGCGAGATCGGGATGAACCTGATGGTCTACGAGTATGGCGCCGCGGCCATCATCGTCGACTGCGGGATGATGTTTCCTGATGCCACCACCCTCGGCGTTGACGTCATCGTGCCGGACATGACGTACC
Source organism: Thermoanaerobaculia bacterium (assembly GCA_038230535.1). GTDB lineage: Bacteria > Acidobacteriota > Thermoanaerobaculia > Gp7-AA8 > Gp7-AA8 > JADGNZ01. Next base: position 1,949 of record JBBRNB010000058.1, read on the forward strand.
TCTTTGAGCGGGCGGAGCGCGTGAAGGCGGTCTTTCTCACGCACGGCCACGAGGACCACATCGGCGCGGTCCCGTTCCTGGTCGAGAGAGTCAAGGTTCCTGTCTACGGGATGCCGCTCACGCTCGGTTTCGTCCGCGACAAGCTGGAAGAATTCGGGATCGACGGTGTCGACCTGCGGACCATGATGCCGCGCGATGTCATCGAAACGGGACCGTTCCGGGTCGAGGCCTTGCAGGTCACTCACTCGATCGTCGATGCTCTCGGGCTGGCCATCCGTACACCGCTTGGAACTCTGATTCATACCGGCGACTTCAAGATTGATCACACGCCGGTCGATGGGAAGCGGACGGACCTTTCACGTTTTGCAGCGTACGGCGAAGAGGGCGTTCTCGCGCTCATGAGCGACTCGACGAATGCGCTCGTGCCCGGCCATGGCAAGTCCGAGAAGACGGTCGGCAACGCACTCGGCAACATCTTCGCCGACGCCGCGGGACGTATCATCGCTACGACCTTCGCGTCGCACATTCACCGCGTGCAGCAGATTGTGGACGCCGCGCGCAAGCACAAGCGGAAGGTTTTCCTCATCGGCCGTTCGCTGGTCGACAACGCCGAGACTGCGGAGCGTCTCGGGTACCTGCGCATCGCGCGCGAGCAGCGTCCGGGAGCGAACGCCAAGCCGGCCGACTTCGCCGATCACGAGGTGGTCATCCTCACCACCGGTACGCAGGGGGAGCCGTCGTCGGCGCTTTCGCGCATGGCCATCGGCGAGCACAAGCAAGTCGAGATCCATCGCGGCGACGTGGTCATCCTCTCCGCGCGCACGATCCCGGGCAACGAACGGGCGGTCTCGCATGTGATCGACAATCTCTACCGCCGGGGCGCCGAGGTGCTGAACTGGGAAAATGCGAACGTGCATGTGTCGGGGCATGCCTGTGAGGAAGAGCTGAAGCTGATGCTCAACGTCACGCGGCCGAAGTTCTTCATCCCCATTCACGGCACGCTGCGGCACCTCATTCATCACGCTCAACTGGCCGAGAGTGTGGGAGTGCCGCACGGCATCGTCATCACGAACGGGCAGGTCGCTGAAATCGAGAACGGTGAGATTCGCGTCCTCCAGGAGCGGGTTCCGTACGGAAAAGTCTTTATCGACAGCGAAGCCGAGGAGGTTCCGAACATCGTGGTTCGCGACCGCCAGCACCTCGCCGAAGACGGCTTCGTGATCGTCGTCGTCGCCATCGACTCGAGCGGGCATGTCGGACGCGAGCCCGAGATCATCACGCGCGGACTGCTGCATGTCGATGAGAGTCAGGACATCCTCGCCGAGGTCCGCGCACAACTCGTGCAAATGCTCCATGGCAGCCGCCCGGATGAGTTACTCGACCACGATCTGGCGCAGGAGAAAATGCGCGCCCTGCTCAAACGGTACTTCCGCAAGGAGATGGGAAGGCGCCCGATGATCCTGCCGGTGATCTGGGAGATGTGATGAGGCAGTGGATCAGTGGAGTAGTAGATCAGTAGACTCGTAGACCAGTGCGTTAGTGGGCCAATCACAGTGCGCCATCTGATCTACTGATCCACTAATCCACTAATCTAATCCACGTCCACTCGCCACTTCAGGAGCACTCATGACCATCCCCGAAGCGATCGTCCTCGGCCTCGTTCAGGGCCTCACCGAATTCATCCCCGTCAGCTCGACGGCGCACCTTCTGATCGTCCCCTCGGTACTGGGATGGGGTGATCCGGGAGCGGCGGTGTCGGCCGTGATTCAGTTCGGGACGCTCATCGCGGCGATCATCTACTTCTTCCGCGACATCGTCCGGCTCATCGCAGGCTTCTTTCGTGGGCTCGTCACGCGCCGGCCGTTGGAGGACGTCGACTCGCGCGAGGCGTGGCTGGTCGTCATCGGCACCATTCCGATCGTCGTCCTGGGGCTGCTCTTCAAGAAGTACATCGAATCGACGTTTCGAGGTCTCTGGATCGTGACGACGATGGTGATCCTGGTGGCCATCCTCATGCAGATCGCGGAGGCGTATGCGAAGAAGCGACAGAGAGGATTCGATGACATGACGGTGAAGGATGCCGTCGCCATCGGCCTCGGGCAGTGTCTGGCCCTCATCCCAGGTTCATCGCGAAGCGGGTCGACGATCATGCCGGCAATCTTTCGTGGCATCGACCGGCCCACGGCGGCGCGCTACTCATTTCTTTTATCGATACCGGCAGTCGGTGGCGCCGGCATGCTCGAGCTGATCAAGGAGCGTCATGCGCTCGCGCAGCTCGGCTGGACGCCGATCATCGTCGCCATCGTCGTCGCCTTCATCTCCGGCTACGCCTCGATCTGGTTCCTGATCCGCTATCTGCGCACGCACACGACGCACGTCTTCATCTACTACCGCTACCTGCTCGGAGCGGCGATGATCGCGATGCTGATGACGGGGTATTTGAAGAAGTAGCGGGTCAGTGGTCAGTGGGTCAGTGGATCAGTGGATCAGTGGATCCGGAAGAAAACCGCAGTCAGTTACTGACCACTGGCCCACTGATCTACTGATCCACTGATCCACTGATCCACCCATCCACGACTCTAATCACTCAACACCTGAATCTCCGGTATGTTCCGGTACTTCTCCGCGTAGTCGAGCCCGTAGCCGATGACGAACTTCGGGTCGATGGAGAAGCCGACGTAGTCTGCGGTGAAGTCGACTTTGCGTGCGGCCGGTTTGTCGAGGAACGTGGCGGTGCGTACTTCCTTCGCGCCGCGGTCGATCTTGATGTATCGGAAGACTTCGTTCATCGAAAGGCCGCTGTCGATGATGTCCTCGACGATCAGCACGGTCTTGTCACGCATGTCGAGCTGCGGCTCCTTGAGGATCGTCACCACTCCCGATGACGTCTTCAGGTTGCCGTACGACGAGACCTGGATGAAGTCGAGGGCGACGTCGAACCCGATGTGCCGCATCAGGTCGCTGCAGAAGAACATCGCCCCTTTGAGGACGCAGAGTGCGATGAGGTCATTGCCGGCCAGATCCCGGGTGATCTCTTCCCCCATCTCCGCCACACGTTTCTGGATGTCGGCCTTGCTGAACAACGTTGTTTGCGCCATTGGATGCTGATTCTACGATTACAATTCGCCCCCGTGAAAATCTATCGCTTCCTCCATGCTGGCAACCCCGCTATCGGCGTCGCCGGCGGCGGCCGCATCATCCGTTACAGCGGCAGCGATGCCCTGAACCTCGGTACACCAACGAGCGACTCGATCCCGCTCGCCGATGCCGCTCTCCTTGCGCCGGTCGATCCGCCGAAGATTGTCGCCGTCGGCCGCAATTACGCCGATCACGCGAAGGAGCTCGGCAACGACGCGCCGTCGGAACCGGTCATATTCCTCAAACCGCCCACGGCTGTCCTCCAGCCCGGTGGCACGATCATCCTTCCGCCGCAGTCGCAGCACGTCGATTTCGAAGGGGAGCTGGCCATCGTCATCGGCAAGACCGCGCGGAATGTGAGTGCCGCTGACTGGCGCAGCGTCGTGCTCGGTTTCACCTGCGCGAACGACGTCACCGCCCGCGATCTTCAGAAGAAGGATGTTCAGTTCACACGCGGCAAGAGCTTCGACACCTTCTGCCCACTCGGTCCCTGCATCGAGACCGATCTCGATCCCGCCGCCCTGTCGCTCCGGACGCGCGTGAACGGAGAGACGAAGCAGGACTCCACCACCGGCGACATGATCTTCAACTGTGCGGTCATCGTCGAGTTCATCACCGCGGTGATGACGCTGCAGCCGGGCGACGTGATCCTCACCGGCACTCCCGCCGGCGTCGGGCCACTCGCATCCGGTGATCAGGTGGAGGTCGAGATCGAGGGCATCGGCTTGTTGCGCAATGTCGTTGCGTGACGAGCCAGTCACCCAGAGACTCCGAGTGTAGGGCCGCCGCCCTCGGCGGCCTCGTTCTCGAGCCGCTTGATGATGGCCGCCGAGGGCGGCGGCCCTACACCAGGGCGGCGGGTGCCGGTGCGGATCGTCGTATAGAGTTTCGGTCGTTGCGTGACGAGCCAGTCACCCAGAGACTCCGAGTGTAGGGCCGCCGCCCTCGGCGGCCTCGTTCTCGAGCCGCTTGATGATGGCTGCCGAGGGCGGCGGCCCTACACCAGGGCGGCGGGTGCCGGTGCGGATCGTCGTATAGAGTTTCGGTCTTGCGTGACGATCTACTCCGCCTCTTTCCTCGCCTCCGCGATCTTCCGCTCGACGCATACGTCGTCGGCGGCGCCGTCCGCGACCTGATCGCCGGCGCGGCTCCCGCTGACGTCGACGTGGCATGCCTCGACCCGTTGACCTGCGCCCGTTCGCTCGGACACAAGGTCATCCGCCTCGGGCGCGAAGAACACCTCAGCGCCTATCGTGTCGTCGAGGGACCGCACGTATACGATTTCGCCGCACTCCTCGACGGCAACATCGACGCCGATCTCGCCCGCCGTGACTTCACCGTCAATGCCATGGCAGTCGTCCTTCACTCGGGAACGCTTCTCGACCCGCACGATGGCCGAGGCGATCTGGGCCGGCGCCTGGTGCGCATGATTGACGAAACCAATTTCGACGACGATCCGTTGCGAATGCTGAAAGCAGTGCGGATGGCGGTGCGATTCGCTTTCGATGTCGACGACGCCACGCTCGCTGCGATCCGTCTCAGGGCAGATCGCATCACTGCCGTATCCGTAGAACGTGTCGCGTACGAGCTGACCGTGATTCTTTCGGCGAGCTCCTTCCGCCGGGCGGTGGCACTTCTGCACGAAACAGCACTCGACATTCCGCTCTTCGGACGCGCTCTTGATGCCGCCGCCTTTCACGCAGATGACGTTCCGCTCGCCGCGGCGCTGGCGCTGCTGGTCAGCGATGCCCACGCATTCACAAAGCGCTGGCGGCTCAGCGATGCTCTGCTGCGCGACGTCGTCGCGCTCCAACGTCTGAGCGATTCCCGGTCGCTGCTCGATCTCTATGTTGCCGGCGAACGCGTTTCGCGTGAGCTGGAACCGCTACTCCGTGCCCTCGGCCGCGATGACCGCATCCATCTTCCCGACTTCTCCATCCAGCCGCTTCTCACCGGCGACGAGATCGCCGCAATCGCTGCCATCGAGCCCGGCCCGCGCGTCGGTGTGCTCAAACGAGCTCTCCTCGAAGCAGCGCTCGAAGGGCAGGTGACGACGCGAGAGGAGGCGGAGCAGTTCATCAGTGCGCTTCTCGTGTAGCGCCGCGGCCCCGGCGGCCTGATTCTCGGATTGGCGAGACTGGCCGCCGAGGGCGGCGGCCCCTGGAGATTGGACGTTTCTCGGCACCCCGACGGGGTGCGTGAGGGTAGCCGGTGGCCACGCCGGAGGTGTTGCCACCGGTTCCGTTACGCAGAGAAGGGCACCCCGGCAGGGGTGCGTGAAGCCGGGCAGGCTCGATCGTTGGAACGACATCGAGCTCGACGTTTCACGCACCCCTGCTGGGGTGCCTTTTTATTCTCCGTCAAACCGGTGGCAACGCCTCCGGCGTGGCCACCGGCTACCTTCACGCACGCCTCCGGCGTGCTTTCGTTGCGCCTCGAAACGTCCAATCTCCAGATGGCCGCCGAGGGCGGCGGCCCTACACAGATCGCGGCCAGCCACACAGCACAGACAAGAGTGTCTGTGCCACAAGTCCAGCGCCCATGTGGAACAGACACTCCTGTCTGTGCCTGTGGAGATCTTCGAGACGGTCACACCCAAAACGCGCGAAGCGCCACCAACCGAACACCGGCAGCGCGGCGCGCAGCGCCGCAAACAACTACTGCGTCAGCATGACGTGGACCTCTCCGAACGTCGAGTGGACGTTCACATTCGAGCGGCCGGCGGCGTTGTGAAAGCGAGCGGCGCGGGGGAAGAGACCTTCGTTCTCGATGTAGTGGTCACCGAAGTAGGTGTGCACTTCGCCGACGCTCACGGAAGCATCCAGGTCGCGGACGTTCGCTCGCGGCGTGCGAAGGTGGACCTCGCCGGCGCGGAGGTCGGTGTCGATGCTGCCGAACGCGCCATCGATGTCGACCGATCCGTAGCGGGTCGACAGTTCGACGTCCACGCCAGGAGGTAGCTCGACGCTGATGTCGACCGACGAGTGGTGACTCCTGGCGCTCCAGCTCTGCGCAGCCGGACCGAAGCGGCGCCGCACCGTGGCCTCATCGCCGTTGATCACGACCTCGGCGGAGATGTCGTCGACGATCTGTTGTTCCTTCTCCCGGCGTCTGTGGCCGTCGAACCGCCGAAGTATGGTGCCGCGCACGGCGATCCGGTCCGTAGCTCCGTTGCGGATCTTCACTTCACCGGCAGGAATGTCGATCACGACGCGCCGCACGTGGGCGCGAGCGGCCGTCGCCGCAAAGGTGTGAGTCACTTCGTCGTCCGCCAGGGCCGCGCCGGCCACGAGCAGCGCCGCGACGGCCAGGAGAAACCGCTTGGGCATGGTGTCGTCCTCCGCATGTGAGAACGGCTCGGCGGCGAAAAGGTTATCGAAAAAACGAGGGGCCCGGAGGCCCCTCGAGTACGACTCCCCAAAAAGTCGATGATGGCGCTTACTTCTTCTTCGCAGTCTTCTTCGCAGTCTTCTTAGCAGGTGCCTTCTTCTTTGCGGCCATTAAGCTCACCACCTTTCATGCCGTACGGGACCTCACGGTCGCGCCTACTTGGCAAAAAACGCCGGATCTCTCCGGCCAACTGACATTCGTGTGGGGGATGGAGCAGAAATCGGAGAGACGACGACCTTCAACATTCACCAGACCATCGCGGTTGTTTGTCCAGTTCGTGGTGATCATCGTTTTAACTTGTCGTTAATATGCGATCGTTAAGTCATATTGTCAAGCAATTGTTTATCAAAATCGTAATTCGGACGCTGTGTTCCACGCCCGTTCCACGGAAAACGAGGGGTTTCACCGGGTGATCGAGGCGCGATACACGCCTCGCGTGAGGTCCGCGCAGCGCGTCCAGGTGAACGTTCGCGCGCGCTCGAGGCCGCGCGACGCGAGCGTTCGACGGAGCGCTTCATCGGCCGCGATGCGGCGCAACGCCTCTCGCAGCGCACCGGCGTTCGGCGCGGCGTGCAGCGCGGCATCGCCCGTGATCTCGACGAGCGCGGGCGCGTTCGACGTGATCACCGCGCATCCGCACGCCATCGCTTCGAGCGCCGGAAGGCCGAAGCCTTCTTCGCGGCTCGGCATCACCAGCGCCATCGCGCCCCGGTAGAGCGCCGCCAGCTCCTCGTCATCGACAAAACCGGTGACGACGACGCGGTCTCGCGAGCGGAAACGCTCGAACGGCGCTCCGGTGAGTACGAGCGATACGTCGCCGGCGCCGGCGAACGCTTCGACGAGCGTATCGACGTTCTTGTGCGGCTTGTCGTTGCCGGCGTAGAGGAAGTATCGGCCTTCCGCCGCCCGGCCATGCTCCACGAATGGCGCCCCAACGCCGTTCGGCGTCACCACGACATGATCCTCGCGGCATCGGAACGTCGTCACGATGTCGCGTTTCACCGCTTCACTCACCGTGAGAACGCGCCGGCTCTTGCGCACCGCGCGGCCGATCATCTGCCGCGCGTACATCCGCGCCAACGGGTTGGAGTGGCGGAGGTGGATGAGATCGTGGATGGTCACCACGAACGGCACCCGTGTGAACGGGACCACGTAGTGCGGCGCATGGACGAGATCAATTCCAGCGCCATCGGCCGCATGTCCGACGGCGATGAGCTCGCGGACAGAGTAGTGAGGCGCATCGACGGCGACATGCTCGACACCGTCCGGCAGGAGATGTGCGACCCGCGCCGGTGCGAATGCAACGTAGGTGTCGCCGCTGCCCGCTGCCATCAGCGCCTGCAACAGACCGCGAATGTAGGTGCCGATCCCGAAGTCGGCGATCTTGCGGGCGTCGATGCCGATTCTCATCGCGCCGCCTCGCTGAACAACTGATTCATCAGCGCCGCGCTCCGCCCCCACGAGTACGTTCGCGCTCTTTGGACGCCGCCCTCTCGCAATTCGCGCCGCAACGCGGCGTCATGCAGCAGGCGCACGACCGCGTCGCGAAGCGCATTCCGGTCGCCTGGATCGATGAGCAGCGCGGCCCCCTCGGCGTACTCCGGAATCGCTCCGGTGCGCGTGGCGATGACCGGCGCGCCGCACGCCATCGCCTCCAGCGGCGGAATGCCGAATCCTTCATAGCGCGATGGATAGACGAACGCCCGTGCGTGGCGGTAAAGCTCGCGCAGCCGCTCGCGATCGACGTACCCGGTCACCTCGGCGCCGCGCGGAAGCGGAACGTTTCCCCAACCTGTTCCACCCGCGATGACGAGCCGCGGCCGGGGGGACGGGAGCGACTCCCACACCGCCAACAGATCGTCGAGTCCCTTGCGTGGCTCGATCGTACCGACGAAGAGAACGTAGTCTTCTTCGTCACCTGCAGGTGAGAAGAATTCATCGACGCCGTTCGGCACGATCTCAATCCGTCCTCTGGCGATACCGAACCACCGCACCGCCTCTTCGGCCACCGCGCGCGACACGGCGGCGATGCGTGTCGCCATCTGCAGACTGCGGCCGATGAAGACATTGAATGACAGGACCGTCTTCGCGCGGTGCTTCAGCGGCATCGTGAGCGAACTGAAGTCATGCAGTGTTGCCACCGAGGGGATTCGCAGCGCGACGGGCAACGTCCCGTGCGGCGCCCAAAGCACTCCCTCGGTGGCCACGCGCGGAAGCACGAGCTGTTGCCACAGGACGCCGAGCGGCATCCGATCGACGCGGAAACGGCAACGCTCCAGTCCCGATCGATCGACGATCTCCGCGTGGGAGGCGATGAGTGGCGAGTGGACGAGCCGCCGCGCGATCTCGGCGGTATGAACACCGATACCGGTCCTGTTGCCGGCGAGAGCGCGGCCGTCGATGGTGACTTGCACGACCAATGGACATCAGTGTACCCGCCGCCGGCCCGGCGGCGGTCTTCGAGAATCGCCGGCGAGGCCGCCAGCGATCCAGCCGGCGAGCCGCCGGCGCTACGAGCCCGAGGCCACTCTTCGCAGAACCTCGAGCGTCTTCTCCGCCGCAACATCCCATCGAAACTCTGCCGCCCGCGCGATACCGGCTTCCGCAAGCCGCTGGCGAAGCGCCGTATCCGTGAGCACGCGCTCGATCTGTGCTTCGAGGGCACGCCCGTCGCGCGGGTCAAAGTAAAGCGCCGCATCGCCGCCGATCTCCGGCAGAGATGATGATCGCGCCGCGATCGACGGCACGCCGTACGCCATCGCTTCCAGCAGCGGAAAGCCGAAGCCTTCATAGATCGATGGGAACACGAACAGCTCCGCGTTGCTGTAGACCACCGCGAGCTGCGGTGCGGCAACATAGTCGAGGTGGTGTACACCCGGCGCGCGGAGGCGCGAGACGAGCGCTTCCGATTTCCAGCCGACCCGTCCGACCACGACGAGCGCGCCGTCGTAGGCGCCGCGTGCGCGAAGACGCGCGTAGGCGTCCAACAGCACATCGAGATTCTTGCGGGGCTCTATGGTGCTGACGAAGAGGATGTATTTGCCGGGAAGGGGAGTGGGGGGTGGGGCGAGGGGGGTGGGAGGGGCCAGGCCGGAGAGAATGGTGACGGCGCGCGCCGGATCGATATCGTAATAGTGGAGCAGATCCTGGCGCGTCGACTCGGAGACGCAGATCACGGCATCGCTGTGAGCCAGCTCGCGCTGCATCATGTACTCGAGGTTCGTCAGCGTTTCCTTCTGCAGCAGCTCGGGGAAACGCTTGAATGTCAGGTCGTGAATGGTCACCACGCGGCGGCGGGCCACGGCGCCGAGAAGGCGGGGGAGGAAGTAGTTGGCTCCGAACATCACATCGACGTCGATCAGCTTCATCCACGCCACATATGCCGCGGCCGTCAGCGCGCGCGACCGGCCGGAGATCAGGCCTTGCCCGCGGAGGTCGAACCAGCAGAGCCGCGCTTTCGGAGGCAGGTCGCCATGCAGATTGGGGCCGAAGTCGGTGACGCGCGCATCGCCGAAGAGGTACAGCTCCACATCATCATGCTTAGCGATCTCGTGCAGCAGGTGATAGAGATACCAGCCGATACCGGTGAAGGGCTCGTAAAACGGACGGATATCGACGCCGATCCGCAGCGTCCGTTCGCGTCGCGCCGCTGCCCGGAAGGCGCCCGTGACCCGCTCCCGCACGGCATGGCCCAGAGTGTGAACGACAGTGCTGACCGTAGACGGCATCGGAGTTGGGATCGTAACTGATGCGCGCTTCGCCCACCTTGCCGTTCTTTATGTAGGGCCGCCGCGTGTAGGGCCGCCGCCCTCGGCGGCCATCTTCGCGCGGCGCATGACCAGGCCGCCGAGGGCGGCGGCCCTACACGCAATCAGCGCAGTTTCACGGAAGACGGTTAGATCGGACATGTGCCCCGACACCCTTCAAACTGCGACATCGACGCGACCGTTTGTTTACGCTTCCCGCGCACACCGTTTCGATGCTCGCGCGCATCGTTTTGACGTACGCGTGCATCGTTTAGACCCTCGCGCCCAGCCGTGTCTGCGACAATGCCGGGCAACGCGCGCGAAGCGCGCCTCTAACCGACGACCGGCAACGCGCCCGAAGGGCGCAAACATATGAAACGGCTACTCATCGTCGCAGCCATCCTTCTCGCGCTCGCAGGCGCGGTCATCATCTATCTGGTGGCGACTACGCCGTCGACGTCGGCTGGCGTCCGGTTTCCGCTGACCGGTGCGCAGCGCGCTCTTGTCGCTGCCGTGCCGGAGTCTGCGGAATCGTTCGCGCTGATCCCGACCGCGGCCGCGCTCGACGCGAAACTGCGCGCGAATCCCGTCACGGCGGATGTGGTCGATCGATGGGAGAGATCGCACGCGCTTCCGTCTCCCTGGATGTTGGGCGGCGCCGATCTCCTGGCCTGGCGCGACTCCCAGACCACGCGTTACTTCGTTCGTCTCGATCCGGTTCGCAGCACGATCGTCCGCGCGTACATGATGCTTGGTGGGGACATCGGAGATACGCTCGTCCTCACCGCGCCGGTTGCGCAACCGATCGGCTCGAGCGATCTCGCGCAGATCCTCGCTCTGGCCGGCAAACTTCCGCCCGCCGATGCCTTCATCGTTCAGAGGCGTGGTTCGCGTGGGGCGTTCCCGCCGATCGGTCGTCCCGCCGTCACCTCGATCTCCGTCACGCCGAACGACATCCTCTTCACTTCACGCGCTGCGCGCGATTCGGCCGAACCGCCACCCGCGCAACTGCCGCAGCCGGCGCAATTCGCCCGAGGGGCGCTGCTGATGGCCACCTTTGCCACCATGCCGCGCGTCGTCGAGGATATGAACCGCGTTTTCGGGACAAAGGTCTCGCAGCTTTTGGAGAACGGCGGCACCATCACGGTCTATGACATGGACACCCACAAGTTCCTGCCGCGGCCGAAAGCAGTCATCTCGATCCCCGATGACCCGGCCCGCCGCGCCTCGTTCGATGAATTCGTGAACAGGGTGCGCCAGGGAGAGTCACTCGGCATCCACATCCGGACGGCTGAGCACGGCGGGGCGCTGCTCCTCTCGTTCGATGACTCCATCGATCAATACATGAAGGATGGATTCGAGCCCGGAACCTGGCCGGCTGGGAAGTGGGCGGTCCGTGCCGACCCGAAGCGGCTTGTTCCTATCCTGAGCCGTCTCGGTGACAGCATCGGCCTTCGTATCGCCGCATCACGTTTCTACCATTCAGCGCGCGACCTCGGGAACTGGATCGAGCCTTTGGAGGGGGCCTCCGTGCTCGAGGCCGCCGACTCTGATGACGGCTCCGCGGAGGAGCTAAAGGTAAGAATCGGGGCGAAATAGAAGCCGGGAGGGCGCAGTTACAGCCTCGAACACCATGCCGGACAAAGAACGAATCGTCTTCGACGATCTCGACAAGTATGGCCCGCAGAGCTACGAGCGGACATACCAGTTCACCACCGAGGAACTGGCGCGTATCGAGCTCGTCATGATCGGTCCGGTCGCCCTCGTCGCGAACGCCCGGAAAGGCGACCTCCCGGCGGAGTATCTGGCCGGCGGTTCCACGACATTCACCGCCGATTTTCTCTGCTCGCGATGCGTCGAGCCCTACCCGTTTGCGAATGCATCGGAGTTTCACTTAAGATTCCGCCCTCGTCCCGAGCTTTCCGGCGAAAATAACGAGGTAGAGATCACTCCGGACGAGCTCGACATCGAGTTCTACACGGAGCGGTCGATTCCGCTGCGGCACCTGGCAGCCGAGCAGGTTCAGCTTTCCATCCCCATGAAGCCTTTATGCACGGAGAGTTGTCTCGGTCTTTGCCCGAAATGCGGCGCGAATCAGAATGGCGAAGGCTGCTCTTGCCAAGAGCCGGCCGGCAGCGAGCGCTGGGGCGCGCTGGCTGGGATCCGGGCGGAGTTAGCAAAGAAGAACGAACAGTGATCGATGGATCAGTGGATCTGTGGATCAGTAGAACAGTAGATCAGAGCCGAGAGCGAACGGTGGGTCGGTAGGTTGGTGGATTAGTCGATCGGTGGATCAGTCAGTGAACGGGTAGGTCAGTGGATGAGTAGGTCAGTGGATGAGTAGGTCAGAGGACCAGTAAATCGGTGGACCAGTAAATCAATGGGCCGGTGAGTGGATCAGCAGATTGAAGCCAACTGCTGCGTCCTGATCGACCGATCCACCAATCTACTGATCCACTGCTTCCGATCCTCTAATCTACTGATCCACTAATCTACTGATCTACTCATCATCAACATCATCAACATCACCAAACACAAGGAGCAACACGATGCCTAACCCAAAACGGCGACACTCGAAAGCACGCACGCGTACGCGCCGCGCGCATGACTTCCTGGAACAGAAGTCGTTGTCGACCTGCCCGCAGTGTCATGAAGCGAAGATGCCGCACCGGGTCTGTCCGAAATGTGGTTTCTACAAAGGACGCGAAGTCATCGCCGTCAAGGACGCGTTCTAACCTGATCCTTCGATGACTGATGTCTGCATCGCCCTCGACGCCATGGGCGGCGATCATGCGCCGTCGGAGGTGGTGAAGGGCGCCCTCCTGGCGGCAGCGGAGTATTCCGTCGAGATCATCCTCGTTGGCCTGGAGGATGTCGTGCGGAAAGAGCTCGCCGCGGCCGGCGGGATCCCGCGCAACATCGAAGTCTTCGACGCGCGCGAGGTGGTCACGATGGAGGACACAGCCCTCGCGCCGTTGCGCAGGAAGCGCAACTCCTCCGTTCGCGTTTGTGCGAATCTCGTCGCCGAGGGGCGCGCCGGTGCGTTCGTCTCCGCAGGCAACACCGGCGCAACGTGGACGTCCGCCCGCGCCGTGATGGGCATGATCGAAGGTGTGAGCCGGCCTGCCCTCGCCACGGTTGTGCCGAGCCTGAAAGGCCACACCCTTCTGCTCGACGTCGGCGCAAACGTCGACGCCAAGCCGAACCATCTTCGCGAGTTCGCCGTCATGGGCCATTTCTATGCACAGATGCTCTTCGATATCGACGCTCCGCGCGTCGGTCTGCTCTCGATCGGCGAGGAAGAAGGGAAAGGGAACGAGTTGACGAAGGAGACGTTCCGCGTCCTGAAGGAGACCGGCCTCAACTTCATCGGCAACGCCGAGGGGCGCGACGTCTACAACGGCAACGCCGACGTCGTCGTTTGCGATGGGTTCACCGGCAATGTCGTCCTCAAAGCATCCGAAGCGCTGGGCGAGTTCGTATCGACGACGCTGCGCAAGGAGTTGAAACGCTCATGGAGGGGCAAGCTCGGCGGCCTGCTGGCGAAGAGCGCGTTTGACGGCCTGAAGAAACGGATGGACTACTCCGAGTACGGTGGGGCGCCGCTCCTCGGCGTGAAGGGCGGCTGCATCGTCTGCCACGGCCGCTCGAATGCCAAAGCTATCAAGAACGCGGTCGGCATGGCGCGCAACTTTGCCATCAACCGGATCGATGAGAAAATCATGTCCAAGGTCGGTGACCTTCACAAGCGTGAGCACGACAGCAGCGTACTTGCCACCCAGTAGGAGTCAATGATGCGAGCTCGGATCGGTTCCGCCATTCTCATCGCACTCGCCGCCGCAGGCTGCGCATCGCAGTCCGCCAATCAGTCGCCGGAGCCGAACGTCGTCGAGCTCTGGAGCGTACCAGCGCACGCATCCGTCAGCCTCGACTGCGGCGCCGGCACCGTCGTGCAAGGCACCACGCCGCTGCGTGTCGACGTCCCCCGCTACCCCGAGAAATGTACGATCGATGTCGCAAACGACGGCTACCGCACCTTACACATGCGCTTCGATCGCGGCCTCGTCCTGAAAGAGGGTCAGCCGTTGCGCGAAGATGTGAGCCATCAGCTCGACCAGCACGCCTCGACGCTGGACATGCTCCTCTTCCCTCTGCAGAACCTCAGCGATCGCATCGAGAACGCCGCCATGCACAAGCTCCACGCCGACTACCGGCTGGAGATCAAGCTGATCCCGCAGCCGAAGTAGTTGAAGGTGGCAAACACACCCCTTTCACCCCCAGGCCGATCCCCCTCTCCCCGCGCGTAGACGCGGGGAGTCTGGAGATTGGACGTTTCTCGCCGGCGTGAGCCGGCGTAAGAATCGTAGCCCCCACCTTCAGGTGGGGGGTATTCGCGTTCCCAATTCTTCGAGCCCGCTTTAGCGGGCGACAGAATTGTCTCAGCGACGTTCGAAGGAACAGGCTTCTTCTCTGTCGCCCGCTGAAGCGGGCTTCGGAAATTGTGGAACCCTGAGAACCCCCACCTGAAGGTGGGGGCTACGGATCTCACGCCGGCTACGCCGGCAATCTCCCCGCGCGTAGACGTGGGGAGTAGTGGGGTGTAAGCCGTTAGTTGGTTAGTTGTTAGCCAACGTGAACACTCGAAGCAGACCCCCTCATCATCCTTCGGCACCCTTCGGCTCGCTGTGCTCGCTCAGGGCAGGCTCTTCTCCCCTCTGCGGAGGGGAGAAGGTGATCGATGGATTTAGACCTCGTGTCGTCGCCGCCTTGCTGGCCACCGCCGCCTTGAAATTCTCGCGAATCGTCGACTTCGGCGGCGCCGGTTTCCACAACTTGAAGATGCGCAGCATCCAATGGTCGACGACTTTGCTGCGAAAGTAGAGCTCGTGGTCCCACTCGACTTCGGCCATCGTCAGGATGCACTCAACCATCTCGTCGTGGCCGCATTCACTGGCGAGCACCGCGGCCTCTTCGTACTCGACGATATTGCCGCGCTCCAGGCGGCCGGCACCATACATCGGCGCAAACCAGCCGCCGATGTGACAGAACGCGCCGATTCCGCGGCCGATACACCAGAAGATGATTTCACGGATGCGGCTCGGCTTTCCGCCGAGCTGCCGCAGCATGCCGCCGACGAGCTCGCGATGGTGCCATTCATCGGCTTCGATCTCGCGGACGCGCGCACGATCAGGACCCTCGCGCATGCTGTGCCAGTGGCCTCGGTACGCGAAGCCCGCGGCCAGCTCGCCCGAGTACGCTCCCTGTAGTTGGCGGACGAGTTTTGCGCGCGCGGCGATCAGCATTCGCGGCGATTGTAGCCGCTCCGCTCCATGTATGATTCCGGCCCGATGGAGCACAGCACGGCATTCGTTTTTCCCGGCCAGGGAAGCCAGTATGCCGGGATGGGGAAGGATGTCGCCGAGGCGTATCCAGCGGCGCGGCGCGTCTTCGACGATATCGACGCGGCCCTCGGCTTTTCGATCTCGCAACTCTGCTTCGAAGGTCCTGACGACCAGCTCAAACTGACGGAAAACACCCAGCCCGCCATCCTCGCTGTCTCGTCCGCCATTCATGCCGTGCTCGAAGAACGTGGCGCCACCCGTCGCGACGTCGTTGCCGGCCACTCCCTCGGCGAGTACAGCGCCATCGTCAGCGTCGGCGGTCTGACCCCCGCCGGCGCCGCACAGATCGTCAGGATGCGGGGCCGGTTCATGCAAGAGGCCGTGCCGGTCGGTACCGGCGGCATGGCGGTATTGATCGGGCCGGCGGTTGAAGAAGCACGATCCATCTGCGAAGAGGCCGCCGAGGGGGAGATCGTCTCCGTCGCAAACATCAACGCTCCGGGACAGACCGTCATCGCCGGCACGAAGGCAGCCATCGATCGCGCTCTCGCCATTGCCAAGGCGCGAGGTGTCCGGCGTGCGTTGCTGTTGCCGGTGTCAGCTCCCTTCCACTGCGAACTGATGAAGCCCGCCGAGGAGAGGCTGCGGCCGTTGCTCGAAAGCGCTCACGTCAAAGACCTCTGGATGTCGCTGGTCTCGAACGTCGACGCATCCCCGATCGGCACCTCCACCGCTGTCCGCAACGCCCTGGTCCGCCAGGTCGCTTCACCCGTGCGATGGGTCGAGTCAGTACAGAAGATGGTGTCGATGGGAGTGCGGCGGTTCGTCGAGATCGGCCCGGGAAACGTGCTGACAGGGCTCATCAAACGGATCGACCCGTCAGTCGAACTGGTCAACATATCGGATGTGCCATCGATCGAGAAGTTCTTTGGTTGATCTGGAGGAAACATGAAGATCGATCTCACAGGCCGTACTGCTCTGGTCACCGGCGCGTCGCGGGGCATCGGCGAAGCGATCGCGCGAAGGCTCGGCGAAACCGGCGCACTCGTCGTCTGCGCTGCGCGGAATCTGGAGCAAGTGGAGCGCGTCGCCGCGGAGATCGTCAGCAGCGGCGGCAACGCCTCGGCGGTCCAACTCGACATCACCAGTGACGATGTCCGTGACCGTATCAAAGCGATCATGGCGCAACAGCCCATCGACATCCTCGTCAACAACGCCGGTGTCACCGACGACGATCTCTTCGTCCGGATGAAGCCCCAGGCCTGGACGAACGTGCTTCGCACGAACCTCGACTCCGCCTTTCACATCACCCAGGAAGTAGTGAAGAAGATGTTCCGCGCCCGGTGGGGACGGGTGATCAACATCTCGTCGGTCGTCGGCCTCTCCGGTAACCCCGGCCAGGTGAACTACGCCGCGTCGAAGGCCGCGCTCATCGGTTTCACGAAGGCGCTGGCGCTCGAGATCGGATCGCGCAACGTCACGGTCAACGCCGTCGCCCCCGGCTTCATCCGGACGGCGATGACCGATGCGATGGAAGACGACGCCCGCGAGGTACTTGAAAGCCGCATCGCCCTCCGCCGCCTCGGCACCCCCGACGACGTCGCCTACGCCGTCACGTTCCTGGCCTCAGAACAGGCCGCCTACATCACAGGAACCGTGATGAACGTCAGCGGCGGGTTGTACACGTAGCTACGAATTTGGTTTCGCCCTCTTTGTGTAGGGCCGCCGCCCTCGGCGGTCAGCATCGCGACAGGAACCAGGCCGCCGAGGGCGGCGGCCCTACACGCGCGGAGAGCAACCAACCCACAATGCGGCCAAGGTCGCTCGACGCTTCTGGCTGTAAGAGCACGCCGGAGGCGTGCGCTGGAGTTTGGACGTTTCGGGATGCCTTCGAAGCTACTCGCACGCCTCCGGCGTGCCTGGCGTCTGTATGTTGCAACCGACAACCGACAACCCGGCAACCGGCAACGCGGCCGAAGGCCGCAGCCTCACCGATTCGTCAACACCAGCGCCGTGTGTTTCAACGAGCAGCTCCAATCCCGCAATCGGGAGTCGATCCGCGCGACGTCGAGCTCCGCTTTGTTGAATTCCTCGGCCGCTCGTGCATACGACAGGAACCGTTTCCGGCTGAGAACGAGCTGCGTCTGGTGGCACTCGATGGCTGCTCGTTTGCGCTCGGTCTCCTCGGCGTTGAGGTCGATGCGAAACTCCAGTCGTCCTGGCGGCGCATGGCCGTGGATCACGTAGGTGACGACGTTTCGTCCCGTTGCCACGCCGTGCGCGAGCCAGGAGATGGCGCGGTGGTCCGGGTGGAGATCGAACGCCGAAGGGAGCACGAGCAGTGTCGGCCCGAAATCATTGATGATGGTGGCGAGCGAATCGCGAGCGCGAAGGTCGCCGGTGCGGACCATTCTGGTCAGCATTGTGTCCGGGTATCCCAGGAAGATCGCCGATGATGCCGGTACGCCCAGCGCGGCCAGCCCGCGGTGGGACTCGTCGCGGCGCAACGCTCCCCACTCCGCGCGGTCTGCGTCCGTGATCCGAAGCTTCTTTTTCAGATAGCGAAGCGGCCATGGATTGTTGTCGCCGTCCGTGACGAAGACGACGCGGACCAGACCTCCCGCAGCCACGGCGCGCTGCATCAGACCTCCGGCAGCGATCGACTCATCGTCCGGATGCGGCGCGACGATCAGCGTCCTCTCGAGAGTCAGCGGCATCAGAAGTCGAGGTCCTGCAAATAGAATGGTGTGAAGCCGCGCGCGTAGGCGGGAGCCCAGAGGCAGGCCAGCCTTTCTCCCGCAGGCACCGAACCGGCAAATGTGTGTCTTCCCGCTTCGAGCCGCCGCGCGCCGCGATACGGTGAGCCGTCCAGCAACCCCCCTGCCTCGCCCCGTTTCGACAGGACTACGTAGCTGCCAGGGACGGCAATTGTGAACGAGCCGTCGGGCCGGAGCCATTGCCCCGAGACGCGGAGCCGCCCCACGTTGATGAAGTTTGCGCGCAGGAAATCGCGGGCGCGGTCCGGCCATTGCGTCCCATCCGCCTGCGCGACGTGACACTGCATCTGCACGACGTCTTCCGGCACCGTGTCGGGAAGCAGCCCCTGGGCGATGGCCCTCCGGGTAATGAGCTCGAGGATGTAGTAGTACGGCCTGCTTCGATAAATCGTCTCGCCCTTGTAGTCCATCACCAGGTCGGCGGGACGCGTCAGCCGCAGGAGCTGGTTCTCCATCGTGATGAGCTCCCGCGTCCCGTTCTTCAGCCATGACGTGTAGTGGCCGATGCTGAACAGCGAAACAATCGACAGTGCAGCCATGACAGTCACGAAGTGTTTGCGCCGCGCCAGCGCCGCAACAAGGAAGATCGTTCCGGACGGGAGAAACGGCAAAAGGTCGCGCGGCGAGATCAGAATCCAGAATCCGCCCAGCGTAATGACGAAAAGAGCGGTAGCCACGGCGAAGAAGAAGCGCCACGTCGTCGTCGTTTGCCGGTACCGCCAGGCCACGCGTATCAGGATGATGAGCAGCGGGATGTAGAGCAGGCGCGGGATCCAGATCCTGAGCGGCGATTGTGTCAGTGCCACCAACCCGTTGAAGTGAAAAACGCAGTAGGCGAAGTTGCTCCACGCCCCGCGAAGAACGAAGTAAGCGACGATGAGCGACGGCACGATGACCAGGCCGCCCGCGACGAGGCCGAGGTCGAACAACCGCACCGGCGGCCGCTCCCTGCCGCGGATCCGGGCAAACCATGTGAGGATGCCGGCCGCTGCGATGGAGAAGAGCAGGAGCGAGGTCTTGAGCGAGACCGAAAGCGCGCAGCCGAACAGGATGCCGCCGAGGAAGAGGTGAGCGTGGCGCGATGCCTCCTTTCCCGGCTCGGATGATGCGTCGACCAGCATCAGCACCCCCACCATCCAGCAGGCGTTCCAGAGGTTGTCGGTCCGGAACTCCAGCGATTTCAGAAAGAACGTTGGCAGAACATTGAGCAGCAGCGTCGCCCAGACCGCGATGCGGACGTCATACAGCCGCCTGGCGATCGTGAACGCCGCAAAGTTGACGAGCAGCCAGAAGGCGACCATCGGCACCCGCATGAAGAGAAGGATGCCGGCCCGCTCGCCGAGGACCCGGAGCAACGGTGCCATGGCCATGTGAAACAGCGGCGCATGGTTGTCGAAGAGATCGCGATACTGCAGCAGCCCCGCCGTCCACCCCCACGCCACATGCAGATGCTGCGGCTCATCCGAATCGAACCGGTAGTGGAAGAACGCCACCGCCCGCATCGCCAGCGCCACCGCCGCGATCGCCAGCGCGATCCATCGCTCCGAGCGAGGGAGCCGGGAGCCGGGAGCCGGATGCCGGAGATCTTCGTCCCCTCCAACTCCTGACCCCTGCCCCCCGACCCTCGTTTCCACTTCCGATATCGTCATGTCTCGTGTGCCGTGGAGTGTAACTCTCGACACCTGAAGCCGCCGTGAATAGAATCACCCGCCCCCCTGTTCTTCAGGGCCGCATCCCGATCCGCCGTTGTAGCTCAGTTGGCAGAGCAGCTGATTCGTAATCAGCAGGTCGCCGGTTCAAATCCGGCCAACGGCTCCATTCGAGTCCAGCCAAGCCACCGGAAACGGTGGCTTTAGCTCTTCTGGGCGATAGCGAATAGCTCCATGTCGGATGTAACTCGTAATCAGCAGGTCACCAGTTCAAGTCCTCGCTGGCGGCTCGAGTCGCAACTAAACCGAAGCCAATGAAAACAAAAGCTTTATTCGTTTTTAGTGCTGATTCGCGAATTAGATGTTCTGCCTCTTCTTTGCGTCGGGTGTCGTTCCGGGTGTCGAAATTGTCTTTTTCTGCTATCGCGACACGGTCGATTCGAGGGCCGATCAAGCGCGTTCGGGCCCCATGACTTTAGTCATATCCCGCAACCGCCCCATTCTCGACAATGGTCGCAAAGCAGAGGGAGATATGACCATGAGCGCAACCATGTCGTTGACAGACCGCACCGTGGGCGAGCTTGCCGCGGAAATGCCCGTTTCGATTCGCATCTTCGAGGCGTGGAAAATCGATTATTGCTGCGGAGGGGGAGCGCTGCTAAACGAAGCGTGCGCCGCTGCCGGCAGGACAATCGAAGAAT
This sequence comes from Thermoanaerobaculia bacterium, assembly GCA_038230535.1. Classification (GTDB taxonomy): domain Bacteria; phylum Acidobacteriota; class Thermoanaerobaculia; order Gp7-AA8; family Gp7-AA8; genus JADGNZ01. Next base: position 22,692 of record JBBRNB010000058.1, read on the forward strand.
TCACGACCTTGCTCGTTGCGTCGGCGTCCGTTCCTGATGGCATCGCACGCGACTGGTCCGCGGAGACGCTTGCCGCGATCTCAGCGCAGATCATCGAGAGCTATCACTGCTACACACGCGAAGAGTTGCAGACCCTCACCACACTTGCGGCCAGGGTTTTGGGCGTCCATGGCCAGCGCCGTCCGGAACTCACCGATGCCGTCGCCCTGGTCCAGGAGCTCACGACCGATCTGCTTCCGCACATGCTCAAGGAAGAGCAGGTACTCTTCCCCTACGTCGTACAACTCGAAAGCGCCGCGGTGAACGGCACGCCACCACCAACTCCGTTCTTTGGCACGGTGAAGAATCCGGTAAAGATGATGATGCTCGAGCACGACCGGGTCGGCGCGCTGCTGACAAGCCTTCGAGCAGTCACGAACTCATACACGCCGCCGGGAGATGCCTGCTTCAGCTATCGAGAGTTGTACCGGCGCCTCGGGGAGTTCGAAAGCAGGACGCACGAGCACATTCACATTGAGAACAACGTCTACTTCCCACGAGCAGTCACGCTCGAGGAGACGATGGACAATGCCGCCCAGTTCGGGGGCGCGTGCGGCGCGACCTGTGGCGGCCATTAAACGCCGGTGTTGCAAAACCCGTGCAGTAGCGGTTTGAAGAGTACCGGAGAAGACTGCAGGAGACCGTCCCTCGCGCGTGGTTGCCTCATCACTGCCACCGGCCGGTTGTGGACACTCGACGACAATCGCGCGTCGATTCAGGTTTGGATATCCTCCGCAGAAGCGGCCAGCGCATCGACGTCCGGCACAATCATGCGCTTGCCGTCCAGACGGATCATTCCTTCCGCCTGCAGGCGGCTGAGGTTGCGTGACACCAGCTCACGAACGGTCCCAATCTTGGCAGCCAGTTCCTGATTCGCCGGCAGCGTCACTTCATGTCCGCGCGCGGTTGCTTGTCCTTCAACTCTCACTAACCGGACGAGAAGCATTGCCAGGCGTCCGCGGACGGTCGTGAACGAAAGTTCTTCGATCAGTCCGACCAGGCGCCGCAAGCGAGCCCCCACGGCCTTCAGCACTTTCAGCCCAACCTCGGGATGATCGAGCACCAGCGTCCGAAAATCACGTTTGCTGACAAAGAGTAGCGACCCGTCGCTCACGGCGATCGCCGATGCGGGATACGGTCCGCCGTCGAAGACCGGCAACTCGGCCACCGTGTCACCTGCCTGCTCGACGGTCAGCACCTGCTCGCGTCCGGACGGCGCCGTCTTGTAGATTTTCACCTCACCTGACTCGACCACGAAGAAGCCCTGGCAAGGATCTCCTGCTGAGAAGATCTGCTGTCCCGTGGATATGCGGTGACTGACCGTATGCCCGGCCAGCGCGCGCAACTCCTCCTCTGACAAATCCGCGAAGAGCGGGACACGCGAGAGAATCGTGAACGCGTCGGTCAAAGTTAATTCTGCAGAGCCAACTCCTGCTCCCGTTCGACCTCGATCGATGTCTGGAGTGGTGAGCCGGTTCTCAGCGTCATCATCATGTTAATGGCGAATAGAGCCACGGCGATCATCTCGAGGCCCGCCGAGACGGGCAAGGTCTTCCACGCCAGGGTGCTTAGGCCTCCGTACGCGAGGACCTGGGAGACGACGCGCAGCGCACATCCGATGTTGATGAGCACGAGAACGGTGGCCATGACACGCGTGCTCCAAAGCTGACGTACGCCGAAGAAGGCCGGGAGAACGCGCGGACCGATCGAGAAGACAACCACGGCGAAGAACCCCACTGTCAGCGCGTGGCGCGCAGCTCCGGCCCATCCGTTTGGCAGCGGTAGCGACATGGCCACGATCGAGAGTATCCCTGCCAACGTAAGCCACACGTGGGCTATGCGCAGGAAGAATGGCGTCGATGGGTGCACGCCGCGCAACTTCGGCTCGCTATCGGATGGCTCCCAAAGGCGAAGCGCGAGAACGAACGCGAGCGAGGCCGTCAGAAAGAGGATGGATGCAACAAGATGTGCGCCGGCCAGGGAGGCCGCCACGCCGGAGAACAGCGTGATGAGGAGCGGAAGAAGCCACTGCTTCCGCGTCTTTCGCAGGCCGAGGAGAGGAGGAAGCCATCGCGTCGAGAAACCCCAGATAAACGGTACGACGAAGCCCCAGGTCACGAGTGCGAGGTATCGCTGGTTGAACGCAAACGAGAAAGCTGGAGCGTCACTCTGGCGCGCGACAAGAAACGACATCCACGTTCCAACAGCCACTGCCACAACCATGGCACCGCCGGCCGCGGTAATCATCACCACCGAGGTCCGCCACTTCAGGTCCTGAGCGCGCGGACGCGCAAGAAATACCGACGCGCAGAAGATCAGAACGGCCAGGAGCTCGAGAACGCCGGCCAGCGGGAAGAGGATCCGCCACTGCCACGGCCATGTTCCGACGAACCATCGCATGACCACCCCAACCGTCCAGAGTGCGTAGGTCATCCGCGTGGCGAGCGGCGACCAGGCGGAGAGTCGCAGCCGCGGGATGGCGTAGTAGCCCACACCGAGGATGAACGTCCCAAGCCAGCCAAATATCTGCGCATGCCCGTGCGCCTGCACCCATGCCGCGTCCGCAGCTCCTGGAGCGTGGCCTGCCGAAATGATCAGGAGGTTCAACACGCCGAACAACGTCCCTGGAAGCAGCATGAAGAAAAGACCGGTGGCGATGTAGATCACGAGGAGGTGTGACAGCCGATGATCATTCGGTTGCGAAAGCGATTGGCAGCGTGTCATGTCCAGGAGCCTATCGGCAGCATTCACTGGTGCGCTATGACATTGGTCATCCGACCAGACGCATCGTGACGGTCATCACCAATGTGCGTGATGTCAGACCGCTGATGACCAAAGTCATTTCGGCGTTGCCAGAGAACCGATTGAATGGCGGGCATTGAAGGAGGGTCGAATGTCGCGCTCTCGTGTCCGCGTTTCGGTCCTGGCAGCAGTCGTCTTCGCCACCAGCAGCGTGCTATCCGCGGATGAGGCGGTAACGTATTTCCGCCAGAACTGCATGAGCTGTCACACCATCGGTGGCGGACGGCTCGTCGGTCCCGATCTCAAAGACGTCACATCCCGGCGTGACCGGGCCTGGTTGCAGCGATTTGTCGCCAATCCGAAGTCGTTTCTCGACGGTGGCGACCCGTACGCGGCGAAGCTGAAAGAAGAAACGCGCGGCGCGGTGATGCCGAACATCTCCGGCATCGACGAAGCGAAGGCATCGACGCTTCTCGACATGATCGAGCGAGAGTCGAAGCTGCCGAAGTCTCAGTTCGCCGGTCTCAATATCGGCGACCAGCCGTTCACACGCGATGACATTGCGAACGGCCGCCGGATCATCCTCGGCGAACAGCCGCTCGCGAACGGCGGCCCGGCCTGCATCTCCTGCCACACCATTGACGGCCTCTCCATGCTCGGTGGCGGGAAGCTGGCTCCCAATCTCACCAGAGTCTACGAGCGAATGCTGGGTCGCAAGAACCTCGCCTCGTGGTTGCAGGCACCGGCCACGCCGACCATGCGGCCGCTCTTCGTCAACACTGCGCTGACCAATAGCGAGATCGTGCAGCTCGTCGCGTATCTGGAAACAACGGCCCGCCAGCCGCAGAAGGAGAGCGACACGGCGACGCTCTCCTTCCTGTTTCTCGGACTCGGCGGGGCCGTCCTCGGCTTCATCGGGTCCGACACGATCTGGCGCAAGCGTCTGCGCGGAGTGCGTAAACCGATGGTGGAAGAGAAGCAAGGAAGAACGGTGAGGAAACCATGACCAGCAATCCCTGGATCGAAGATGAGATCACCCCGAACGGACGAAGCTGGGAAGAGTTCTACCGTAACCGCTGGCAGCACGACAAAGTCGTCCGCTCCACGCACGGCGTGAACTGCACGGGCTCGTGCACCTGGCAGATCTACGTGAAGAACGGCATCGTCACGTGGGAAATGCAGGGGCTCGACTACCCCTCGCTCGAAGCCGGCCTGCCGCCTTACGAACCGCGCGGATGCCAGCGCGGCATTTCCTTCTCCTGGTATCTCTATTCGCCACTGCGCGTGAAGTATCCGTACATGCGTGGAGCGCTTCTCGACCTCTGGCGCAGCGCGCGGGAAACTCACGACGATCCCGTAGAGGCCTGGGCCTCCATCATGGAGGATCCCGAAAAACGCAAGCGCTACCAGCGAGCACGTGGCAAGGGGGGCTTTCGCCGGGGGAGCTGGGACGACGCGGTCGAGATGATCTCCGCTGCAAATATCTACACGATCAAAAAGTACGGTCCCGACCGTATCACCGGCTTCTCGCCGATCCCAGCCATGTCGATGATCAGTTACGCCAGCGGCTCGCGCCTCCTGCAGCTCATGGGCGGCGTGTCGTTGTCGTTCTACGACTGGTACGCCGATCTGCCGAGCGCGTCGCCGGAGACGTGGGGCGAGCAGACCGACGTGCAGGAGTCGGCCGACTGGTACAACGCCAAACTCCTCGCGGTCATGGGCTCGAACCTGAACATGACGCGCACGCCAGATTGTCACTTCGCGGCCGAGGCGCGGCACAACGGTTCGAAGATGTGGGTCTTCGCACCCGACTTCAATCAGGTGGCCAAGTACGCGGATGAATTTGCTGCCATCAATGCTGGACAGGACGGCGCGTGGTGGATGGCTGTGAATCACATCATCCTCAAAGAGTTTCACCACGAGAAGCAGACGCCGTATTTCCTCAACTACGCGAAGAAGTACTCCGATGGTCCGTACCTCGTCGAGCTGCAGTCGTCGGGCAGCGAATCGGGGGCCGAGACGTGGAAAGCGGGACGTCTCCTGCGCGCCAACCGGCTCAAGGCATACAAGGATGTCGAGAACGGCGACTGGAAGTTCCTCATGTGGGACGAGTCCTCGCAGGAACCAAAGATGCCCATGGGCTCCGCCGGCTTCCGATGGGGCCGCGAGAAAGGAAAGTGGAATCTTCTGCAGGAGGACGGCCTCTACGGCGAGAAGATCGAGCCCGCTCTCACGTTCCTGTCCGGTGCCGATTCCGTCGTCGGCGTGGAGATGGAAGACTTCAGCAGTGATCGCCGCATGACGCGCGGCGTGCCGGTGCGGAACATTGAGCTCGCGGACGGGTCGCGCGTGATCGTGGCCACGGTGTACGACCTGCTGATGGCACAGTACGGCGTCGATCGTGGCCTTGGCGGAGACTATCCGGCGAGCTATGACGACGACGGACCATACACGCCGGCATGGCAGGAGAAATACACGGGGCTTTCGCGTGACATGGTTCTCAAGTTCGCGCGCGAATGGGCCACGACCGCAGAGCTGACGCAGGGGAAGTGCACGGTCATCATCGGCGCCGGCATCAACCATTGGTACCACGCCAACCTGATGTATCGCGCCGCGATTCACGCGCTGATCTTCTGCGGCTGCATCGGCGTGAACGGCGGCGGCCTCGCCCACTACGTCGGCCAGGAAAAACTCGCTCCAGGCGAGCCGTGGAGTGCGATCACGTTCGCTAAGGACTGGAATCCTCCATCGCGTCTGCAGAACGCGCCGAGCTGGCATTACGTACACAGCGATCAGTGGCGCTATGAGCGCTCGTTCACGGAGTACCACAAGCTGCCTCCCGGCGCTTCCGACCGGACCAGGGACCACACCATCGATCACCAGGTGCGTGCGGTACGCCGCGGATGGCTGCCGTTCTATCCGCAGTTCAATCAAAGTTCCATCGAGGTCGTGCGCGACGCGGAGAAGGCCGGGTGCAAGGACGATCAGGAGATCATCGACTACGTCGTGCGTCAGCTGAAGAGCGGAGATCTGAAGTTCGCGGTTGAAGATCCCGATGCGCCCGAGAACTGGCCACGCGTGTGGTTCATCTGGCGCGGCAACGCCCTGCTGGCCTCCGCCAAGGGTCACGAATACTTCCTCAAACACTACCTCGGCACGCACAACAACGCCGTTTCCGAAGACCTGGCCGAAGGGAGCGTCAACGAAGTGGTGTGGCGCGACGAAGCGCCCGAAGGAAAGATAGATCTCGTGGTCGATCTGAACTTCCGCATGGATACGTCGGCGCTCTACTCAGACATCGTCCTGCCGGCAGCGACCTGGTACGAGAAAGCCGACATCAACACCACGGATATGCACAGTTTCATTCATCCGCTTTCGAAGGCCGTGCCGCCGTGCTGGGAGTCGAAGAGCGACTGGCAGATCTTCCGGGCGCTGGCAAAGAAGTTCTCGGAGATGGCCGCAAGACACTTCGACGGGCCAGTGCGCGACCTCGTGGCGACGCCCCTTGCGCACGACACCGCGGCGGAGATCGCTCAGAGCGAGCCGCTGGACTGGTTCCGAGGAGAGTGCGAGGCCATTCCGGGAAAGACCATGCCCAGCCTGCACATCGTCAGCCGCGACTACCGCGACGTCTATAAGCAGTTCATCTCCTTCGGGCCGGAGGCACGCAAGAACGGCCTCGGCGCGCACGGAACCCACTACGCGATCGACGACTTCTACGACGCGATGCTGACTACCCATCCCACGGTCTGCTGGACGCACGAGGGCTCCGCCACGCCGTGCTTCGAGATCAACGGGACCTCGGGTTGCGAGCGCTATCCCTCGCTCAAGGAAGACGAGGATGCCGTCGAGGTTGTCCTCCATCTTGCCACCGTCACGAACGGCGAGCTGGCCTGGCGTGCGTACAAGGAGATGGAAGCGAAGGTCGGGCTGCCGCTAACACACCTGGCGGAAAAGCAGCGCGGCGTCCGCGTCTCCTACGCCGGCCTGCAGTCGAAGCCGCACCGCCTCCTCAACTCGCCGATGTGGTCGGGCCTTACGGAAAACGGACGCGCGTATTCGCCCTTCACGTACAACGTCGAGTGCCTCGTGCCATGGCGCACGCTGACCGGCCGTCAGCATCTCTACCTCGACCATCCCACCTACATCGAGTTCGGCGAGCACCTCCCAACATACAAACCGAAGCCGCTGCCGACCGAGTACGCCGATCTCCGCTTCGCCGAGAAAAACACCGGCGCGATGATGCTCAACTACCTCACGCCGCACGGCAAATGGCACATCCACACGACGTTCGGCGACAACCAGCGCATGACCACGCTCTCGCGCGGTGTGGAGCCGTTCTGGATGAACGACGGCGACGCCGGCACGATGGGCATCAACGACAACGACTGGGTCGAGGTATTCAACGATCACGGCGTGGTGGTCACGCGCGCGGCCGTCTCAGCGCGCATCCCGCGCGGCATCTGCATCCAGTACCACTCGCCCGAGCGAACAATCTCCGTGCCGAAATCGCCGCTGCGCGGCAACAAGCGCGCTGGCGGCCACAACTCACTCACGCGCACGCGTCTCAAGCCGAACCTCATGATCGGCGGCTACGGCCAGTTCACCTTCCATTTCAACTACTGGGGACCGACGGGGTGCAACCGCGATACCCACGTGTTCGTTCGCAAATTGCCGGAGCTGAACTGGTGAGGTGGCACGGCTACGGGGTCCTGAAGCCTCGCCACCGCGTGACTCCGAAACCGCGCTACCAGGAGACAACATGGACGTCAGATCGCAAATCAGCATGGTCTTCCATCTCGACAAGTGCATCGGCTGCCACACATGCTCGATCGCCTGCAAGAACATCTGGACCGACCGCAAAGGCACCGAGTACATGTGGTGGAACAACGTCGAAACGAAACCCGGCACCGGCTATCCCACCAAGTGGGAGGACCAGTCAAAGTACGACGGCGGTTGGGAGTTGAAGGACGGCAAGTTGCGTCTTCGCTCGACGAGCAAGATCAAGACCGTCTTCAACATCTTTCACAACCCCCACATGCCGTCGATGGACGACTACTACGAGCCTTGGACCTACGACTACCAGAACCTGTTCAACGCGCCCGAGGGCACCGACCAGCCGACCGCGAAACCGATCTCGCTGATCAACGGCAAGTACATCGAGGTCGATGCCGGCCCGAACTGGGACGATGACCTCGGTGGGTCGAAAATCTATGCCGCGAACGATCCGAACCTCGACGGACTGAACGAAGAGCAGCGACAGCAGCTCCAGGCGGTCGAGCGGCTGGTGATGTTCTATTTCCCGCGCATCTGCAACCACTGCCTCAATCCGTCGTGCGTCGCGGCCTGCCCGTCGGGATCGCTCTACAAGCGCGGTGAGGACGGCATCGTTCTCAACGATCAGAAGCGCTGCCGTGGCTGGCGCGCCTGCATCACAGCCTGTCCGTACAAGAAGATGTTTTACAACTGGCAGACGGGAAAATCGGAGAAGTGCATCCTCTGTTATCCCCGGCTCGAGACTGGCCAGGCGCCGGCGTGTTTTCACTCCTGCGTCGGCCGCATCCGCTACCTCGGGGTTCTGCTCTACGACGCGGATCGGATCGAAGAGGTGGCCGAACACCCCGATGATCAGCTCATCGACGCGCACCGCTCGATGATTCTCGATCCCTTCGACCCGCAGGTGATCGCGGCTGCCACTGCGAACGGCATTCACGAATCGGTCATCGAGGCCGCACAAAAGTCGCCCGTCTATCGTTGGGTGAAAATCTGGAAGCTGGCCTTGCCGCCTCACATCGAGTTTCGCACGCTGCCGATGCTTTTTTATGTCCCACCCATGTCGCCGGTCATGGCCCAGAAAGACGGCGATGTGATCTCGCATACGAGCACTGAGCTCTTCCACGACATTGACCAGGCGCGCCTGCCGGTGCAATACCTGGCAAAGCTTTTCGGGGCCGGACACGACGCGAAAGTGCGTTATGCGCTTCGCAAGCAGAAGGCCGTTCGGATCTATCGGCGCTGGCTGACGGTCGGCGACATCGATGAGCCAACCGTCGATCGCATGCTGCGTGAGGCCGACACGACCCGCGACGAAGCGGAAGCGATCTACCGCCTCACATCGCTCTGCACCTTCGAAGACCGGTTCGTCATCCCCCCGATGTATCGCGAAGAAGCAATCGAGATGATGCAGGACCCGATGGAGGCAAAGCAGTCGACGGGATTCGGATTCATGGAAGGACCGGCGAGGGGCTTATGAGCGCAAAAGACAAAAGACAGAAAGCAGAAGTGCTTTTGCGTGTGGCGGAGCTCCTGCGCTATCCGAGCGGGCCTCTCGATCGCCATGATGATGACGATGGCGAGATCGGCGAGTTCTTCGATGAGGTCGCGCATGTCGATGGGAGAGGTCTCGAAGAGCTGTACACGACGACCTTCGATCTGAACCCAGTAGCCACGCTGGAAGTGGGCTGGCACCTCTGGGGCGAGCGGTACGAGCGCGGACGTTTCCTCGCCGATCTCCGCGCTCTGCAGTCGGCTCTCGGCATCGACGGTGGTTGCGAGTTGCCGGATCACCTGACCGTACTGCTTCCGATCATTGCCGCGGCTCCCGGCGACGCCGGACTCCGCGGCAACTGTGCCAGCGCGATCGACAAGATGCTGACGCCGCTCGAGGAGCACGGAAACCCCTACCGGCACCTGCTGCGTGCCGCACGGGAGGCTACGCAATGACGAACATGGCGAACTATCTCGATGTCGTTTTTTTCTCAACGCTCCCGTACGTGGCCATGGTGCTGTTCCTGGTCGGCACGATTCATCGCTACCGCAACGAGACCTTCACGTACTCGAGCCTCTCGTCGCAACTGCTCGAGAACAAACAGCACTTCTGGGCTGTGGTGCCGTTTCACTACGGCATCATCACGGTGCTGACGGGGCACGTCGTAGCGTTTCTCATCCCTCGGCAGTTCCTTCTCTTCAACAGCATACCGCTGCGGTTGTACATTCTCGAAGTCTCCGCGCTGGTCTTCGGTGTGACGACGCTCGTGGCCCTATTCGCGCTGATCGCCCGTCGCTTCACCGATCCGCGCGTACGGGTGGTCACGAGCAAGGCCGACTGGATCCTCTACGCCATGCTCGTCGTCCAGGTGTTCAGCGGCGTCTACGTGGCCGTGTTCTATCGCTGGGGCTCGGCGTGGTTCGCAGCCTCCGCATCGCCATACCTCTGGTCGCTGCTGAAGCTCAGCCCGAACATTGCCGTGATTTCCGCGATGCCTTTCGCAGTAAAGCTGCATATCGTCAACGCCTGGCTAGTCATTGCTTTCTTTCCCTTCACACGGTTGGTGCACATTCTCGTCGTCCCCAACCAGTACCTCTTCCGCAAACGCCAGGTCGTCCGCTGGTACGGGCGTCCGCAGATCGCCCGGAGGTGACGATGAATGCGCGGATCGTGACGATCGTGCTGCTGGTCGCGGCGGTGTTCTCCGCGATTGCGCTCGTGCCGCGCGTGCTCGCATTGCGCCTGCCCGGCGATCACTCCGGCTTCGAGCCGGAGCAGCCGATCGCCTTCTCACATCGCCTTCACAGCGGTGAGTTGAACATCCCCTGTCTCTACTGCCACTCCGGCGCGGAGCGCAGCCGTTACGCCGGCATCCCAGCGGCGTCGACCTGCATGAACTGCCATCGCTTTGTCTCCGCGAAACGGGCGGACGTCCGCGCCGAGGAGGAACTGGCGAAGAAGCAGCACCGCAAACCGCGCATCGTCGTTTCGAGTGAGATCCAGAAGCTGTACGTCGCCCTGGCGCTCGATCCGAAGATGCAGCGTGATGTCAGCAGGCCGGTACGGCCGATCCTGTGGACGCGCATCCATCAGGTTCCCGACTTCGTCTATTTCGATCACCGCCCGCACGTTGCGGCGGGGTTGGTGTGCCAGAAGTGCCACGGTCCGGTCGAGACGATGGAGCGCGTGCGGCAGATCGAGACACTGAACATGGGGTGGTGTGTCAACTGTCATCGCGGACGCGACGGAACGATCGTCAAAGGACATCCTGCCAAGGCGAACAGCGACTGTTCGGCCTGTCACTTCTGAGGCGCCCGATGAAGAATTACTACCGAAGTATCGAAGAGCTGGAGGCGCCGATTGCGCCGCACGAGGTCGACGATGGCCGGAATGAAGTCGATCGGCGCGACTTCCTGAAGTTGGCTGGTTTTTCCGTCGCGGCCGTGGCGGTCAGCGCATGTCAGCGTCCGATCGCCAACAAAGCGATTCCCTACCTGACGGCGCCCGATGAGATCGTGCCGGGAAGGGCCTACTCGGTTGCTTCGACGTGTCATGGATGTGCGGCTCGTTGCGGGATCCTCGTGAAATGCCGCGACGGCCGGCCGATCAAGATCGAAGGGAATCCCGATCATCCACTATCACGCGGCGGTGTCTGCGCGGTTGGGCAGGCCATGGTTCTCGGCCTCTACGATTCACAGCGCCTCGGTGCACCGTTGCTGCACGCGAAGGTCTCCGACTGGAGATCGATCGATACGTTTGTTGCACAGAAGCTCGCTGGAGCGAAACGCGTGCGAGTTCTCTCCTCGACCATTCCCAGCCCGGTGACGAAACGAGTCATCGATACATTCCTGGCGCGCTTCGAAGACGGCCGGCATGTGACGTATGACGTTCCGTCGTGCAGCGCCATTTCCGACGCTCACGAACAGACGCATGGCGTTCGCGCCGTTCCGCACTATCGATTCGACAAAGCTGGTGTGATCGTCAGTATCGACGCTGACTTTCTCGGCACGTGGATCTCACCGGTCGAGTTCACGAAGCAGTGGAGCTCGCGAAGAAACGTCCAGTCGCTGAGCTGGCATGCACAGCTCGAAGGCCGGATGTCTCTGACCGGATCGAACGCCGATCAACGGCTGCGCATCGATCCGCGCCAGACGGGACTGATCCTCACGCATCTCGCCGCGATGCTCGGCGAGCCTTGCGCCACGATGACGCCGCTCCCATTCAAGAGCGTCATTCTCGAAAGGATCGCGGAACGGCTGCTGGCCGCGCACGGCAATTCGCTCGTCGTCTGCGGGAGTGGCCGTGTTGAAGATCAGTTGCTGGTCAACGTCGTCAATGAGCGTCTTGGCAACTATGGCGCGACGCTCGATATCAGCGCGCCGTCGTATCAAAAGCAGGGGAGCGATCGCGATCTCGTTCATCTCATCGCCGATCTTCCAGCGACCGACGCCCTCCTCGTTCTCGGCTGCAACCCCGTCTACGACCTTGCGAACGGCGACGAGGTGGCGAAGCTCATCTCGCGCCTGCCGCTCGTGGTGACCTTTGCATCGCACGCCGACGAGACATCGAAGTACGCTCACGCCGTCTGCCCCGATCACCATCCGCTCGAGTCGTGGGATGACAGCGAGCCGGTGGCGGGCGTGTATGCCGTGACGCAGCCGGCCGTTTCGCCGCTTCGGAATACGCGTGCGGCCGTCGAAAGCCTGGCAACATGGAGTGGAGGGCCGGGCACCGCGTACGATCTGATCAAGTCGCAGTTCGCGGGCGACTGGGACAAGACGCTGCACGATGGATATGCGAGCGTTCCCATTGCCACGAACGGTTCGAAGTTCAACCCGCCCGCTCCACCGCTGCCCGGAGAGAACAAGCAAGCACCTGCCGGTCTCGCCATCGTCCTTTATCCGGCGATGGCGATGCTCGACGGCCGCCACGCCCACAACGCCTGGTTGCACGAGCTGCCCGACCCGATCAGCAAGGTCACCTGGGACAACTACGCGTGCCTCTCGCCGGCGACAGCGAAGAAGAACGAAATCGCCGACGGCGATCTCATTCGCGTCAACGACGTCGAACTCCCGGCCCTGGTGCAACCCGGCCAGCACGACAACGTCATCGCTATTGCCATCGGATACGGCCGCATCGGCACCGACCGTTTTGCGAAGATCGGTCCGAAGTGGTTGCAGGCGCGCACGTTTCTCGCTCCGGGCGAGACGGTCGGCAAGCGCGTCATCCAGCTTGCGAATCATCAGAATGTGACGATCGTAAAGACGGGTCGCAAAGCCGGCCTGGCAACCACCCAGCTCCACAACTCGATGGAAGGGCGCGCGCCGGTCGAGGAGACCACGCCGGCCGCGGCGGTACGCGACCGGGACCAACCGGCAAGCGGCAACGGCCTCTGGCCGGTAATGGCGAACGGCGAACATCGGTGGGCTCTGGCCATCGATCTGGCCCGCTGTACGGGATGTTCAGGGTGTGTCATCGCCTGTCAGGCCGAGAACAACGTGCCTGTGGTTGGCAAGGATGAAGTGCTGCGCGAGCGCGAAATGCACTGGATCCGCATTGACCGCTATTACTCCGGCCAGGGCGACGATGTCAGCACGGTGCATCAGCCGGTCATGTGCCAGCACTGTGGCAACGCGCCGTGCGAAACAGTCTGCCCTGTGCTGGCGACTGTGCACTCTTCCGATGGGTTGAATCAGCAGATCTACAACCGCTGCGTCGGCACGCGGTACTGCGAGAACAACTGCCCATACAAAGTGCGTCGCTTCAACTGGTTCAACTATTCACACGAGGACCGTTTCGCCAACCTGGTGCTCAATCCGGATGTCGCCGTCCGCTCGCGCGGCGTCATGGAGAAATGCTCGATGTGCACACAGCGTATCGAAGAGGCGCGCATCGAGGCAAAGCAACGCGGCGCGGCGATTGCCGACGGCGCGATTCGCATGGCCTGCGAGCAATCGTGTCCCGCCGATGCCATCGTGTTCGGCGATCTCAACAACCCGAAGAGCCGCATCTCCGCGGTGCGACACGACCCTCGCCACTACCGCCTCCTCGAGGAGCTCAACGTGCAGCCGGCGGTTGGATATCTGAAGCGGCTGACACACTCTTCCGAGGCCACTGTTCCGCAGCGCGAAGGATGATCACGATGACTGACCTCACGCTCGCCACTCCCTGGCCTGATGCGGCCGATCACGAAGCAGCCCATCAGGACGCACCACTCATCCTTGGGAACAAGACGGCTGCCGATGTGACGCGCGATGTCTGCGCGCCGATCGAGCGAGGCGCGACGCCGCTCTGGTGGGCGGCTTTCCTCGCCTCCTCTTCGGTCATGCTGGTCGGACTGGCTGCCATCGGCTATCAGATCGCGACCGGAGTCGGAACGTGGGGATTGAACAAGACCGTGGGATGGGCGTTCGACATCACGAACTTTGTCTTCTGGGTCGGTATCGGACACGCTGGCACGCTGATCTCGGCGGTCCTTTTCCTCTTGCGGCAGCGCTGGCGTACGAGCGTGAATCGCAGCGCGGAAGCGATGACTCTCTTCGCGGTCATCTGCGCGGCGATCTTCCCGCTCATTCACATGGGGCGGCCATGGCTGGCCTTCTGGGTCTTTCCGTATCCGAACACGCGCGGCTCGCTCTGGGTGAACTTCCGCTCGCCGCTCCTGTGGGACGTCTTCGCCATCAGCGTCTACTTCACCGTATCCGCGATTTTCTGGTTCATCGGGCTGATGCCGGATCTGGCTACCATCCGTGATCGCTCGACCGGATTGCGCAGGCAGATTTTCGGCATCCTCTCGTTCGGTTGGAGCGGCTCGCTGAGGACCTGGACGCGCTACGAGAAGATGTATCTGCTGCTGGCCGGGCTGGCCACGCCACTCGTGCTGTCGGTCCACTCGATTGTCAGCTTCGACTTTGCTACCTCGGTGGTCCCGGGATGGCACGCCACCATCTTCCCTCCCTACTTCGTCGCCGGCGCGATCTTCTCCGGAATGTCGATGGTTCTGACGCTGATGCTCATCGCCCGCTCGGTCATGGGCCTCGGCGACTACCTGACACACAACCATATCGACGCGATGACGAAACTCGTGCTCGCCACCTCCGGCATGGTGGCCATCGCCTACGGTACCGAGTTCTTCAACGCCATGTTCAGCGGCAATCCCTACGAGCGCTACGTATTCATCAATCGGGCTCTGGGCCCGTTCGCCTGGGGCTACTGGATCATGGTGACGTGCAACGTCGCCGTTCCGCAGCTCTACTGGTTCCGGCGCGTGCGGCGCAACCTGGTTGCCGTCTTCATCATTTCGATTCTGGTCAACGTCGGAATGTGGTTCGAGCGTTTCATCATCATTGTCACGTCGCTACATCGCGACTACCTGCCGTCGAGCTGGGCGAATTATTCGCCGACGATGATCGAGATCCTCACGCTCGCAGGAACGTTCGGCCTGTTCTTTTCGGCGTTTCTGCTCTTCTGCCGGTTCCTGCCGATGATCGCTATGGCCGAGGTGAAGGGAGTGCTGCACCGCCCCGAGGATGAACAGGTGAAGCGGGCCGTGCGCGAGCTGAAGAGCGCCGGTTACGATGTGAGCGATGTGAGGACGCCGTACCCGATCCATGGCCTCGACAAGGTCGCAGACATTCCGCCGTCACGCCTCGGATGGGCGTGTGCGATCGGCGCATTCAGTGGCGCCGCCTTGAGTCTGCTCTTCCAATCGTGGACCTCTGTCTCCGCCTGGGCCCTCGACGTCGGCGGCAAGCCCTTCAACTCGATCCCGGCATTCATTCCAGTCACGTTCGAGGTTGGGGTGCTTCTCGGCGCGTTCGCCACCGTATTGGCCTTCTTCTTTCGAAGCAGACTGTGGCCGGGCCGGCGAGGCGAGACGATTGGAGATCGTTTCACCATCATCGTGCGCGCCCACAACGGCGCCTTCGAACGCGATGACGCGGAGCAGATCGCCGGGCGACATCACATCGCCATCAACGTGGTGGGTGAGTGATGCGAACGACGATCATCAACGCGCTGCTACTCGTCATCGTGGCCGGACTCCTGTCCCTCAATTGGGTGCTGCGGGCCGATTCCACGCAGCGAAACTTCGAAGTGCTGCCGGACATGGCGCACTCGATCCCCTACGATACGTTTTCCGCGAACCCGAACTTCCGCGACGGCCAAACTCTGCAGCGGCCCGTGGCCGGCACCGTGATCCGCGGCTTCATGCCGCTGCATTACGCGGCTACGCCCGCCGATGCCGGGCGCGCTGGTCGTGAGCTGACCAATCCATTCGCCGCGAGCGATGCGAACGCTCTCGATCGTGGTACCACCGTCTATGCAACGTATTGCGCAATCTGTCACGGGGTCGCAGGGAAGGGTGACGGTACGGCCGCGCAACGCGGGTTCCCGGCGCCGCCATCGTTGCACGCACCGAAGACGATGCAGCTTCCCGACGGACAGATCTTCCACATCGTTACGTACGGGCAGAACAACATGCCCTCGTATGCGTCCCAGATCGATCGCGACGACCGGTGGAAGGCGATTCTCTACGTGCGTTCGCTGCAGAGGGGGAAGTGATGAGCTCGCGCCCTGCTGTGCCGCTTTTCGCCGTCATCGCCTTCGCCATGACGATGGCCCTGGCCGGCGCTCTCGTGGCTCCGAACGACGTCTGGCCCCAACTGCTCCTGTCCGGATTCTTTTTGATCGGTATCGGTCTCGCCGGCGGGTTCCTTGTCGCCGTTCACGATACGAGCAACGGCCGCTGGCTCGGACCTGTCCGGAGCGCCTGCTATTCCTTTACCCGACTGGTGCTGCCCGGTTCGCTCGTCGTGCTCTTTGCCATCATGTTCGGCGGCTCGTATCTCTATCCGGCTTTTCATGAACATCTCGGCGGATTCAAAGGCCTGTGGCTGGAGCGGACGTTCTTCACGGTCCGCGCTGTGGTCTATGTCGCCGTGTGGCTGGCGTCGATCCGAATGCTCCGCCGGCGTCGCGGCGCGGCAGCGTTCATCGTGATCTTTTCGATCACCGTGTGGCTGGCCAGCGTCGACTGGATCATGTCGCTCGAGCCGCATTGGGCGAGCACGATCTTCGGCGTCTATCACTTCGCCGGTCTGTTCACGGCCGGCCTTGCCGCAATCGCGATTGTCACCGTGCATCGCTCGCGGAGCGATCATTCGATCACGGCCGACCATATTCACGACGTTACGACGATGCTGTTCGCGTTCAGCACCTTCTGGATGTACATCTGGTTTAGCCAGGGAATGCTGATCTGGTACGGCAACCTGTCGGAGGAGACGGGGTACTACGCGACGCGCGCCTACGGCAACTGGGGAGTGTTGTTCTGGGCCACTGTTGTATTGATGTGGGGACTGCCTTTCTTCGTTCTATTGTCGGAAAGGACCAAGCGGAATCGAACGATCGTCCCGCGTATCGCCGTGGCTGTCCTGATCGGCCACTGGCTCGACCTCTACGTCTCGATCGTTCCGGCGCACGCGCGCGAGCCACAGCTCACGGGCTGGGATCTGGCCATAGCCCTCGGCACATTTGCGGCCGTCGGTTGGGCGGCGACGAGGCACGATCCGCCACGGCCACTGCCGCTCCTGCTGCCTGGCCAACGCACAGAGGGTCTGATCCGCGCCGCTTCAGTCGCGAGATCGTCTGCACAATGACTTCGCAGGTAAGCAATCTGCCGCTTGTGCCAGAAGGAGCTCTGTGATCGCGCGCAGGGTGTCGTTCGGGTGTCGAAGGTGCGTTCTTACGGATACTTTTGGACGGCTCCCGACGCTCGTGCAATTCCGTATGTCTTTGAATCCACGAGCGTCAGGGAGTGTCCAAAAGTTTGATGCACAATTCGTAATCAGCAGGTCGCCGGTTCAAATCCGGCCAACGGCTCCAATCGATCTCAAAGCCACTGGAAACAGTGACTTTAGTCTTCTTGAGCGATTGCGAATAACTCTCCAGCCGCATGAACTCAGAATCAGCAGGTTGCCGGTTGAGATTTGAATGTTGGGCTTCGAGGCGAACACTGACAGAGCGTGCCTTGATAGGCGGTCAGCGAATACCCGGAGGAGAACTGCACGACCTTGGCGTGCGGCTTCGCACCGCGCAGCTCGAAGGGGTCTCAGCCCGAGGGCCTGCCTCCCGCCGCATCGAGAATGAAGACCGGAGGAACTGAATGGCGGATGAATGAGATGATGACTCAGCAGCGCCTGCGGCAGAGCTCCTCATCGGATCGCAGTCCACCCGGACACTGCCAGCGGCGCGCGCAGGAGGCTGCCGATGACGGTGGGATCGGTTCGTGTGGCAGTCGTCCAGGCCGCGCCGGTGCATCTGGACCTGAAAGGCAGTGTCGATCGCGCCGTCGAGTTGACGCGCGACGCTGCCGTACGAAACGCGTCGCTGGTCGTCTTCGGGGAAACGTGGCTCCCGGGCTATCCCGCATGGCTGGACCACTGCGGGGAGATCGCTCTTTGGAATCACCCAGCCACGAAGGAGGTGTTCGCCCGGCTGCGGCAGAACAGCATCCTGGTGCCGGGTCCTGAGACGGCACGACTCAGTGAGGCTGCACGCGAGCATCAGATCACCCTGGTCATCGGCGCGCACGAGCGTGTGGACTCCGGGCCGGGTAACGGAACGCTTTACAACGCTCTGCTCATCTTCCTGCCCGACGGTACCCTGGCCCGGCATCACCGGAAGCTGGTTCCGACCCACACGGAGCGATTGGTCTGGGGCGCAGGAGACGCGGCCGGGCTGGAGGCCGTCGATACTCCGAGCGGCCGCGTCGGAGGTCTCATCTGCTGGGAACACTGGATGCCGCTGGCCCGGCAGGTGCTGCACACGTCCGGGGAGCAGATCCACATCGCGCTGTGGCCTGCCGTGAATGACCTGCATCAGCTGGCCAGCCGGCACTACGCGCTGGAGGGTCGATGCTTCGTCATCGCGGCCGGCTCAATCATGCGGGCCTCGGAGCTTCCGGCGGATTTCACGCGGCCCCCGCATCTCATCGGCGATCCCATGCTTCTTCGGGGGGGAAGCGCGATCATCGCTCCCGACGGCAGCTACGTTGCTGGTCCGGTCTTCGAGGAAGAGACCATTCTCATCGCTGATCTCGATCTGTCCCACCTTGACCGTGAGAAGATGACCCTCGATGTGTCGGGTCACTACCATCGTCCCGATATCTTCGAGTTGATCACCAGGAGACATCGGCACTGATACGAGAACGTTGGTGACAAGCACGACGCGCGCACCGTTCGCCGCGGCCACACTGGCTGTGGCGTCCGTGCTGCCATTGTCAGCGACGATGAGATCATCGACCGATTCCGGCGGGAATGCCGCGCAGGACGGCGACAATTGCCTCCTCCTCGCTGAATGGAGGAATGATCATCGATGTGTGGGCGCCGTCGTTCATCGATCATGCTTACGGGCGGAGTCAATGCTCAGCGGCAGCGCCGCCGATCCCGGCATAGAGCTGGTCCCGCACGCCGCCTGCGTTCATCCTGCACATTGGAACCATCTCGCCTCGATACGGCACGCGGAAGACGCATGCATCCAGTCGCGCCTGCCCCCTCTCCGTCTCCAACTCTTCAGCCGTCATTTGCGGGGATCGATGACCTTGGCGGCCTCTCTGCGTGATGTCGATGTGAATCGAGATCTCGGTCAGCAAGCCTTCGACCATCAGCCGATCGAGCAGTCCCGGAACTTCTCGGAGCGTGTCGCCGTGCGTCATCACCATCGGAACAGTCCCGATCGAACGCGCGTAATGCAACACGGTGATGAGCTCCTCGACCGGCCGGAGAGTGACTTCGCCATCAGTGATCTGCACGTTGCTCTTTGGCCCGAGGTGGCGGCGGAGAAGGTCGAGCTGGGCGAGAACCGCGCTGAGAGGTAGCGGCGGAATGCGATTCGCCTCGCTGCCGAGGTAGCAGCCGGTGCAGGAGAAGTCGCATTTTGGCTGAAGCCCGGCCGTGGCGCCGCAGCCGGTCGCTTGGCGGCCGAGTCCCTGTCCGGAATCTTGACCGCGGGATCCAGAGCTTCCCATCGCCGCGCGAGCAGCGTTCTTTTCTCTTGCGTCACCGGATCGCGAAACAACGACCACGCCTTCGTCAGCAGTCTCGATTCAATGAAACTCCCTGCTCTAGACCTTCGCGGCCTTCGCGTACGCGAGCTGGAGCACTTCGTCGGGAGCACCGTCGCTGGCAAGAACGCAGAGAACGGAACCCTCCGGCCAGAAGACCGTCGTCGTTTCGCCGCGTTCAAAGCGATAGAACCGGGTGCCGTCATGCTTGCGGATCATCGACCCTGGAGGGAGCGAAGCGACCGTCGCCTCGAACATCTGACACACGAGAAGCTTTCCGTTGGCGGTTCGGTAAACGAACAAAGCGCTCGGCCTGCCGGCGAGTCGATGGGTGAGGCCACCCTCGAGCCGATACCCCATCATTCCGAGGTCGAAAACGCGAGTTGGGAAGGAGACGCCGGCGCGCTTGAAGAATGCCTCGACGGCGGCCGGACTGCCGGAACGGAACTGCAGCGGAGTCTCTGATGAACGGATCAGACGAAAGTCGCGTGCCGTTTGCTCAGCGAGATCGACCTGGCGCGAAGCCTCTATCGGCGCTGGCGAACGTACCAGCAGCAGGGACACGCCCGCGATCAGCGCGGCGGCAGCAGCGGCAGCCCACGCCCACACACGGAACTGAGTACGGACAACGGAGCCGCTCACTGCCTCTCGGTCGAGTGCGGCGATCACGCGGCTGCTGACCTCCGGAGGCAGCTCGACCTCCTTGGTGCTCTCCCGGAGCGCCTCTCGTGTCCGGCGAACCGCGTTCCACTCCCGCCGGCACGGCTCGCAGCTCGCCAGGTGCAACTCGATCCTGCGCACCGCCTCCGAATCGAGACGGCCGCCGACGAGATCGTCGATCTCATCGCGCACGTGCGATGAAACGCCGTTCATTGTTCCCCTCCAACGAGAAAGCCTGTTCGCCGCGCGTACTCCTGCAACTCCGTGTACAGGATTCGGCGCGCCCGCGAGAGCCGTGATCGCACGGTCCCGATTGGCACGTCAAGTGCCTGCGCCGCTTCTTCATAAGACAATTCATCCACGTCGACCATCAGGATGACCGTTCGGAAACCCTCCCGGAGCCGGGCCAGAGCCCGGGCCACGTCTTCGCTCGCCCAGAAATGAGGATCATCGGATCGGGATTCAGTCTCCTGGTAGACCGCGTGCTGAAAAAGTCGTTCGATCTCATGGACCGGCATCGACTCCGGCTCGAGCTGCTTGCGGTGATAGCGGTTGACAAAGATCGAATACAGAATGGTTAACAGCCACGCCCGGCAATTCGTCCCGGGCGTGAAAGTGTCGAAGGCGCGAAAGGCGCGCAGGTAGGTGTCCTGCGTCAGATCCGCCGCATCCTCGCGCGTGCCTGCAAGCGAGATCGCCCGGCTGTAGACGGTCTTCATGAGCGGAATCGCGGCCGCCTCGAAGTTCATCCGGCGCTCTTCATCCGCTGCATTGCGATGCGCCACGCGGCGATTGTAGTATGCGATGAATAGTCTCGCGGAACCTTTTCGGTGTCCCCAACTGTTCATCTCATACGCGCCCATGATTGGGGCGCCGGGACACAGGAGGGAAATGTGATTCAACTTCGCAAGAGTCTTATCGTCGCGTTCGGTCTGTTGCTGATTGTCGGAGCGGCTGAGGTCTATGCCCAGCAATATGAAGTCACCGTCACCAACCTCACTCGCGCCCAACAGTTCACGCCGCTGCTCGTCGCAAGTCACAAGGGCAACGTTCGGATCTTTACGCTCGGGAGCGCAGCGGGCAGCGAGTTGCGAACCCTGGCCGAAGAGGGGAACACGGCACCGCTGATGGCTGTGCTCTCGGCAAACGCCGATTTCAAGCAGGTCGTGACCGTGCCGGGGCTGCTCGATCCTGGCAAGTCGGTCACGACAAAGGTGAATGCCGATGGCGCCGACTTCCTGACCGTGGCGGCGATGCTCATTCCCACGAACGACGCGTTTCTTGCCCTCAATGGAGTGCGCATACCTCGCGGCTCGGAAACAGTCGATCTATACGTTCCCGCCTACGACGCCGGGACGGAGCGGAACGACGAGTTGTGTGCCTCGATTCCCGGACCGAACTTTGTTGAATGCGGCGGTCCTGGGAAGGGAGGCGCGCCGGGGGGTGGTGAGGGATTCGTGCACATCCACGAGGGAATCCATGGAGTGGGGGATCTGAAGCCGGCGTTGCGCGACTGGAAGAATCCCGTGGCGCTCATCTCAGTCCGGCGCATTCGGAACTGAACGCGGCCGGTGAAAGAATCGGCAACTGGCCAAGGACGATCAACCATTATCAACCATGCAGGCTCTCGGCGTGGATCGACTGCTGCTCATGACGCTCGTCATGCGTGCTGCCGGCAACTTCGCGCGCGGCGAGGGAGATGTTGAAAAAGTACGTTGGGTACCGGCCGAAAGACGATGAGCCGTTCTCTCGCCCGCGCCTGCTATTGGCTCGGCGCTTCGGCGCTCGGCAGAAGTGACCACTTTGTGCTCGGTTAAAGTGACCACCATCAAGAACACGATTCGGAACAGCGATCGGAACTCCAACGCCGGCCGGCGAAATCATCCTGCCGCGCCAACGGCGCGGCAGTGTCGGC
>JBBRNB010000059.1:0-44491 GCA_038230535.1 Thermoanaerobaculia bacterium
ACATGCTTCTTCTCATGGTTGTGATCGCGGATCTCACAACCACGGCTGCGTCGCTCCTCCCTACCGTACCGACGCCGGTCGTCGAGCAACGATCCCCGCTCGTGATGCACGCAAAGTCGCTGAACGGACCAATCTTCGAACAGACGGAGAAGGACCTCGAACCGGTGATGTTCGGCATCAAAGGCCGCTACACGGCCGATGACGTTCGCCAGTTGGCCGCGGTACAGGCTCGACAAGCATGGGCGCTCTCCGGAGCCGCCTTCGGAATCCGGTATGCGTTCGACCCTTGTGCCGATGGCTCCTACACGATGCGGAATCAAAGGATCGAGGATCTCGTCGCCCGCGCCGATTGGCCACGGCGGCTGAAGTGGCTTCGGTCGGCAGGAGTGGCGGGTGTGATCAGTTCCGCTGTACCGGCCGATACACCGGGCCTCCGTCTCGTCTACAAGGAAAGCGTCGGGCAAACCGGCATCCCTACCGCGCTCTACGCTCTCGTCGATCGACTGCCCGAGGTACGCCGCGCGCATCGAATCGTCGTCGCGCGGTCGATTGCGGAAGCGGTAGACAAGGTCGACCGGGCTGACTTTGACCCGAGCGAGACGGTCGTCATCGAGACGTCATCGATTCCGAAGTTGCTCGACGGAGGCAGCGGCAACGCGCGCATCGTTCGTGAAACCGCGGACGAGATGGAGATCGAAACCACAGGCGACGCAGCTACGCTCTTGCTGGTCGCGCGAAGCTTCACATCGCGGCTGGAGGGGCGAGTGAACGGTGTCATTGCACCGATCTTCCCGGCGAACGTTCATCTCCTGGCGATTCCAGTTCCTTCGGGAAGAGCGATCGTGACCGTTACGAGGCATTGACCGCGCTCGTTATCGCCGGCGTGTTCCGGCGATGCGAGAACACTTTGGTGTTCATCCAGAGGTCTTCGGTACATCCGCGGCAACGATTCTTTGATTTGACCCCGCAGATCTAATTGTTGTTGGCCAACAGGGTCTAATCGTCTCTGAGCAGACTTCTGTCGCCCGCCAAAACCGGGCTCCCGAATTGGGCGAACTCGAAGACCGCAGGCTGGAAGCCGAGATTGTCGTACACTCGATGTCCTGACGTGAGTCACCACCGCCACAGGACGACGCATCTCCACGCGGAGGCGTGACCGTGATGCAAGCCCCGCGGTTCGCGGAGGCCGTGACTGCGCTCGTCATCGCCGGGGTGTTCGGGGTGATGTTGATCTTCGAACGGATTCGTCCGCTGCGGCCGGCGGTCGAGCCAAAGCTCCGGCGGATCGTCCGCAATCTGACGACAGGGGGCATCTCGGTTGCGGTCGCAACCTTGCTGCAAGCGCCGATTCTTACGCCTCTTTGCCGCTGGGTGGCGGAGCATCGTATCGGGTTGCTCAACCTCACTCCTCTTCCAGCGTCCATTCAGGTCATTCTTGCTGTCCTTCTCCTCGACTACACACTCTGGGTCTGGCATTGGGCGAACCATCGCGTGGCGTTCCTTTGGCGTTTTCACCTGGTGCATCACGCCGGCCGGGATCTCGATAGCTCGACCGCCCTGCGGTTCCATTTCGGTGAGCACGCGCTTTCCGTCATCTATCGCGCTGCCCAGATCGTCATCATCGGAGCATCACCCCTCTCTCTTTGGGTATGGATGGTGATCCTTTTCGCGTCGATTCTTTTTCATCACGCGAACATCGAGCTCCCCATCGCGTGGGAACGGCGGCTCGTCCGCGTCATCGTCACGCCTCGCATGCACGGGATTCATCACTCAGACCAGTTCAGCGAAACAGACAGCAACTGGTCCAGCCTTCTTTCCTGGTGGGATTACCTTCACGGCACGATCCTTCTGTCCGTGCGTCAGGCCGATGTGGTGATTGGCGTGCCCGCCTATCACGTCGCCGGGGAGCTGACGCTCGGCCGTATTCTCACGATCCCCTTCCGAGGCCAGCGAAGGGATTGGCAGGGGCAGGATGGCATCCTGCAAACACGAGCACACCCTGATCCACGCAGTGTGCTTGCGGAGTAGGCGTGAACGCCTGCGACTGGTGCGCAATCCGTCCTGAATCCGGTCACCCGTCTGATCTTCGCGCAGCACGGATCTTCGCGCGATCGAGCCAAGTCTCACTCTGGCAGCAGTTACGCTGTTTGATCCCATTGGCCCGAACCTTGGTCTTATCGGGCACATGGAAACGACGAATCAAACCCTTGCCGTCAGCAATCCGCGATTCTCGCGCTTCGCTGGACCGGCCTGGTTGGTCCCCTACCTGATCCTGGCGACACTCGATCTCGGAGCCGTGTCGTACACGCTCTACCAGCAGAACCGGGTCGTCTCGCAGCTCGACCGGCGCGCAATTTCGAATGAGGCCCTGGATAGACAGGACCGCGCCATCCGCCGTCTCGCCGCCATCGCCGTTCAGATCGACACCGCCGCCAACGACATACCGGCCCCGGGAGTGGCAACGAAGTCTCGCGCAGAGTTGCACGCGGCGCAGAGCGCCATGTGGGCGGCACTGACATCACTCCGGGTTTCGACAGCGATTGGGCCGCGCGAGAGCCGGCCGATGACGCCACGGGTCGACCAGATCACACGAGTCATGCGCGAGCTTGCGGCGGCAAGCGACGATGTTCTCGCTGCCCACGAGCGAGGGGATCTCGCCGCTTCCGCCAGGCAGAACGCACGACTGGACGCCGCCCACCGCGCGGCTGGACGGATTCTCTACGAACTGAGCATTTCACTCGATCAAAGGAGCTTCTCATGAACACTGCGTTCGCCATTGTCAACACGGAGTCGTACTACGTCGCCTGTCTCGCCTGTGGTGTCACTTCCGATGTCTCGGAGTCGCCCCTCTGTGACTGCCTCTCCAAGGAGCGGACGCCGGTCTGCCCATCGTGCAGTGTTTGTCTCTGCAAGCTCTCCACGCCGCAGCGCCTCGCGTTCTGGGTCAACGCCCCGGCGTCGATGCACGCGAAACGCACGAACCGCGTAGCACTGCAGATCGCACCGGCGCCAGTCCCTTCGAAGGCACCTCTGGTGATGCTGGTCGATGATGATGACGTGATTCGCGTCATCGGTGCCCGGGCGATCTCCCGGCTCGGTTTCCGCTGTGTCACGGCATCGAACGGCCCAGAGGCACTGGCGCTCCTGGCAGTCGAGGAGCCGGCCGTGGTCATCACCGACGCGCTGATGCCGAAGATGGACGGGCGGGACCTCTGCCGCTTCATCAAGAAGAGCTCCGCAGCCAAAGTCGTGATCATGACGTCGCTCTACACCGCACCGCACTACAAGTACGAAGCACTCAAGGTCTTCGGCGCCGACGAATACCTGGCCAAGCCGATCGACCTCGCCGCGCTGGAAGCAACGTTGAAGCGCCAAACGGGGTGGAAGGCTGAAGGCTGAAAGCTGAAAGCTGAAAGCAGAAAGCAGAAAGCAGAAAGCAGAGAGTGAAATCTGAGGACAGAAAGATGAAGGGTGAAGAATGAGGGCGAAAGATGAAGAGTGAAGAATGGATCTGCCTGTCAGTTGCTCATCTCATCCTTCTGCCTTCTGCCTTCTGCCTTCTGCCTTCTGCCTTCTGCCTTCTGCCTTCTGCCTTCTGCCTTCTGCCTTCTGCCTTCATCCTTCTGCCTTCTGCTTTCATCTCTGGACATCACAGTTAGTTCCATAATAATATCCACGCAGGTCTCGTGAGTGAGTGGAGATAGCCAGCCCGCAGTCCGGCGTGCGCGCCAGCGCCGTCAGCCCTTCGCCCAACTCCGCGTCGCACGCAAGGATCTGATACTCGTCGCCGTCTCCAGTGACCACTGCTGGCTTGCCATCAACCGAGCACCGCTCTCGCCGCAATCCGGGACATGACCGCGCCGATCCGCGTACTGCTGCTGGAAGACGCGCATACAGACGCGGAGTTGATGCTGCGTGAGCTCGAGCGGGCCCCGCTGGATGTAACGGTTCGCCGCGTCGAAACGGAGGACGACTTCCGTCAGCAACTGGCCAAGTGGTCCGCCGACATCATCCTGGCCGGCTACAGTCTTCCCGCGCTCGACGGCGAGGCCGCGCTGCAGATCGCCCGCGAAACCGCTCCGGGTGTGCCGTTCATTTTCGTCTCCGGGTCAATCGGCGAAGAGCGCGCCATCCTGGCGCTGCGCAACGGCGCGACGGACTACATCCTGAAAGACCGCATGGCCCGCCTCGGGCCGGCCGTAAAGCGTGCCCTGGACGAGCGAAGACTACTCGAGCTGGTGAGCGGCCACGTCGCAGCCGAACAGCGGCAACGAATCCAGGCGGCACGAGTCCGCGAAGCGCAACAGCTCGCGCACGTCGGTAGCTGGGAGCTCGACATCGTCACCGGCGCCATGATCTGGTCAGAAGAGGTCTACAGGATTCTCGGCATGGATGCGGACATCAACCCATCAGCTGACGGATACCTGAACATGATCGATCCTGCGGATCGGGATCGGGTCGGCACCCTCCTCGAATCGCAACAGCGGCAGGCCAGCCCGGAAACGATTTGTCTTCAGCACCGCTTGATCAGACTCGACGGTAATGAACGGACCGTCGAGTACCGAAACCGCATCATCCTCAACGAGAACGGCGTCACCGTCAGCGCCATCGGCACGATCCAGGACATCACGGAACGGACCGCTGCGGCAAAGACGATCGCGGAGCTGAGCCGCCGCAGCCAGTTGATTCTTGATTGTGCCGCCGAGGGGATCATCGGCATCCGTGCCGATATGTCCATCGTCTTCACGAATCCCGCGGCAGTGAACATGCTTGGCTGGTCGCAGGAGCAGTTGCTTGCCAGCAACGACTGGCACTCCATCTTTCATCACACCAAGCTGGACGGCACGCCGTATCCGCGCGAGGAATGCCCGGTCGCGACGACGCTGCGCGACGGCGAGAAGCGCTCGGTCACCGAGGAGGTCTTCTGGCGCGCCAGTGGCGAATCATTCGCCGTCGAATACGAAGCAGCACCCATCGTCGAGGACGGGAAGCTCTTCGGTTGCGTTCTCACGTTCCGCGATGTGACGGAAAACCAAGCCATGGAGCGAAAGCTCGAACTGGCCAAGCGGATCGGCAGCCTCGGGCGCGTGGCTGCCACGATCGCGCACGAGTTCAACAACGTGATGATGGGCATCGAGCCGTTCGCCGAAATGATCCGGCGCCGCGCCACAAACGACGACAGGATTCTGAAGGCTGCCGAACAGATCTCGACCTCGTTGCGCCGCGGCCGCCGTGTCACCGAGGAGATCCTTCGTTACACGCAACCGGCGGAACCGGAGCTCCGAGGAGTCGATCTGCGGGAATGGCTTCGCGAACTTGGTCCGGAGCTGCGCGCTCTGGCCGGATCGACGGTCCGCGTGACGATGTCGCTGCCGGACGGACCGGCGTATATCGCCTGCGACGCTACGCAGTTGCAACAAGTGATGACGAATCTCCTCATGAATGCCCGCGAAGCCTCGCCGGAGGGCGGCGAGATCTTGATCACGCTCGAAAGAGTTGGCCGCGAGCACGTCGAGATCCTCGTCCTCGACAACGGCAGAGGCATTCCAGCCGCCGACATCGATCACATCTTTGAGCCGCTCTTCACGACCAGGCGCACCGGCACGGGCCTCGGCCTTGCCGTGGCCCGGCAGATCGTGACGCGACATGGTGGCTCGATCGACGTCACGAACGTGGCCACGGGCGGCGCTGAGTTTCGCGTCGTCCTGCCCGCAACGAGGCGCGCACCGGTCATGGCCGCTCTCGTCCCGCAGCAGCAGCAGAGCTCCGAAAGACACTTCAACCGTATTCTCCTCGTCGAGGACGACGATCTCGTAGCGACCGGCTTGACCGCGCTTCTGGAGCTCGAGGGGCTTGCGGTGCTTACCATCGGTCGAGGCCTTCCCGTCCCCGAAGCCGTCGAAAGCTTCGAGCCCGATGCAGTGATTCTCGATCTATCCCTGCCCGACATCGATGGCGCCGAGGTGTTTCGCAGACTGCGCCGGCGTTGGCTGCAACTGCCAGTCGTCTTTTCGACAGGCCACGGCGGTGAGGTGGCGCTAGCGACAGCACTTCAAGACGAACGGGTGGCAATGCTGCGCAAGCCCTACAACATCGACGAGCTGCTGTCGGCATTGCACCGGGTCACTGAGGTGTGAGCGATCTGGAGCCGCTGGGACAGCGGGCGAGACGCCCGCCTGTCAGTTCTCGCACGGAGTCGATGCGGGCGAGACGCCCGCGGTCCCAGGGATCACTTCGGTGCCCACGGATCGATCGACCGGAACGCCACGCGCAATTGATCGTCGTTCAACTTGTCGAGCTGAATCAGCATCGGCTTCGAGGCGTCGAGTCCCGGAATCTCAGCCGAGTGCTTGCGCATCCAGGCGATCAGGGCCTCGCCGATCCGGCGGTCGGCGCTGCCGTGGGGCGACGTGGGTGGGACGTCCGCCGAGATGGCCTCCGCGGCCGTGCGCGGTGCCGGCGCAAAGGCAACCTCGGAGAGCTTGGCGCGGAATTCGAGCTCCGGCGAAGTGAGCCAGTGAAGGTATTTCTTGTCGATGGCATGCCGCCCTTCGTGTGCCCAGATCGACGATTCGAACGTATCAGTTGTCATCCTGGAAACGAAGGCGTCGCGCAGAGCGCCGCCGGAGAGTCCCGATGCGCGCAGGTCCGCCAGCAGCTTGACCTGGTACTGCCGTTCCATGCGCATCGCAACGCCATGCGGCAACTGGGTTGGATCGCGCGCGATCCGCTGGTCGTCGCGCCGAGTCTCCTCTTCGATCTCACGGTCGCGCTTTACCGATTGCGCCGGGTCCGTCGTTCGCAGCCACGCCACAAACGGACCGGAAACGTACATCGGCCGCACCTGATAGATCGCCGCCTTCGCCCATCCTCCATCGCCACTGCGGCCTTCGTGAATCCACATCGAGAATCCGTTGGAGACGATGCCGTCGAGAGCGATGAAGCGGAGCGACGCTGTCCTGCCGTACTGCGTCACCTGCCGCTCTTCATCGACAACGGTGTGCGCGGCATGCAGGTCGAAGACGTTGCTCGTGTTCCCCAGCGTGATGTAGGCACCGAAGCGGCGCTCCAGATACTTCGTCAGCTCGCCGTCGGAGTACGCGCCGGGTTTGCCCTTCCATGAGAGCTGCGGCCACAACGCGTGGCCGGTGTGATCGACGATGCCGCGCAAAACGTCAGGCGCAGCTCGATGCAACGCAACGTTGCGGTAGTACTCATCGGTCTCCCGCCGCAGCGACCGCATCGTGCGCGCATAGGCAACGGTCTCGGCTACCGGCAGATCGTTGCCCTCGATGGCGTGTTTGGCGCACGGATCGCGAAGGACGAGCGCAGCCTCATCGAAGAAACGGGAATCCGCCAGAGCCGATCCGACCGCTCGCCTCTCGTCGCCCGCCGCCTCGACGCCTTGCCATGCCGGCAATCGCGTAGCGAGAGTCGCTGCCGCCGGCGCAAGGACAGCCGATCCGGCAATGGATCCGTAGTAACCCCGCCACGCGGCAAGCGCTTTCGGACCGTCGTTCGCAAGTAGCGCCGCGTCGAGCAGCGACCGCGCGAGCTCGGGGAGCGGACCGGCACGTTCGACGATCGTGCCGAACTCATTCTCCGCCAGAGTCAACTCTGCTGGATCTCCTTCGCACCTCCCATCCAGCCTGGCGCGAAGAACCGGCTCGATGATCGAGACCGCGTGGAGGTACATCGCCCGCCCGCGGGTCAGATCGTCCTTCGCCACCGACATCGCATGAGTCGCCGCCACTCCCGCCTCCGCAAAGTCTCCTCGCACCTCGGCATTCAGCTTTGCCCGCTCGATCCAGGCCGCGGCTGCCTCTTCGCTCTCCTCCGGCACCAGCGCGAGATCCTTTTCCGCGGCCGCGAGATCGTGATCGATGCGCCACTCGATGTTCGCCAGTTTCAGCGCAGCCAGCGCGCGCTGTTTCGGATCGGGATCATCCTTCGCCGCAACGCGGTAGAGCTCGCGGGCGTGCGCGAAATCCAGACTCGAGGCCGCGGCCCCGGCAGCATCGAATGCGTTGTTCGGCGAAACGTCCGCGGCGACACAAAGAAGGGCCAGAGACAGCGCAACGAGGGTTCTCATGCCATGACAGTAGGCGACACGCCGGCCCGCCGTCTTGAATGGAATCACTCTTCTGGAACGCGATGAGCGCGGCGGAACTCCGCGGGGGTTAGGCAGGACCAGGAATCTATCTCACCAGCTCAGCCGGCGCAGCATGGGGACTTCATCGAAGTGTTCAGTGGGAGATGGTGATGATCTTCTCCTGCCAAAACCTCAGCGATCGATCGATCACCGGCGAAGAGAGCCGACACTGCGTTCGTGTCGAGAATCAACGCCACTCCGAAGAGTCGACACGCTCGAGGTCGGCGGCAATCAGTCCGTCAACTCTAGCAACGCTCTTCGGATCGGCAAGACCAAAAACAGTTCGCCAGCCCGATCGATCGGTTTGATGGCGAGGAAGCGAAGCCATGCGCGCTTCGAGAGCATCGCAAATGAGCTCTCGGAGACTCTCTCCCTGAAGAGCGGCCGTGGCCTTGGCCTTCTTGAACAGCTCGTCAGGGATCTCGATCGTCGTCTTCATGAAGCCATATTACGTATTTAAGGGACGTGTCAGCTTTCTGGAACGCGATGAACGCGACGGAACTCCGCCGGTGTTACGCCGCTGACGAGACGGAAGGTGCGCGTGAGGTGGCTCTGATCGGCGAAGCCCGCCTCCAGTGCGATCTCGCCGAGCGGCATCCCCGCCACGATGGCCCCCTTCGCAAAATCAACGCGAAGCTGCCGGATGACCTCACCGATGCTCCTTCCGAAATACCGCCTGAACGAACGCGCCAGATGAACGGGATGGACGTTCGCGCCCGCCGCTAGCCCGGTCGTCGTGAGCGGCTCCCGAAATCGGACGCCGATCTCCTCACGAACCCGCCGCAGCCACGCCGGTCCACCGGCGCCACCACGAAACCTGGCAAGCTCGCCGAGGAGCTGCAAGAGCAGCCCTTCGACCACGATGGGCGTGAGGGAATCCGGATGCCGCATCTCCCGAGCGACTTCCATCGAAATCGAGACCACCTTCGACGATGCGATGACCTCCGCGCCGCCAGGCATGGCCAGCCCTCGTGAGTCGTCGTACTGAATGTTGAGACACCGCGACCGAGCGATGAAGTCGTCCGCATGGATCTCATCACGCTCGTGGAAAACGAGCTGCCGCGCACTGCACGTCCTTTCCCGCTTCTCCAGCCGTTCGCGATACGCCCCACCGACGACAAAGGTCATGTACGGGTCGCGATGCCGATGCCAGGGGATGGCGTCGTTCCGCTCGTAGTCGGTGAGCGAGGCGATGAACCCGCTGACCCGCTGTTCAGCGACAATAGCGCCGAAAAACTGACCGCGTGCAACAGCGTCGATGGCCATCGAGGGTTCCTACGTAAGGGACGGAGTCAGGTTACTCCTTCCTAACTGAGGATTGTTCCTGCGATCACGCCGGCTCTTCCGAGTAGCCTTTCTCGATCTGGGCCAGCATCTCCTCGATGTCCGCGGTTGGAAACGAGTGCTCCGTCGCCGCGCGAAGGGCCTTGCAGCTTGCGAAGAGGATCAGTGCCTGGCTCTCGGCCATTGCCGCCCGAAGCGCCCCTCGCACCCAATCGGCAACCGTCATCCCTCTACGCTTGGCAATCGCACGGATCTCCTTCATCTCAGCATCGTCCAGGAGCACTTGCAGACGCTTACTCATAGTGATGAGCATACCGGAGTCCGAGCATGAGTCATTTCTGTCTGGTAGTGGGTCAGTTTGAAAGCTATTCGATTGCGTCGCTGCTTTTGGGGACGCCCAATCTAAAAAGCAGAGGCTCGGCACCTCACCAACGAGTCTGCGGCGCGGCGCCCGACAACACACATGCGAACTGGCGCGACACACGTGCGAACTGGCGCGACGCACGTGCAAACCGGCACGACGCACGTGCGAACTGGCACGACCCACGTGCGAACTGGCGCGACGCACGTGCGAACTGGGCACGACGCACGTGCGAACCGGCACGACGCACGTGCGAACTGGCACGACGCACGTGCGAACCGACACGACAAACGTGCGAACTGGCACGACGCACGCGCGATGACCGTGAAAACCTCCCTGACCCGCAGCAATGGTGAAGGGATCCTTCGCCGTCCTCCACCACTCCACCCACACGGCTACCACACTTATCCAAGAACCCCTCGGTAATCAATGCGCGTCATTCGCTGGAGGCTTCGCCACGATTGGAATCACGTGCCGTCCACAGGACGTGTTGCGCGTCGACACGCGAAGGCGTGTCGAACAAGGAACCACTGAACGGGCGATTTCCGCACGATGTCCGGACTCCAGCATTCATATCGGGCTCCGCCGCTACCCCTCCGGCCACGCCATCGCCGCCGCGAACCCCGTCACCGCCGGCGCCAACTCCTCGGCATACGCCGAGGCCATACCCTCCAGCTCGCGCGTAAGCACCTCGTCGACCGATGTCCGATCCCGCCGAGCCAGCCACTGCAACATCTCCTTCTGATACCGCGGCACCCTGGCCCGCAACTCCACCAACCGGATCGCCTCGGGAAGGAGCAGCGCCGCTTCTTCCTCCAGCGCCTCCTCGATCACCGCCTGCGGCCACGTCCGCATCGCCGCCGCGATCATCTCCTCCTTCGGTACCCGCACCCCCGCCCCGGTCGAAACCGTTACAATCGTCCCCTCGGCGATAGCCTGCTTGAGAGCCGAAAACGAAATCCCCAACCGAGCAGCAGCCGTGATGAAAGACGAATGCGGATGACGATTGAGAAAGATCTGGCGAATGGAAATGCGGGTGGATTCGTCCATGAAGGTTCCTCTTGCTGTCGCGTGCTATAGCATGCACCTGCTAAAGCATCATGTCAAGCAGGAGATAGCCTGAGTGGCTAAGGTACGCCGCGAAGCTGAGGCGTTCGGTGGCGTGCTTCGGAAGTTACGTATGAAGCGCGGGCTCAGCCAACTCGCACTCGCTGAGGGTTGCTCCTCGAACATAGCCTACATCAGCGAGCTCGAACGGGGTCTGAAGGTACCCACGATCACCATGCTGCTTCGCCTCGCAGTCGCGCTGAAGTGCCGCATGCGGGACCTGGTAGGCGTCTTCGATACGGGCCCCCCGGAGTCTTTTCTTGACTAGCGTTGAGTCGGCCGTTTCGGCTCGACTCGGACTCAACGAGCATCCAACGCATGGATGACGAAACTCCACGCTTTTCGACGTTCTACATACACGTCCAGAGAACCTTTGACTCTCTTGGTCCACGCGTATCCGAGCGCTTTGGGCTTGTACCCTCCGAGCAAATCGAGCGCGGTTGGTACTATTCACTACTGAGCGAAGAGCTGTTGCGCGCATTAGAACGTGCGAAACCACCGACATTGGGCGAGGCCGTCGTTCACAACAATCTAAAGCCCGGCATGATCGTTTCGCACTATGGATTGTTCTATTGCCGTGGTGTTGGTCAGTACCTATCCGACAAGCGGCGCGAACTTCCCGATATGTACGTGAAACTTGACGATCTCAGATCCGGACTCAGAGCATTCTCGACTCTCGATCCTGTGCACTTCACTGCAACGTCATCATCGAGTGTGTTCAAGGGAGGTCAACGACTATTCACAGTGAGCATCGTCGGGCGCGTAGAATCGAAACAGATCCATCTCAAGTTAATAGCCGCCGGACTTCTTGTCCCAGATTTGTTCGGTGACGGACCTAGTGTGCGAATGCCCGCGTGGAGCACGCTAGGAGAAATCAGAGCGGAGCAGATAGCTGCGTTTGCGGCCGCAGCAAACGAGCCACGCCCACTTAAGAATGCGCTTTCGGAGTTAATCAAGATCCCGGAGCACGATATCAAGCATGCTTTCGCAGAACTCATCGGCGAACCCTTCGTTCACCTCGACTGGCCCGGTGAGACATCTGATTTGTACTCATCACGAGTTACCGTGGAAGGACAATCCATCGCCGCCTCTTTTCTCCTCAAGGGACCATCACGGTTCCACCCTATGAAACATCAGGATCTTGGGAAGGTAGGTGACCAGATCGTTAGATTGTTCAACGATCCTTCGGATCTCTATGTACTCCAGCATTGCCACGAAGTTACTCCTCCTGTTCGCGCTGCGATGCGGGCGTTTGCAAACCAGATCGGGCGGGCGCGAATGTTTTGTGTCATAGATGGTCCTGACACCCTACGCATTCTGCGAGCAACGGCGAAGCTTGGATTCAAGCCGACGGAGAAATCTCGCAAAGCGAACGAACAACTAGAGTAGCTACGGCCGCTCCGCTCCCGTCGCCGCGATCGTGGCGATGTTGATTGCCGTATCGCACATCATGAACAGCATGTTGTTCCCGGCACCGCCGAAGCAGAAGTTGGCGACGCCGGTGGCGAGGATCTCGCCGAGGATCTTGCCGGTGGTGTCGAAGACCTGGACGCCGGTGCCGGAGGAGCTGTAGACGCGGCCGGCGCTGTCGACTTTCAGGCCGTCGGGGATCAGGGGGGTGACGACGGTGAAGAGGCGTTCGTTGACCAGGTGACTGCCGCCGGCGACATCGAAGGCGCGGATGTGGTGCGGGAGGTCGGCGTAGTAGGTGTTCGGCCCTTCGATGGCGCCGGAGTCGTTGACGTAGAGGATCGACTCGTCCGGGGAGAAGGCCAGGCCGTTCGGCTTCTTGAACGTGTCCACTACGACCGACGTCGACTCGTCGGAGGGGTCGTAGCGGTAGACGTAGTTGCCGGCCAGAGGCGGTGGACGGAATCCCTGTAGCGCTCCATAGGCCGGGTCGGTGAACCAGACCGTGCCGTCGCTCTTCACGACTACGTCGTTCGGGGAGTTGAACGGGAGGCCGAACCAATGGTCGACCACCGTCTCGAGCTTCTTCGTCTTCAGGTTCATCCGCGAGATGCGCGCGGCAGTGGTAAGCGTGCCCTGTTCGCAGATGAGGAGGTGGCCCTCGCGGTCGAGAGTCATCCCGTTGGCCATGCCGGTCTCGGCGACAAACGTGCTGACTTTGAGGGAACCGGCGTCGAGCCGGCCGATGGCGACGTTCCTGTCGCCGAAGGCGGGGATGTTCGTCGTCACAGGGACCGTGGTGAAGAGGATGGCATCCCAGTCGCGGACGTAGACCGGCCCCTCGTGCGCGTTGACGTTCGGCACGGTCTCGTAGCCGGGATCGCGGCCGATGACCTCGAGAAATTCGTCCGCATAGATGATGAAGTGTGGTTTGTCCTGCAGGTGGCGCGAACGAGTCATCTGAGGTCTCCCTCGAAGAGGAGTGTGCCCGGACGAAGAATCCCTACCCTCAGGCGCTCGTGGTGAACCCGATAAATCGCCTTCGCCACCGGCCAGACTACAAGATTCGGTGAGGCGAGACCGGCAGGCGGCTCGTAATCCTCAGAAGACAAGTTCTTCTGCTTCGTGCCGCGCGGCATCGAGAACCGCCTCAGGCGACGTCACCAGCAGATCGACCGGACGCTTGCCGCCAAGCCAGCCATTCGATGCCGTGAACCAGAGTGCCAGTTCCCAGCCGGGCCTTATGTTCGCGAGGATCGCCAGAAGGTCGCCAACGACAGTGAGCGGTTTCCCATCGGGCGTGAACTGAAATCCGGGGAAGTACGCGGCACCGTTGTGGACGACAGAGAACACCCTGCCGTCGCTCTTCCAGCGATGTGCCAGCGCGCCGCGATTCGAAGCTTTCGAACCAGCGGCCTCACCGATGTCCGCGCTTTTGAACGCGCCGAACTCTTGCAGCAGTTCATGACGCGCTTCGGCGTTGCGGCGTGCCTGCAAAACCTGCGCGGGAAGCGGAACGGCCGACCGCGGGACCATTGACTCGATCATCCGCTGCATCTCGGCCTGCATCTCGTCGCGGCGTTCGGCGACGATCTCAGGGAGCGGCAGCAAGGCAGCAGCGCGGGACCCCTTCATTTTTGCCATACGAAGACTCCAGCTTGTGTCACCACCATCAACGCTATCAATACCCCCAACGCTTCCGCGAGCGAGCCGAGGCAATCAGATCACTCTGCCGCGACGTGCGATCCGTCACCGGAGATGACCATCGCGAAGCCGGCGGCGAACGCAGCATAGACGACCGTGACCACGATGGCGTACACCGGCGGGTGGGGGTGCAGGGTGAACCGGACCAGCGTCATCGCGCCGATGGCGAAGTGGATGAGGTTGCCCATGGCGACCGGCCGGTTGTAGATGCCGCCGATGCGGCTGTCTTTCTGCATCCAGTCGATCATGGCCAGGGCAAGGAGCGCAGCCGCGAACAACTGCACGAGGGACGGCAGGAGCCCGGATGGAGTGGCACCGATACCCGTCAACAGCTCCTGCGGAGCGAAGAGGGCGCCGAGACCGAGCAGCGCCAGTACGATCGCTGCGGCGGTCATGAGGATTCTGGTGTTCATTGGACCTCAGTGTAACCGGGGGGAAAGAGTCATTTCGCGCGAAGCGCTTTGGAGTGCGGCGGCCGCAGCCACCGCTTTGGGAGGGCTGCGTTGCAGCGATAAATCTCAAAAACGCGGAGGGCGGAGTCTTTCATCCTCGCGATGAATCTCAAAAAGCGGTGGCTTCGGCCACCGCACTCCAAAGCGCTTCGCGCGAAATCGGTCACAAACATTTTGGCGAACCTTGACCTGCAACCTACCGGTGGCGGACAACGTACGACACAACGCCGCAGATAATCCGGGCACCCGTCTTGCTCCCTGGGCAGAACGGATGCCGGTTGCTGTGGCCGTGGGGCCATCTGCTGCCGGGATTAACTGAACCAGTGAGGTGCTCGAGAGCAGCTCACACAACATGGAGGTAATTGTCGTGTCCAAGCGTTCGTCCCAACTCGTTGCATTCTTCCTCGTCGTCGCGTTTGCAGCCATTCCCGCGTTCGCCGGTCCGTTGCCATCGAAGACCGCGGCCGATCAGAGCATCGACCAGCGCACTACCGATCTGGCGCTCGTACGCGATGCCGCCGCAAACGAGCAGGTCGCCAAGGTGCTCGCGGACCGCGGTTTCACCAAGGAGCAGGTCGACCAACGCCTGGCGCAACTCTCGCCGCAGGACCTTCATCAGCTCGCTCAGAACGTCGACCAGGTGCAGGCCGCCGGGCTGACGCGCCAGGAGTGGATCTGGATCGGCATCGGTGCGTTGGGCGCGCTGATTCTGGTGATCGCGCTCGGTTGATCCCTCTCTTCCGCCGTAGCCTCGGGGCGAGCGGGCCGGTTGGGCCGCTCGCCCTTTGTCCGGAGAAGCGAAATGTTGGATGGTGAATGTTCAATGTTGAATGTTGAATGCTCGGAGGGGCCGCGTCCTCTGCAGTCCATTCAACATTCAACATTCAACATTGAACATTCAACATTCGTCTTCCTTCTGACGCTGCTCCTGACCTCTTGCATCACGACTACTCCGAAGACCCAGCCCACCTCCCCCAGCGCGACGATCATCCCCAACGTCCCAACGCAACGCTGGGGCATCGAGTCCTGCGGCGCCGGCTCTCTCTCCACGGTGCTGCAGCACTACGGAGCAACCACAACGCTGCAGGAGTGGGATGCCGCGCTGCCGAAGACGCGCGGCGGTGTGCTGACGATCGACATGCTGATCGCAGCACGCAAGGCGGGCTTCGACGCGCAACTGGTCACCGGCACGCCGGCCATGATCGAGCAGGAGCTGATGCAGGGGCGGCCGGTGATCCTGATGCTGCGCGTGATTGACGCACCCGGCCAACATTACGACTTCTTCCACTACATCGTCGCTGACGGATTCGACCTGACCTCAGGCCTCGTGCGCACGCAGTTCGGCGACGGCCAGGGACGCTGGACGACGTTCGCCCGGCTGGAGAACGCGTGGTCGGGTGGCGGTCACGCGGCCATCCTGATCCATCCGGGCAGCGCCTCCGACGCACTTCGCACCGCCGTGGCGCTGGAAGATGCCGGCAAGTACGCCGAAGCGGCGCGCGCCTACCGCACGATCCTCTCCCAACACCCCGACTCTCTCCTGGCCTGGACCAACCTCGGCAACACCGAGATGCAACTCGGCAACCGCGCCGAGGCGGAGGAAGCCCTCCGCAAAGCACTGGCGATCGACGCAACATCGCGCGATGCCCTCAACAATCTGGCCTGGCTCCTGTACCAGTCGAAGCGCTATGACGAGGCCGAGACGCTGGCGAGAAAAGCCGTCGCTCAGAACGGGACGGATTCATACGTGGTGCTCGACACGCTGGCCCGCGTTCTTGCCGCGAAGGGATCGTGCAACGAGGCGGTGAAGACGTTCCGCGCGGCAATCGATGCGGTACCACATTCGCGCGCCGCGGCGCGCGGCGACCTGGAAAAGGCGATGGCGGAGGCTCAGACAAGCTGCCGGTCGTGATCAGTAGATTGGTGACGAGTAGATCAGTGGTTCAGTAGATCGGGTCGATCAGAGGGTGTCAGGTTTCCTGGCGGGCGGTTTTCAGGCGGCGCAAGAGCGTCACAGCACAGACAGGAGTATCCGTGCCACATGAGCAGCGCCCGGATTGCACAGACTGGGGATAACTGTCGACGAAGCAGAGGATTTTGTGGCACAGACACTCCTGTCTGTGCCGTAGCGGCTTGGCAACTTTCTGATCGGAGACCAAAGCTTCATCGCTCCAAACGCGGTTGCGCGGTCACGCTTGTTTCACTGCTGGTAGTCTCACCATCCTCAGGACCAGAAACCGCGAACCATGTTCTCGAGCCGAGCCAACTGGAACGCCCCTACCAATCGCCTGACACTGGCGCGACTTGCGTATCGCGGCACGCTGCTCGACCTGACGGCTTCCAATCCGACCACTGCCGGCCTCACCTACCCTCTCGATGAGCTGGCCGAGGTCATGGCCAGGGCGGCGCGCGCTCCGTACGATCCGCAGCCGCTCGGGCTCGGTTCGGCGAGGGAGGCGGTTGCGCGGGAGCTGGAATGCGATGCGGAGGACATCGTCATCACCGCATCGACGAGCGAGGCGTACTCCTTCCTCTTCAAGCTGCTCTGCGATCCGGGCGACGCTGTGCTGACGGCGCGCCCGTCATATCCACTGCTGGAGCATCTGGCGGCGCTGGAGTTGATCGAGCTGGACTACTTCGCCCTGGAGTTTCATAAACGATGGGAGATCGATCCGGCCCGGTTGCGTAGCGAAATGACTGACCGTACTCGCGCGATCCTGGTGGTCAACCCGAACAACCCCACCGGCTCGTACGTAACGGCAGCCGAGCAGGATGAAATAGCCCGATTGGGACTGCCGGTGATCTCGGACGAGGTGTTTCATCCATTCGCATTCAGCGCTCGCATCCCCTCTATTGTCCGAGACGATATCCTCACGTTCACACTCGGAGGGCTCTCGAAGTCCGCAGGCCTGCCGCACTACAAGCTCGGATGGATCCGGGTGAGCGGCCGTAGTAAGGGAGCTGCGATCAACGCACTGGAGCTGATCGCCGACAACTACCTCTCCGTGGCCACGCCGGTGCAGGTGGCTCTACCGGAGTTGCTGGCCATCGCGCCGCGGATTCGCGCCGCCATCCAGCAGCGAACGGAATCGAGTCTGGCGACGCTGAAAACGGTGCTTGCGGCTCATCCAGCCG
Source organism: Thermoanaerobaculia bacterium (assembly GCA_038230535.1). Classification (GTDB taxonomy): domain Bacteria; phylum Acidobacteriota; class Thermoanaerobaculia; order Gp7-AA8; family Gp7-AA8; genus JADGNZ01. The sequence continues at coordinate 17,606 of JBBRNB010000059.1, forward strand.
CGCGGGTGCTGCCGGTCGAGGGGGGATGGTCGGCGGTCATCCGCGTCCCACGTATCGATTCTGACGAAGCGCTGGCGTTGCGACTGATCGAGGAGCACGGCGTCGTCGTCCATCCAGGGTACTTCTTCGACTTCAGCACCGAGGGGTATGTGGTGGTATCACTCCTGACGGAGAGGCAGATATTCAAAGAAGGAATCGCGCGGCTGGTAAGCTCGCTGCCACCAATATGAAAGAACACTGGCTCCTCGACCCTGCCATTACCTTTCTGAATCACGGCTCATTCGGCGCAACACCGAACGTTGTGCTGGAGAAGCAGAGCGAGTTGCGCGCGCAACTGGAGCGCGAGCCGGTACGCTTCATGGTACGCGAGCTGGAGCCACTGCTCGATGAGGCGCGGGCAGTGCTGGGAGAGTTTGTCGGAGCCGGCCCCGCCGCGATTGCCTTCGTTCCGAATGCGACGACCGGCGTCAACGCGGTGCTCCGTTCGCTCGATCTCGACAGGCATGACGAGCTCCTGGTCAGCACGCACGAATACAACGCTTCGCGCAACTCGCTGGAGTATGTCGCGGGCCTGGCGGGCGCGAAGGTCGTAGCGGTCGAGGTGCCGTTCCCGATCCGCTCGCCGGACGAGGTGGTGGACAGGATCATGGACCGCGTGACCGAGCGCACGCGTCTCCTGCTCATCGATCACGTCACCAGTCAGACAGGGTTGATCTTCCCAGTGGCGCGGCTGATCGACTCGCTGAAGCAGCGCGGCATCGACACGCTGGTCGACGGCGCGCATGCCCCCGGCATGTTTCCGCTGAATCTGGACGCTCTGGGCGCCGCGTACTACACCGCCAACCTTCATAAGTGGGTCTGTGCCCCGAAGGGGGCGGCGTTCCTCTACGTTCGCGCGAACCGCCGCCGCGGCATCCGTCCCGTGGTGATCAGCCATGGTGCCAACTCCACGCGCACGGACCGCAGCCGCTTCCATCTCGAGTTCGACTGGCCGGGCACGCACGACCCCACCGCGTTGCTATCGGTTCCCACGGCGTTGCAGTTCATGGCCGGTATCGTCGATGGGGGGTGGCCCGAGGTGATGCGGCGCAACCACGAGCTGGCCTTGCGCGCGCGCGACCTGCTGTGCGAGCGCCTGCGTATCGACAAACCGGCACCGGACGAGATGCTCGGATCGATGGCGGCCATGCCCCTTCCTGACGGTGAGGGGTACGTCACAACCTCGCTTTACGGCGATCCGTTACAGGATGCGCTGCTGTTCGAGCACAACATCGAAGTACCAATCGTCCCCTGGCCGCAACAGCCGAAACGCATCCTCCGTGTCTCCGCGCAGCTTTACAACTCCTTCGATGACTACGAAAAACTCGCCGGCGCACTGGAAAAACTGTTGCCGGCTGACGAGCTGAAGGCAAACTCGGCATGAGTCCCGCACCCGAAACACCCGCGGCAGCACCACTGGTGTCAAACAGACTCTTACCTGTACCGGCCGGTTCGATCGGAAGACGTTACGCCCTGGCCGTCGCGGTGACGGCACTGGCCGCGCTTCTGCAGATCTGGCTTGCGCCGATGATGGGCGGCGGGCGTTATCTGATGCTGATCGGGGCGATCGTCATCAGCGCCACCTACAGCGGTTTCTTTCCTGCGCTCCTATCGATCATTCTCTCCTCGGTGGCAGCGATTTACCTCTTCTCGATGCCTGCCTACGCGCCGAGGTTCTCCGTCCTCACCGACACGGTTCAGCTCGCGATCATCGATGTCTTCATGATCCTGCTGTCCTGGATCATCGCGTCCCACCGTGCGGAGACGGCCAGGCTCCGCGACGCAAGGGGGCGGGATCTTCAGGAGATGGCCAATCGCGTGGAGGCGGAGCGCCGGCGTCTCGCGGACATCGTCTCCAGCGTTCCGGGCGTCGTGTGGGAGGCCCACGGCAACCCGGATACGGACAGGCAACGCATCAACTATGTGAGCGAGCACGTGACGCGAATGCTGGGCTACACCGTGGAGGAGTGGCTTGGCACGCCAAACTTCTGGCTGACCATCGTTCATCCTGACGATCGCGAGGCGGCGGCAAAACATGCGCAGGAGCATTTCGCGGCCGGCGACTTCAGGACCAACACCTTCCGCTGGCTGACGAAAGACGGCCGCGCCATCTGGGTCGAGTCACACTCGATGGTGGTCAGGGATGACGACCGCAACCCGATCGGAATGCGCGGGGTAACGTTGGACACGACCGCGCGGCGCCGCGCCGAGGATTCGCTCAGGTTCCTGGCGCGGGTCAGTGAGCTGGTGACGTCATCGCTCGACGAGAGTACGACTCTCGAGACTGCCGCGGAGGCCGCCCTGCCGATCCTGGGAGAGATGTGTGTGATCGACGTAGTCGATGATGCCACGATCCGCCGCGCGGCCATCAAACATATCGATCCGTCGATGCAGGAGGACATCCGCCTGCTGAAGGCTTACAGCCCGCGCCTGGAACTTACCTACGGTCCGCCTGCCGTGATCCAAACGGGTAGACCCGAGGTGATCAGCGAGCTGCCACCCGTGGAGCTGGCCAAACGGGGAAACGATGAGGCCTATCGCGACATCATCCGGCGTCTCGGCACACAGTCATACATGGTCGTACCGCTGATCGCCCGCGGCGGAACGATTGGCGCGGTGACCGTCAGCTCGCAGGACCGGAATCGTTACGACAACGCTGACCTGGAACTGGCGCAGCTCTTCGCGCGCCGCGTGGCTCTGGCCATCGAGAACGCCCAACTCCACACGGCGGCGATCGAGGCGAACCGGGCCAAGGACGAGTTCCTGGCCACCGTGTCGCACGAGCTGCGGACGCCGATGACGGCGACGCTCGGCTGGGTGCGGATGCTGATGATGGGATCGCTCGACGAGGAAACGACGACGTTGGCGCTGGATTCGATCGACCGGTCGACACAGGCCCAGGCACGGCTGATCGAAGACATCCTCGATGTGTCGAGCATCATCAGCGGCAAGTTCCGGCTGGAGATTGCACCGGTCTATCTCCACGCCGTGATCACGAACGCCATCGAGACGCTCCGTCCGGCAGCGATCGCGAAGGAGATCGACATCGACGTCGACCTCGATTTCACACCGTTCGTGCAGGGTGACGCCAACCGCCTGCAGCAGATTGTCTGGAATCTCGTTTCGAACGCCATCAAGTTCGTCCCGCGCGGCGGACACATCTGCGTGCGGCTCGTGCGCGAGGAACGGGCGGCCCGGATCGTGGTCAGCGATGACGGTCCCGGGATCGAGCCGGCCTTTCTGCCGCACGTCTTCGAGCGTTTCCGCCAGGCCGACAGCGGCAGCGCACGGGCGCATGGAGGCCTGGGTCTGGGCCTGGCCATCGTCCGGCATCTGGCAGAACTTCACGGGGGCAGCGTAACGGTCGAGAGCGAAGGCACCGGACGCGGCGCCGCATTCACCGTGGAGCTACCGCTCGACGCTACGCGTAGCGACGAGGTGCAACAGGAGCTTCCCGTCCCTACGCTGCCTTCTTTGCCGCTGCCGCCGTCTCGTTGAAGAGCTGCAACGCCTTCTGAAGGATCAGGTCGTCCTCCGGCTTCCCGGCAACATGGGGGCTATTGCGGCATACGAAGAGTGACTGCTTGAGTCGTGTTATCCGTAACGGAAACAAATGCCCATATCGGCATCGACTGTGTCAACGATTGCACCTCGAACCGAAGCGACTCCGATGGGGGCGAGCTCACCGGGGCATAGTATTGAACGTCGACGGATGGCGGCCTGACCGGCACAGACCATGTCGCCGTAGTGTAGTTGTGTTGCCAATTGCTCAGGCTATAAACGTTATCGCGAAGCGGCACAGTCTCGCTCACGCCAAATACCCGGACGCGTATCTGTCCCTGAATGTCCGGATCGATTCCGTAGACCCGCAGAGTCAGCCGTCGCGCAGCGCCGGCATCGGGTACATCGATTATCTGAAACGGCTGTTGAAAGAATGAATGCTCGCGCACTACGGGAAGACTCGTATCTGAACCGTTCAATCCCTGCGTTAGATGGAGCGATACAAAAACGTGGTCGCTGATCGTTCGCTGTACGTACAGCAAGGAACCACTTGGTTCGCCAGGCTGCGTAGGGAAGAAACCGAGCGGAAGCGTTCTTCGTGCTGTCCCCACAATTGGCTCGCATGATGGCGGGTCGCAGCCTTGAAGCGGCAGCACATATTGTTGCACTTGCGGGTCAACATCGATGAATATCGACGCCGCCGTCGACCATTTCGACCCAAACGCACCGTTTACATTTTGGATCGTGATCGGCAGCAATATCCTCTCCATGTTCGGGAGAGGAATCGTCGCCTGCCCGAGAATATTGGAGGAGCACATCGCCACAACAGCGGTAACTAGAATCAAACGCTTGCGGGTCATGCGCTCTCCTCCGCCGCACCTCCGCTACCTGCCAGCCAGCGTCAGGACCACCGACTGGTGGAGCTGACTGTCTCAGAAGACCAACTCAGACACTCCCGGCCTAACCACTTGAATCGTGCGGTACCTCATTACTGATCGCTGTTTTCGGGTGCCTACGCCGCCTTCTTTGCCGTTGCCGCCGTCTCGTTGAAGAGCTGCAACGCCTTTTGAAGGATCAGGTCGTCCTTCGGCTTTTCGGCAACATGCGGAGCACCCTTCGCTTTCGGTTTGCCGGGCTCCTCGTCGCGGAGGGCCTGCGCGGTCAGGTCGACCAGAACGTCGGGACGGATGCCTCCGGCCTTGATCGGCTTCATGTCCGGCGTGGTGTAGTGACCTACGGTCATGAAGACGCCGCCACCGCTGGGAAGGGGCACGAAGCGTTGCACGATCGATTTGCCGTACGTCGTCAAGCCAACGACTTTGCCGCGCTGGTTGCCGTGGATCGCTGCCGCGAAGATCTCGGCTCCGGAAGCGGTCGAGCCGTCGGTGAGGACTTCGAGGTCGCCGTCGTAGGCGGTGTTGCGGTCGGCCTGCCACTTCTTCGCCTCGACCTTGCGTCCATCGAGGGCGGTGATGAGACCGCTCGTGAGCAGCTCGTCGGCGGAGTTGATGGCTTCCTCGACGTCACCGCCTGCGTTTCCACGAAGGTCGATGATCAGCTTGCGGCGGCCGGCCTTGCGGATGGCCTCGAGCGAGGTGGCCAGTTGCGCGGCCGTCCCCTTCTCGAAGTACGGGATCTTGACGTAGGCCACGCCGCCGTATTGATCCGTCGAGATGGCCAGCGGATGAAAGGCAGCCTGCTGCACGGTGAACTCGTCGCGCCTGGTCTGGCCGCCGCGCAGGACTTTGAGCCGCATCGGCTTTGTCGAGCGGAGGAGATTGCGCACCTGCCAGACGGCCATCTTCTGCGTCGGCTGACCGTCGATCTTCTCGATGAAGTCGCCGCGCTCGATCCCCGATTTCGCCGCGGGCGAGCCGGGCACGGAGGCGATGACGAAGGCATACCCGAAGCGCTTGGTGACGATGAGGCCGACGCCGTTGTCTTCGACGTCGCTGAAGCTCTTGTACGCCGCCATCTGCGCGGGGGGGACGTAGTAGCTGAACTCGTCGATGGCGTCGGTGACGCCGGAGAAGGCGCCGTCCAGCAACTGGTCGGACGGTACCTGCTCGACGTAGTTGTTCCGCACCAGTTCGAGGACTTCCGAGAAGATGCTGAGGTAGCGGTAGACGTTGTTCTTCTGCGTGGCCTGCCCGAACAGTGCGCCGCCGAGGAGGGAAAGGAGAAGGGCCACCGAAACGGAGAGGAAGAGGATTTTCTTTTTGCTCATGTCGTCGTGCTCGCTACCGCAGCCATTTCTGCGGATCTTCAGGCTTATTATCCTGCCGGATCTCGAAGTAGAGGTAGCCGGAATGTGCATCTTCCGACTCGCCGACACCTGCAATCGCCTGTCCAGAGTTGACGCGGCCGCCGACGGCGACGGCTGGCGATTTCAGATTGCCGTAGAGTGAGAAAACGCGGTTGCCATGATCGAGTATCACCAGATTGCCGTATCCCTTGAACCATTGCGAAAATAGAACTGTTCCCGCGAACACCGAGCGTACCTCCGTGCCGGGAGCTGCTGCGACCTTGAGGCCATTGTTGAAGGTGACGGTCGAGAATTTTGCGTTTCGTTGCTTGCCGAAGCGCTCGATGATCTTTCCCTGAACCGGCCAGGCCAGAGCCCCCGCCACGGTCCGTATGTCGATCGCCGCCGCGGCCGTTCCATTCTGACGCGTCAGCACGTCCAGAAGATGCTCGAGACGCTTGGCCTTCTCTTCCAGCTCGGCCAGCTTCTGCTCCCCCTGATCCCCCTCGCTGCGGAGCGAGCGCAGCACCCGCTCCTTCTCCGCGCGCGCCGAAGCCACGGCCCGATGGCGCTGCTCGACGATGCGCCGCACCGCCGCGAGCTTCTGCTGGCGGACGGCAAGCTCGGCGTAACGGCCACGCAGTTGTTCGCGGGTGGTCTGGAAGCGCGAAACCGCCCGCCCGTCGCGCGCCACCAGAAAGCTGAGCATCGACACAGCCTGCACGGGATCGCGCCGGTCGTCGATCGACAGCAGCATGCGCAGGTAACTGAGTCCGCCGAGCCGGTAGATGACGCCCAGACGCTTGCGGAGGAACGCCTTCTCCAGGGCGATCCGCGGGGTGATCGACGAGATCTGCGTCTCGATTTCGAGACGCTGTTGTTCGAGCTGGGACTGCATGTCGATGGCGAGCTGCAGCTCGTTCGTCCGGATACCGAGCTCGAGGCCGGCTTCCTCCAGATCGTGCTCCGCGCTGCGCGTCTGCGTACGGACGTCGTCGAGACGCTTGCGAAGCCGGGCAATCTCGGCGCGGATGCGGGTCAGGTCGGCGTTGCGCGCCGTCTGCGAGTGAGCGCCGGTCGGACTGATGGCCATGCTGACCGCGAGGATCAGCACCACGGTTACGCCCCTAAACGCCCGGCGAGGACTCGCGCAATGCATGCTTTGCCGCCTGCTGCTGCGCCTCTTTTTTCGACGACCCTTCGCCGCGCGTGGCCAGGTTGCCGACCTTCACCTCGACGATGAAGCGCTTGTCGTGATCCGGCCCCACTTCGCCGACGACGCTGTACTCCGGGAGCGCCATCCCGTTCCCCTGCGCCAGCTCCTGCAACGCGGTCTTGTAGTCTTGAAAGAGGAGATTCTGCTCGTCAATGGCTTCCATGTCGGAGGTGAACGATCGCTCGATGAGGCTCCTGGCCGCGTCGATCCCGCCGTCGAGAAAGACGGCCGCGAGCATCGCTTCGAAGAGATTTGCCAGGAGCGAATCTTTCTTCCGGCCGCCGGATTTCTCTTCGCCGACGCCGAGGAAGAGCACTTCGCCCATGCCGTAGACGCGTGCCTTTTCGGCGAGACTCGGCGCGCTGACGAGGTAGGCCTTCATCTTCGACAGCGCCCCTTCATCGAGGTCTGGGAACCGGCGGAAGAGAAGATCCCCGATGACGAAACCGAGGACGGAGTCGCCGAGGAATTCGAACGTCTCGTTGTCCCGCAACGATTCTTCCTTCGCCTCATGCGAGTACGACTTGTGCGTGAGCGCGCGCGTGAGAAGTTCCCTAGACTGGAAGCTGTACCCGATGCGGGATTCGAATTCAGAGAGGTCGGCGCGCAAGTCGAGGGGTAGTTTAGAACAGGTTGCAAGCGAAACTACTTCACCGCCCCCAACGCCTGCCGTGCGGTTGCGATATCCGCGGCATAGCGGTCCTTCGGTGCTGTGGCCACGAACCGCCCGAGGGCGGCCCGGGCTTCGTTGGCGTGGCCGGCGCGGGCTTCGACGAGGCCTGCGTTGAAAAGGGCGTCGTATTGGTGCGGATCGATGGCAACAGCGCTGTTCCATGACTCCACGGCGTGGGCATAGTCGCCCTGCCGTGCGTAGACAACGCCGAGTGTATTGAGCGCCAGCGGGAGACGCGGGTTGAGGGCCAGCGCGCGAATCAGATACGCCTGCGCCGAACTCACATCATTCCGCCGTAGCGCCACGATGCCGAGGTCCTGCAGAGCGGGTGCGTTGTTCTGGTCGAGTTGTAACACCCGGTTGAATTGCTGTACCGCCTCATCGACCCTCCCCTCGTCAGCCAGCGCGATGCCGTACGCGTTGAGCGCGTCAGGATTGCTGCCCGATGCCAGCGGCGCCAGGATCTGCACGGCCTCGGCGGTCTTGCCGGTCTCGGTCAGCAGCAATCCGAGCTGCACGCGCATCCCGTCGGTCTGACCACCCTGCCGGATGGCTTCGCGCAGGTTCTCGATCGCCGCCGGCAGGTTCTCGCTCTGTTGCAGAACGAAGGCGAGCAGCTCGCGGCCGGCAGCCATGTCCGGCCGCACGGCAACGACTTCCTTCGCCAGCAGCAGCGCACGCGCAAGGTCGTGGCGCTCATAGGCGTCGATGACGTCGTGCATCTTGTTGTCGAGTGCGACGAGGTTTTTGGGATCGTCGGCCGCTGTGTAAGCCGCCTTCGCCGGCGCCGTGCCGCTCACATAGCCGAGGCTTCGCAACCTTGCAGCTTCCTCGGCGGAAACGTTGCGCGCCTGCGGCGGGTTCGCCTGCATGCCGGCCAGAAGCTGCCGGGCTTCGTCCGCCTCACGGCGGCGTTCGGCGCGAACGTTCGTCAGCTCGCCCGGATCGCGCGGCAGGTCGTAGAGCTCCGCGATCGGCAGTTCGATGTATTTCTCGCTGTTGTGGATGACGCCGGTCAGCGGCGCCCAGCCGCGGTTCAGGGAGGCGGAGAGCGCCTCGAAATACGCATCGCGCGGCTCGATCCTGCCGAGAAGCGACGCGCCTGGAAGGATGGCCGGCTTGGCGATGCCGAGGGCGTCGAGAATTGTCGGCACGATGTCGACGTGGCGCACGTACGCCGGCTCGACGCGATGCGTCAGGCCGGGGGCTCGAACGATCAGCGGAATCTTCAGCGTCGCCTCATAGGCGAAGAGACCGTGCGTCAGCTCGCCGTGTTCGCCGAGACCTTCGCCATGGTCGCCGGTGACGATGACGAGCGCGTTGCGGCCGGCGTCGATCACCGGTGCCAACTGCGTGTCGAGCGCATGATCGACCGCAGCCACTTCACCGAGGTACGGGTTGGAAGCGTACTCGGTCGCGAACGGCTCGGGCGGACGGTAAGGCGCGTGTGCGTCGTAGAGATGAATCCAGAGGAACCGCTTCTTCCCCTCGTTTGCTCGCCACCACCGCGTGGCCGCGTCGAGTACGGCAGTGGCCGGGCGCTCCTGATTGGTGAAGTCGAGCGACGCCGCCCCTTTGCCGTAGTTGTCGTCGTAGACGTCGAACCCGGCGTTGAGTCCGTAACGGGCGTCGAGCGGATAAGCGCCGATGAATGCGCCGGTGGTGTAGCCATCGCGCCGCAGCATCGTGGCCAGCGTCTCGTACTTCGCGTCCAGTTTGAATCCGGCGTTGTCATGAACGCCGTGCTGATGCGGGTAGAGACCGGTCAGGATGTTGACGTGGGAGGGCAGCGTGACGACGTTGTGTGCGTGCGCGTTCGTGAAAACGACCCCTTCGCCGGCGATCCGGTCGAGGAAGGGCGTCTTCACGCGCGTGTTGCCCGAGTAACCGACCGCGTCGGCCCGCAGGGTGTCGATCGTGATGAGAATGACGTCAGGCTTGCCGTGAAGGACGTTCGACGGCGACGATGGCTCGCGATGACAGGCGATGACAGCCACGGCGGCGACGAGAGCTAGCGGCAGGCGGCGCATTGAGCCGAAGGATACATTCTCGCTTCGGAATTCGATCTCGCTTCCGCCCGGTTCACGACGCCGTGACGCGAATCGGTCGCACCGTCTCTGTGCTCGCGGTGGTCTGCGTTCTGACCACCTCGCTTCACTCCGCGCCAGCCGGTCTCCCGCCGGTACCTCCCCTTCCTGCGACAGGCTGGCCGCTGCCGGAAGACGCGGAGCCGTTCGCCCGCGCGCTGATCGCTCAGGTGCCGCCACAGGAGCTCGCCGGCATCACCACATCGAATCCCGATGCCATGCCCGCCATCTTCCGCAACCTCGGCACAGCACTCCTCTCGCGTGACGCGGTGTTGCAGGCAGCATTGAAAGCCTACGCCACCGCGCTCGTACACGCGCGCGCCGCCCGCATCCCTCACAACTTCTCCGGGCAGGATCTGCAGTCGCTGGTCATTTTTCAGGTACTCGATCCCCTCCGCTACACCTACGATGACGAGTATCGCCGCGTCGTCGACACGATCCTGCCCCGCTCGCTGAGCCCCTCGCTGCCCGAAGGGCTCCGCCGCGCCGCAGTCAACGAGCTGAATCGCGTGGCACCGGTCGGCTTCGAGACCTCCGAGGCATTGGCCGTTTCGTCGGGGCTCGTGGCCCGCCCGAGCGGCAGCCGCTTCGTCGACGCCGTCACGTCCGGAGCGCGCATCGTGACGAACGGTATCGAACCGATCGAGGCATCGATCTACTCGATCAATTCACGTTTCGCGAAGCCCGCCGAAGCGAAGCGATTCCTGACCGCGGTGCGCGCCGCGGCACCGCACCGCCGGATCGTCGTGATCGGTGATGAGGCGATCCGCGGCGCGCTGGAGAAGGATCTGGCCACGCTTCGGATCGACTTCATCGACAATCTGAATCGGCCCCTGACGCTTTGGCCGCGCGATCCGTTCTCCGTCGCGCGCACGCCAGGCGGCCAGGTGGTCTTCATCAACCGCCCGAACCAGCAGCACAACCGCGAAGAGGATGCCAGCATGGTTCGCGTGCTCCTGGACGGCCTGCCAAAGTCACTAGACGAGCGATGGAAGGCGCGCTGGACAACAGGCGCAACGTCATTCCACAACGGGCAGGTCCTGCTCACCCCAAGCGCGGCCTGGATCTCGATCCACAGCGTGGAGTTTCGCGCCGTTGAGCTCATGGGCCGCGATCGCATACCGGTCGAAGAGTTCAACTCTCCGGAGGGCATTGCACGCTACGTCGAGGCGGTACAGCGTGCGGCGCAGGAGCTATCGAAGCTGTACGGCCGGCCTGTGCGTTTCATCCACGATATGCCACGCACTCCCGAGCAGATGACGACGCTCGGAGGGGACGCCGGATTCGATCTGGACTCGATCGTGACGCTGCTTCCGCACCCAGACGGCTCGATGGACGCACTGGTCGGCGACCTCTCCCTCGGCGGCAAGCTGGCAGGCGGCGCGTCTACCGAGGAGTGGCGCGCGCTGGAGAGGACCTATTCGCTCAGCGACAATCGTGAGACTGTGATCAAGTTTCAGCACGGCTCCGATGCGGCCGGTCTCCAGCGGTTCCTAGATCGAAGCGCCTCTGATCTTGCCAAGAGCGGGGTTAAAGTCCGCCGGCTGCCGCTTCTGATGGTGCCGTCGTCTCTACTCGTTGGAGAGGACGAGCGCCCGGAGACGGCGCATTTTCTGGTGACGTGGAACAACGTCGTCCTGGAGGGAAGCCGGGCGGAGGGCTTCGCCTCCGGCTTGTCATCGGGCGATCTCGCTGCACGATCAGCATTTAAGACTGCGGGCTACGAACTGACACTGTTTCCGCCGCTGTCGAGGAGTGTCGTTCTCAATGGCGGCTACCGCTGCGCGTCGAACGAAGTACGCCGGACACCTGCCGTCACACCGAGGTAGCTTTGCCTATGGACGACGACGCGCTCAAATGGCTCCTGGAATCCATGAAAGAACAAAACTCTGCCGCACACGTGCAGACGCGGCGGCATTGTCGACGTCTCGGCCGCTGAGACCAGGCAACACTTCTTTAGCCTCGGTACAACGCCTGCAACTGCCGGTCAGTTGGAAACCGGCTGAGACCCCGCGAAGCCCAGAACCGTGCGCCTTTCGCGTCTCCGATGGTCTTGAGAGTCTCGGCGATGGCGACATAGGACGGAGGCGTCGGAGCGGCTTTCTCGAGGGAGAAGATGAGTTGGGTGGCCGCATCGGTCCGCCCTTCGACCGCGTAGAGCAGGATCAGGTTCTTATATGGCTGCGGATCGGTGGGAAAGTTCTTGATCTCCGCGAGCAACGCTGGCTCGGCTTCTTCCGCGCGGCCCATACGCGCCAGCGTGTCTCCCCGAAAAAAGTTGAGTCGTTCAAGCGGTGGCCGGTGGGCCGACTGAAGAAGTGCCGCGGCCTGGTCGAAGTATCGGAGAGCATCGTCGAGCGCTCCAGCCTCGAGTGCAATCTGACCGAGCAACATCAGACCGCCGGGGCGGTTCTTGTCGTTGTCGAACGCGGCGTTCGCTTCGGCGCGAGCCTTTGCGAAATCCTTCCGGCGCAGCCAGACTCTGGCCAGCACTTCGTGCGCGTCGTGGGGCGTTTGTTTCAGGATGAGCTTCGCATGCGCCTCGGCGTCATCGAGGCGGCCGATCTCCAGCGATAGATTCGCCACCGTGACCGCCAGCGACGCGGTGTTGGGAGAAACGCGCAACCCTTGTTTGGCGGCGTCGATGGCGTCCTCCCGCCGGCCGAGCTTCGCAAGCGCGCGCGATTGGAGCGCCCAGATGTCGAGCATGTTCGGGTTGTCGCGGAGGAGGCTGCCCGTGACCACGAGAGTCTCTTCGTACTTGTTGTCGCGGAAGAGGCGAAAGGCCTGGCTGATGGCGTTCGCTTTGCCGATGTTTTTCTTCGGATCGGGCAGGACGGCGTCCGGCGCGGTGCTGACGGTCGACCCTACATAGCCGAGCGCGATGAGTTGCTGTTTTTGTTCGTCGTCGACTGCGGATGGTGAGGCAGGCCCCTTGATGTACGGCTTGATCTGCTCCCGCAGCGCGACGTAGGCACGCCGGTCGTCGAGCAGTACGTTCTTCGTTTCGCCGGGATCAGAACCGAGGTTGTAGAGCTCCGGGTCGGCGGCGTGGATGTAGTGCTTCGCCCCGGAGATGAGCGAATGGAGATCGTTCCAGCCGAAATGCAGCCGCGGGTAGTAGGTCTCCGAGTAAATGGTACGGCCGGCCGGCGCCCTGGCATCGGCGATGTCGAGCAGCGAACGTCCGGCAAGCCCAGGTGTCTCTCCGAAGGCACTGGCGATGGTGGGAAAAACGTCGATGAGCTGCACCGGCGCGGAGACGCTCGTCCCTTTCCGCGCCCCCTTCGGCAGCTTCAGCATCAACGGCACCTGAAGCGTCTCGCGATACAGGAGGACACCGTGCTCGTCCTCACCGTGGTCACCAAGGCCTTCACCATGATCCGACATTAAAAGGATGGTGGCGCGGTCGTAGATGCCCTCGGCACGGAGGTAGTCGAGAAACTTGCCGATGATCTCGTCGGCGGTGGCCACCTCGCCGTCATATGCCGACGGATATCGCGATCGGAACGGCTCGACCGGCTCATACGGCGTGTGCGGCTCGTAGATGTGAAAGAAGAAGAAGAACGGCTGCGAGTCATGCTGCTGGCCAATCCATTTCTCGGCCAGTGCCCGCGTGACGTCACCACTGCGTTGCGCGCGGCCGATGCTGAGGAACGTCGGATCGATGTCGATGTTGTCTTCCCAGAAATCAAAACCGCGTTTGATTCCGGTCTCGCCTCGCAGCACGATTGCCGAGACCGCACCGCCCGTCGCATAACCCTTCGACTTCAGCAGCTCAGCCATGGTCCTGGCCTTGGGATTGAGGTTGTAACCGAGGTTGTCGCGGATCCCGTGCTCCGCGGGCAGGAGTCCGGTGAAGACGCTCGCGTGGGACACCAGCGTCAGAGGACAGTGCGAATACGCATGCTCGAAGAGGATCGCGTCCTGCCGGAAGCGATCGATGGCCGGCGTGCTGACCTTGGTGTAGCCGTAGGCAGGAAGATGATCGGACCGAAGGGTGTCGATGGAGATGATGATGATCGGGGCGCGCCCATCGACTGCGCCACCTGAGCCATGACAGCCGGCCAGAGACAGCGCGCCGAGGATGATCGCCGTTCGTATGAAGAATGACCGGGCGGACATGAAGCGGGAAAACGATACCACCGTAGAGGGAGGTCTGGAGTCGCGGATCGGGAGTCAGGGATCAAAGTTCGGGTTCTCCTCCGCCCCCCGGCTCCCGATCCCCGAACTTACTTGATCGACTTCAAGTACTCCTTCGCCTCTCTGGCCTGGTCGCTGTCCGGAGCGAGCTCGATCACCTTCTCGAGGTCGGGCCTCGCCTCTTTCGTCTTGCCCATTTGGATGGTGGCAAGCCCGCGGTAGTAATAGCCATCGGCGTCCTTCGGACTGGTTTCGATGACTTTCGTGAAGTATTCACGCGCGGCGGCTGGCTGCTTCTTGTTCATCAGCACGATACCGATGTTCGTCAAGGCCGTGGCATCGACAGCGTCGGCCGGCAGCTTGTCGACGATGCCCTTCCCTTTCTCCAGTTGGCCGTCCTCGAGCAGCATGTTGGCGTAGAGCATGGCGTTGCGTGCGTTCGCCGGATCGGCGGTGTAGACCTCGCCCATCGCTGCAACGGCCTTCTTCAGATCGCCAGCCCCGTAGTAGGCACGCGCCAGCGCGAACCGGATCGGCATGAAGGCTGGCATGGCCGCCGACACTTTCTCGTATGCGGCGATCGCGTCCTTATAGTTCTTTGCGCCGAGGGCGCTGTTGCCGGCTTCGACCGCGTCGGCAATGTCTTTGGACACCACCTGCCCGCCGATCTTCACCTCTTCCGTCGCTGCCGCTTCCGGTGCGGCCGCCGGTGTAACAACCGCCGGCTCCATCTCGATCTTCATCGGAGGAACGCGCTGCCCCTCGCTGACATGGACGTCCCCGATCTGGCGAACGGCGTAGCCCGGCGCTTCGACATCGACGTTCCACATGCCGGAGGAAAGCCCGAGTACTGCCCATTTGCCATTTGCGTCAGCGGCAGCGTCCGGCCCTCCCTTCCCACCCTTTTGAATGCGCAGACTGACCTTGGCGTTGGGAACGGGCTTGCCCGTGGTCTTGTCTACGACGAAGCCCGCCAGTCGGTTGTTGCCGCGCCAGTCCTCCGACGCTAGGAGCATCGAGGCCACACAGGTGAGAGCTAGGGCGAGGAAAAACGTCTGCTTCAAATGGTCCCCCTTGGAGGCGCGATGTCCTGGATTTCGTCAACGCTAAAAAAAAAGGCCGCCGAGGGAAATTCCCCGGCGGCCGGTGAGACAGGATGATGCTCAGACTTAGAAGGTGATCTTCGCTCCAAGACGCCAGACGCGCGGCGACTGCATCTCGGTAATGTTATCGCCCGAGCCGAAGGTGGCACCCGAGGTGAAGAGACGGGTCTGCCGCTGCAAGATCGTCCGCTGGTTCGGCACGTTGAAGAGATCGGCCGACACCGTCATTCCGACGCGGTTCATGAAGCGGAAATCCTTTGCCGCTCTCAGGTCGAACTCGTACACATTGGCGAAACGGGTCGTTCCAATCGGCTGGAGGACGACTTCCTGGCGGTTCGGAGCTCCGCCTACGACGTAGGTCGCACCGCCATTGATACCGCGGACCTGATCACGCCAGATAGACGGGTAACCTTGACGCGCCGTAAGGCTCGCGCCGATATTCGCCTCCCACGGCAACTGGTAGAGGCCGGTGATGTTGGTGTTCCACTTCGAGTTGATAAAGACGTTGCCGAACGCGCCCGAGCCGGCCGAGCGCGTAACCACCTGACCGCTCGTGCAGTTGCCAATGCCATTCACACTGGACGCCGGAACCAGGTACGGAGTCGGGTTCGGGAACGCCGCGGCGGGGCAGTTCGCCGTGTAGCTGTTCCAGCTCGCGTTGGCGCGCAACATCCACTTGTGGGACATGCGCTTTGTGGCGGTGATCTCTGCGCCTTCGAATCTCTGGGTGTAGCCGGGAAGGTTCGTGATAACCCCGAAGGTCGGAGCGGCAACGCCCGGAGCGATGACGTACACCGGCACCTTCGGGAGAGAAATCGTGTTGCCGCCATTCAACGCGGGCTGGGTGAAGTTTCCGCCGGCGGTCGGGTGCGTGGTCGAGACCACCCAGTCGGCCCGCGTGTAGTAGTTACCCGCCCCCTGCGTTTTCTCGTACCGCGTTCCGACGAGATCGGTGTAGTGACGGTAGGTAAAGTTCATGCCGACTGAAAAGTCGGACATCAGCTCACGGTCGAAGCCGAAGATGAGCTCATCGGTTTTCGGCGCTTTTGTGCCGTAGTCAACGCGGGTGTTGCTGATCGGGGCGTTCGGCTTCAGCGGGTCGATGTAGGTCGACCCATAGAACTGCAGGAGCTCGTTCCGCTGGATGATGTTGTCTTTGTTGGCGTCAACACCGTAGAAGTAGAAGTAGGCCGGCAGACCGGTGGGGCTGGCGTTGGAAACCGAAGAGCCCATCTGGCTGACATAGCGGTTGTATGCCGCACGGAGCAGAGTCTTCTTATCGGCTCCCAGAGCGTACGTGAGCCCCAGGCGTGGAGTGACGGTGTTCCAATTCAGCTTCCTGGAGTCGCCGTTGAAGGTCAGCGTACCGAGGCTGCCCGTAAAGTTACCGCCGGTGCAGGGGAGACCGGCTCCGGGGGAGCACGGCAGGGTAAGGGGCGTCCCAATGACCGGGTTCGCCGCTGCCGCCGACGCGGTGTTGAGCGACTGCTGACGGTCCATCCGCAATCCTGCCTGAAGGGTCAGGTTTCCCATCAGGATCGTGTCGCCCGCGTAAAGATCGCGGTATTTTTCGCCGTAAGCCTTGCTGGAATCGCGGGTCAACGCGGCGATCTGACAGTTCGACGCAAGCTTCGCCGCCAGGCAGTCCGCAGGTGCGACGGAGTTGAGCTCCCAGTAGCCGGCGGCGGGCCCGGGCCACGACGACGACGAAGAGACCGGGGTGTCGCGGTATCCGAAACCGAACTTCAGCTCGTGATTCATCGTACCGATGTCGAAGAACTTCGATCCGTCCACCCGGTACTGCTTCTGCGGACGCTTGGTCTGGAAGGTGAGGTAGTTCTGCGCCCAGGCGTTGGTCGATGAATCCAATATCGCGCTCGGCGCGCCCGGTCCTTGTCCGCCGTTGGCGAAGAGGCCAAATCCTCCGCTCACCTTCGACCACATGCCTGTCAGGTACAGGCTCGAGCCGACGATCTGTGTGTCTTCGATCTTGTAGACCTTCGTCGGTCCGGACTGCTTCCATGAGGTCGGGAAAGGACGCGTCGGAGAGAGGCTGCGCGCGTTTCGGCCCTTGTCGCCGAAGGTGTAGAAGCCGACCATGCTATTGCTCGGCAGGAACTGTGCGTTGATCTTGGCGTTCTTGTCGCGAAGGATGATGTTGTCGGGGATGATGAACTGGCCGATGTTCTGCGTGCCGGTGTTCGAGATCTTCTGCTCCGAGTCGGCTACCCAGGCCCAGAGGTGATCCCGCCAGACCGGCCCGCCGACTTCCCCGCCGTACTCGCGGTTGAAATCGATCTTGTTGGTTGCGGCGAGGTACCCTTTTGCTTCCCCCGGGATGTTCGCTTTGGTCTGAAGGCTCCCTGGCGCGTAGAAGTAACGGCCAGAGCCGCGGAAATCGTTCGAGCCGCGCTTCGTGACCATGTTGAGCTGTACGCCCGGAGTCATGATGCGCGGATCGGAGCCGCCTGTCGTGACCTGCATTTCCTCGAACGAGTCGAAGTCGAAGTAAAGCGGCGTGGCGCCGGTCGCACCCATGTCGGTGATGTTCACGCCGTCCATGTTCCAGGTGTTGTCGGCCGACTGCGCTCCCTTGGCGATATAGACCGACTGCTGGCCCGACTGGCTGCCGCCGACGTTGATGCGGTCGACCTGAATGGCCGGGGTGGACTGCATGATGGACCACGGATCGCGGCCGCTGGGGATCTTCTCCAGCTCGACCTTCGATACGCTCGTCGAATCGCCGGCCTTGCGGACGTCGAGCAACGGCGCTTCGGCCGTGACTGTGATCGACTCAGCCACCGACGGATTCAGCGTCATCGTCACATCAGCATTGCGGCCGACGTTCACGGTGATGCCGGAGCGGGCGGAAGTGCCGTATCCGGAAAGGTCGGCTTTCAGCGTATACGCTCCAGGTGAAAGTCCGATGAACCGGAAGTTACCCTGAGCGTCGCTGACGAACACCTGAGGGGCTCCCTGCCCTGAGAGCGTAACGGTAACGCCAGGCAGGGCGCTTCCATCTTTCGCCTGGGTCTTGCCGTAAATATTGCCGGTCTGGAACTGAGCAAACGCGCTGACAGCAAGCAGCGTGATGCATAGGGCGGTCATTACCGCCAACAACCTGGGATGGGGGTACCGTTTCATAGCGGCTCCTTTCGCAAAGTGTGACTGTCGCCATAGTGCAGAACATCGGCCCGCGTGGCCATATCTGCGAAGACCTTTGAAATCAATGGCTTAGATGTCACTCGACTCCGAGGCGATCTGCCTCCGGATTCAACGACTTGTTCCCGACGCTCCGTTTGTTGAATCCCGCCGGCTTGTCAGCCTCGCAAGCGGTCCACAGAGCCTAGCAAACATTCTGTTACGAAGTAAAGAAAAAAGGCCCGCCGGAGAGAACCCCGGCGGGCAGGCACCCGAAGGTGAACGCCTGTTAAACGAGTACTAGAAGTTGAACTTCGCGCCGAGCCGCCAGATGCGTGGCGACTGCATCTCGGTGATGCGGTTGCCCGCAGCTCGTGAAGTCACACCACTCGGGTTGGTTGCCGACGGAGTCCCATTGTTCAGGATGAGCGTCTCCCGCTGCAGGATCGTGCGGTTATTCGGAGCATTGAACAGATCGCCGGAGATGGTCATACCGACTTTGTTCATCAGGCGGAAATCCTTGGCCAGACGGAGGTCGAGCTCATAGACGTTGTCGAACCGGATGTCGCCGATCGGATCGAGAACGGCTGTGACGGTCCCGCCGGGGAGGCCGGACACGCTCGAACGGAATGGACGCGGATAACCCTGACGGGCGTTGAGGCTGGCGCCGGCGTTGACGTCCCACGGCATCACGTAGAGAGCGGTGACGTTGGCTTCCCACTTCGCGTTGATGAAATCGTTGCCGAATGCGCCCGAGCCGGCAGACTGCGGAGCAACCTTTCCGCCGGCGCAGCGGCCCGGTCCACCCGAGACGACGGTAATGCCCGGAAGCGCCGTTGTCGGGTTGGCGAACGCGTCTGCACCGCACTTTTCGGTGTAGTTGTTGTAGGTGAGGTTGCCGCGGAACATCCACTTGTGCGACATGCGCTTGGTGGCAGTCAGCTCGATGCCGCTGTACCGCTGCGAGTAGTCGGAACGCGTGGTGAGCACGCGGTAGACAGGCGTGGGCACGCCGGCTTTGAGCTGGTACAACGGGACAGTGCTCGTGTTGATGGTCGTGATGGTGGTGCCGTTGCAAACCTGCGACCCGTTGACGATCGTGACCGCGCCGCTGCACTGCACGAAGGAGCCGCCCGCGGTCCTGGACGATAAAACCCAGTCGTCAGGAGTGTAGTAGTCGCCGGCACCGGCCGTCTTCTCGAAGCGGGTGGTGAAGAGGTTGTTGTACTTCCGATAGGTGTAGTTGACGCCGACGGAGAAGTCGGTCATCAGCTCCCGCTCGCCGCCGATGATGAGCTCGTCAGTGGCCGGTACCTTCATTCCGTAGTCGACGCGCCGCGTCAATGCGACAGCACTCGGATCGTTCGGATTGATGCCGGTGAAGGCCTTGACTTTCTGAAGCTCGCTTCTCTGGATGACGTGATCGCCGTTGGTATCGACGCCATAGAAATAGAAGGCCGTGTACGCGAGAGGATTCGCACCCGAGACCGCGGAGCCCAACTGGCTGGCGTAGCGGTTATAACCGGCGCGAAGCAGCGTCCGCTTGTCGGCGCCGAGGCTGTAGGTCAGGCCGACGCGGGGGCTGACCGTGCTCCACTTCAGCGGACGCGGATCGCCGGCAAACGTGATCGCCGGAAGCGCCGCGTTGAGAGCGCCGTTCGTGCAGGAGCTGGCGATACCGGAAATGCAGGGCAGATTGAGAGGCGAGGACAGGATCGGGTTTACGCCAACCGAGACTCCGGTATTCGTCGACTGCTGACGATCCCATCGCAGGCCGCCCTGGAGCGTGAGGTTGCCCATCAGGATGGTGTCACCGGCGTAGAAGTCGTTGTACTTCTCGTTGTAGCCGACGGCGACATCGCGCACGATCGTGGCGATCCCGCAGGTCGCGGCAAGGTTCTGGCCCGCGCAGATCGAAGCATTGGTCTGGTCAAAACGCCAGAAACCGTGCGCCGGGCCCGGATAGACGGTCGTCGAACTGACCGGCGTCGAGCGGTAGCCGAACCCGAACTTCAGCTCGTGGTTCATCTTGCCCATGTCGAAGAACTTCGAGCCGTCCAGCCGCTCCTGCTTCTGGGGACGGAGAGTCTGGAACGTATAGAAGTTGTCGTGGTTGATGCCGGAAGCGTCCACCCAACGGGAGGGGGCGGCTTCGCCCTGGCCACCGTTGGCGAACAGACCAAATCCGGCCGGTTTGACCTGCGACCACATGCCGGTCAGATAGAGGCTGGATCCGACGACCTGCGTGTCCTCGACCTTATAGACTGTCGTCGGTCCCGTCTGCCGCCATGCGGTTTCGAACGGACGGGTCGGAGAGAGGTTGCGGGCATTCCGCACCTTGTCGCCCCATGTATAGAAGCCGACCGCGCTGTTGCTGGCGACGATCTGAGCGTTCAGTTTGGCGTTCTTGTCGCGAAGAACGATGTTGTCGAACAGGCCGACGCTGGTGACAGGCTGCCCTGCCGAGTTGAACGAGATCGTGTTCGATGCCTGAACGGAGATCTTGTTGTCTCCGCGGGCACCCCAGAACCAGAGGTGGTCCTTCCAGAGCGGTCCGCCGGCTTCAACGCCGTAGTCGCGGACGAAGTTCACCTTGTTCGTGCCACTGAGGTAGTAGTTCGCCTCGCCCGGAACTGACGCGGACGCCTGCAGGCTTCCCGGCGTGTAGAAGTACCGGCCGGATCCGCGAATGTCATTCGTACCGCGCTTGGTGACCATGTTGAGCTGCACGCCCGGCGTAGATGACCGCGGGTCGGAGCCGCCCGTAGCCGCCTGCATCTCTTCGAACGAGTCGAAGTCGAAGTAGAGGGGGGACGAGCCGGTGGCACCCATGTCAGTGATGTTTACCCCGTCCACGTTCCAGGTGTTGTCTCTGGACAGCGCGCCCTTGGCGTAGTACACCGACTGCTGGCCGCTCTGGCTGCCGCCGACGTTGATGCGGTCGACCTGCACCGCGGGAATCGACTGCAGAACCGTCCACGGGTCGCGCGAGGTGGGGATCTTCTCCAGCTCGAGCTTCGACACGCTCGTGGCTGCTCCCGTCTTGCGGACGTCGAGAAGCGGCGATTCCGCCGTGACCGTGATCGATTCGGCCATCGAGGCGTTGAGCGTCAGCGAGACGTCGACGTTCTGTCCGACGCTCACGCTGAGGCCGGCGCGGGTTGCCGTACCGAATCCCGACAACTCCGCCTTGAGCGTGTAGCCCGAGCCAGGCGAGAGGTTGGGGAAATGGAAAGCTCCCGTGGAGTCAGTGACGGTCGTCTTCGGGGCGCCGACACCGATGAGGGTGACTGTCACGCCTGGGAGAAGGCTTCCATCCTTCGCCTGGGTCTTCCCATAGATGTTGCCCGTTTGGAACTGTGCGAACGCGCTGACGGCAAGTAGCGACATGCACAAGGTGGCGACCAGGACCCTGGAGTTGTGGCTCCGATTCATAGCGGCTCCTTTCAAAGATATGGAAGAGATTGGAACGACTCTTGTGCAGATTTCCGGCCCGGTGCCGGGATCTGACAAAATGATTAGATCCAATGAGTTACGCCAGCCAACCGAGGTTGGCTGGCGTTCGCCGGATTCAAATCTCCGTCGATCGCCGTTCGTTTTTCGAATCAGGGTGGAGGGGGAAGTTGCAACGTATTCTAGCAAACTTCCGGCAAACAATGACAAACGCCGCGAATTTCTTCGCGGCGTTTGAGGCCTGCCTTCCGGCTGCCTACGAGGTTAGCTGTCGGATTCGGACTGGAAGCCCTACCAGCTTCTGGCTGGATTCACCCCGGACGGTGGCAAGCCGTCGCTCATTGGTTCCCCCGTTCCTCGGCGCCGAGGATTAGGCCGGCAAGCCGCCACGCGTAGGCGGCATGCGGAGTGTACGTCTTCGCGCGCGGATGTCAATTGGGGGTGGGGTGGTGGCTGGGTTGGTGGGTTTCTGGGTCTCGGGGTTGCGCGGTCTCGGGGTTAGAGAATCTTGCGACTGGCAACCCCGCGCAACCCAGCAACCTTCATGATGGAAATCCCGTTATACTTCCTCTTCCATCCCACATGACCACGACAGGCGATCGCACAGGCCAGTTGACGCCGGCGGAGCGCGAGGTTCGAAAACCCGATGACATCGTTCGGGTGTTCGTCAGCTACAGCCACAAAGACCCGGCCTATCTTCGCGACGACTCGCTGCTGGGGTTCCTCAAAGGTCTCTCGGCCGAGGCGGGAGTGGAGTTCTGGACCGACGACAGGATTACCGCGAGCTCGATGTGGAACGACGAGATTCGCAAGCAACTGGAGCAAAGCGACATCGCTCTGGTACTGGTCAGCCAGGCCTTTCTCGACTCGCCCTACTGCTCGCAGATCGAGATCGAGAGCTTCCTCGAATCGTGCCGCAAGCGCGGTCTGGTCATCTTCCCCATCGTGTTGTCGCCGTGCGAATGGGAGCGTCACGAGTGGCTGGCCACGCGCCAGTTTCTGCCCGGCGGCACCGAGACGATCGAGGAGCACTACACCGAGCCGGGCAAGCAGAAGCGGCTCTTCCTCCGCATCCGCAAAGAGCTCCGCCTGATCGTCGAGAGCGTGCGGAAGGAGCGCACCGCCCCCGCCGGCGTGGGCGAGACGGCATCGTTTGCCGAGCGGCGGCAGATTACGTTTCTCCGCTGCGATCTGCTGCCGCGCGAGCCCGACGGCTCCCCTCTCGATCCCGCCGATGCCAGCGAAGTGCTGCACGAGCTGATGCCGGAGTTCGACAAGACCAGCCGCGAGCTGTTCGCTAAGTACGACGGTCACGTCACCAGCACCGGTACCGGCGGGACGCTGGTCTGCTTCGGCTATCCCGACGCCGCCGAAGACGACAGCCGCCGCGCCGTCCGCGCCGGACTCGAGCTCGTCACGCGCATCGCCGGCCTCAGCGCCCGGTTCGAGCAGGAGATGGGTGTGGCTCTGGCAACGCGCGTGGCCGTTCATACCGGCAACGTCGTCACGACCACGGACCACGCGGACGATGATCTTTCCCGCGGCGATGCTCCCATGGCGGCGATGTATCTCCAGCAGGAGACCGCGCCTGGTGACGTGGTGATCTCATCATCGACGCTGCGGCTGGTCGAGCCATTCTTCGAGGTGCAGCAGGCCGGCTCGATCCGCGTTCCCGGCGCATCCGCGCCGCTCGAGTACAGCCGCATCATCTCGGACAAAGGTTTCGAGTCGCGCTTCGAAGCCGCCGCCAGCCGCACGCTCACTCCGATCGTCGGACGTGAAAAGGAAGTGGACCTTCTTCTCGACCGATGGCAGAACGCGCGCGAAGGCCGCGGCAGCGTCGTGATGCTGAGCGCCGAGGCCGGTGTCGGAAAATCGAGATTGCTCAAACAGATAAGAACGTGCGTGGCCGAGGAGCCTCATGCGTGGCTGCAGTGGCGCTGCTCCCCGTACTACCGCGACACAGCCTTACATCCGGTCATCGAGGCGGTCAAGGATTCCCTCGGCATCACGCACGAGACCTCTGATCAGGAAAAAACCGGCCGTCTCAGCCGCGCGCTCGCCGTGTTCAACGGGGCCGGCGATGACCTCCTGCCGATCATCGCCTCGGTCATGACCGTTCGCCCCACCGAAACGGCAGACAGATCGCTTCACGAGCAGAAGCAGCTCACTCTCGAAGCGCTGGCCGCCTACCTCGAGCTCACAACGACGCTCACGCCTGCGGTGCTGGTGGTGGAAGACCTTCACTGGATCGATCCCACCACCCTGGAACTGCTCGGCCTGATCATCGAACAGGCGACCGCGCTCCCGCTGCTGGTTCTGCTCACTTATCGCCCCGAATTCACCCCTCCGGCGCAATGGATGACGCATCAGTCGGTGAGCCAGCTCGCGCTGGGCAAGCTCGATCGCCAGCAGGCCGGGCAGATGGTTCTCAATCTGACAGGCGGAAAGCCGCTGCCCCCCGCCGTCGCCGAAGAGATCTACGCGAAGACCGACGGCTTCCCGCTATTTGTCGAAGACCTGACGCGGATGGTGATCGAGTCGGACCTGCTGCAGGAACGCAACGACGCGTACGAGCTGGTGGGACCCTTCCATTCGCTCTCGATCCCGGACACGCTCTACGAGACCATCATGGCCCGTCTGGCGAAGCTGGCCACGGCCAAGCCGATCGCGCAGATCGGTGCGGCCATCGGCCGCGAGTTCGTGTACGAGATGCTGCGAGCCGTGGCGCCGCTCGACGACGAGAGCCTGAAGCGCGAACTGGACCGCCTCGTTGCCGCCGGACTGCTCTTCCGCCGCGGTCTGCTCAGCAGAGCCAAGTACATCTTCAAGCACGCGCTGGTACAGGAGGCGCTGCACGAGTCGCTGCTCAAACGGCAGCGGAAGCAGTATCACAAGCTGGTCGCCGAAGTGCTGGAGGAAAAGTTCCCTGACGTCGCGCGCGACGAGCCGGAGCTGGTGGCTCGGCACTTCGCGGAAGGGGATGTCCCGGAGAAAGCTGCCGTCTACTACCTCGCTGCAGCGAAGCATGCCTTTGCCAGGAATCTGTGCAACCTGGAAGTTCTCGGTCACGTGTCGAACGGGCTGACCATGCTGGAGCGCCTTCCCGATACTGACGGCCGGGCCACGCTCGAGTTAGCCATCCGCTGCATTCAGGGAAGCGCTCTGGTCGCCCTACGCGGCTGGGCCTCGGACGAATGCGGCGAATGCTACAGCCGCGCGCGCGATCTCTGTACGCGACTGCCGGATTCGGAGCACCTCACCCGCGTGCTCAAGGGCCTGTGCGTCTACCAGCACACCTCCGCGCGCCTGATCGAAGCGTGCGCGACCGCCGAGGAGATGGAGCGCATCGCTTCGGCTGAGCAGAACAGCTCGTATCAGTTGGAAGCGCTGGCCGCGCTTTGCTGCACCAACCTCTGGCGCGGCCGGGCTGTCGAAGCGGCGAAGTTCGGGCTTCAGGGGCTGGAGTGGTATGACCCCTCCGCGCAACACATCGAGCACATCAGCCTGTTCGGTGAAGACCCCGGCGCGCTGCTCTACTCGTTCACGGCCCTGGCACTCTCGGTCCTGGGCCGCGAGGACGAGGCGCTGCGGATCAACGAGCAAGCGCTCATTGATTATGAGATCTATACACACATCCACAGCCGCTGCTATCTGCTCGCCGGCGTGATGTTCACGAACCTCCAGATGCGCAATCCGGAAAAGGTGATGGAGATCAGCGACAAGCTGCTCGCCATCGCCACCGAGCACCTCTTCCCCGGCTGGATCGGCATCGCCACTCCCATGCGCGGCTGGGCCATGACGATGCTGGGGCAGGCCGGGGAGGGAATCGCCATGATCAAGACCGGCCGCGAGGGATGGCGCGCCACCGGCGGACGCCTGCACTCGAGCCAGTACCCGGCACTGATCGCCGAGGCATATATAACGATGGGCAAATTCGACGACGCCGCGGAATGGCTGCGGATCGGAGCCGCCGACGCCTCGGAATGCTCCGAAGGCTACTACCTCTCCGAGCTCCCGCGCCTTCAGGGCGAGCTCGCCCTTCTGATGGGACATCCCGAAGCCGAGGCGGAAGCGTTCTACGCACGGTCGCTGGAGATCGCTCACGAACAATCGTCATTGACGTTCGAGCTGCGCACCGAGGTAAGCCTGTGCGAATTGCTCCGCCAGAAGGATCCCAGCGCCGCCCGCTCCCGCCTCGAAGCGGTGATGGGACGATTCACCCCCGGCTATGACTCCTGGGACACGCGCCGCGCGCTTGCGCTGATGGAGAGGCTGCGCTGACCGAGTCCGCTCGGTGATCGATCAAGCTTGTGGCCGCGAACGCCATCTGCGCCGGGAGCGGCGGACAACCAGCCTGTCATTCCGAGCGAAGGGACAGCGCGGCGATGCACCTGGGAGAAGAAAGACCGCCGAAGCCCGGGCATCGACGCGCGAAGGCGCGTCGAACAATGCAGCCCCTGGCTCGGCAGGGGAATTCGTCGGTGGTCGTTGCGGCCGCGGAGGCGGCCGCCACAAATGAACCCTCTCGTTTCGAGCTCTGTGGCGACCGCCTTCGCGGCCGCAAATTCTCTCGCCACCAATTTTCCCCTGGCCGAGCCAGGGGCTGGATTGTTCGACACGCCTTCGCGTGCGGACCGCGCCCGAGTCCTGTGTCCGGCCCGCCATTCAAATTGCCGCAATCCCTCCTGCGAAACCCGCATTGAACCTGAGAGTTGGAAGCCCGCCGGAGTCGCGCCTCGAATCGATGACCCTCGCGCCAGCTCAGCAGTTTAGACTAGCGCGAGAACCGAAGGACACCACTCGACACATTCCAAGCACTTCAGCTACTCAAAGAGAAGAAGCGCGTCGGCCGATCGGACTGGAAGAATGCTCGATTCGTCTTCCTGGTAGCTGGCTCCGACTTCGAAGTGAATCGCGCGCCGCTCAACGAGTTCTTCGCCATCGGCACGCCGGTGACATACCGTCCCCACATCGACATAGTCGGGGCAGACGGAACTATCGGAACCTGGGCGCCTTCGGCGCTCGGCAGAAGTGACCACTTTGTGCTCGGTTAAAGTGACCACCATCAAGAACACGATTCGGAACAGCGATCGGAACTCCAACGCCGGCCGGCGAAATCATCCTGCCGCGCCAACGGCGCGACAGTGTCGGCGACCAACTGAACGCGTAGCAAATTGAACCGACTCGTGTCAGTCGACATCATCCGCGCGGCAGCGCGGGGGTGGGGAGGATGGAGATTGGACGTTTCTCGGCACCCCGACGGAGCATTCGCGCTAACTTAA
>JBBRNB010000060.1:0-43955 GCA_038230535.1 Thermoanaerobaculia bacterium
CAGGCTCGACCCACTTCTTTCTCTTCGCTGCCACGCATGCCGTCAACTTGTCTGAGCCACCATGGAAAATCCATCAATAACTGTGGTTCCACCGAGGACGCCAGCGCGCCTTTTGGCCATTTCAGGACAGGAACTAACTAAACTAACACTAACACTATCTATACTAAGCCGTCCCCAACTCGCCGTAAGCGCCGCGCTAGCTCGCCCAGGAAAGCAAAATCAAACGAGGTCGATCTGCTCTTTGTACGAGCAACTTGCGTCGAAGCTGTGCGATCTCCGGGAGCGCAATCTTCTCGATGCCACGCTCGAACTGCTCGAAGCGGCGGCCGCCGTTCTATTCGTCACAGCCTTGTTCGACATCGGCGATGGTCTTTCCGGCGCGGTCAGCATGTACGACCTCGGAGCAGCGATGCACGCCTCTCGCATCGTCTATTGGTACCTTCGTCGGCTGCCGACAGAGGGTGAACGAGAGGGCGTGCTTGATGCAGCGATTCGCGCGACGACGGGCACGCAGCTCCCCGTGGACGTAGCTTGCCGTGAGCGCCGACGCGAAGAGTCGCAGAAGCGCGATCACCTGATTCCTGAGGGACGACTGGCACAAATACTCCGGTTCCATAACTTTGCCTGGTTTGCCCTCCAGCGAGAAACGCTGTTCGGGCAGCTGCACGTCCAATTCGCTGCCTCACGACGCGGGGTCGCTACCGACGCACTCCGAATCGCCTTCTCACGCGCTGCCAGGATGGTTGCGGAGGCTCTCCGGCGATCAAAGACAACATCGAGACCGCATGATCCTGCTTTGTCGCCGGCTCGACGAGAGGTGTCCGGAGCTTTCTCATCGTTCCCACCGTGCGACACGCTTGCCGAGCCGCGACCTCTGAACCTGACCTTGAGTATCGCCGTATCGTGTCGGTATGATGGCAGGATGGTTAAATCGGCAAAGGTCTCCAAGAAGCCCTCCCGAATGAAGATGTTGTCATTCGTCCTTCTCGACCCCATGTTTCGTAAGGCGGTGACCAAGGCGTTATGGCGCTCCTCCCCTTTTGCCAGGGGCATTCCGAAGGGTGCCGGGGCTTCCTTGCAAAAGCCAAGTCGTCCAAGGGGAAGATGGTCTTCGATGCAGAAATTGACCTACGAAATCATGTCGGAACTGAATACAGATCCGACGATGACGTTCATTAATCTGGGGTATGCCGGTCTGGAAACACCGCAGACCATTACACTTTCTCAAGAAGATGAAGCCAGCCGATGCTCGATTCAACTGTATGACTACCTGTTCAAGTTCTGCGAGTCGACGGAAAAAGACGTTTTGGAAGTCGGGTGTGGCCGCGGCGGCGGCGCCAGTTTCCTTTTTAAGACCTACCACCCGAAATCGTATCTGGGAATCGACTTCGCCGAAGCCAATATTGCCTTTTGTAACCGCGTCCATTCCAAGGACGGGCTGCGGTTCGAGGTTGGACGGGCGGAGTCGTTACGCGTTCCCGATTGCTCCAAGGATGTTGTCATCAACGTGGAGTCTTCTCATTGTTATACCAATCCCGGACTGTTCTTCCGGGAAGTTCACCGTATTCTAAAGCCCGGCGGGATGTTCTTGTTCGCTGATGTACGCGGAGACAGCGTTGCGAAGAGTTACCAAACGATAGGGATGTTGGAAGAGCAGTTCAAGGTTTTGGAGGATATGAGTCTGATCGACCGTACCGACATTACACCGAATGTCATACGCGCTTTGGAGTTCGCGGGTGATGCGGAGGCAAAAAAGTGGACCAACATCATGCGGGCGAACTTGCGCAAGAATTCAAGATCGGAATGGTTTATTGAAGAGGTCTTTGAACCGACCGCCCGTATGAGCTTTTCCACCGAAGTCCCGGAATCGACCTGGAGCTGGTATACCTTCTTCAAGAAAGGCAAAGCACAATACTGGAGCTATGTGTTCCAGAAGAAAGACAGTCAGGCAGCAGCCTGACGCGTCTTACTGACACATTGCAGAAAAGCGCCTAACGGAGCGTCGAATCAGCACGGCGCCGGCGTCGTTTCGACTGGCCGCCGCAGTAGCTCGAGTAGCTGTGCTCACAGATCCGGTATATGGTAATGCGATGCTCGGATGGCTGATCGACTGGGCAATGGTCGTGGTGAGCGCGGCGCTGGTGGGCGAAGCCTTCGTCAGCAAACGCGGCCTGATCTCGTATCCGGCGCACATCGGGGCGCGCGCCGCGGTCATCGCCGCTGCGTTGCTCCTCTCCATCCCGCTCGAATTCACGGCGGAGATGTGGTGGCGCGGCGTCCAGCGAGCACGCCGCGAGTACGACCGGCGATTCGCAGCGACGTTCATTCGCTTCGGCACCGCGGTTACCCTCCTCATGGCCGCGATCTACAGCGCGTTAGTGATCTGGCTGCTACGTTGGATGTGGAGAAGCCTGGCGCGATTGGCCGCGACGATCGACCCCCTTCACATCGTCGAGCGCCCGAAGGTTGGCGCGAGCTGGGTGGTGGGGCTCCTCGCGGCGACGGCACTCCTCGCCTGGTGGGCAGCCCGCTCCCTCTACCCCACCGTACGCAATTACCGCGTCTGCATTCGCGAGCTCGGCCTCGGACACACGTTGCGCGGCGTGGCCATGATGGTGCTCCTGCGCCTTCGCCAGCCGCGGAGAAGCTTCTTCCGGATGACACCGGTGATCGCCGACATGCTGCCGTTCGCGTTATGCGCCGGGCTGTACGAGGTCGTGCCGATCGCCTCGTTTGCCGCGCCCATGGCCTTTCTGGCTGCGTCGATTGTGATTGCCATGTCGCTCGACCGCATCCGCCCGCCGACGTGGCTGTTCCTCGGCACCTCCGACTACGAGGCGTTCTGGGTCTTCGACGACCTGCGTCACAACTGGGGAGTGACCGCGCTCTGTCTACTCGACCGCGGCAGCGAGAAGGGCTACATGTTCTATCAGGCCGAACGGGAGATGTGGGCTCGCGAGCGTCGGATGCCGGTAGGCATTTTCTACGATCCATCGCAGCCTCGCGTCTGGAACGTGCGCACAAGGCCCGACATGTGGGAGCACACCGTCCTTCTCCTCATCGACTACGTGCCGCGGATCGTCGTCGATCTCCGCCAGCCAAGCGAATTCGTGCTGGAGGAAGTGAAGTGGCTGTCGGAGCCGTCGCGCATCGAGAAGACGCTTTTTCTCTTTGACGAAGAGACGGGACTCCTCCCCGAATACGCTGCGGTCATTCCCGAGCCGGCGCGCGGCCGCGTTCTGACCGGGCCGGCGCTCTACTCCTACTACAGCGAGTCAGCGGCCGCTCTATAGTCCTTGCGGTCCAACAAAATCAGGTATCGCCCTCGAGCACTCGCCGTGCGCACTCCGCGATGTATTCCGGCGCGATCCGGCGGATGGTGGAGGCGTGGGGATACTGCTTGTCGTCGATCCGATCGCGGACCGGACTGCAATCAGCGAACGCCATCGCCTGCCCAAACGGGGTAGCGATCGCGTATTGCCTGCGATCGCCGGTTGTGAATCGAAGATAGGAGTGCCGCCCGTAGATGCCAATCACGCCGAGGCGGGTGTGCGACATTGTCATTGCTGCGGCGTGAACCAGGCCGGTGTCGTTGCCGATGATCAGGGTTGCCTGCGAGAAGAGCCCGAGCAGTGCCGCGATGTCGTGCGATTCGATTGGGAGCGCTTGAAGCGGCGGGTACATTTTCCGCGGCTCATCCAAACCTTGAATGAGCACGTGGTCAAAATCACCACCCGTGATCCGGCGTACACACGTGTCGAAGTGCGAAATGGGGGGAGGTCCGCTCTCGGCATGAGCTGACCCGTACGTGCTGGCGCCACGCTAATGCGCATCGTTCGATCCCTCGGCCGAGTGGTGGCCTGCACTCCCAGGAGCCTCGCAATCTCCGGCGATGCGGTCACTGTCAATTGCAGACCGAGGAGCGAGCCCGCATCACGGACGGCCTCGAGGTGCGCGAGGCCCAGCAGCGCATCTCCCAAGGGGGTTTCGCGGCCATCGAAATAGATCGAGCGAGCGTCGAGTAGCGCCCGAAGGAAAGCCTCGTCCCGCATCGGCAGCACCTCCCCGGCCGCCAACGAGTCACGATAGTACGGCAGCAGTTGCGCGCGATCGCGTAGCACGGAGGCATCCGCGGTCGACGCGAAAAGCGCGGGTCTGACGAGACGCCGACTCATTTCGACGGTGAACGGAGCATCACGCTCAGATTGCCATCACCCTGCCCAACCAACATCCTCTCCACCACGCCCCCTTCACGGCCACAGTCGCTTCTGTGTTCCATCCGCGAACACCGCCGTCGCGGTTTCGCCTCCACTCCCGCGTTCGATGCGAAGCAGCGCTCCTTTGCTGTAGTCGACTCCGCGGCTCATGCCCATGTCGATCAGAAAGACCAGGCCCTCGAAGTTCTCGAACATCGTTCCCTTCGTTCGGTTCGATCCGTCGTTGAACGTGTAGGTTCCTGGCTGGTGTCCGAAGGCGATGTGCGCGGACACTGTTCCCAGTTCCTCGGCGGGGTGGCTCCGAGTAGCGGAAGCGCCAGAAACAGCATGAGCGTGGAACCCCACCGCGTTCTCATGGACGACCTCCTTTACAGCGCATGCTCCTAAACCGGTTTCTTTGACCGCTGGGCGACCTGATCAACGATGCTTGCGTAGGCACGCAAGCGATCGTAATTGAGCTCGCAGTCATTCGCGACGCGCCTGGCCGCGCGCAGGTCGCCAGCCGCTCCGTAGGCGATGGCGATCTCCGCGCGCTGAGAGGAACGGGTCACCTCTGTCTCAATCTTCGCGGCGGCTTCCTCGGCTTGCGATCGCGCGTTTGCCGCGACATTGGCCGAC
Organism: Thermoanaerobaculia bacterium; assembly: GCA_038230535.1. Classification (GTDB taxonomy): domain Bacteria; phylum Acidobacteriota; class Thermoanaerobaculia; order Gp7-AA8; family Gp7-AA8; genus JADGNZ01. The sequence continues at coordinate 4,836 of JBBRNB010000060.1, forward strand.
TTCGGAAGGGCGTTTCCCGCCACCGCGATGAGCGCCCTGGCCCGAACAAACGGATCCGCCATGTTCGCGGCGACTTGTAGCGCTTCATTCGGATTCATCGGTCCGAGAATCATGATGATGGTTTCGGCACGGGTGACCGAGTCGGTGATATGACCGGCAACAGACGCCGCCTCTGTGCCCGCGCTCGATGCCATGAGCACCTTCGTGGCATCGCGCAGGATCGGATCTCGCACTACATCGTCGAGACCATGGGTATGAACGACGACGGCGCTGGCAAAATCACGACGGGCAGCCGGATTCGAGCTCGCTCTCAGCGAATCGCCGTAGATGCCCATCAGGACCGGAGCAGTCTCCTGCCGTACCGCGGCGACATCGATTTTCTCGTACAGGTCGAATGGCGTATTCGGAATCCTGCAGGCAGCACCGGTAATCGCCAGCGCTGCGAAGTTATCCGCGCCACCGACAGCGAGTGCGAGCGCGTGCGCCCCGTCCCACTCGGCCCTGGCCGCTGGATCGCTGGTTTGAAAGCCGGCCTCAGCCAGCGCGGCGAGCGCCCGCGGCAGGCGTTCGCGAGGAACATCGCGGAGATGCCGTCGCTGGGCGCTGTCGATGAGCTGCCGGGCGCGATCCGCTTCCTGGGCAGCGCCGAAGGCGGCCGCTACGTATGCCTGCGCTTCCGCCTGCGCCTCCGGCCTCACGGTATTCGCGTCCTCGATCAGGGCTGGCCACAGTGGATCACTTGGGGCGGCGTAAGGCGAGCGCAGAAGTGCTCGCGTCACGATGCGGACCACCGCGGAGCGCTCCTCCGGGAGGAATTCCGGGAGTGACACAGTCCGGAGAAGTGTCTGATAGCTCGCGGTCCGGCCAGCGCTGGTCAACGTTACCGCCGTCGATACCAGCAGGGCCAACCGCGCGTCGGACCCGGTTTTCGGAATCGCCAGCAGGGCGGCCGAGAGAGCAGCCTTGGCGCCGTCCTCTTTACCGGCACGGCCAAACATTGTGAATAGCGACAGCCCGACGTTTACGCGCGCCGCCGGAGGCAATTGGTTGAGACTACGGAGCGCGGCGTCAAAGGCGGGATCGGCCTCGTTGGCAAGACCGAGCGACTGCAGCTCGGTGGCGATCCGGCTGAAGAGTAGACAGCGGCGGGTATCTTCCGTAGCGCCGGCATCGAACGGCCGTCCGCTCGGCAAACTGACCAGCCTCACGTCCATCGCGGCCGATGCGGCACGCCGCTCGGTGGTCGCCGGCGCCGTGCGCAACGCGTCGCGGAATAGTCCTCCGGCCGAATCGGGGAGCGCGTCCTTCAGGATTGCGGCGACATCGGTGAGCACGCTCGCCCGCTCTTCGCCGGCGGCAACGCGGTTGGCCGCTTCCTGTGCCGCGTCGATCGCAGCGAGCATCTCTTTCCTTTTTTCGCTCCCCGCAAGTGCGGCCGCCAGGCTTGCATACGCCAGGGCTCGCCTCCCGTGGTCCGTGACATCGCCGGCCAGGACTCCTGCCTGCGCGGCCCGGCCGGAGCGGGCCAGTGCTGCGATCCACGACCTGAGCGCCTCACTCCCTTGCGGTGAGGCATCGTTCGGCGCCGCCGGAGCGGTGGCGTAGATGCGATCGAGTTGATAGTTGTCCGTGCGCGACCTGAGCACGAACACGAGCAGGATCAGCAGCGGCACGACTGCGGCGATGGCGGCCCAGAACCGGCCGTGTCTCCGCCGCTCCACGCCAGCGGCGATAAACGCCCGTTCGCTGACGCTGAACGACCGAGGCCGCGCGCGCAGGTATTCGATCGCGTCGGCCAGGCGACTACCAGTGAGAAGCGCCTGCCTGCCCGACGACGCATTCCACGCCGCTGCCACCTCCGCGAACTGCTGGTGCCAGCGGAGGAAGGGAGCATCGGCGTCCATGGCACGCTTGACACGGCTCCACCCTTCGATCACATCGTCGTCCGCGAGCTGTACGACATCCTTGTCGTTTTCATCGCGGACGATATTGATGATCCGTCCGAAGAGCAGCCCCTGGAACACCCGATCGGGAATACCCTCCAACTGTGCGCGCGGAAGTCGTCTCCGCGTAGCCTTTCCCGCCTCGTCGACCGCGGGGATGCGCACGAGACGAAGGATCGCGGAGAGCGTCTGCTCCTGCTCCACAACAGTGAGGCGTGACATCATCTGTTCGCCGCGAGTGGCGGCGTTGACGACCGCCTTCTCCGGCTCTTCCCGGCGACGGAGGAACGTCGCGAGCACTGACTTCCGCTCAGTTTCAGTCACCGGTGTCAGCCGCTGGACCTCGCCGTCAGTGATGTAGGAGGTGAGGTTCTCCAGGGAAGAAAGAATCGAAGCCTGCGTTCCAGAGCGATCGCCAAACGTGGCCAGCACTTCCTCGAACGCATACCACGGCTCGTAAGGCAGCTCGACGGCGCCCCAGTAGTCCGCCTGCTTCTTTTCCGAGAGGTGAAACAGGTACGGTTCGAACTTCCGCCAAGCCTCGATCCGGGCCAGATCGACTTTTTCCTTCTCCGACCGTTCGACGCGGGTCGGTACGGGGAAAACGCGGATCTCCTTGCCGGTCGCGCGGCGGTTGCGGTCGATTGCTTCCGCGGCCGCCGACGCCCCTTCGATGCTCTGAATGTTGAGCGTGAAGCAGACCACTACGATGTCCGGCATCTGGATCGTGCAGATCCCCGAGGTGTCGCTCACGCCCGTACGGCTATCGATGAGGATGTAGTCGTACTCCCGGCGCATGTAGTCCTTCGCAGCCTCGAAGAACGCGCCGCCGCCGAGTTTGTCGTAGAACTGCGACCAGTTGAACAGGTTCACCGTGGAGGCGTAGGTCTCGCATTGCCGCCCCGCCGGGACGAAATCGATCGTTCCCGGTTTCTCGAACTGAGACCAGCGCAGCGCCGCCGCGTAGTCGATGATGTCGGCATGTTTCGTATACCAGTCCGGCGGCAGCGGGTCGCTCCCGGCAGGAGGAGGAGTCATGGCCTCGGAGACATAGTTCACGACGAAGTCCATCAACCCTTCTGTGTTCGCCAGATCCTTGTCGCGAAGAAAGGGGTGGAAGTAGCGGTGGAGGCCGGGCGCTTCCAGGTCCCAATCGATGGCCAGGACGCGTTTTCCGCAACTCGCCAGAATCCAGGCGACGTTCGCAAGCGCCATCGACCTTCCCGTTCCTCCCTTGTAGGAGTAGAAGGTGATGATCCTCCCCGCGGGCGCGGCTGTGGTCATGGCGCCGCGTCTCTCATACCACGCTCAACGTTTCCAGCTTCACTTCGTTATTGACCGGATTGGAAGGCGTTCCGTCGTTCCAGATCTGAAAGCGCATCTGATGGATGGCATCCCGGAGACGGTCGCGGAATTCGGCGATAGAGGAAACCCGCTCCTGATAGTAAGTCTCCTTACTCGTGGCGATTCGGGCGCGGAACGTTTTGCGCACCAGCGTTAACAGTTGCACCTCGCGCTCTTTCATCTCCACGTCGTAGGGGTTCCAGGGAACGAATACCGCGCAAGTCGGCGAATTGAAGCTGTCGATGCTCCGGCCGTGGTCGTAATACTTCTTGATCTCCAAAGACCATGGATCGACGACGACGGCGACTGGAGTGTTGCTGTCGGAAGCCGCCTGAAGTTCCCGCAGCAGATCCGGGCCGGGCTGGATCTCGTCCGGGCGAAGCTTCATGGCGTTAGCAACCGAGTAGGCGGTTGTTCCGACGGTCTCGTCTGCCGGCGGGCAGAACGGACACCAGAAGTACCCATTGTCGCCGTACGCGTCGCAGGAGTTCCGCATCGCGCGCAGCTCGTTCGAACTCGCGGCGAGGTAGACGAACTTGGCGTTCTTCGGGCCGGTGGAGCGGACGGCCGGACCGGCCGGATCGCTGAAGGCGTTCGGCGTGTCGCTGAGCGAGGGGAGCGTGCTGGCTTCCGGGAGCGGCTCCGCGTTCGAGCGCTCCACGATCAGGTCCGCGAGCGACTGCACCACGACGAGATATCCGGGGTCCCGCAGCCTCTTGAGACGGAGCAATCCCTTGGTCGCGTACAGGTCCGGGAGGCCGCGACGATCGTACTGAAGCGGCTCCAGCAGCGGAGGGAGATTCCTCAGGTTGGGTGCCCAACGCACGGCGATGATCAGATTCGCCTTCTCTTTCTTCTCGGCAACGACGCGCGCCCGAAACGCCTCCAGCTCCTTCCCGCAGTAATCGCTGCCGATGTAGCGCTCCGACGTTAGACAGACCAGTACCTTGCAAGTGCGCAGTGCGTCGCTGATCGCCTCTCCCCAGGCCGACGACTGCTCGATCGTGTCGTGGTCGAGAAATCCGATGCCCTCGCCCCGGTCGAGCAGCGCGCTCACTTCGGATACCAGGTCGTCGAAGAATTCCTCGACATCCTCCTTCTGCGTATCGTCGTGAGCGTAACTAATAAAGAAACGGAATGCCATGGCCAGGCTCCTTCACGCGTGCGGTGGAATCGGGCACGGCGGCCGCTGCTTCTCGACATCGGCGCGCTCCGCCTTCGACGGGGTCTCTTTCCCCGTCGAAACCTTCAGCTCCTCTTCGGCGTCCTCGCACTCGCCCAGTTTGAACAGCGCGTGGGCCAGATGAAGATGCGGCAGATACGTCTCGCTCTGCCCTCCCGCGAGAGCAACGATCCGGTTCGGAGGCTCACCGATCGCGATCGCCATTTGCAGCTCGACCGCGATCAGACCCCAGTCCGGTTTCGATGACGGTTTCTCCATCCTGTTGCGCGCCTCTTCGTAGGTTTCCCGGAAGGTCTGCCCCTTTACGGGCGTGCTGAGCAGGTTCTCGACGAGCACGTACTCGGAAACGATCTTTCTGTCGTAGCGGTAGACCTTCCCTTCGAAGACGACCAGATCTACGACCCCGGTGTCCTGCGGGCGCGCGGAGATCGTCAGTACCTCGTGTTGCGATGCAAAACTGATGATCGCCGACATCGAGTCGTGTGGCGGGTCGAGAAGGATCACCGCTGCAAGCGGAGTCTTACGATGCAGCGCCAAGAGACGCTCGGCGTCTGCGGTCGAGCCGTTCACTGGCGCTACCACGGTTGTGATCGCGAGTGACTGGGCAGCTCCGTCGAGCGCCATCAGCCCGGCCAGCCCTTGGGCCTTCGACTGCGAGGTAGCACTGGCACGCGCGACCACCGCTACGTGCGCCTTTCCGTCGCCTCCTCGCCGCAGTTTCTTGACCGAGCCGAGGGCACCCATTGTGACGCGAACGAAGTCCTGCGGAGCGTCTGCGTACACCTCGGCAATGGCGAATGTCATCACCAGGGCCGCAATGCCGATGACGTAGCTGCGCCTCATCAGAACCTGGTCACGGCAGACAATGACAATGTCCGCTGCCGGTGTGAGTAGTCGTACGCCACGTTGACCGTGTAGCTGCGTCCCACCGAAAGGCCCGCGCCGGCACTGCCGTGCCATTGACTGCTCCCAGCGCGGAAGAGCAGACTCTGCGCGATACTCCTCGGGTCGGTGGGGTCTGGGTTGACGTAGCGGATGCGATGATCGGGATCGCGCCACGCCCCGGCCGCCACGATGACCGGGTACCGCGTTGCGCGTAAGAGCCAGTCCGCGACCAGCATCCGTTCGACGCCCAGGTGAATCTCCGTGCCGTCGTTGACGGTATAGTTCGGGGGTTCTGTTCCGAGGACCAAGAAACCTCGGGTCAGCACCGAGTAACGTATGTAGTCGGCCTCCACGCTCAGGGTGGTGTACGAATCCAGCCCGAGAGACGCTCCTGCACGATAGACCGACGGTACATTGAATTTCCCGTGTTTCTGAGGTGCGGCCGGGGTGTTGACAATCCGTTCGTCAATGCCGGCATCGAACTGGCTTCCCTGCTGATAAACCGCTCCCACCTGGATGCCAGGGCTCATGCGCCAAAGAAGGCCTGTCGTAAACGCCAGCGACGTGTCTTTTCCGGACTGACGCAGCACGGCGATTGGTTGGGTATTCGCAGACCGCGCGTGGAAATCCGCCTCGAAGCGGGTGGTCAGGGAGGAGAGGTTGAACTGCTGGCGAACGATCGAGACGCCGAGCGAGAGGTTCTCCCGCAGGCGGTAGGCAAAGGTGGCTCCGTAGCTTACGATAGAGAGATCCAGCGAGCTGTCGGCTGGAAAGAGCCGATACGGAACCGGCTGGCCCGCCGGCGGGAGAACATCGAAGTAGATCCCTTGTGACTTGGCGGAGGCGCGGAAGTTCATGAGCTCGTGCCGGTGGATGGCGACGGACCAGCGGTCGTACGGCAGGACGAACGAAAGGAACGACACACTCGCACGGCGGTCGACGAGACTCCCCTCATGGATGCCCGGCGTCTGGTCGAACCCGAGATGACTTGGGGGCCCGAAGGCGTGTCCAGAATCAGTGAAATTGTTTGTGTACGAAGCTCCCCTCGCCTCGATCGAGAGCTCTGGCTTCAGGATATTTGTAAGACCGGCCGGGTTTGTGTAGGCGGCCGTGGCGTCGTCGGCAAGGCCGGCAAAGGCACCGCCGCGGGCCAGGCTGCGTGCGCCCGGACTGCCAAAGCTGAACTCCAGGCCTCCGTTGATCTCCGCGCTCGACTGTGCCTGCAACCCCGCGGCGGCCGCGGTGAGCATAGCCGCAAACATCCATGCGTTTGGCCGGTAACTCACTGGTTTCACTCCGCTAACCCAAAGGGGTGGCGTCTCGACGGCGGAGGCTGCGCGGTGATGACAACGCGCCCTCCCAAAGAACAGTTGGTCGTCTTCATGCCGGTATGCATCACAGTGAGCTTCCAGTCGTAGGTTCCTGCTGCCGCGTACTGGTGAGTGACGGCCGCCTCGGATCCCGCTTTCGTCGAACCGTCCCCGAAAAACCACTGGTACTCGCCCACCTCACAGCCCACGACGGCGCCGAAAGGAACCGCGCTCCCGGCGACGCCTTTCGCAGGCACGTTCGCGCTGCAATCTCCGAGACACGTGGCCGTACCGGAAGCGATCGCGATCATCCCTGTGCGGATGCGGTCGGTACCGGTCGAAAGGGTCATGCTCCATGGATACGTCCCTGGTTGCCTATAGACGTGGGACGCGTTTCGAGTCCCGACCGAGTCTCCGTCGCCGAATGTCCATGCCACCTGAGGACTGCAGCCATTCGGAAAGGTGCTGAGAAAGTCGACGATCCTGTTCGTGGCCGCGTCGATGGGCACCGTAGCGCTGCAGGAAGTACACGAGGAGGTACCTACCGTCGAGCTGACCGCCACCACCGTGCCGGCACTTCCGCTCCCCACCACGTTCTTTACCTCGAGAGAAACCTTGAAACTCCCGCCAGCGGAAAAGGCGTGCGTGACCGTCGTACCGTAGACGGATGTGCCGTCGTTGAAATCCCAGGTGGCGGAATCGCAGTCCTGCAGTGTGTAGCCAGGGGACGTCAGGACGTGAAACGTGACGTTCTCGTCGATGGAGCAGGAGACCTCCGTCGAGCATCCGCGGTCGCCGCTCCACGCGATCGACTCAATTCCGGGTTGCGTAACGGCACATTGCGTAGGAATGACCTTTGCGGGCGTGATGCTCACCTCCAGCTCGTCACCCACGGTCTCGGTGATTGCGGCATTGAGTTGGTTTGCGAGCAGAGTCTCGTCCGGGCCGGGTCGGAGTGTGATTTGAATCGTGTTTTGGAGATCGGTGGAGAACGTAAGGAGGTCGATCTCGATATAGCCGATGAGGTTACCTGGCGCCTCTTTGTCGGGGGTGAAGTCAATCTGGGTATCCGGCAACTGCGGCGCCGGCGAGTGTGTATAGCGCACCAGAAGGGTCTGTGATCCCTTGAAGACCGTGAGTGATTCCGGCGTCGGTGCAGCCAGTACCCCGTCTGGAACGAATCTCACCGAACATTGCGGGAACGGCGTGCTCAAGCAGCCTTTGACGAGCTCGGAATGGGTGAAGGTGGCCGTGAACTGAATGAGGTTGATGGGGTGGGCCCCAAAGTCTCTACCCAGCCGCGTCCCCGACGCGTCCCGCAGGTACACCGGTACCCGCGCGGTCGTCCCAGGCACTGCTCCTACTGAGCCCAGCGATAAGGAGTCAACGGGCAAAGCGTCCGCGTTGGCCGCGACAGCCGCCGCGGCAAGTAAGACGAGACCAAGCATTCGCCATCTGCCACTGCTCATCGAGTCGCTCTCTAGGAAGTGATTGATTTCACAATATAAGGACTTACTTTTCGAATGTAAAGGAGGCCTTAAGGAAAGAGATGGTGCTGCAAACGAAGAGGCTTTCCACTCTTGCACGGTCGATGATCTGGATAGCCCCGCGCGCGGACGGAGACCATCCTCCCTGCGAAGTCGGGGAATTTCGCCTTCCGCCCCTCGGTATCCTCGCGTCTATGGACGAGCAACAGCAGCCCACCATCCGCATCACCCTCGACGACTCCGTGGCGCAGGGGGAGTACATCAACTTTGCGAACATCATCCATTCGCCGAGCGAGTTCGTCATCGACCTCGGGCGCATCGTGCCGGGACGGACGGATGTGAAGATCTACAGCCGCGTCATCATGACGCCGCTTCACGCCAAGCAACTGATGGAGGCTCTGGCGCAGAACATCGCGATTTTCGAGCAGAAGTTCGGCGAGATCAGGCTGGACGGTGCGACGGCCTTTTCGTCGAACGAGCCTTCGAACTAGTTCGTGTCCCATATCAAAATCATCGGCGCCGGTCTGGCCGGCTCGGAGTGCGCGTTCGGGCTGGCGCGGCGTGGTCACCATGTAGACCTCTTCGAGATGCGGCCGTCCAAGACGACGGCGGCGCATCAGACTTCGAACCTTGCGGAGCTGGTCTGTTCGAACTCATTCCGATCGTCGGCAATCACCAATGCCGTCGGGCTGCTCAAGCGGGAGATGACGATGCTCGACTCGCTCGTCATTCGCTGCGGCACCGAAGCACGCGTCCCCGCCGGCGATGCCTTCGCCGTCGACCGTGATCGATTCTCCGCCGCGATCACTGATGCCATCGCGGGCGATCCGAACATCACGCTGCGGCGCGACGAGGTCACATCGCTCGACCGTGTCGGCTATGACTTCCTCGTCGTCGCCACCGGCCCGCTGACTTCTCAGCCGCTCTTCGACGCCATCAACGACTTCCTCGGGCGCGATGGTTTGTACTTCTACGACGCCATCGCTCCGATTCTGGCCGCCGACTCGCTCGACCTTTCCAAGCTCTATTGGAAATCGCGTTACGGCAAAGGGTCGGCCACAGACTACCTCAACGCGCCGATGACGAAGGAACAGTACGAGGCATTCATCGCCGCGCTGCTGCAGGCCGAGATCTTCGCGCCGCATGACTTCGAAAAGGCGGCGCACTTCGAGGGATGTCTGCCGGTCGAGGAGATCGCCTCGCGCGGCATCGAGACGCTCCGCTTCGGTCCGATGAAACCGGTCGGCCTCGAGCATCCAGTGACCGGTGAGCGGCCGCATGCCGTCGTCCAGCTACGGAAAGAAGACCTTTCGGACGACTACTTCAACATCGTCGGATTCCAGACGAAGATGAAGGTACCAGAGCAGAAGCGCGTCATCCGGATGATCCCAGGTCTGGAGAACGCTGTCTTCGCGCGCTTCGGCTCCATGCACCGCAACACATTCATCAATGGACCGAGGCACCTGCGCCCGACGTTTCAGACCAGGATCGATGACCACATCTTCTTCGCTGGCCAGATCACAGGAGTCGAAGGCTACGTCGAGTCGTCCGCAGCCGGCCTCCTGGTGGCCCGCTACATCGACGCACTCGCGCACGACCTCCCCGCGACGCCGTTGCCCTACCACACAGCCCTCGGCGCCCTCGGCCGTCATGTCGCCGAGTCGGCACCTGACCGCTATCAGCCGTCGAACGTGACCTGGGCATTGATCGAAGATGTGATCGGCCGCTGCCGGAAGATCGAGAAACGCGATAAGCAGGTGGCGAAGGCGCTCGCCGCGATCGAAGAGATCGCGGCGAGCGACAGCAATCGGAGATCAGTCGTTGCCCTGTAGAGTCGTCCCGGGCGGTTCGCTTTCACCGGCGTGAGCAACGGCCCTGTCGCGGCAAGCGCCAGGGCCGGCATCATGATTAGTAGAAAGATCCAGCCAGCAGTTGTACGTCGCATGCTTCCTCCTGCTGCGATTAGTCAGCGCCGGTCCAGTTCGGTACAAGTTGAATCAACTCTCCTTCCTTGCAACGAGCAGCAACCTTGGATCACCGAGCCGGAACGGTTCGCCGGTTGACGTCGAACAGATCTGGTCGACGACCAGCCCAGCGCCGGCGAAGAGCTCGCGAAGCTCGCCGATCGTAAAGATCCACGTGTGAGCCGTACGCGTCTCCCTGACGGATCCGCGCACGAATGAATAGTCGACGTCCAGCCGGCTGGCCGAGGAGTCGTAGGCCGCGTTGGAGAAATAGAGGATGTCTCCGATCTCCATCCAGCGGCGCGTCTGCAGATTCGGAAGGAGAGACTCCGCGGTCGCGCCACTCTCGAGCACGAAGGGGGCGCCCGGCTTCAGCGATTGCGCCAGCGACCGGATGAAGGCACGGGTCCCGTCCCGATCGGAGTAACCGAAGCTGTTCCCGAAACAGAGAGCGCCATCGAATCGGCCGCGCCAGGGAAGCTCGCGCATGTCGCCGCGATGCCATTCGACCGTCACTTGCTCCACATCCGCGCGCCGTTGCGCTTCGGCCAGACACGAGGTTGAGAGGTCGGCGCCAGTGACGGCATATCCGTGTTTACTCAGCGGAATGCTGTGTCTTCCCGCACCACAGGCAACATCGAGAATCGCTTGTCCGGAAGGGGCGCCAAAGACACCTTCGAGGAACGGCAAGTCAGCGTCCGGCGGCGGAGCTGCCGCAAGCCAGAAGTCGACAGCAATGCCTTGAAAAAACTCATTGACCCAATCGTTGGTAATCATTTCGTCTCCGTCGTTCGCGGGACACACGTAGAGCGGTGCCGCGGTTCATGGCGGGAGAATCAGGAGACGAAATCAGATATCGGCAGTGTGTTTCAGAGGCGATCCGCGGGAGATGATAGCACGCCGGAATCCACCACGCTGGATCGCGGGCGTCTCGGCAGCTTCGGCGTTACCGAGAGTCAGCAGCGGGCGGGACGCCCGCGATCCCAGGGGGAGGCACTGCCCGTCGCAGTGCTCGCGCCAGCGGCGGCAGCGCTCCCATCGCCACTTCTCCCATCATCGCGATCTGGATCCAGTTACGCGTTGACAGATAGTCGCCGCCGTACGCGATGAGAAAGCCGAGACGTGCCAGTTCGCATCCGACATCGACGGAGCGGACCGTTGGCGGCAGCGCGATCGTGATCACATGCGGAGCAGGAATGGCGCCGGCTCCGATCACCTCGAAGCCGAGCGCTCGCAGGCGAGACCGTGCCGCCGCTCCTCGCTCCGCGATCTCGTCGAAGCGTGCCGGCCAATCGACTCGCCGCAGAGCCACGGCCAGCGCGCGCACCAGGTTCGATGAGTGCGTGAACGGGACGCCGTTGCGAGCGTAGAGGCCGAGGTCGAGATAGCGAGGAACGTCGTCAGGAGAGGGCTCGATGGCGTGATCGTGGAAGACCATCGACAGTCCCGGCGGGCCTGCCAACGCCTTTCCGCTCGCACCGCTGGCGAGATAGACGCCGGACAGATCGAGTTGCATCGCACCGATGGCGCTGACGCAGTCGAGAGCCAGCCTGGCACCGCGGTCGCGGCAGACCGCGGTCAGCCGCTCGACGTCGTTGAGAACGCCGGTCGACGTTTCGCATGCGACCACCCACATCCACGACGGATCGCGTCCGTTCAGGGACTCGAAGTCGAGCGCTCTCCCCCAATCGAACCGGATACACTCGAAGTCGAGCCGCGCACGGCGGGCGTGATCGGCGAGCCGCTCCCCGAACTCGCCGTTGCTGAGAATGACACCGCGCCCGTCCAGCCGGGCCAGTTGCGCGGCGATGGCGTCGTTGGCCAGCGTGCCGCTGCCGAGAAGGACATCGACAAACGGTGCCTGCGTCAGGCCGCGCAATCCCTCGCGTAGCGTCTGCATCTCACCGACGAACGCCGCACTGCGATGCCATTCCGGCGGCGACTGCAGCGCCGCGGCTACATCCGCGTGAAGCGAGGCAGGACCGGGAAGGAAGTTGAGAGGCTCACGCCGGAGGACGGCCGGCAGCGCGCTCACCGATTCCGCGCGCGCCTGCAGAACCTCCCGCGTGATGAACATCGGCTGAAACGGTGCCTCGGCCGTTCCCACGAGCGGTCCGAACGCCTCGAAACCCAGCCGGCGATAGAGTTTGAGCTGTCTCGTCGTCGCCGAGATGACCCCGCAGTCGAATCCCTTTTCTTGCGCGTACTCCCAAAGTAGCGAGAGCAGCCCCGGCAGCACGCCCGCTGTTCGATGCTCCTTTTCGATGGCCAGCAGGCGAAGCTCGCACAACCGCCGTCCCGGCGGAAGATACGAGTCGAGCGCCGTCAGCTTGCCGTCGAGCGAGAACGGCCGCATCCCTCGAACGGTCAGCATCCCCACCACCGTTTCATCGGACAGTGCGATCAGGTAGACGTTCTCGTCATTGAATCGATCGACAAGCCGCCTCTCGTCATTGGAGGGATGCTGCGGGATCTCTTCGACGAAGGCGCGGTAGTTCAACCTGTGGATCTGCTCGATCTCGCCAGGCTCGCTCGCAACCTTGTAACGCAGCTGCGGCATGGGGCAATAGTAGCGTGGAGTGGGTTGGGGGCTGGGCAGGATCACTGGCTCATCCCCCTACCGAATCGCCGGAATGATCTCCTTCGGAACGATCTGATCGCGGAAGCGCCCCCAGATCCCGCCCTGTCCGTAGTTCCCCGCCGTGAAGACCACCGTCAGATCGAGATCCGGGACGACGATCAGGAGCTGACCGCCGTTACCTGTCGCCGCGTAGTCGCGATAGGTGTGCTCACCTACATGCATCGATGAAAGGTGCCAGGCGTAGCCATCGACAGCTTCGTTGTAGAAGTTTGGGAACTGTTTCGGATCGAGGCCGGTGCTTGCCGGGGTTACCTCTGCGTGTGGCGAAGTCGATACCTTCACCCAGGATTCGTCGACAAGACGTCGTCCATGCCACAGGCCGCCGTCGAGATAGGCCTGGCCGACTTTGAGCAAATCCCGAGGACGGATGTAGGCACCGCCGCCGAGGTAGCCTTCGCCGGTAGGCATCAGGTTCCAGTAGTGGGGACCGAATTGGAGCGGGCGCGCCACCGTTCGCTCGAAATACTCAGGCAGCCAGGTGCGGGCCGCGGCCGTCAGCGCGGCACCGGCCAGGTTCATGTTCGCCGAGCAGTACGCGTAGCGGCTGCCCGGGTCGTGTGCCATCGGCAAGTCGAGCGTGTACTTCCACCAGTTGAGCTGCTGACGCTGGTTCTGCATCGTCTCCTCATTCCCTGGCGACGCGGAATCGTTGTCGTCGCAGGCCAGTCCCGAGGTATGCGTCATCAGGTGCGCCAGCGTGATCTGCGACTTCCTCGGGTCGGGATTCGCGAACGGCCCCATGCCGGCCAGTAGCGAGTAGACAGGCGTCTCCGGCGCGATCGGCACCCCCTCTTTCATCGCGGCCCCGAGCATCACCGAGGAGAACGTCTTGCCCGCGGAACGGAGGTCGTGCGGTGTGTCACGGTCGAAGCCGTAGAAATACTCCTCGAGCACCAGCTTTCCCTTGTAGGCCACCAGAATCGAATGGATGAGCGCAGGGCGGCGGACTGATGGATCGGCATCGATCAACCGCTGGATCAGTTTTGCGAGCATCGCCTCGTCCATGCCTGCATCGCGTGCACGAGCAGTTGTCCAACCGTCCGCGGTAGCAGGGGGCTTCCGGTAGACGTACTTCGGCTCGCCCGGTGGACGCGGAAAGAATCCAGCAGTCTCGGATCGCGTGTTCCGTTTGAGCTCGATGACACGGCCAGGATCGGGCCATTCGATTCGAAGCCGGTCCGGCGAGCTGACGAGCTTCGCGCTGACACGGATCTCGGGCTCCGAGGGGTCGGGACGCGCAGTGAAGATCACGGAGCCGCCTTCCCGCGCAACGTGAAGCTGCATCGCCGGACCATGCGAGCCCTGCTCAGGGTTGCGGAACGCCGCTGTCAGCGCTCCATCGGTACCGCGAAAGATCCGCAGGTAGAGCGTAAAGCGATCCATCAACGGCCGCACCGTGCCACGCCACATGCCGGGCCGCACGCGGCGAAGGTTGAGCGGCGATGCGAACGGCTGCCCCGAGCCACCTGGGTCGCGCGGATCCGACGTCGTCCCGGCGGGCTGAAGCCAGAAGCCTTCGATCTCGTGTCCGTCCGCGGTCAACGCTCCGCGAAACTCTCCACGATTGCCAGGGAAGACGAACCGGATCTTGTGGCCGGTCTCGCTTGAGGCCGATTCAGCACCGGCGAGCGACGCCGTCCATGACGTCCCCTTTCTGGCAACGGTGAGCTGCCCATGCAACCCCGGAGCGAACGACATCGCGCTCGACCAGATACCGATCAGTTGATCGTCCGTCGTATCGGATTGCGCGGCCCGGCTCGACAGCGCCATGACCGCAAGTGCGAGAAGCAGTGACCGTCTGATCATCGTTTGATACCCTCCTTCGATTCGCGCTTGCTGAGCCAGGAGACGATCGGAGCGCGTCCGGCCTGAAGATTCACGCGAAGCGCGTCGCACGCTGCCTCGAGGTCGCGCCGCCGAAGCGCGGCCAGGATGGACCTGTGGTTGTCGCGCGCCACCGAGACGTTCTTCTTCTCCCGCATGAGCGCAATCTCGTATCGGCGCGTCCGCAGGATGAAGTGCTTGATCAGGTCGGTCAGCACCGTGTTGGAACAGCCGGCGATGAGCTCGAGATGGAATTCGTCGTCGAGCTCAATGATGGTATCGGCGTCGCTCTCCTTCCCGATCCGGTCATTGATCTCCCGCAGCCGCTCGATTCGATCGCGCCCCGGAAGCCCGGCCAGCCGCAGCGCCTCGGGGTCGAGCAGCGGCCGGATCGCATAGATCTGTTCAAACTCCTCGAGCGTCAGCCCCCGCACGAAGTACCCGATCCTCGGCACCGCGCGGAGCGCTCCCTCATGTTCGAGCCGCGCCAGCGCTTCGCGTAGTGGCGTCCTGCTCACACCGAGCTGTTCCGACAGATGTACTTCGTTGATCCGCTCCCCAGCCGGGAGGCGCCCATCGACGATCATGTTCCGGAGCTCGATGGCCACAGCGTCGCTGATGTTGTCGCGGGCGAGGGTGGGGGGCGGTTGCATACTGTATACAGTACACAATCAAAGCGATCGTCGCAATTGATCACCCGGCGTTCGAAGCCGGCGAGGAGTAGTAACCCGCGATGACATCGCCCCCTCATCCGCCTTCGGCACCTTCTCCCCCGAAGGGGAGAAGGGCTCTCGATTGGTGGCTTTGCCGAGAGTTGGGAGAAGCCCCACATGACAATCTCGCTACATGCATCGACGTCGATCTCGCGAGCACTTCTCGATTGAGGACTCAGACTTCGCGAGCCATAGTCTCGTGCAGCATCCGCCCTTGCCGGCAACTTCCCCGAGATCGATGTCTCAACATCGAGAGCCCTTCTCCCCTCCGCAGAGGGGAGAAGGTGCCGAAGGCGGATGAGGGGTTCTCCTTTGCTTGTACGTTCGGCCAAGTCACGCCGTATACTCGTTGTATCTACAGAGCCTGATGAAGACGACGATACAGAAGTGGGGAAACAGTCTGGCCGTTCGTATTCCACGACCGTTCGCGGAGGAAGCTCGTCTCGAGGAGAACTCCAACGTTGATTTGCCGGTCAGCAGCGGCAAGCTCGTGATCGTTGTATCGGGGCCTGAGATCACACTCGAATCGCTTGTTGCGCAGATTACCGACGAAAACCGCCACGACGAAATCGAAACGGGATCGTCAGTTGGCAACGAGGGCTGGTAAGCCAAGCCACGTCCCGGAGCGGGGAGATGTGGTCTGGCTTCAATTCGACCCTCATGCCGGCCACGAGCATGCTGGCGTTCGACCGGCCGTTGTCCTGTCGCCTCGAAGCTACAACCAACCGTCGGGGCTATTCGTCGTCGTCCCCGTGACGAGCCGGATCAAAGGGTATCCCTTCGAAGTCCGGCTACCATCAGGTCTACCGGTCACCGGCGCGGCGCTGGCAGACCAGGTCAAGAGCCTGGACTGGCGGGCTAGCAGCTAGAGACGCGCGTTTTATCGCATCGTTACCTACGGACGTGGTCATGGATATTCTTCGCCGTGCGGCGGCGCTGCTATCGATGAAATGAAAGGTGGCCGGGGTGGCGTGGGTTCGATCACGACGTAGCCAGTCTTCATCGTCGAGTGGACCTCACGGCGCGCTGGCGCATCACCGTCGAGTTGCCGGAGTTTCTCCTTCGCGCGCTCGATGCCCGCGTCGAGGAGGCGAATGCGGGGGCGGCGGAGGAGAAACAAATCACGATCGACGACCTCGTCGAGCTGCAGCTCGCGGAAGGGATCTCGCTTGCCGAGGTGGCTATGCTCGAAGCCCGGATGCCGGGAAGCGGGGCGGCGGTGTCGCGGTGGTTGACCGAGATCGATTGAAGCGGCCGCTCGCTCCCGAAGTGTCGGCGGAGGTTGATGTCCTCATCTGAGGACATACAGACTGTCCGGAGTTCGGTCCCGAGGGTTCGCCGGGCGACCGTAAGGCTCTCCGAGTCGATCATTAGGTCCGGGGAGACGATGCTTAGGCCCGAGGAGACGGTGCTTAGGTCCGGGGAGACGATGCTTAGGCCCGAGGAGACGGTGCTTAGGTCCGGGGAGACGATGCTTAGGCCCGAGGAGACGATGCTTAGGTCCGGAGAGACGATGCTTAGGCCCGAGGAGACGATGCTTAGGTCCGGAGAGACGATGCTTAGGCCCGAGGAGACGATGTTTAGGTCCAGGGAGACGATGCTTAGGCCCGAGGAGACGATGCTTAGGTCCGGAGAGACGATGCTTAGGCCCGAGGAGACGATGCTTAGGTCCGAGGAGACGATGTTTAGGTCCAGGGAGACGATGCTTAGGTCTCGGGAGACGATGCTTAGGTCCCGAGAGACGATCGTTAGGTCTTCGGAGATGATCGCGAGGGATCCCAGCAGGATTGGTCCGGCACTCCGCCGTTCGAATCTGCCAGAGCGGCGTGGGGCAGTGTCAAGGATGCCAGTCCGGGACTGACTGTTCGGTGCGCTTTCCGCTCATAAAATGGCCGCTTACACGGCATGATATTATGTACGTAAACAAATATCTATCCGTCTACATAGGCATAATATTTCGTGACAGCATTGAAGCACTTGACTCTTGGCTGGGGTGGACCTATATTGCGAGCGCCCGGATTCGAGGTCGTAGTCCGTGTAACTCACGCCTGCGGAGAGCACGTCGGCTACATCCTCGGCGAGGAACCTTTCAACCTCTCCGGTGAGCAACGCGCGAAGGTGGGCACGGCCTCCGGAATTCTGATGGACCTGACCGGCGGCAGATCGAAGTAACGATCGTTGCTGGTGATTTCGCCACCCCTTTTGTCTCGATTCCGGGTGTCAAGCAATCCGTCCTACAGGATGGTTGCCTTCGCGCTGGCTGATACTTAGTGATGCTGGCGCGCGAAGCGCAGCGAAGGCAACCATCCTGTAGGACGCTTTCTTCCTTCTCGTAACTCATTGCAAATAAAAGGATCTCCGCGTCACGTATAATCTTTACCGGTTCTGGTATGACTGGTGTCATCATTCCGGTTCACGTGGAAGAGATGACAAGGGATTCGGACCATGGCTAACGTACACGATGTCGCCGCGTACATCCTGAAAGCGCTTGGCCGCATGACGGCCATGAAGCTGCAAAAACTGGCGTACTACTCTCAGGCTTGGTCTCTTGTCTGGGATGAGAAGCCCCTTTTCGGCAACCGTATCGAGGCGTGGATCAACGGTCCGGTCGTACCGAATCTGTACGCGCTCCACCGTGGGCAGTTTGACGTGAAGGAGTGGCCCAAAGGTGACGCGGGCAACCTCACTAGGGTTCAGCGCGAGTCGGTTGATGCGGTTCTGGCGTTCTACGGAGACAAAAGTTCGCAGTGGCTGAGCGAGCTTACGCACTCCGAACAGCCATGGAGGGACGCTCGACGCGGCCTTGCGCCTAGTGATCGTGGCGGCAACGAGATAACGCACGCCTCGATGGCTGAGTACTACTCCGGCCTTCCTCGCACGTCGTAGCGGGTGTGTCCAAACACAAACAGCTGAAGAAGCCTTTTTCGGCGATCACGCCCGATGTGGCAAAACGGCCAACGTTTGGCGAAAAGCCAAGTCCATCAAAGTCACCATCGGCGGGGGCGCTGCCGTTGGCTAACGAGCAGACCCCATCGTGGCGGATCGCCAGAATGGAGATCGCTAATCCGTCAGGCTGTGGCGGCGGATGGGGTTCTGTAGACGATGCCCAACTCCACGAGATTCGCCAGAAGCTGGCCCACTTCGAAGCAAAAACATGGAACGAGATACTAGTTAAAGAAAAGCACCGGAACCACACGGTTCCGATCTCCAAGTTGCGCCCCTCAGCCCGCGAGCGCTTGGAGGCGATGAGGCTGGACGACGTCGATGAGGTCGTTTCGCTTCGGTTGACCGGTCCGCAAAGAGTCTGGGGTTACCGAATCGTAGCGGTCTTCCATGTGCTCTGGTGGGACCCAGAGCACAAAGTCTACGGCGGATAACCGCCGCAACATCAGACGATTACCCACCATGACCCGCAGAGGTGTTACAAACTGCGGATCAATCGCTACTACTACGCTTCCGGTTCGCTCTCAGACGATCCGTGGTAGCTCTTTTCGAACTCCTTGTGTTGCCTGCCGACACTCCACGCTTCCTGTTCGGTGGGGCGGATCTTAGACCACAAACAGTCTTCGCACTTGACGGAGTAGCCTCCGCTCTTACTTCGCGACCTAGTGACGCGGCAGTTGTGCTCGACATCGATGATTCTACTCCAGGCGGGTCAGACTGAGAGGCTGAATCCCTGTTCGGACGGTTCGACTTTATGTGCAGCCTCCCGACTTTATGTGCAGACGGGAGTTTGCGTGCAAAGCCGGCTCATCCTTTTCACGCTTCACTCATCACCCCCGCCTCCGCTCTCTTCGCCGTAAGCATCGACCGTAGCCGCATCGCCGCTTCCGCAATGTCACGTTGACGCCGGGGAGATACACTCACGGCTCACTCTTCCGGCAAGGAGGTCACATGCGGTCACTCGGCTACTTTGTCGCCGCCATCGGTTTCTCCTCTACGGTGCTCGTTGCGCAGGTGCCGGCGATCATCAAGAAGATCGATGACCTGGAGTCGGTTCGCGATCCGAAGTGCTATGCGACGGCGAACCGGCTCGAGGATTTCATTTACGGGACGCCGCTGGAGTTCGAAGCGCGCGCCGCGAAGATCGCCCTGCAGAAGCAGTTCATCCGCGGTCTCTGGATAAAGGCCAGTGACGCCGCCACCGCCGCGGGAAAGTCGCAGATCGACGTCGATACGCTCCGGCCGGTCCTGCAGGCTGCCGTCCCGTACGTACACACAGCATCCGACGACTGGATCGTTCATCCTGACGACGCGCACCGCACGGAGATCTCTTCGCGCGACCGGCGTCAGTACGGAGCGGTGGCCTACGCGTTGCGCGCTCTCCTGGCAGTGCAGCAGGATGCCTTCGCCGACGGGACAGGGCTCGTTCCGCTCGACGCACCAGCCGTCGAGTTGTTCAAGGAATCGGTCGACCTCACCACGCTCGTGGCACTGAGCCACGCCGATCACGCCGCCCGCGCTGCGAATCACGATCGCATCAATGCTTCCGAGCTCAAAGCTGCGTGGGTTGATGTCACCGGTTCCGCGCCGCGCGCCGAAACAACGAGCGCTGTGCGGAAATCAGCGCCACAGGCGTCTGGCGAGAAGTTCGCCACGATCAAGGCCATCGCCGCCGAGAAGCTGGCGGCATTCGAAAAGTACAACGACCTGACCATGCCGGTCTTTCTTCGCAACGTGCAGGTCTACATGTCGCGGCACATGTGGCCGAGCGATCCCGAGGAGGAGAAAATCTTCCGCGGCCAGTTCACGGAGACGATGGTGGCCTGGACGGGCGATGTGATGCTCGAGGCGGAGAAGCGGGCCAGGAAGCGCGGGGACACGTTCATCCGCGTCGACGATGTACACGACGCGGTGCAGATGTACCAGCCTCACGAGCTGAACGAATACGAAGACTGCATCTACTTTCCGCGGTTACCGAAGAACGAACAGATCGTCATCGAGGCCTACGACCTGGACGCCTTTCGCGATCCCGGCCTGCACTGGTTCTATCTGAGCGAAGTGTTGAAGGACCCGAAGTACAAAGGAACGCTGGAGCCCGACCCGTTTGCCGCGGAGCTGCTCACCGAGGGCGGCGCGCAGATGGGAACGCTCATCCTCCGCGTGGCCGGGAATCTGGCCACGAAAGACGGGAAGGATCGTCTCGACCCGACGCATCTCAAACGATCGGTGGCCACGATTCAGGCCCTGCTCGACAAGCATGCGTCGGCGCCGCCTGTGAAGAAACCGGTGACGACAATCGCGTCGGCCTCTTCAAAGAGCGCGAAGACAGGCGGCAAGTACTTCACCGACGTCACGGCATCGAGCGGCATTCAGTTCGAGCATCGCATGTCCGACTGGCTGGCGCGTCTCATCCGCAGCTACACGGTGAAGGATGGCAATACCGCTGTCCTGGCGGTGCCACCGGCATTCGGAGGCTCCGGGCTTGCAGCCGAGGATATTGATGGTGATGGGGACATCGACGTGCTCGTGCTCAGCGGAGCGGGGAACGCGCTCTATCTCAACGACGGCAAGGGGCACTTCACCGATGTGACGCAGTCTGCTGGTCTCGATTGGAAACGTCCTGACGGGCGTCCCGGCGAGCCGCGGCAGGCGATCATCGCCGACTTCGACAACGACGGCCTGCCGGACATCTTCATCACCTACGTCGACGACGATCACCGTCTTTACAGGAACCTCGGTAACGCAAAATTCGAGGACGTCACGGCGCGTACAAACCTCGGCGGCAAAGGACTGGTCGGCGGTCCGGCCACCGCGTTCGACTACGACAAGGACGGCCTGCTCGACCTCTACATCGGCTACTTCGGCGACTACGTTCACGGCGTACTGCCGACGTTCGCACGCCGCAATCTGAATGGGCTTCCCAACAAGCTCTTTCGCAACAAAGGCAACTTCGTCTTCGAGGACGTTACCGCCGGAAGCGGCTTGGACAACACCGGTTGGGCACAGTCAGCCGGCCATCTCGATTTCGACAACGACGGATGGGAAGACCTGATCTGCGGCAACGACTTCGGGTCGAACTCCTGGTACCGCAACCTCGGAAACGGCAAGTTCGAGGATGTCTCGTCGAAGCTGGGTACCGACAAGCCGAGCTACACGATGAACATCGGCATCACCGACCTGAATCGCGACGGCTATCCCGACGTCTACATCTCGAACATCGTCACGATGAACAAGGACGAGAAGTACGTTCTGCCGGATGCGAAGACGCGGCTGAAGTTCAATCCGCAGAAGATGGCCAACATGCGCGTGGTGGAGGCGAACGACTTGTGGGTGTCGGCTACGGAGGGGGGCAAGCTCGCGTCGTACGTGCAGTCGCAGGCGGTTGAGCGCGGATACAAATGGACCGGCTGGTCGTGGGGAGCCGATTTCTTCGACTTCGACAACGACGGTGACGACGATCTCTACCTCGTCAACGGCATGAACGAGTACGCGGTCTACTCGAGCGTGAATCCGTACTTCACCGATTCGTCGGGCGTGCAGCGCAACACGATCGTGCCGGTGGCGGAGAAGGAGACGCCGGTGTTCTTCGTGAATCGCGCCGGGCGCCTGTCCGAAGACTCCGCGCAGAGCGGCGCCACGCCGGAAGGCAACGCGCGATCGGTGGCGGTGTTCGACATGGACGGCGACGGCCATCTCGACATGATGGTCAACAATTTCAACGGCCCTGCGGTCCTCTATCGCAACAATACCGGCGGCAACGGCAACCACTGGATCAAGATCCGCCTGACCGGCGATCCGTCGAAGGGCGTCACACGCGATGCCATCGGCGCGAAGATCATCGTCGACACGGCACACGAAAAAGGGCTGTGGCGCGAAGTCTTCAGCACGATCGGCTACCTCACCTCGAATCCGAAGGAACAACACCTCGGCCTGGGCGCAGATACGCGCGCTGACGTGACGGTGATCTGGCCGAACGGTGAACGGCAAACGTTCAAGGGTCTGGCTGCCGGCAAGCGCTATCACGTCGTGCAGGGCTCCGGTCTCGTGAAGTGATCCTGGGCTCTCTCATTCTCGCCGCGGCGGTTGCCAGCACACCGCCGCGGCACACGAACCGCCTGGCGCACGAGACGTCACGCTATCTGCTCCAGCATGCGTCGAATCCTATCGACTGGTATCCGTGGGGAGAGGCGGCGCTGAAAGCCGCTCGCGAGCAGAACAAGCCGATCTTCCTATCCATCGGTTATTCGACCTGCCACTGGTGCCACGTGATGGAGCAGGAGTCGTTCTCGGATAAAGAGATCGGCGCGTTGATGAACGCGCGCTTCATCGCCATCAAAGTCGACCGGGAGGAGCGGCCCGACATCGACAGCACGTACATGGCGGTGGCGCGAAAGCTGATGTCCGATCCCGGCTGGCCGCTGAACATCGTCCTGACGCCGGACGGCAAACCGTTCTTCGCCGCGGCGTACATTCCCAAGGAACCGTTGCGCGCACTTCTCGACAGGTTCGGGACGACATGGAAGGAACATCCCGAGCAGATCGAGCCGGCGGCGGCGATGGTGATGCAATCGCTGGCGCCTGAGGAAGTGGCGGGCGGTCCTCCGATCGGCGCGGAGTTGCTGAAGAAGTCGTACGAGCAACTCTCGGAGCGATTCGACGCCGTCAACGGAGGCTTCCTTCCGGCGCCAAAAGTTCCGTCGGCGCCGCAGCTCATGTTTCTCCTCCGCTACTGGAAGCGCAGCGGTGATCCGCACGCTCTGGAGATGGTGGAGACGACGCTGCGCGCGATGCGCCGCGGCAGAATCTGGGACGGGAAACGGCTCGGATTTCATCGCTATGCGGTCGATGCCGCCTGGCGAGAGCCTCACTTCGAGAAGATGCTCTACGACCAGGCGTTGCTGGCGATGACGTATCTCGAAGCATTTCAGGCCACGCGCAATGAGGAGTACGCGCGCACTGCGCGCGAGATATTCACCTACGTGCTGCGCGATCTCCGCGCTCCCAACGGTGCGTTCTACAGTGCTCAGGATTCCGACGACCGTTCCGCGCGTGACGAGAAGATCCTCGCCGACTGGAACGGCCTGATGATCGCCGCTCTGGCCTCGGGGGCGGTGATCCTGAACGAGGATAGTTACGCCACAGCGGCAAAACGCGCCGCGGATGTTCTGCTCGCGCGCGGACGCCTGGTGCATCAACCCGGCCGCGCCGCCTATCTCGACGACTACAGCTTCGTGGTCTGGGGACTGCTCAATCTCTACGAAGCGGCCTTCGACGTTCGCTATCTCGAAAAGGCCATCGATCTCCAGCACGGCGCGCTGGCGCGGTTCGGCGATGGCACCGGACGTTTCTACCTGACCGCGAACGATGCCGAGAAACTGCTGGTGCGCCCGCGCGAGACGAGCGACAGCCTGCTCCCGTCCGGCAACTCCGTGCAACTCATGAACCTCGTTCGGCTGGCGCGCATCACCAGCGATTTACGCTTCGAGAAGGCAGCGAACGATCTCCTTCGCGCGAGCGCGGACGATGCCGCCCTCATTCCGTCCGTTTCGGCGCACCTGATGAGCGCGATCGATTTCATGCTCGGGCCATCATTCGAGGTCGTGCTCGCAGGAAGTAACGTTCGCGCGCTTCGCAACGCGGTCTTCTCCTCATTCGTCCCGAACAAAGTGGTGCTGCACGCCGGCCCAGGGATCGCGCGCATCGCGCCGTTCACGAAGGAGCAGAAGGCGCTACACGGCAAGGCCACGGCGTATGTCTGCACGAACCATCTCTGCAAATTGCCGGCGACCGATCCGGAGAAAGTGCGCGAGCTGATGGAGGATTACAAGTCTCCGTAGTACGGATTCGTCCGTCCTCCTACTTGTCATCCAGCCTGTCCATCCTGAGCGAAGAACAGCGGGAGCGCTGCGGTCTGAGAAAAGAAACAAGGTGCGAGCGAAGCCGCGTGATTGCCGGCATCGACGCGCGCAGGCGGGGCGGACAATGTAGCCTGACTCAGCAAGGGTATCGTCGGCCGCAAATTCAATGTTTACCCGTTACCCCGCGCCGAGCGCGGGGGTAACCTGTTTCGCGCGCCTTCGCGCGCGATGCGTACGATCGCTCAGACGCCTGGGTTGCCGGCAAGGACACTTGGGAGACAGAATCATGTGGATCGTGTGGTTGGTGTCATTGTGTTCCGCGGCTCTCTGCGCGGCGACGGTCGTTGCCCATCGAAAGGAACTGGCCCGCGCTCCGCGTAGCTGGCAACTGCTTGCGTGGTCCGGCATCCCGTCCTCGCTGGGAGGTCTGATCTTTGTGATCCGGTTCTGGAGACCCTCACCAGGGCCGTACCTCGCCAACCGGCTGTATCCTCTTGGGCCGTATCTGAACGCCTGGCAGGTTTCGTTCGGGTTCGCGTCGCTGGCGTTTGGCGTCGTGTTCTTCGTCCTTGCGGTTCAGGGCCAGCGGCGCTGGCCCACCTGGTGGGCTCTCTTCGTGACGTGGTTCCTGATGTGGCTGCCTCACGGCATTATCGGGATCGGATTCGCCGTCGCGGGCTCGAATCAACCGAGCATCGATTTCTATCGAGCCTGGGCCTCGCATCCTCTTGGCCTTTTGGTGCTGGCAGTCGACTCGCTTGCACTGCTGGCGCATTTCGGGCTCGCGCTGGCCGGCTTCGCCCTCACCGGCCGCGAGCTCTGGCAGGCAGCGCCACCGTGAGTGAATGTGGAGATGGGACTTCGCTCGAGGTGGCGAGTCCGGAACATCCGGTTTTGAGGACGCCACTCCAATCGGTGACGGAGGTGACGGCATCGTCTGCTCCCGCACTGGCGGCGAATGCTCGATTCCCTTCCCATGTGCAGCGTCACCTCGACGCTCTCTTTGAGCTCTGCTCGGATGGCGGACGGCCCGTCGTCAGCATCGTCCTCTTCGGCAGCGTGGTGATTGCTGACGCTGCGCAAACAGTATCGGAGATCATTTTCCTTTGCGGTGCGTTGCCTTTTCACCCTGGCCCGCTTGCACGCGCGCACGGCGTGGGACAACAAGTTCCCGTTGGCAGTGGCTCGGCGCGGATGACGATCTGGCATCCGTGATCGAATGCGGGCACCGCGGAGTCTGCTCGCTTGACCGGTTACTTCTGCTTTCTGCCTTCTGCCTTCTGCTCTCCCCGAGGCGGCAGCCGTACGAGCGGCATCGCTCCGAGCGAGCGTCCATCCGTTTTGGTGACGATCACGGCGAGCTCGCCCGGTATGTAGAGGCGTATCTGGGGGTAGAACCCCACCATCTGGAGCAGGGTTCCGATCTCCGCTTCGCTGTAGAAGCGCGACCGGACGCCTTCCTCATCACCCTCGCGTGCCCAGGTACGGAACTCCTTTTGATTGTCCGGATGCTCCAGGAGAGAGAACTGCACGAGAGCGCGGCCGTTGGGCCGCAGACACCTTCTGATCTCCTGCAGAATCCTGTACGCGTCTTCGCGCTCGAGGTGCTCGGAGACATGGTAGAAGTAGGCGAAATCGATACTCCTGCCGGCGACGGGAATCTGCAGGCTTACCGGTACCAGCCTCAGCTCCACGTTCTGACGGCTCTCGAGCCGCACGCGCGCCCTGGCCAGCATCTCTTTCGAGATGTCTACCCCGATGGCACTTCGACAAGCCGGAGCGACCCACTTGAGCAGCCGGCCCAAACCGCATCCAACATCCAGAACGGAGTCTTTTGCGCCGACGAACGGGAGCAGCAGATGCGACGCATCCTCGCGGCCGGCATCATCGAACGCCCGTTCCGAACGAAAGCCGATCAACACTGCATCACGGGCATCCGCGCCACTCTTGCTGGCAATGGCATCCCAATATTCGACCGAGCGTTTTTTCACGTAGTTCTCCTGACCGAGTCGCGGATGATGGATGACCTGCCTGCGATTCACAAGCCGGCGCGGTAGATGACCGTATCGGGCCGCTGACGGCGCGTCCCGAGAAATCCCACTCGCTGCCGGAGGAAACGTTACGACGAGGAGTCGATGAAATCAACATGGGGACCGGAGCCCGTTCCGGTGCCTCGAGGGAAATTGCCCTGATGTCACTCTTTCATATATCGGTGATACGGTCTCGGATGGAACAGCATCTTGCTTTGATTTGACATGGGCAGGCCATTCGGTTATTAGTACCGTATGTCCATCATCGCAAACGGTTCCCGGAGTGCGCTCCGTAGTGTTGCTCTTGTCTTCGCCGCAACCACGGTCGCGCTTCCGCTTCTTGCGCAAGCGCTCCCGGTCGGACTCACCTACGTTCCCGGCTCCTCGGTGAAGCTCGAGCAGGTGACGGGCGACTGCGACCTGGCCGTCCTCGCCGCGACGAAGAGCTGCAAGCCGACTGCGAGTCAGACCGTCTCGCGCTTCAACATCGCTGGACAGAGCCTCGGGTTTTCGTTCGAGGATCAGGGGAAGATGTTGTTCTTCTTCGGCGACACGATCGGCGCCAGCCCATTCGTCGTCGACTACAACACCGCGGATATGTTCGCGACGAGCACGACCACAAACGGTGAAGACCCTCTGTTCATCACGTACGTCTCGAACAGCAACGGCAGTCCGATGTTTGTTCAGCCTATCCGCTCTAACGGCAGCAGAGTCTCCATGGGCATCGATGACGTCCCTAGCGCCGGGATCAACCTCGGCGGTCAGGTATACGTCGTCGTGACAACCGCCTATGACGGCACGATCGACACCAACATCTCCGACTGGCATCTGCTCGAGTATTCGGTTCTGACCCGACTCGACGAGGCGGCGAAGACGTTCACGGCCGGGCGGACGATCTCGGATATTGGCGGCCACTTCATCACTACGTCGCTGTACGAGCTACCGGCGCAGTTTGTCGTTCCGCAGTTGGGTCCAGGAGTGGTGATGTACGGGGTGGGTAAGTACCGCGCCAGCGACGTGTTTCTTTCGTACATTCCAACGGATACGTTCTGGAGCGGCCTCGGCACGGTCTGGTATGCAGGAATGCTGAACGGGAAGCCGGTCTGGTCGAACAGCGAGGCCGGGGCGGTTCCGGTCGTACTCGACAACTCTTATCCCGGTGCTCCATCGTGGCCGCACGACGACCCGACCATCGGCAATGTATCGGTAACGTACTCCCCCGATCTCAATCTGTGGCTGATGACGTACGACGGCGGCCGGAACGATCCGCAGACCACCGGCATTTACTTCACCTATGCGATGCAGCCCTGGGGACCGTGGGCAAAGCCGCAACTCATTTTCAACGGCGCACGCGACCACGGCGACGGCGTGTTCATCTACGCACCGAATCTCAGTCCGGCAGGCCCTTCCGGCCCAACTCGCGACGGGGTCAATCCCATCACCACTCCCGGCGCCGCCTTTGCCCCGCAACTGATCTCACGCTTCACGAAGGTGACCGGCAATACGCTCAACATCTACTACACCATGTCGACCTTGAACCCGTACGCGGTGGTGAAGATGCGGTCGTCGTTCACGATTACGCTCCCGCGGGGCCGGGCGGCGAAGCACTGAAGTCGCCGGCCAGAATGTCGCGCCACTCGCCGTAGGCCTCGACCGGCGCGCCCTCGGCGAAATACCTTCGTACCGTATCGCCGAGGTTCTTCAGGAAGTTCGTGACGGACGACGAAAGCCATTGGACCTCGCTATATGCCTTTACATAGCCGGCGGCGTCGAGACTGCAACGTTCGTCCGCTTCGATGACGACCGCCAGTTGATGCCCTTCCGCGGCGAGCTCGTCGGGCCGGCTCGGATTCTCCAGCCGCCATAACGCGCCGGTCCCTCCGACGACCTCGGAGACGACGGCCGCACGCTGCACGGTGTACTTGAAGTTCGCTTTGCCGCTTCCGTAAACCTTGGCGGAGGCGCTGGCAACTGTGCTTCCGACGGGAATGGCGATTGGAGCGCCGGCCTTGGCGCTCGCTTCTACCTGGAGCTCGGCTCCCATGGCCGCCTCGGCGAGCGTCTCGGAGCGGTCGACCGGCATCGCGTCGATGACGCGGAAGCGGCCGCCGTCGCGCGGGGCGGCGAACTGCAGCGCGCACTCGACGCGGGTGAAGCCGTGGTCGCGCCTCGGAAAGAGTGTGAGCGGAACGCGCACGAGCCAGCGCCGGCTCCCTGCCGCTGCCCCTTCCGCCGGCTTGATGTCGAGGTACTTGTGGAAGGCCACGACCTCGCCTTTCATTGCCAACCGAAGCGTGGCCAGAGCGTCCGCCAGGTCCTCGCCGTCAGCGCCGCGATGCCGCGGGAGCGACGACGCCGCATCGACAGCCTCGTTCCAGAGAGAGCGGGCGTCGTACGCCGGGAACTGCGCCGCGAGATCGCGGAGGAGAGGAGTGATCGCTACGTCACTTGGCATTGGCAGCCTTTCGTTTCAGTTCGATGAGCGCGATGACATCGATCTTCGATCCAGCCCGGCATTGTGTTCCTGTGCTGTGAACGACCGCATCGAATGTCCATCGCCCGTTTTTCAGATCCAGCATAGCCGGGCGCAAAGAGGCGTGCGCCGGCGCAAAGGCCTGACTGTCGCTGAGATTCATGACTGTATCCCCGGCCGTGTCCGGATCGTCGGAGCCGTAGGAGACTATTGAATAGAACCTGCCCTCGCCGGCCGCGGCGGGCATCGAAAGCATCAGCGCATCCCCCGAGGCAAAGCCCGCGGGAAGCACACCCACCCAATGCACTCGGTTGTTTACACAGAAGACCGGGAGACGGACGAGGACGGGGCCTTTGTTCAGATCGACATCGTGAAGATCACCATCGCGGCGTACGCTCTGCCGGTCGAACGTGAAGTCGAGCATTCCCGTAGAACCGCTTTTCGAAGTAGCTGCGAAATTCAAGGGCGAAAGGCGGCCGAGAATGAAGTAGTTGGCATTGGTATCTACACTTCCCGAAACGGTGATCTTCGCCGTTGTGCCTCCAAGATCACGCTTGGTGACGACGGCCCATTCCTCGCTTTCATTCAGCTTCCCGTACAGAATCGCCGGCCAGATACGCGACGAAACGGTCACGCGATCACCGGGTGTCATGCGTTTCGCGAGTATGGGAACGGCGTGCCACCCGAAGATCAGCGGAACCGCGGCAAGGGCCGCTGCGGTCGCGCCACGGAGAGCGAGGAGCAGGCGACGGCGCCCGGCGTGTTGCTCCGGCATGTCGAGTGATTCGGCGCCGGGGAACGGGCATGTCTTCTCCGCCCAACCGAGAGAGACGGCGACGACGGGCAGCCTCACGGCGACGATGGCCGCTGCGATGCCTGCGATCAGCAACAGGTCTCTGAAGGCATGAAACGGCAGCGCAGCGAGCAATGGCCTGGCGATCGCAAATGTAAGCAGCAGCGGCAGCAGACCGAATGCGTATCCGCCGAACAGGGCGGCCTGGGCGATGTCGAGCGTCGGGATGAACGGGCGACGCAGAAGTCGCTGCAAGAGCGGAAGAGCCTGGGCCGTTACCACGACGCCGAGGAATGTTGCGGCGAGCGCGACGGCCGGCGGCTCTTTCCCCAACAATGCGGAACCCGCGTAGACGACGGCCGTGATCACGAGCGCCGTCGCCTCCCCGCGGAGGCTCCGTGCGCTCTCTCGCTTCCGTTCATCTGTCGCGCGGCGCCACCGGAGCCATCGGGTAACGGCGGCGGCGATGACGGCGGCCGGCACGAGCGCGTGAGGGATCCATTCTCCGTTGCTGTACAAGCCCTTGATCGGGTCGCTCGTGTTCGCCCACGCGATCAGGAAGAATGCCAGGTCCGCCTCCCA
The DNA here is from genome assembly GCA_038230535.1 of Thermoanaerobaculia bacterium. Lineage (GTDB taxonomy): Bacteria > Acidobacteriota > Thermoanaerobaculia > Gp7-AA8 > Gp7-AA8 > JADGNZ01. The sequence goes on from JBBRNB010000060.1 coordinate 34,809, forward strand.
TATGAATGCCGCCGGGCGCCATGAATCGACGCCGGTGCGGATGGCGGAAAGCGCGACCCGTTTCGCCGCCCGCCGCGAGAGCCACGCGCCGATGCCGACAGCAGGGAGCGACAACGCGAGGAGGAGACCCACGACCTCGCCCTGGATTGCTGTCTGCGGTGAGCGAAGCGCGATCCCCACGTACTCGGCCGGAGCGAGCACAGCGATCATCCAGAAGAGCGCGGCGGCCACCCCGGCGACCATTCCATAGGTTGTGCGATTGCGGATGAAGTCGGCTCCTTTTCGGGCGTCGACGGCATGGCGGACACGCCAGCCCGTAACCGCGCCGAAGCCCTTGACTTCACAACCGGCCAACGCGAGCTCGGTCAACAGCTCGATTGCTCTACGGTTCGTCGTTCGTTCGCGCAGCGCTTGGCGGATGGCCTGGCGTTCGACGTCTGGATCGAACTTCGCCAAAGCCTCACCACCAGCGCGGCGGACGATAGGGTTCGGGTGGCGCAGCGCCTTCTCGAGGCAGAGTCGTGCGCCGTCCGGCAGCCGGAGTCGCGACGCCGCGACCAGACCTGCCACCTCCTGATCGGGATGATTGATGGCCTCGGTAATGAAGCGGGCGGCGGCTCCTTCGCCGGAGGCCGCGTCATACCGCTCCGCCCAATACGTCACCGACCCGGCCTGCTCGAGCACGCTGCTGCGGAAGACGAATTCCGTTTCGTGCGGTGTGAGCCGCAGCAACGTCCGGCAGGGGTCGATCGCCTGCTGAATCTGTTTCGCGCTCAACACGGAATCCATCGTGTGGAGGTTCGCGATGAGCCGTCCGCCGTCGCGGAACCTGCGGAAGGATTCTTTCCCTTGCAACCACTCCGTCAGGACGGGGACGATGCCGTCGTGCAGCAACTCGTACCATGGCTCGCTCGACGGCAGCCGCCGGACGATGCGGCACTTGCGGAGGTAGGTGAGCATCTCCTCCGCCTCGGCGCGCGTGACCGTGAAGTTGACCGGTGGCGGCGCCTCGGTTCCGCTCGGCGTACCGTCGATGGCGATGTCGTCGAGACGCAGAGCGCGTTTGGTCAGATCGCTCGTTCTCAGGATGTCGAGAATGCAGCACGCAAGCAGCGGTGCCGTGTCTCCTTGCAGGCCCGCGGTGACCTTCTCGAGATAACGCTGGTAGACGTCCTCGATCGATCCCACCGTCTTCATGTCTACAGCGCGGAGCCTGAACACGGCGGGATCGCGCTCGATCGCCGCGTTGAAAACCTCGCTGCAATAGATCTGGAGCACGAGCGGACTGAAATTGCTGTCCTCCAACTGCTGCACCAGGATGCCGGGTACGACGTCGTCAAACGGAATCCCGGCCGTATGCAGCGTGACCAGGATGGCCTCGCGGGCGCCGAACGCCGTCAGCGGCAGAAGGCGAAAGGAGTTGACCAGGATGTCCGGCAGCGAGGGGCTCAGGTCGTTCATCTGCGCTACGAAATCTTCGCGGAGGCTGAAGAGAAAGCGCACGGCCGGTCCAGCGCTCGCGCCGATTCTCGCCAGAAGCTCGATGAACGACTTCCGCAGCTCCGGCTTCTGTTTGAAACGGATGAAGAACTCCTCGAACTGATCGAGCGCGATGACGACCGGACGGATGCCCTCGTCATCCGCTCCTTCGATTGGTACCCCGTCGGCGAGAAGTGCGGGCAACTCGTCAGGCGCCGGTTTCTCGATGCCGAGGACCAAGGCCACGGCGGCGCAGAGATCGCCGGCGGGATCGTCGAGGAGGCGTACGTAGATTGGAAGGTAACCCTGCTCACGGATACGCGGGAAGACACCCGCCTTGAGGATCGACGTCTTGCCAAGCCCCGAGCGGCCATAAAGCACGTACGTTTGACCGATGTCGAAGCTGGAGGCGACCTTCGTCAGCTCTTCGTCCCTGCCCGCGAAGATTGCCGCGTCGGATTCCTCGTAGTAGTCGAGAAACTTGAACGGATTCTTCCGCGTTGCTGGCTCGGTGGCCTCCTGTTCCTGCGCGCTCAAGCCTGCGCTCCGAGGAGAGCGTGCAGGTTCTCGACGACAAGCGCAGGATCGGCTTCGATCCAATGCACGTCAAAGTCCGCCCAGTAGGCCCGGTCCCCCGCGGAAACGTGCGGAACGACGAAGTAGCGCGGCCCCTGGATCTTCGGCTTCCCTGCCTCGAGAAAGAGCCGCGCCAGACGGCGGACACACGGGTCGATCGGCGATACGCCGATGAAGAGCAGCGACCGGTACGTCTTCTCCTTGAAGAGATTGACGACCTCGGGGATGGCCCGGTTGAGCCGGTCGTGGAGCAGCGCTTCGTGATCGCTGTCGGTGAGGACCAGCGACGCGGCGTCGGAGAGGGTGCCGCGAAGGTTGAACAGCGTGAGCTTCGGAATGTCCGTGGCCGCCTGCGCCGTGGAGACGAGCGGCTCGCTGGCGATGTTCACCGTACAGATGCGGCGGTCGAGGCGAAGCCGTAGCGCCTCTTCCATCAAGCCGTCGATGTGCGTGTAGATGATCCCCGGGACGTTCCAGGAGGCGATGCGCCTCAGCGCTGCCGGAACGATGCTGCCACCGCAGCAGGCGTTCAACTTCATGACCAGCGTCTCGCGGCTGCGCTCGTTCTCGTAGTGCTGGAAGATGCGCGGAAAGAGCACGTTGCTGAAGTCGGCCCACTCCGCGGCGCGCACTTCGCTGGGTTCAGGATAGTGACCGTCATCGGCGACCTGGCTGAGGATGTTCGTCAGCGTCGGCAGCGGCAAGGCCACGCCGTCGCGCAGGGCGGGAGGGTGGAGTCCGGCGCCGACGACGGGTACGCAGGTGCCGCGGCGCAGCCGGTCGACGAGATCCGCCGGCAGGTCGATGCCTTGTACCGCGGCAGCCGGTACAGCCGCGGGCGCGTGCGGTGTCAGTGCGGCAATGCGCGCTTCGGGCAGGATCTGGCCGTGGCCGCGCGCCAGGTAAAGCACCGGCGTGATGAAACTGCGAACGGCATCGGCGCGGGTACTGATGTACAGCCCGTGCCGCGCTTCCTGGATCGCCACATCGACCCGCCCCGCGTGCTCCGGATTGAGGAGCTCGCGATAGAACGTATCGGAGAACCGCGCCGACGACGGGTCGTCGATCCGGTATCTCATCACCACCACCGCCGGGATCCCCGCCACCGCCGCCACCTGCTGGCCGAGGCCGGCCAGAATCGTCGTCGCGGAGGGAGCACTCTCGCAGGAGTTGAAGACAGCCAGACGAAGCGTGGAATTGGTAAGGATCTCGGCGAATTGATTCGCGTCGAGCCACTGTTCATCGTTCGACGCCCGCAGGTCGTTGATGCGGATCTCCACACCGGCCGCGCGCGTGAAACGGCTGTGGCCGATGAAGTGAAAGACGTCCCACGGCTTGCGAAGCTCCGCGCGGATGTCGTCGCTGGTGACCTGCTCGCTCAGGAACTCCACCACCAGGCTGCCGGGACCGACGAGTGCGGCAATGCGCCTCAGATTCGACATCTCCGACGCCGTGTCGAGTTTTGAGCCCCTCGGTACGACGACGAGCATCCGGATCGGCCCGCTCGGAATGGCTGTGGTGAGGGTGAGATCCTCCGCTTCGATCAGCCGCGTTACCGAGCGCCGGCTGTCGCAGGCGAGGTATCGCCGCCGCGTCTCGTCGTGGAGCGCCTCCCACGGGAGCCGGTCGATCTCCTGCTCGTCGGGAACGCTGAGGATGATGGAAAACGGCTCGACGATCCTGTCGACGCGCTCCCGGATCGGTTCTGGCCGGAGCGCGTTCCAGAGGTGCGTCCCAATCTCGGCGACCTCAGATTTCTCACAGCTCCCGCTCTCCAGCCGCGCGATGATGTCGCGCGGCCGGCCGGCGGTGAAGATGTCGAAGTCGAACGGCGCGACAATCGGCTCTTCTCCCGCGATGCGCAGACGGACCTGATACTCGCCCGCCCTCCCGAACAGCTCGAAGAGACACTCGGCCATGGCGATCTATGGAATTCCATCTCATGATACGCCAGAGAACGATTCGGAAAGTCGAACGTGGTTCCGGAAAACCCAACCACGCGCATCTGACATACTTGCGATGGAGGGAGACCGATGATCCGCCGACTACTTTTCGTAGCCGTTATCTCCTCAATCGCCAGCATCAGCTTCGCGCAGGCACCGGCCGTTCTTCCACGCCAGGATTTTCAATGTCTCGCCAAGGATGAGAAGGACCAGTTCATCTCCGCCTTGAAAGTGCTCGACAGCCGCTCCAGCGCGAACGACAGTTGGGACCATCCGTACGACAACAGCCTCACGTGGTACCAGCAACTTCATAACGGCCCCGGCAGCGGTGGCGCGTATTGCACACATCGCTCGGAGGCGTTCCTGACGTGGCACCGCGCGATGCTGGTGATCTTCGAGCGCACCCTGCAGAAGGCCGTCAACGATCCAGACCTGCGGCTGCCTTACTGGAACTGGTCTCGCTCGCCGACAGGGAAGCACTACCCGATCGAGTTCGAGACCGATCCGTTCCTGGTGGCCAGGCGTGACAACAGTCAGCCTCAGACCACTCTGTATACCGAGGCCCAGATCCAGGAGACGATTCGCGACAACAGCACGTGGGTCACATTCGCCGGTCCGGCGTCCGGATACGGCGCGCTGGAGAAAGACCGCCACAACAGGATGCACACATGGGTCGGCGGCAATTCAGGCGGCTCGATGACGTCTGACACGACCGCGGCGAAAGACCCTCTTTTCTGGGTGTTCCACAACTACCTCGACCTGGTGTTCGACGACTGGCAGCGGACGTATTCGTATCCGAAGGTGCCCAATCCGGACCGGGAACTGAACAAACTTCCCGGCTGGACCGCAGGCAAGGTCGAAAGGACCGAAGCACTCGGATATACGTACGACCGCAAATCCTGCGGTTCGACGCCGGCTCCGCGCGCTCTTGCGCTCGCCGAGCTACCGGCGTCGCTTCCGGTCAATGCTGCCAATGGGACCGGCGCAAAGCCGTTCGTGTTCGACATCGCCATTCCGCAGCCGGGATTCCGGAGCGCGGAGATCCATTTACAAGGCTCCCCTTTCCCCGACGACTTCAGCTACGACGCCACACTCTATCTCTATCCATCAGGCAAAGAGCTGGACACAGCGGATGCAGCGTTCGTTCAGAAATATCGCGTCGACTCCTTCGATGTCTGGGCGCATCGCGAGGATGCGGAGCACGCTGGGCACGACGCGAAGGGCGAGCTCTATATCGACGCCACGACGGAGCTGGCGTATCTCGCCAAGACGGCGCATGGAAGCCACTGGAAGGCCGCCGTCGTGGTCGACCGTATCTACGGTGTTGGCGGCTCGGCCGCCTCCGACGTCGCGAAGAAGAAGCAGAGCATTCATTTCGACGCAGCATCGATCGAGTTGAATCGCGGAGAGGAACAGCCATGAGCTCCGACACCAAACCACCGTATTGGGAGATCCACATCCGGCCGATGTTTCGCCTGCTGGACCAGGAGCATATGGTCGGCGACAGTGTCCGTCCGGAGGGAAGAGTCGATCTGTACAGCTACGATCAGGTCTCGAAGCGGGCAACGGACATCCTCGGCGCTCTTCAAGACGACTTCATGCCTCCCCCCGACGAGGGTGGACCGTGGCCTCGGGAGTGGGTCGCTCTCTTCGCCCGCTGGGTCGAGAAAAAGTGCCCCAGGCTCGCGCGCGGCAAGGCCTCATGGAGCGCGGTTCGTTCCGGGAGAACGGTCCTTCTCACCGCTGAAGTCAGTCTGCCGAATGGCGGCGATCAGACGTGGATCGAGCCGGTCTCCGGCAACAGTCCGGCGCGGCGTTTCGTCCTCTATCGCGAACCTTCGGGAGCCGGTGACCCATCGACCGTCTCCCGCGCGACTTCGTTCCCATCGACGGACGGTGTCGACCATGTGATTGTCGAAGATGCAGAAGGAGAGCGCCGGATTCCGATCACGGTGTGAGAGAAGGCGGCAACGCAACCCTGGGGCATTGACGGACAGGGCGGCTGCGGGGCTGGATAAGGCGCGGTACAGCTCCCGGAATAGAATCAGTAAGCGCGATCTCAATCGAAGCAGTCACATCACACGGCCCGGTTTCGCCGAAGCGTAAGGTCGAACTGGAGAAGGCGCTTCGGTCGTGCACGGCAGAACGCATTTACGTCTCCGCCTTCCCGGACTTCAAAGAGTTCAGGCGACACATCGACAACATCGCGTGGGAGACGGAAGTCTGGATCGCGGAAAATCCAGACCACATGATCCATTCAACGGCGCCAAGTTCCTCGGGCCCGCAAAGCAGGAGTAGAGACAGGACGAGGTGGCAGACCCGTTCTCGAGTGGAGAACTGTCGAGCCCCAATCGGGAAATCTGGGAGCTGGAATCAAGCCCGCGCGCGATCAATACGGCCACTACAGCGCCGCAGCGAAGCCGGGGATCTCCCTGGCCAGCCACTCCGACTGCGCCGAGATGAGATCGCGCGGCTCGCGCGCCAGCACCGCCGGTGTGAAGCGATCGACGATCATCAGAGATAACGAGTGAGCCGTAGACGAACAGAGCGATGTCAGGAATGATGGTGCGGTGCGACATGTGATCTTCTACTCGTGGCAAGCTGACCTGCCGAACGCCATGAGCGCGGCCCGTCCCATGGTCATCCTTGGCGGATCTGTTCGGTCTGGCATCTCTTTCGCCTTGGCCAACACGCCCTACTTCGTCCCACACTCCCCGCACCCGCAGAACGCGCGAAGGCTGTCGTGGGTCCACATCCCGTAGGTGTGACCGTCCGCCCAGTTTGGCTGGAGGGCGTAGTTGCCGATGGGGATGACGCTCTGGAGTTGGAACGACGCTGGGGTGTAGCGGGGTGGGGGGCCGGCGGACATGCGGCCGAAGAGATCGGGCTCGCCGGAGCAGCCGGCGCAGGGACAGGCGCGGCGGAGCGCTTCGAGCGGATAGTATGATTCGTGGCCGTCGTCCCAGACGACTGCGAGGAGATCAGCGACGACCTGGTAGGACGTTGGGCGCATGTTTTTACTACTTTATCCCGAGCGGTTGTGCGGAAACGCGCGTTCGTGTTTCCTTCGCCGTCCTCCGCTCCCCCGGCCCACCAACCCACGCGGCTACGGCAGTCTCAGGATGACAGGGAACGCTGGTTGGCAATTTCTGCACACGCTCTCAGGATGACAGAGGTTTTGTACATGCCGTTGCATCACTCCGATCGGGACTTCCGGATTCCTCGTTGAGCCAGCGCTTCCTAAACTTTCATGCCTACCTACAAACTCACCATCGAATACGAGGGAACCCGCTATTCGGGGTGGCAGGCGCAGGGGAACACGCCTAAGACGATCCAGGGCAACCTGCTTCGTGCGGCGGCGCAGGTACTTGGGGAGGTCGACATCGGGGGGGCGGGACGGACGGATGCGGGGGTACATGCGGCTGCGCAGGTGGCGCATCTGCGGGCGCACAAGGGGGTTGATCCGATCCAGCTTTCCCGGAAGATCAACGATCTGTTGCCGCATGACATCAGCATCGTGGGGGCGTCGCGGGCGAATGATCGGTTTCATGCGCGGCACGATGCGGTCTCGCGCGTCTACCTCTATCAGATCGCCACGCGGCGGACTGCGTTCGCCAAGCCGTTTGTCTGGTGGATCAAAGACCGGCTCGATCTCGAGGGGATGACGCGCGCGGCGAAGATGCTCGAGGGGAGGCATGACTTCAGCGCGTTCAGCGACCGGCGAATGAAGGAAGAGGATTCGCGCATCGTCGTGGTCGAGCGATGCGATGCGGTTGCGGCGGGGGATCTGATCCTCGTCCGCATCGAGGCGTCGCACTTTCTCTGGAAGATGGTGCGGAAGCTGATCGCGTTTCTGGTCGAGATCGGGCGCGGCAATGCGTCAGCCGAGGACCTTGTGGCCAGGCTCAAACCGAATGCGGCGAATGTCGAGCCGACGGCGCCACCGTCCGGGCTCTTTCTGGAGGCGGTCACGTATCGCGGCGAGACGTTCGATCGTCCGCTCGAGCCGATCGTGCCGGTGATGAGGCGATGAGCGAAGGCGATCTGATCGCTCGTATCCGCGAACTCTTTCCTCGCGCAGGCGATGATGCCGCGGTCATCGGTACGCAGGTCATCACGAACGACGTATTGGTCGAAAACGTCGACTTCACTCGCGATGTACCGCTGCGGCTGGTGGCGCGGAAGAGTCTCGTGGTCAACCTGTCCGACATCGCGGCGATGGGGGGCCGTCCGCAATACGCTCTCGTGGCGATCGGCTCGCCGGAGGAGGCGCTTGCCGCAACGCTGATCGAGGAGCTGGCGGTGGCCGCGCGGGAGCACGACGTGGAGATCGCCGGCGGCGACCTCTCGCGCGCGGAGCAGATATTCGTATCAGTCACGCTGATCGGTGAGGCGCTGCAGCCGATTCTGAGAAAGGGTGCCCGTCGCGGCGACCGCATCTACGTCAGCCGGCCGGTCGGCGGCTCGGCGGCGGGGTTGGCGCTGCTCCAACGCGGGACAGAAGCTGCGGATTACGCCGAACGGGAGTTCATCGAGTCGGCGAAGCGGCGTCACCTGGAGCCTGAGGCGGAGGTGGCGCTAGGGATGAAGCTCGTCGGCATCGCCACGAGTTGCATCGACATCTCGGATGGGTTTTCGACCGATCTGCATCACCTCTGCGACGCCTCGAACGTAGGCGCGGCCATCGAGAGAGAGCGCATCCCGGTCTTTCCTGATCTACCGCGCTATGGTCCGCAACTGGGGATCAATGTTCGCGACGCGGTGATGCATGGGGGGGAGGAATACGCGCTGCTCTTCACGTCATCGTTGCGGGAGTCGGAGCTGAGCGAGCGCACGGGACGGCCGGTCTACGCGATTGGGCGCATTACTGCGGAGCGGGGCGTGCTTCTGAACGGTGAGGCGTTCCCGCCGCGGGGGTTCGATCACTTCGCGTGAAACGGCTTTGAGCCCCGCGCCCTCCCCGCCAGTTGGGTTTCGGTGTCCTCCCCACCGCCCTCGCGGCTACGGCAGCCTCAGAGGGTGTGCACAAATCGCGTGTTTTCCGCTGCAGTGCAGGGCCGCCGCCTCGGCGGCCAGCGCCGCACGCGGCGCGATAGTTCGAAGCAAACACACGGCCTCACGGCCGTTGGCCGCCGGGGCGGCGGCCCTA
>JBBRNB010000061.1:0-43813 GCA_038230535.1 Thermoanaerobaculia bacterium
GCATCGCCGGGCTGACGAAAGTGTTGCTGCAGATGCAGCATCAGCAGGTTGTGCCGTCGCTGCACTCAGCGCAGTTGAATCCACATATCGACTTCGACAGCACGCCGTTCGTGGTCAACCAGACGCTCAGGCCGTGGGAGCGACCGGTCATCGATGGGCGGAAAGTGCCGCGGATCGCAGGGGTTTCCTCGTTCGGCGCGGGCGGTTCGAACGCACACGTGATCATCGAGGAGTATGAGCCGCCCGTGCCACAGCCGATGGTCGATGTCCCCGTAGCCGTCGTGTTCTCGGCGAGAACGTCCGAGCAACTGCAGCAGAAAGCTCGTGATCTGCTGGCTTTCGTTCGCGCGCGGCTGAATACCTTTGATCTGCTTTCCATGGCTTATACGCTACAAGTGGGTCGCGAGGCGATGGAAGAGCGGCTCGGCTTGGTGGTCAGCTCGGCCGAACAACTCGCGGAGAAGCTTCACGCGTATGTGGAAGGTAAGGAGAATATCGAAAACGCCTATCAGGGACAGGTGAAGCGCAATAAAGAAGCCCTGTCGGTATTCAACACCGAGGCCGACCTGCAAGAGACGATCGACAAGTGGATCGTCAACAGGAAGCTAGCCAAGCTCGCGGATCTTTGGGTCAAGGGGCTGGACTTGGATTGGAGTAAGCTGTATGGCGAGGCGAAACCGCAACGCATCAGCCTGCCGGCCTATCCGTTCGCCAAAGAGCGCTATTGGATCGATGTGGAGATGGCCGCGCCGACCGTCGCAAGGAGCGCCCCTGCCGTCCGAGCCGCGGTGCTTCATCCATTTCTGCATAGCAACACATCGAACCTCGGCGAGCAGAGCTACAGCTCAACCTTCACCGGAGAGGAATTCTTTCTGAAAGACTATCGGGGAGACGGCCAGCGGATTCTTCCTGCGTCGGCTTATCTGGAAATGGCGCGGGCGGCGATCGAGCACGCCTGGTCTGCGCGGCCGGAGTGGGCGGTCCTCGAATTGTGCGACGTCGTGTGGACGCAGCCGATCTTCACTCCAAGCTCGACGATTTGCATTGCGTTGCTGGCGACCGATCACGACCAGATCGAATTCGAGATCTACAGTGCGGACGAGGAGGTTGTCCATTGCCAGGGACGCGCGGTCTGGAGTTCTCAGAGGCCACACGCCTTGCTCGATCTCGCACAACTCGTGCGGCAGATGGCGGAAGGGCGAGTCGAGCCGGGAAGCGTCTACGACGCATGTGCCCGAACGGGGCTCGCCTACGGGCCCTCGTATCAGGGAATCGTAGCCATCGATCGAGGCCGTGACGAAATATTGGCACGGCTCAAGCTGCCGCCGAGCGTGGAGAAGACGTCGAGAGACTTCGTCCTCCATCCCAGCTCGATCGAGGGTGCTCTGCAGGCATGCGTGGCGCTGCTCGTTGGTTCGTCCGGACGTGCTGGCCAGCCACTACTTCCATATTCGCTGGATTCGCTGCGCATCGTCGCCGCCTGTGCCAAAGAAACGGCTGTCTGGGTGCGCTACGCGCCGGGCAGCCGGGCGGCGGCGGACGACATCATCAAGCTGGACGTCGATCTGAGTGATGGGCAGGGAAACGTCTGCGCACAGTTACGAGGCGTGAGTTGGCGGCTGGCATCGCTGGATGTCGTCGAACCGATCATTGAAGCGATCAGGGAGAAAGCGCAGCATGCGGAGTTGGCTCCTGCGGTGCGTAGGGAAATCGTAGTCGTGTCAGAAGTGAGGGTCGGTCCAGAAGTGAGCCCAGTGGCGGTCGAGCAGAAAAAGCGGGGAACCATTTCTTTAGTTGCGCGGGGGGGGCGTGCTTCGGTAGGGGCGTTGCCTTCTGCAGGCAAAGCGCCGGTGACCCTTGCCAACGCGAAGCTTGGCCGTCGAACTTCATCACGGGCCGTTTCTCCAGTCAGGCTATACGACGACGGCAATGGCATCTTTTCCATTCATATCGCGGCGGGATCCGCTGATGTCATCGCTCCACTGCTCCAAGTATTGGAACGAGCACGGCAAGAGGCGTCGGTCAAGGTCCTGATGATCAGCGGCGTCGAGCGCGGCTTCCCTCTCGGCGGCAGGGACGAGTACAACCGAGCGGTCGAACATAAGTTGTATGACGCCATCGTCTCGTTCCCTTCTCCCGTGATCGCCGTCTTGCAGAGGGACACGATCGGCGCCGCCTTCTTGTTCGCCGCGTTGTGCGATTTCATGGTGTGCAGCGAAGATGCGACTTACGGATACACAGACACGGCACGCCGACTTTATCCCACGGCCTCCGAGACGATTCTGTTCAGCGAACGGTTCGGCGACCTCCTCGCACCAGACATGTTGTATGTCTCGACCGCGTCGACGGGCCAGCAGTTGCGTGCGAAAGGATGGACCTGTCCGATTGTGCCGGCGCCGCAAGCGGAGGCGTACGCCCGAAAACTGGCTTCTGCACTGGCGACGAAGTCGCAGGATGCGCTGTGTCTGCTGAAACAGCATCTGGCGCGAAAACTGGTCGGTTTGGTGAAAGGACTGTCACGTGTCGAGGCCGCAACCGAGGATGAGTCCAAGGCGGTCGCAACACTCATGAGTTCGCCGGCGCCGTATTTCCACCTCGACACTTCCGTCGAGCAGGTGCTGGTGATTACGCTCGGGCAGGCAACGGTGAACGATCTGCTTGGCGACCTCGGCGGTGTTTTTGCCAATATTCAGCAGGACGGCTACTACAAAGCTGTCGTGATTTCCAGCAAGACTCCTGAGTTTCTTTCGGATGAAATTCCGCAGGCTCTCCTGTCGGAATTTCAGCGCGTGATTGCCGAGGCGGAGATTCCGGTCATTGCCGCGTTGGAGGGAAATGCCAGAGGCAATGCCTGGCTGATTGCTCAGCTCTGCGATTCCTGTGTCTATAACCGGCAAGGCGTCTATTCCTCCGCCAACGTCAGGGATGTGGCCGCCGCGATCTCTGCGCATCGATTCGGAAATGACGCCGGGATGGAAATCCTGCTCACCGGCGCTGACTATTCTGGTGCCGACCTTCAGCGAAGGGTAGGTCCCGTCATTGTGGCGGAGCAGGAACATGTTCTGGCTGCGGCTGTGAACATAGCTGCGTCGTGGGCCAGGCTGCCCCGCACGGCACTCGCTTCCTGGAAGAAGCACAGCGCGTCGAGCCTCCGGGAGAAGACTCGCACACTGCCGGTCGCGTGGGAGGAGAAGGACGAAGCGCTCGAACCATTGATCTCCGCGGCGAGGCCCATCGTCCTTCAATCACCAGTAGTCACCGCCGCCGTGCATCCGGGTGGCATTCTGGTGGTGAAAATGGCCGATCGGGAAGCGAAGAACATGTTCTCCGACGCCTTGTTCAAGGGGCTCATGGAAGTCTTCGCCCACATTGAGCAGGTGCCGTACAAGGTGGTGGTACTCACTGGCTATGATCAGTATTTCGCCTTGGGCGGCACCAAAGAGAGTCTGTTGGCAGGTCAGACGGGCAGGGTCAAATTCACGGATACCAAGTTCTTTCAGTCGGCACTGGACTGCAAGGTGCCTGTAATCGCGGCGATGCAGGGACATGGGATCGGCGTAGGTTGGAGCCTCGGCATGTTCGCCGATCTCGTGTTGCTCAGCGAGGAGAGCCGGTATGTGAGTCCATACATGGACTATGGCTTCACGCCGGGTGCTGGTGCCACATGGATTCTGGCGGACAAGATTGGACAGGACTTGGCACGAGAGAGCCTACTGACGGCGCAGCCCTACACAGGCCGCGAATTGAAAAGGCGCGGGATGAGGCTCCGGATTCTGCCTCGGGCCGAAATCGATTCGGCGGCGATGGCATTGGCCCGACAAATCGCGCACCTGCCGCGCCATCGGTTGGTCGGTCTCAAACAGCAGTTGACCGCGTATGTTCACGACCCGCTGGAAGAGACCTATCGCCTCGAACTGGCCATGCACGACAAGACCTTCGTTGGGCGGCTCGACACGCTGACGCGGATTCAGAATTTCTATCGGGAAGTCGAAACAGTCCCAGCCGCACCTCCGCAGCAGCGCATCGAATCGGTCAGACGAGACGGGATTCGCGAAGCGCTGCCCGACGTCGACGCGACGCTGAAGACGCTGCTGGCGGATGAGCTGCAGATGCGAGCGAGCGATATCGACGAGAACGCCCAGTTCATCGATCTGGGCCTCGATTCGATCGGAGGTGTGACCTGGATCCGCAAGATCAACGAGACCTATCGAACATCGGTCGAACCGACCAAGGTCTACAACTACCCGACGTTGGCCCAGTTCAGTCGCTACGTCAAAGAGGAGGCGGAAAGGGTCGGGACCTTGTCGAAAGCAAGCGCGCCCCTCGAAGAAGAAGCGACGATCACATCATCGCAGCAGACCATGACGACAGCGCGCGCTGTTACCGAGCAGCTCCCGGTCGGTCGAGACGGGGACGGCGATTCGCTGCTTGACATCAGCGCGACGCTGAAGACGCTGCTGGCGGATGAGCTGCAGATGCGAGCGAGCGATATCGACGAGAACGCCCAGTTCATCGATCTGGGCCTCGATTCGATCGGAGGTGTGACCTGGATCCGCAAGATAAACGAGACCTATCGAACGGCGGTCGAACCGACCAAGGTCTACAACTACCCGACGTTGGCTCAGTTCAGTCGCTTCGTCAAAGAGGAGGCGGAAAAGGTCGTAGCGTTGTCGAAAGCAAGCGCACCCCGCAAGGAAGATGGGCCGGTCGCGTCATCACAGCAGAGGATGACGCCTGCGCGCGCGCCTGCCAGACAGCTCACGTCCCGCCGCAGTCGCACGGTCTCGCGATTCGTCGCCGCCGCGCCGGCCCCCGTCTTGCCACAGTCCATCGCTATCATCGGCATGGCCGGTCAGTTCCCGCAGGCGAAAAACGTGGACGAGTACTGGCACAACCTCGCCGCGGGGAGAAACTGCATCGTCCAGATTCCGCCCGAGCGGTGGGATATGAATGCCTACTACCAACCCGGCGGCCCCGTGGCAGGGAAGACGTACAGTCCGTGGGTCGGAGCACTCGACGAATACGATCTGTTTGATCCGCTCTTTTTCAACATCTCGCCGACGGAAGCGGAGCACATGGATCCGCAGCAACGCGTGTTCCTGCAGGCCTGCTGGCGCGGCATCGAAAACGCCGGATATGACGCGGGTCTGTTGTCGGGGAGCAAGTGCGGCGTCTTTGTCGGCTGCACCACGAACGACTATCACCAGGCATCGCCAGCACACATGCTGAGCGCGCACGGATTCACAGGCAGCGCGACGTCCATTCTCGCTGCCCGGATTTCCTATTTCTTGAACCTGCAGGGCCCTTGCCTCGCCATCGACACGGCGTGCTCGTCGTCACTTGTCGCGATCACCCAGGCCTGTGAAAGTCTCGCCTCCAACATTAGCGATCTGGCTTTGGCGGGCGGCGTCTATGTGATGGGTGGGCCGGGAGCGCACATTCGGGCCTCGCAGACGGGCATGCTCTCACCTGAAGGCAAGTGCTTCTCATTCGATCAACGCGCGGATGGTTTCGTGCCAGGAGAAGGCGTCGGCGTCGTGGTCTTGAAGCGGCTGGCCGACGCGGAGCGCGACCGTGACGTCATCTATGGGGTCCTGCGAGGGTGGGGAGTCAATCAGGACGGCAGAACGAACGGCATCACCTCGCCGAATCCAGAATCGCAGACGCGCTTGGAGCAGGAGGTCTACGACAAATACGGAATCGATCCGGCGAAAATACAGCTGATCGAAGCGCACGGCACCGGGACGAGGCTCGGCGATCCGATCGAAGTGGAAGGCCTCAAACAGGCCTTCAAGAAGTACACGCAGAACCAGGATTACTGCGCGATCGGCTCGGTCAAGAGCAATATCGGCCACTGCGGGACCGCCGCGGGTGTGGCCGGTGTGATAAAGGTCCTTCTGGCTCTCAAGCACAAACAACTGCCGCCGACCATCAACTTTGAACGGCTCAACGAGCACATCGATCTGACGAACAGTCCCTTCTACATCAACACCCGCCTGCAGGAGTGGGACCTGCACGATGCGCCGTGGCGCCAGGCCGCGGTCAGCTCCTTCGGTTTCAGCGGCACGAACGTCCATCTGGTCATTGGGGAGCATCTGCAACCTGTCGGCGTAGAGCGGAAGGCCTTCATTTCGCCCCAAAAGGCGAAGACCATCGTGCCGTTGTCAGCCAGGACTGCTGAGCAGCTTCGGCAAAAGGCCCGCGATCTATTGGAGTTCATCCGGACAGCAACTGTGGCTCCCGATCTGGCCGAGCTCGCCTATACTTTGCAGGTCGGCAGGGCGCCGATGGATGAGCGTCTTGGGGTCCTCGTGACGTCGGTCGAGCAATTGGCGGAAAAACTCCAGAGCTATCTCGATGGAGAGCAGCGGGTCGAAGACACTTACCAGGGACAGGTGAAACGGAACAAGGAAGCGCTCTCGTTGTTGACTTCCGACAGCGATCTGCAACGGACCATCGGTCAATGGATCGCCGATAAGAAGCTTCCCAAGCTTCTCGATCTGTGGACCAAGGGGCTGGACCTGGATTGGAACGTGATTTATGGCGAGGTCAAGCCGCAGCGCATCACTCTCCCGACATATCCATTCGCCAAAGAGCGCTACTGGATCGAGCGGCAAGAGGAGATGGCAATGCTGCCGGCAGCGACAGCGGTCCTTCATCCGCTACTGCATAGCAACATATCCGATCTGAGCGGTCAGCGATATCGCACGACGTTCACCGGAGGCGAGTTCTTCCTCGCCAGTCATGAGGTGGCCGTCGGTGGTCAGTCCGGCCAGAACATGCTACCGGCTGCGGTATGTCTCGAAATGGCGCGGGCTGCGACTGAGCACGCATGGGGAGCGTGGCCGGGTCCCGGAATTCTGGAGCTCCGTGAAATCGCATGGGCGCCCCCGATTGCGCCTCATACCGGCAATGCGCTCAATGTCACGTTGTATGCGGGTTCGGGCGAAGAGCAGGTCGGCTACGACATTCATAGTGAGAGCTCAGGCTTCGAGATCGTCCACTGTCAGGGACGCGCGGTTCTCGGCGGCGAACCGGCACCGAAGCGGATCGATATCGAGCAGCTCAATCGTCAGATGGCGCAAGGCCCAAGGCGGCCCTATGAGTCGTTTGCACGCAAAGGGCTGGTTTACGGACCCGCTCTACAGGCAATCACCGCTTTGTATCACGGCGAAGGACAACTGCTGGCATTCCTGCGGGTACCGGATGGCGGCGACACTTCGGCAGACTACGTACTGCATCCAGCGTTGTTGGAGGGCGCACTGCAGGCGGCGATTGCCCTGAGCGACAGTTCCGACCCCACCGTGCTCCGCCTCGCTTCGGCGCTGCAAACGTTGCGCGTCATATCGCCGTGTACAGCTGCAATGGTGGCATGGGTACGTTACCGCGCGACCGGAGACATGGATGTCGACCTCTGCGATGAGCGCGGGACCGTATGTGTGCAACTGCAGGGCTTGTCGCTCAGTGCATCGGTCGAGGTGGCGCGTCCAATTGCCGCGCCGGTGGAATCGCGCGCGACTCTCCTTGCCACGCCGATCTGGCAGGTGAGCGAGCTCAATGCACCCCTTGACGCCGAAACGCCCCGCTATGCCGAGCACTACATCATTCTCTGCGACACGGCGAACGTCTATGCCGTCCCGCTGCAGTCGACAGTCCCGGACAGCCAGTGCCTGTCACTGGAAATCGAGCAAGAGAATGTTGCCTGGGGATACTCGGACTACGCAGTGGCGTGCTTTGAACAGTTGCAGGCCATTCTTCAGAGCAAGCCGCAAGACAACATTCTCGTCCAGCTCGTCATCGCTGATCATCCGGAACAGGTGCTCCTCGCAGGCTTGTCCGGGTTGCTGATGACGGCGGCGTCGGAGAATTCGCATCTCACGGGCCAGATCATTCTCATTGCACCTGAGACGTCGCCGGCGGATCTTGCTAACCTGCTGCAAAACGAAAAAAGCCGTGGCACGGACCCCCTGATTCGATACAGAGATGGCGCCCGTCAAGTCTTTCGCTGGGAACGTGCAGCAGCGGAGACGGAAGCCGCGCCCGGCGTGTTCAAAGATCATGGCGTCTACCTGGTCACCGGCGGTCTGGGCGGTCTGGGCCTGCTTTTCGCCAGGGAGATCCTCGATCAAACCCGGCATGCCTCCGTGATCCTGACCGGCCGCTCGGTAGTGAGCGCGAACAGCCGCGCTGTTCTCGAAAGCTTGCGCGGAAGCACCGGGCAGGTGAACTACCGGCAGCTTGAACTCGGCGACGTCGATCAGGTCAAGCGGCTCATTGCAGACATTCGAGACGAATACGGGAAGCTCGATGGCATCTTGCATTGTGCGGGAATGATCGCCGACAACTTCATCGTCAAGAAGCCGGCCACCGAATTCAACCGTGTGTTGGAGCCGAAGGTCGCGGGCACGCTGAACCTGGATCTGGCCAGCAGGGAACTCCAACTCGATTTCTTCGTGCTGTTCTCCTCCATCGCATCAGCCATGGGGGGCGTCGGCCAAGCTGACTACGCGGCGGCGAATGGGTTCATGGATCAATTTGCCGCGTTCCGCAACAGGCAAGTGGCGGCCGGGCAACGACACGGCCGGACGCGGTCGATCAACTGGCCATTGTGGCAGGCCGGCGGAATGCGGCCCGATCCTGCCACCATTGAACTGGCAAAACAAACCACCGGGCTTCTGCCGATGGAGACAGCCGCCGGCATCGCGGCCTTCTATGGCAGTCTGGCATTACGTTCCGACCGCATTCTAGTCGTCGAGGGCCTCCAGCCGGCGATCGAAGTGCACCTGCAACGGGAGCGAATACTCACAACCGGACCGTATCGGTATGCCAACAAAGCGGAGGAATTGTATTCGGATACGACCTCGATGGCCTCCGCGGAGTTCAAGGAGGAGTATCTGACCTTCGCGCCATTTGGGCAGAGGAGGCCGGGATTCTCCATGTCGAGGGTTCTCTTGCATCGTGATCAGTATCCTGAGGAGGCGGCCTATGCGCTGTCCAAGCAGATCGAGATGCGTCAGGTTCTCTTCTGTAAGGAGGATTTCACGAAGCTTATCTCGGTGCTGGACTTCGGTAGCGGCCACGGTACCGACGTCATCCAGATCGGCGCTCTCTTTCCGCACCTGCAGGTTCACGGATGCACGATCACCAGAGATCAGGCCATGCTCGGCAATAGGAGGATTGCGGGCAGGCAGATGGACACTGAACGCGTAAAGATCTTCCATAAGGATAGCTCGAGAGGCCCATTCGCGTCGCGCTACGACTTGATTTTCGGTATCGAGGTGAGTTTCCACATACGCGACAAAGCGGGCCTGTTTGGTAATATATGCGGCGCGCTCGACGACAATGGCCGGCTGCTGTTGATGGACTATGTCTCCAATCTTCCGGGGTCCATGGACGATCCCAATGTCGAGATCAGCATTCCAACCGGTATCGAATGGGCCAGACTGACTGCGCAATTCCATCTCGAGTTCGCCGAAGTCATCGACGTTTCGCCGCAGATCGCGAACTTCCTCTATGACCCCGATTTGCATGACAGCTTGGCCGGTCTTTCGGAGTTAACTCAGAGAACGCTCAGGAATTACGCAAACCAGTCGCGCTCCCTCGAGCGAGGCTGGATCAGCTATGTTCTGCTCAAGCTCGCGAGGAACGATCGTTGGGATCAAGCACGACTGGAGTCCCACAATCTCGCGAAGCTCCAGGCGCCGACGCCGTATCCGGTGGCGTTGCAGGCGATGTTGAGGCAGCCGCACGTTTACTATCCGCCCAGAACCGCTTCGCCGGGCGATGCACCGGCCGGTGACGAGCCCGCACCGGCTCTGCTGGTGCGGCACACACGTGACGGCTCCTCGGCGTCGCGGCCAACCCGGCCGCATTTCGAAACGCCCCTCAGCCGCGACGAGCTTGAGCGGCGGCTCAAGAACAGCCTCGCGGTCGTAC
Organism: Thermoanaerobaculia bacterium; assembly: GCA_038230535.1. Lineage (GTDB taxonomy): Bacteria > Acidobacteriota > Thermoanaerobaculia > Gp7-AA8 > Gp7-AA8 > JADGNZ01. Next base: position 9,937 of record JBBRNB010000061.1, read on the forward strand.
TGAGCGTCGACGCGGCGCTCATCGACGTCGATCAGCCGTTTTCCGAGCTCGGGCTGGACTCATTCCTAGGCACTGAGTTCATCATCGCTATCAATGGCGAGTATGGCTTGGCATTGTCCAATGTCGAAGTCTTCAACTATCCGACCGTGAGAGAGCTTGCTCAATTCCTGGAACGGGAAGTCGGCAAGCTGCCGGTACGGCCGATGCCTGCGCCGGCGCCGCCAGCGCCCAGCGTGCCCGCACTAACCGCCGGAGGTGGAGGTCCTCGTCTCGCGCTGAAACGAAAGATGGGCGGATCCCGGATGGCGCCGGCTCACAGGGCGGTGGCGTCCGACGAGAGGATCGCCATTATCGGTATGTCGGGCAGATATCCGCAGGCGCATGATCTGAATGAATATTGGGACAATCTAGTTCAGGGAAAGAATTCGATCACCGAGGTGCCGCGGGAGCGGTGGGACGTACGCCGGCATTATGACGCGAGTCCGGCAACGAGAGACTCCAAATGGCTAGGAGCGATCGACGACATCGACTGTTTTGACCCGTTGTTCTTCCGCATATCTCCGCAGGAAGCGGAGTACATCGATCCTCAGCACCGCATTTTCCTCCAGGAAGCCTATAAAGCGTTCGAGGATGCCGGCTATTCGAGCAGCACCCTGGGCGATATGAAGTGCGGCGTCTACCTCGGCATCGGGACTAGCGAGTATGCCCATCTGCTTTCTATTCGAAACGCCCTGGCCAACGCTTCCGTGACCAGCAACAGCTCGTCAATCGCCGCGGCCAGGATCGCATATTACCTGAACCTCAAGGGTCCGGCGATCGCCATCGATACGGCCTGTTCGTCGTCCCTGGTGGCTGTTCACCTGGCGTGTCAGGCATTGGTGAGGCTGGAAACCGACATGGCGCTGGCGGGAGGCGTCACCCTCTGGCTTACTCCGGAGTCGTATCGCTCGATGCGTCAGGCAGGGATGTTCGCTGCCGACGGTCAATGCAAGGCCTTCGACGATTCGGCAGACGGCGTTGTCGTGGGCGACGGCGTGGGCGTCCTTGTGCTCAAACGTCTCAAAGACGCGCAGGAGGACAATGATTTCGTCTATGGAGTCATCCTGGGCTCAGGCATCAATCAGGACGGTAGAACAAACGGAATCACCGCGCCGAGCGTCAACAGCCAGATCGAGCTGGAGCGTGGTGTCTATGCCAAATACGGAATCAATCCCGCCACGATTACCTACGTGGAGACTCATGGAACGGGCACAAAACTCGGCGATCCGATCGAGCTCAAAGCACTTGCTGCCGTGTTCCGCGAGAAAACAGACAGAAAGAACTTCTGCGCCCTGGGCTCGGTCAAGAGCAATATCGGGCATACTACGTGCGCCGCGGGCGTGGCCGGCGTTCAGAAAGTTCTGCTTTCGATGCAGCATCAGACGTTGGTGCCCACGCTGCATGTGAAGAGGGAAAACTCTCAGTTCGATTTCAAGAGCTCACCCTTCTATATCAGCCGGACGACAGAGCCGTGGAATGTGGAGCCCGGCTTGCTGCGGCGGGCAGCGGTCAGTTCGTTCGGCTACAGCGGCACCAACGCGCATCTGGTGATCGAGGAGTATCCCCTGCCGGCAGTAACGACCGTAGCAGCCGCAGAGCGTACGCCCGTCATCGTGCCGCTATCTGCCAAAACGACGCGGCAACTGCGCCAGAGAGCGCAGGATTTACTTGCGTTCATTCGCGCGGCCAAGCGGCCCGTCGACATAGTATCGATGGCGTATACCCTGCAGACCGGCCGCGAGCCAATGGAAGAGCGCCTGGCATTCGAGGCGGCGTCCGTCGATCAGTTGGCTGAAAAAATCGCTGCCTACCTGGCCGGCAACAAGCGGATCGAAGGCGCGCACCAGGGTCGTGCTGAATCGAGTGGCGAGGGCATGGCCATCATCGACCGTGACGACGACATGCGGGAAGCAATCGATCGATGGATCGCGCGCAGGAAGCTCTCGAAGTTGATGGAGCTGTGGGTCAGAGGTGCGCGCTTCGATTGGAAGAAGCTTTATGGCGGCCGGACGCCCCAGCACATCAGTTTGCCCGCCTACCCGTTTGCGAGAGAACGCTATTGGATTGATCCGGCGCCTTTATCGCAGGCTCCGGACAGCCCATCGAAGGCAGGCGCGGACTTGAAGTCCATCGAAGACATCATCAATCAAATTGGCGACGACCTGATCGACACGAAAGACGCCGTAACGGCGCTGAAGATGCTGGTCTAGCCGCGTCGCTCTGCCTCCTGTTTGCCAACCATCCCCGTCCATAGCGAGTGGAATGATGATCGATTTCATTGAATACATCGTCGCTGAGTTGAAGAGCAGGAGACTGTCGAAGGCGGACGCCGTAGGGTTGGTCCGGCAGTTTTCCATGCGTTCCTCGGGATACACGGCAGCAGCAGCGCTCCATCCATTGCTGCACAACAACGCGTCCGATCTCAACGAGCAACGCTATCGCTCGATTTTTACGGGTGACGAGTTTTTCCTCGCCGATCATCAGGTTGCGGCAAACGCTGAACCAGGCCACAAAGTACTGCCGGGCGTCGCCTATCTTGAAATGGCGCTTGCTGCGATCGGCGACGCCGCGCCGGAACAGCGCGGGTCAACGATGCCGGAGCTGCACAACATAGTCTGGGCGCAGCCGATCGTTGTCAGCGGCACCAGGGAAGTCGGGATTGCGTTGTCGGCGAATGACGCTGACGGGATCGACTTCGAAATTTATACCGGCGACGCCGAGGAGGAAATCGTCCACTGCCAGGGCCACGCCGTATTCCTCCGCCGGCCGGCTCGGACATCGCTGGATATCGCGAAGCTCCAGGCCGAGATGACGCAGGGGGTACTGCAGGCGGAAGCCGTCTATGCGACGTTTGCCCGCATGGGATTGGCGTATGGACCGGCATTCCGGAGCCTCACGGCGATCCAGCGAGGAGACGGGCAGGTACTTGCGCGGCTACGGTTGCCGGAGGTCGTTGCGGATAAGGCGGAGGACTATGTCCTTCATCCGAGTTTGTTGGATGGTGCCCTGCAGGCAGCGGTAGGATTGATCGAAAGCGGATCGGAACCGATCCAGCCGCGGTTGCCCTTTGCGCTGGAGACATTGCGTCTCCTGTCGTCTTGCACGCCCGAGATGTTTGCGTGGGTGCGATACGCCTCCGGGAGCGGTCCGGCGGACAAGGTGGTCAAACTGGATGCCGACCTGTGTGACACAGAGGGAACTGTCTGCGTGCAGGTGAAGGGATTGTCATCCCGACGGCTGAGCACCGAGATCCGCACGCCGGGTGCAGAGCGTGATCGTACCGGCAGTCTGTTTGCGATCCCGACATGGAAAGCGAGCAGCATCGGGTCGTCCGCTCGCGAGACTGCCGAATATGCGATACGTCACGTCATTGTGTGTGAACTGTCGGGAATCGACTCGGCCACCTTGGGGTCTCTGCTTCCGGACAGCCGCTGCCTGGCGCTGCAAAAGGCCGAAGGCGATATCGCGCAGCGTTACAGCGATCATGCGCTGGCGTGCTTTGAACGGATACAGTCCCTGCTGCAAGGCAAGCCTCACGGGAAGATGCTCGTTCAGATCGCCGTCCCCAACCATGATGAGCAGACACTGTTCGCCGGTCTTTCGGGATTGTTAAAGACCGCCGCGCTGGAAAATCCGCTACTCTCCGGTCAGCTTGTCGTCGTGGCACCGAAAATCACGAGCGGCGAGCTCGCCGTCTGCCTCGAGGCCGAGAAGCGCAGCGCGCGGGATGCCTTGATCAAGTATGAAGACGGCATCCGCTATATCTTGGCGTGGCAGGAAATGCCGGTGGAAGGTGAGACGGCGCCGGTCGCATTCAAAGACTCCGGCGTCTACCTGATCACAGGAGGCCTCGGCGGTTTGGGCGTTCTCTTTGCCGAGGAGATTCTCAGCCGAGCGGCCGGGGCGCGGGTTGTGCTGGCGGGACGCTCGTCGTTGAGTGAGAATAAGCAGGCCGTATTGGACGGATTGTCGTCGGAGTCCGGTCGCGTCAACTACGGCCAGGCCGACGTCGGCGATCCTGAGCAGGTCCGGCAACTCATTGCGAAGATCATTGACGAGCACGGACGGTTGGACGGCATTCTCCACGGCGCGGGCCTCATTGCAGATGATTTCATCCTGAAAAAGAACGCCGCCGACTTTCGCGCCGTTCTCATGCCGAAGGTCACCGGCACGGTCAACCTGGACTTGGCCAGCCGCGATCTTGATCTCGATTTCTTCGTTCTATTCGCATCCATCACCGGCGCGGCCGGCAATCCGGGACAGGCCGATTACGCCGCTGCGAATGGGTTCATGGACCAGTTCGCGGCCTGGCGCAACCAGCAGGTGGCTGGGAAACAACGGCATGGCCGTACGCGGTCGATTAACTGGCCGTTGTGGCAGGCGGGCGGGATGGGGGTCGATGCGGCCACCCAGGAAATGCTGCAACGGAACACCGGCGGGCGGCCGATGCGGACCGCGACCGGTATGGAGGCCTTCTACCGGATTCTCGCGACGCCGTGCGACCAGATGCTGGTGACGGAGGGCGATCTTGCCCGGATTCGTCGGGCATTGCTTGACGGACCCGCTGTGGTGTCACCAGCGCCGGCGGCACTGCCGCCGACCGCATTCGCGGCCGATCCTGAGAACCTTGCAGAGAAGACGGAAGAGTATCTGCGCAGAGAGCTGTCGGAACTGCTGAAAGTTCCGTCGCACAGGATCGATCCGCGTGCCGCGTTGGAGGACTACGGCATCGATTCGATGCTGGCGATGAAATTGACCAACCAGTTGGAGAAGACATTCGGGTCTCTGTCCAAGACGCTTTTCTTCGAGTATCAAACGATTCGTGAGTTGGCCGAATACTTCACCGCGCATCATGCGCCCCGGTTGACTTCCGTGCTGACTCCGACGGCGCCTGAGGCCGCGAGCGCGGTGCCCGCGGTGGCACCGGAGGTTTCGTCGGTCTCGACAAAGCTCGTCTCAGGCCGGCGTTCCAGCCGTCGTCGGCGCGGTGCTCCAGGAACGAAACCCGATGCCGAGCCGATCGCCATCATCGGTTTGAGCGGGCGATATCCCGAAGCGGTGAATATCGAGACGTATTGGGACAATCTTCGCGATGGGAAAGACTGCATCACAGAGGTGCCGAAGGAGCGTTGGGATTGGCGGGAGTACTACAGCGCCGACCGCACTGCCGTAGGCCATCACTACAGTAAGTGGGGCGGATTCATCGAAGGTGTCGATGAATTCGATCCGTTGTTCTTCAATATGTCGCCATCCGAAGCGGAGGTCACCGACCCTCAGGAGCGGTTGTTTTTGCAGCATGCCTGGATGGCTATGGAAGACGCGGGATACACGCGCGCTTCGCTGCAGGTGCCTGATGCCGACGACTTGCCCGGGCAGGTGGGCGTCTATGTAGGGCTCATGTGGGTCGACTACCCGTTGTTCGGTGCGGAAGCCCAGGCGCGGGGTAGACGCGTGGGAATCGCCGGAAGTGCCTCCAGCCTGGCCAACAGGGTCTCGTACGTGCTCAACCTGCATGGCCCCAGCATGACGCTGGACACAATGTGCTCTTCTTCATTGACGGCGATTCACACGGCCTGCCAGGATTTGAAACATGGACGAACCAGCCTTGCGATTGCCGGTGGTGTCAATGTCACGATTCACCCCAATAAATACCTGGTCCTCAGCACCGGCCAGTTCATCTCCAGTGACGGGCACTGCCAGAGTTTTGGCGAAGGCGGCGACGGCTATATCCCTGGCGAAGGGGTGGGTGTGGTCGTGCTCAAGAGACTCTCCGAGGCAAAGCGGGACGGCGATCATATTTACGGTGTGATTCGCGGGAGCGCGCTCAATCATGGCGGGAAGACCAACGGCTACTCGGTCCCGAACCCTCAGGCGCAAGCCGGCGCCATTCGCCGCGCCCTTGCCGAATCGGCGGTTGATGCGCGGCACATCAGCTATCTCGAAGCGCACGGCACTGGCACCAAACTGGGCGACCCGATCGAGATTGCGGCGCTGAGCAAGGCATTTCGGCGGCATACCGAGGACACGGAATTTTGTCGGATCGGTTCGGCGAAATCGAATATCGGTCATTGCGAGTCCGCCGCTGGCATTGCCGGTCTCACCAAAGTGCTGCTGCAGATGCAGCACCAGCAGATCGTTCCGTCGCTGCATTCCGCACAACTGAACCCGAATATCGACTTCCCGGCAAGCCCGTTTGTCGTCACTCAGTCGCTGACGACATGGGAGCAACCGGTAGTCGGCGGCCAGAGACTGCCGCGGATTGCGGGTATTTCTTCGTTCGGTGCCGGTGGGTCGAACGTTCACATGATCGTGGAGGAATACCAGCAGCCGGTTACGGAGCCGGTCGCTGTTTCGGAAGCCGTGATCGTGCTATCCGCGAAGACGCAGGAACAACTGCACCAGAAAGCCCGCGACCTACTAAACTTCGTTCGCGGGCGGCTGGACATCATCGATCTCGCCCCCCTTGCCTACACGCTTCAGACCGGCCGAGAGGCAATGGACCAGCGCCTCGCCTTCGTGGCCGGCTCGACCGCGCAGTTAGTGGAAACCCTCCAGTCGTATGTTTCGGGCGAGCAGGTGATTAGGGACGTGGTTCACGGCGAAGTGAAACGTCACGATGAAGCTCTTTCACTGTTCGGCAGGGACGCGGACCTACAACAAACGATCGATAAGTGGATCGCCAACAAGAAGTTTCCGAAGTTGCTGGAGCTGTGGGTCATAGGGCTGGATGTCGACTGGAGCGTGCTATATGGCGAGGTCAGGCCGCAGCGTATCAGTCTGCCGACGTATCCTTTTGCCAGAGAGCGGTATTGGATCGACGTCGCGGCCGCTCCATTGGCCGGGACGACAGTGACGAGTGCAATATCCGCTGTCCTGCATCCCCTGCTGCACAGCAATACGTCCGACCTGAGCGAGCAGCGCTATCGCTCGTACTTTACGGGAGACGAGTTCTTCCTCACCGATCATCAGGTCAAGACGGATGGGCACACGACTCAAAAGGTGCTGCCGGCGGTCGTTTATCTGGAAATGGCGCGGGCGGCGGTGGAGCAAGCAATGCCTGCGTGGCCGGAATCTGCGGTTCTCGAACTGCACAATACGGGCTGGGCGCAACCGATCACGGTCGCGCAGAGAACGCAAGTGAACATTGCGTTGACGAACGACGGCGACCGCATCGACTACGAGATTTACAGCGGAGATAGAGATCACGCCACCGTCCACTGCCAGGGCAGTGCGGTGTTCAACATTCAATCGCCGCCGGTTGCACTCGACGTCGATCAACTCCGGACACGCATGGGCCGAGGTGCGCTGGATGCGGGGGAGGTCTACGCCGAGTGTGCTCGAATGGGTCTTCTCTATGGACCAACATTTCAGGGGATTACGGCCCTCCAACGCGGCAACGGCGAGGTATTGGCCCAACTGCGGCTGCCGGCTGTCGCGAACGGAGCAGCGGACTACGTCCTGCATCCGAGCTTGATGGACAGCGCTCTGCAAGCAGCGGTGGCATTGATCGAGACAGCAGCAGCGACCGGCCGGCCGCGAGTTCCCTTTGCGCTGGAAACGCTGCGCATCGTATCGCCATGCACGCCGGAGATGATGGCTTGGGTGCGTTATGCGCCGGGTAGTCAGGCTTCGGACGCCATCGTGAGGCTGGACGTCGATCTCTGCGACACGAAGGGCACGATCTGCGTGCAGATGACCGGATTTTCCTCGCGCGCTCTGCCTTCGCTGGTGCTTACGGCGAGCCTCCTTGCGATTCCGACATGGCAAACAGTGGCCGCTGAAACGCACCGAATCGTGGCCGCGCAGCACCACGTCATTTTGTGTGAGTTACCTAACGTGGATACCGCGACGTTATCGGCGCTGGTTCCGCAAAGCCAGTGCGTGTCATTGCCGGAAGCCGGCCATAAGAATATCGCCGAGCGCTACAGCGAGCACGCAGCGGTGTGCTTTGAGCGGATGAAGGCCATCCTCCAGGGAAGACCGGAGGAGAAGGTGCTCGTGCAGATCGTCATGCCCGGTAGTGAGGAACAAGCGGTGCTGGCCGGTCTGTCCGGATTGCTCAAAACGGCGAGGCTCGAAAATCCGCAGCTCATTGGCCAACTCATTCTCGTTTCAACCACCGTAGCGGCTGAGGAGCTGGCGCGGTACCTGGAGGCGGAGAAGAGCAGCGGCGCCGAGGCGCTGATCAGATATGGGGAGAGCGCACGGCAGGTTGTCCGGTGGCAGGAAGTAGGATCCGATGCGGAAACGCCTGCGTCGGCGTTCAAAGACCACGGCGTCTATCTGATTACCGGCGGGCTCGGCGGCCTGGGCCTCCTCTTCGCCAATGAAATCCTCGGGCACGCTGAAGCACGGGTGGTCTTGACGGGACGAGCGGCCCTGAGCACGGAAAAACAACGCCTAATCGATGGACTATTCGCAGACGGCCGGCTGCGCTATGAGCAGGTTGACCTCGGCGATGTCCGTCAGGTCGAGCAACTCATCGCCGGCATTGTCGGCGAGTACGGACGGTTGAATGGTGTCCTCCACGCGGCGGGCATGACCGCCGACAACTTCATCCTGAAAAAGACGGGCGCCGAATTCGCGCAGGTGCTTGCGCCGAAGGTCACCGGTACGTTTCATCTAGACGTCGCCAGCGCGAGCGTGCAGCTCGATTTCTTCGTCCTCTTTTCGTCACTGGCCGGTGCGATGGGAAATCCGGGCCAGGCGGATTACGCAGCCGCCAATGGTTTCATGGATCAATTTGCGGTGCATCGCAACCTGCAGGTGGCGGCTGGACTACGGTACGGACGCACGCGGTCGATCAACTGGCCCTTGTGGCAGGCGGGCGGAATGTCGATTGATCCGGCGGCCAGGGAGCTCATGGAGCAAACCACCGGCCTGCAGCCGATGCAGACTGCCACGGGCCTGCGTGCCTTCGAAAGCAGCCTGGAATTGCCGCATGACCAACTACTGGTCGCCGAAGGCGATCTCGCTCAAATCCGGCGGACACTGTTCGCCATACCCTACAAACCGTCCGAGCCGGAAGCAGAACCGCTTCCGCCCACCGCCGAGATCGATCCGGCCGACCTCACGGCCCGGACGCAGGAATACCTCCGGAGGGAGTTTTCGGAAATCCTGAAGCTGCAGGCCTACAGGATCGATCCCCGTGCGCCGCTGGAGAACTACGGGATCGACTCTGTTCTGGCGATGAGGCTGACGAGCCAGTTGGAAAAGGTCTTCGGCTCGCTGTCGAAGACGCTGTTCTTCGAATATCAGACGATCGCCGCGCTCGCCGCTCATTTCGCCAAAGCGCATCCGGCGATTCTGCGGGAAAAACTGGGCCTGCTGCCTCAATATCCGAAGGTGCAAGACGCCGGGCGGAAGTCTGCAAATGCACGGCGCCCGGCCGTCGCGTCGCCGAGAAAGAACCGCTTCATCGGCGCGGGCGCGAAACCTCGAACCGAGATCGCCATCATCGGGCTGGCTGGTAGGTACCCGCAGGCCGGGACGCTGCAAGAGTTCTGGAAAAATCTGCAAGAGGGCCGCGACTCCATCACGGAAATTCCGCTCGCGCGGTGGGATCACACGCCGTATTTCGATCCCAGTCAGAACAAGCCTGGGAAAACCTACAGTAAGTGGGGAGGATTTCTTGGGGACATCGATAAATTCGATCCCTTGTTCTTCCATATTTCTCCGAGAGAAGCGGCTCTCCTCGACCCACAAGAGCGCCTTTTCCTCGAGACGGCGTGGGAAACGATTGAGGATGCCGGCTACACCAGGCAGAACATTTCCGGAGGCCGAGTCGGCGTCTACGTAGGGGTGATGTGGGGGCAGTACGAGCTTTTCGGCGCCGAATCGCTGCTGCAAGGGGGGACAGCCGTCCCGGTATCCTCCTACGCCTCGATCGCCAATCGCGTCTCCTATTTCTTCGACCTCCACGGCCCGAGCATCGCACTCGATACGATGTGTTCTTCGTCGCTGACGGCCATTCATCTGGCGTGCGAAGAGCTCCGCCAGGGCGAGATCGACGCTGCTCTCGCCGGCGGCGTCAACGTAACGGTTCACCCTTATAAATACATCAACCTGAGCCAGGGGCACTTCATGGCCAGCGACGGCCGATGCCGGGCCTTTGGCGCAGGAGGCGATGGGTACGTGCCTGGGGAAGGGGTTGGAGCCGTTCTGCTCAAGCGTCTGGACGACGCTCTTCGGGACGGCGATCAAGTTTATGCCGTGATCAAATCGAGCACGGTGAATCACGGTGGGAAAACGAACGGCTATTCGGTGCCCAATCCCGCGGCGCAGGGCGATCTGGTTCTCGATGCGATCAGGAAAGCGAGCATTGATCCGAAGACGCTCGGCTATGTGGAGGCTCATGGAACGGGCACGTCGCTCGGTGATCCCATCGAGATCGCCGGTCTGGCCAGGGCCTTTGAAGGATCCGGCGCGGAAAAGCAGTTCTGTCCCATCGGCTCGGTCAAATCGAACATAGGTCATCTCGAGTCCGCCGCGGGGATCGCCTCCGTGACCAAGGTGCTATTGCAGATGCGGCATCAGCAACTGGTCCCGTCGCTACATGCCGATCCGCTCAACCCAAACATCGATTTCACGGACTCGCCGTTTTACGTGCAGACCGGATTGACGGAATGGAAACGCGGTGCGTATCCGCGGCGTGCCGGCGTTAGCTCGTTTGGCGCGGGGGGAGCCAACGCTCACCTGATCCTCGAGGAATATGCGGCTCCTGGGAATCCGGCGGGCGCGTCCCAAGCGCTCGAGGTCTTCGTTCTGTCGGCAAGAAATGCGGACGCGCTCAGCCGTTATGCGGAACGGATGGCCGGCTTCCTCAATATAGCCGCGGTCTCGTTGGCGGACGTGGCGTACACGTCACAAATCGGCAGAACGCCGATGGATGCGCGGCTGGCGGTTATCGCGCGGAGCGTTGGCGATCTCAGAGAAAAGCTGAATTCGTGGATTGCATTGAGAAATCCGGGTGACGCTGAATCGCAGCCCGAGAATGTCTTCTATGGAAATGTAAAGGATGCTCTCTCGAGTGCGGCCGGTCTGATCGAAGGGCAAACCGGCCAAAGATTTCTCCACGATCTGTTGGCCACCGGCGAACTGGAGAAGATCGTCCGGCTTTGGACGTTGGGGGCTGACGTCGATTGGGCTCTGATGGAACGTCAGGGGAAGCCGCGGAAGATCACTCTCCCCACGTATCCGTTTGCGAGAGATCGGTGTTGGATCGCTCAGGGGTCTCCGTCGCTCGCCATCGCGAAAAGCGCCGAGCCTCACTCCACGATACCGACGCCCGCGAATGTCGAGAAAAAGGAGCGGACCTATTACTCCGTACAATGGACGCCGAAGCCTCTTGCCGCGGCGGCACTGGAACGCTCGGCCGCGGGCCCGATCCTCATCCTGGACGCATCGGACGAGCTTGTTCTCGCAATGAAAGAGCTCCACGAAGATGGCCATGTCATTTGGGTGAAGCCAGGCGCGAGATTCAAGGAGCTCGAGCCGGCGGTCTATTCGATCGATTCCCGACAGGAGGACCAGTTCCGCCAGCTTCTGGCCCATCTCGCGCAAAAAGAGCTGTTTCCGGCCGTGGTCGTTCATCACTCGGCGGAACCCTGCAATCCCGAGGTCAGCGAAGAGGTCGCGCGAAAGCTAGACCGGGGACCGTATACGCTCTTCGCTCTCTGTAAGGCATTGGTAAGCCAAGTACCGCCGGATCCGCCGAAGATCATTTCGGTGTTCTCCTCTAACGAGTCGGAGGCGACCGCTCCTCTGGCCTCCGCTATTGGAGGGTTCTTACGGACGCTTACGCTTGAAAATCCGCGGTATCTGACAAAAGCCATCGATATTCGCGACGACGGCGCTTTGTCACTCGCGAAAACCCGGTCTCTCCTCCGCGCGGAGATTTACGACCCAAATTGGACGACGCAGGAGATCCGTTACCGCCCCTCGGGGGCCGATGGTAATCTCGCGCGATTCATCAACACGGTCGTGCCACAGCAGACGCCGGTTGGCAAAACACAGACGCCGCTTCCGCTGAGGCAGAACGGGGTTTACCTGATCACCGGCGGATTGGGTGGATTAGGCCTCATCTTCGCCAAGTATCTGGCGAAGAATTACCAATCGAAGCTGATCCTCGTCGGTCGTTCGGCGGCCGGTGCCGGGCGGGAAGAAAAACTGAGCGAGCTCGCAAGTTACGGTGCTGAGGTGCTGTGTCTTCAGGCCGACGTCTCGAAGCGTGAAGACATGGAGATGGTCGTGCGGGAGGCGAAGGAGCGATTCTTCCAGATCGACGGATTGCTTCATGCCGCCGGTGTGAACCGCGATTCCTTCATTCTGCGGAAGACGAGGGAGGAAATGGAGGCGGTGCTGGCACCGAAGGTCTATGGTGCGATCAATGCCGATTTCGTCACTCGTGATGAGAGTCTCGACTTTTTCGTTCTCTTCTCTTCCGTTGCGGGCGTGCTGGGGAACGTCGGCCAAAGCGACTACGCGTACGCCAATCATTTCCTCGATTCCTTTGCCGAGCGCCGGGAGAGCCTGAGAAAAATGCAGCAGCGGTCGGGCCGGACGCTGTCCATCGACTGGCCGCTGTGGGCCGAGGGAGGCATGGAGATTCCCAAGGACGCTGTTGCTTTGCTGGAGCGGCGCACCGGAACCTCTCCGCTTCCTGCGCGGGACGGCATTCAGTACTGGGAAGACTTTCTGTGCTCCGACGTAGTGCAGGGCGTCGCTCTCTACGGAATCGCTTCGCGAATTGCGGCCTACGTCAGTCAGGTCCCTGTGCAGCCGCGGCGAGCGCCATCGCCGGCAGCCGAGGAGATGGATTCCACGGCGCTCCTCGCGAAGACCGAGGCATATTTGAAGGCACTGATCGGCAAGGAGACCGCACTCGAGCCGGAAAGGATCGACTCGACCGACCGTTTGGAGTCTTTCGGAATCGATTCAGTCGTGATCAATCACATCAACGCTCAATTGGAGCAGGACCTCGGCGAGTTGCCGAAAACATTGCTCTATGAACGCGAGACGATTCGTGAGGTGGCGAAGTTTCTGGCACGAGAGGCGCGGGAGGCGTTAGTGGCGCTGTTCAGCTCCGCCGATGCACCCCCGGTTACGCCGCTGTCTCGTGAGGAGCCCGCTGTCGTCCGGGAAGAGGTACCGCCTGCAGAGTACCGTGGCGACATCGAGGAGATCGCCATCATCGGCATCCACGTGTCGTATCCGCACTCGCCGAGTCTCGCAGAATACTGGGACAACCTGAAACACGGTAGAGACTTGATCGATCTGGTCCCGTTCGATCGGTGGGACTATCAGGAGTTCTACCATCCCGATCCCTCGGCCGCCGCGGACGGAAAAATCTACTGCAAGTGGGGCGGCTTCCTGAACCACGCCGACAAATTCGACCCGCATTTCTTCAAGATTTCCACAGCCGAGGCGGGAATGATCGATCCGCAGGAACGCCTATTCCTCGAATCGGTATGGTCGGCCATCGAGGACGCCGGTTATACGCGGGATACGTTGCGAGCACGATTCCCCAAGGGGGGCAGCGCGGACGTCGGCGTCTATGTGGGTGTCACCACGAACTCCTATCATCTGCTTGGGCCTGGAGAGTGGAGCCGCGGCAACTATGTGTCCCCGGGTGCGATGCCGTGGTCGATTGCGAACCGCGTTTCGTATTTCTTCGACTTCAACGGCCCAAGCCTTCCCGTGGACACGGCGTGTTCTTCGTCTCTGGTGGCGATCCATCTCGCATGCGAAAGCCTCAGAAAACGCGAATGTCAGGTTGCTGTAGCCGGCGGCGTCAATCTATATCTGCACCCGTCGAAATATCTGGGGCTCTGCCAGCGGCGCACGCTTTCGGCCGACGGCAAGTGCCGCAGCTACGGCGCCGGCGACGAGGGATTCGTTCCCGGCGAGGGCGTGGGAACGTTGGTGTTGAAACCGCTGCAAAGGGCGATTGAGCACAACGATCGTATTTACGCCGTGATCCGGGCGAGCGCGTTCGATCATAGTGGCCGTTCGAACGGATACTCCGCGCCGAACCCCAATGCGCAGGCGAGCCTGATCAGCCATACTCTCGAAGGGGCGCAGATCGACCCGGAAAGTATCGGCTATGTCGAGGGTCACGGAACGGGCACGCAAATGGGCGACAGCCTGGAGATCGCCGCGCTGACGCAGGCCTTTCAAAGGTGGACGGAGAAGAAGCAATTCTGCCCGGTCGGTTCCGTCAAAGCGAACATCGGGCATTCCGAGTCGGCGGCGGGAATTGCCAGCGTCGCCAAGGTCGTGCTGCAACTGGCGCATTGCCAGCTCGCTCCCTCCATCCATTCCGACGAGCAGAATCCCAACATCGAGTTCGAAAAAACGCCCTTTTACCTGCAGCACGCGTTGGCCGAATGGCCGTCGCTTGGAGGCCAGCCGCGGCGCGCGCTCGTCAATGCGTTCGGCGCCGGCGGCGTGAATGCGTGCGTGGTCCTGGAGGAATCCATGCAGCCCCAGGCGCCGGCACAATCGGGGGAAACAGGGCCCCATTTGTTCGTGCTCTCCGCTCGGAACGAGGATCGACTGCGCGACTATGCCGATCAAGTGATCGCTTCTTTGAGAAATGAGCCAAACATCGATCTGGCGCGCCTTTGCTACACCTTTCAATCCGGCAGAGAAGCGATGGAGGAGAGGCTGGCGACCGTCGTTTCGAATGCAGAAGATCTCATAGCCCGTCTCGGCGATTGGAGTACCCAACGCACTGCGGCCGGCGTCCAGCGGGGCAGTCTCGGTCCGCGGCGCGGATCGAGGCGGTCCGCGAAGCTCGTCAGGTCGTCCGCAGGAGAGGAGGGGTTGGCCGAGCTCGCCGCAAGGTGGGTGGCAGGAGACGATATCGACTGGAACAGTCTTTACTCCCGCCCGCCGCGGCGGATGGCGGTGCCGACGTATCCGTTTGCCCGCGAGCGCTACTGGGTGTCGGATTCTCCCGTTTCGGAAAGACCAGGGCTCTCCATCGGCTGGCCGCATCCGCTGATCGCCTACAATTCGTCGACGTTGCGGGAAGTGAGCTTTCACTCGTCGCTGTCGGATACGGCGTTCTATGCAGTCGATCACTTGGTGCGCGACGAACGGATTTTCCCAGGCGCGGGGTTTCTGGAACTGGCGTGCATTTCCGCGAACATCGCGAGCGAGCAGAAGGTCCACCGAATCAAAGACATCGTCTGGATCCAGCCGCTCAGCTTCCGGACCGGCCCCCAAACGCTTCGTACGGTGCTGCGGCACAAAGGTGAGGGCGTCCAGTATGAGATATCGTCATTCAACGACGAGAACGAAGCGGTAGTTCATTCCGAGGGAAGAGTGACCTTCGCGAATGGCTTCGCGGAGCACGCCGAAGCGGATGAACGAATCGCCATTCACGACCTGAAAAAGCAATGTGCGGAGCCGCTGGATCGCGCCGCTTATTATGAGACGATCCGAGCGTTTGGCTTGCAGTACGGTCCTTCGTTCCAGACCATCCAGGAGCTTTACGTCAACGGCTCGTTTTCATTATCGAAACTGAAGATCGCGGAGTATCTGAGGGGCGATTTCAGTCAATTCATTCTTCATCCGAGCATCATCGACGGCGCTTTGCAGACAGTCGGCGGTCTGATGAAAGCCGGGGATGCGCCGGCGCCTTACCTGCCATTCGCCCTGGAGGAGATCGATCTCATCAAGCCGGTCGTTCCGACCTGCTACGCCTATGTCGAGCGTACAGACCTGCCTACGCATCATCGACCCGGTGTGATGACGTTCAACATCCGAATCCTCAATGAAAGCGGAGACGTGCTGATCAAAATGAACAACCTCTGCGTGAGGCCCCTCCAGGTGCCCCAGGCGGGGAGCCAGGCGCCGGCGGCGCCTTCCGGCGGGAGACAACGGCTGCGTCTCTCAGGAGAATCCGCCGAATGACGGACTGGCCTGCTCCGCGCTGCGCTCTGAGGTTATTCCGCGTGTCATCGTGCTGGACGTACGCCGCGAGTCCATGAAGAACTTCAGCTACCTGTCTGCAGTTCCGGGATCAGGAGTCATTCGCCGCATTCCGGTCGAGGCGGGGACAGGACAGAGCACGGCTTTTCAATTTCCGTCAAGCGGCGTTTTGCCGCTGTCAATAACATCGCAAAGGTAAAACGATATGACCACAGTGGGCATCGAGTCGATGAATGTGTTTGGTGGCAGCGCCTATCTGGATGTGGAAAAACTCGCCAGGCACCGCAACCTCGATATGACGCGGTTCGCCAACCTCTTGATGAAGGAAAAGACGGTGACATTGCCATACGAGGATCCGATCTCGTTCGGCGTGAACGCCGCCAAGCCGCTGATCGACGCGTTGAGTCCCGAGGAAAGAGCCAAGATCGAGATGGTCATCACCTGCACGGAATCGTCATTTGATTTCGGCAAATCGATGAGCACTTATTTTCACAAGCTGCTGGGCTTGAACCGGAATTGTCGCCTGTTCGAAGTGAAAAACGCCTGCTATTCCGGCGTGGCCGGTCTGCAGACGGCGGCCAATTTCGTACTGTCGCAAACCTCGCCCGGCGCCAAGGCGCTGGTCATCGCCACCGACATCACCCGCTTCATGACCGTGCAGGGCGGCGAAGGGTTGACGCAAGACTGGTCTTTTGCCGAGCCGAGCAACGGAGCCGGCGCGGTGGCGATGATCGTCAGCGAGACCCCCTATGTGTTTCAGATCGACATCGGCGCGAGCGGGTATTACGGTTACGAGGTGATGGACACTTGCCGGCCGGTAGCCGACAGCGAAGCGGGCGACGCCGACCTCTCCCTCCTCTCCTATCTCGATTGCTGCGAGGGTGCGTTCCGCGAGTACGCAAAGCGGGTAGAGGGAGCGGACCTCGCCAGCACCTTTGGCTACCTGGCCATGCATACCCCTTTCGGGGGGATGGTGAAGGGCGCACACCGCGATCTGATGCGCAAAGTGATCAAGTCAAGTCCGAAAGAGATCGAAGCCGA
This sequence comes from Thermoanaerobaculia bacterium, assembly GCA_038230535.1. Taxonomy (GTDB): domain Bacteria; phylum Acidobacteriota; class Thermoanaerobaculia; order Gp7-AA8; family Gp7-AA8; genus JADGNZ01. Next base: position 26,956 of record JBBRNB010000061.1, read on the forward strand.
TTTCGCACGCCGTATGATGCCGGGGCTGACGTACTGCCAGCGCCTCGGCAACATCATGGGGGCAACGACGATGCTGGCGCTCGCCAGCACCATCGAGCACGGTGATTTCACCACTCCCAGGAGGATCGGCATTTTCTCCTACGGCTCCGGTTGCTGTTCCGAGTTCTTCAGCGGCTTTGTCACCAGGGACGGCCAGGAGCGCATCCGCGCGATGGGCATCAAAGAGCACCTCGACAAGCGTTACGAGCTGACCATGAACGAATACGATGAATTGCTCGCTGACAGCAGGTCCGTGAAATTCGGCACGCGCAACGTCGTGCTGAACACGAACTTCCTTCTCGCGGCGAGAAGCGCTCTTGGGAATGGCACGCTGTTTTTGACGGAGATTAAGGAGTATCAGCGACAATATGATCGGATCACTTAGACGCGCAAGCACTTTGTACTCATTGAAGAGGCAGGCGAGCGGGCGGCGCCAACCGATAGGGAGATGTGACCATGTCTTCCATTAGCGCCGTCGGGCCAATGCCACAACTGCTCGACGGCCATTCGCTCTACCGCCGGGTGATGATCACTCCCTCGATGTGCGGGCATAACTGCCTGTTCCTTGCGCATTTGGGCGACTGGACCTGGGAGGCCATCAGCACGATGTGCCGCACTGACATCTTCCGCGAGAAGAATGAGGGCGGCCAGCCTGTCTATCCTTCGGCCTTCTACCTGCGGGTGTGCGCGGGTCCCGCGATCCAGATGCACCACTTCACGTTCGGCGACGTCATCGACGTGGTGACGACGGTGTTCAATTTTGGTACCCAATCGCTGCTGGTGTTGCACCGGGTCGGGCGCGCGTCGCAGGACGGCGCTCCCCCGTTGACGGCCGATCCTTTCGAATTCTATGAGAAGCGCGACGATGACTGCCTGTACGTGGAATTGGTCAACCGTTGGATCGCGCGGAGCCGTTCGACGAGCAACGAGGAGCTTTTCAAATCGTCGCCGGAGCGAATCGCCACCAAACACCTGCCTGTGCTGCCCGATCGCTATTCTCCGCGCCTTTCCTACGATATCGCCCGCAGGGCGGAGACGTTTCATGATGTCGCCTCTCCCCACTATGAGCCCGTCGTGGAGGAGTACGCTGTGGACTACACCATCGACGCGGCGCGCGATCTCAATGGGGTCGGGCTCGTCTACTTTGCATCGTTCCAGTCGATTGTCGACAGCGCCCTTCTGAAACTCTGGAGGCACCTCGGCCGCGACGTTCACTCCTTCGTCAACCGCGTGGTGCGCGATCGGCGAACCTGCATCACGTCGAATGCCGAGATCGATTCGCCCCTGCGGCTCACCCTTCGCTCCTGGCGCCGGCGCGACGATCCGCGCGAGGAAGTCTTCAACGTGGTGATCCGGCATCCGGCGCAAGGCCGCGTCGTTCTCGTGAGCACCCTGCAAATCCAATCGGAGGCTTCCATCCATGCCAGTGTCTGACGTGAGCAGGGAGGCGATCGACCGCGCTGTGCGTGAGGTGATCACCGCCATACTTCCCGCGGTCTCTCCCGACGCGATCGTGGGCAACAAACACCTGCGGGATCTGGGGGCCGATTCCGTGGATCGCGTCGAGATCATCCTCATGCTCCTCGATCGCCTGCACCTCGATGAGCCGATGTCCAGTTTCAGCGGTCTGCCCGACATCGACGGGCTCGTCGCATTTCTGCATGAGAGGTGCCGTTGATGACTTCATCTCCAGTAGGGATCGAAGCGCTGAACGTGTACTGCGGGCTGGCTCAGATCCCGGTGGAAGTCTTGTTCGCGGAGCGGGGGTTGAACCGGGACCGGCTGGGCAATCTCATGATGAACCAACGGTCGGTCGGCTTCCCCTTCGAGGATCCGATCACCAACGCCGTCAACGCGGCCAAGCCGATCGTCGATGCGCTCACTCCAGAGCAGAAAGAGCGCATCGAGGTTCTCATCACCGCTACGGAATCCGGCATTGATTACAGCAAATCGGTCGCTTCATATGTGCACAGGTATCTTGGCCTCAGCCGGCGGTGTCAGTTCATGGAAGCCAAGCAGGCGTGCTATGCCGCGACCGGTGCGGTACAGATGGGCGTGGCATACGTCGCTTCGGGCATCTCACCGGGGGCGAAGGTGCTGGTCATTGCGACCGACGTCACACTGGCTGACGGGCGGAACCAGTACATCGAGCCGGTGGTGGGCCCCGGCGCCGCGGCGTTGCTCCTCAGCGACCGCCCGCGAATCCTCACCGTCGACTTTGGCGCGTTCGGCAACTACGCCTTCGAGACGCTCGACTCCGCGCGACCGACTCCGACGGAGGAAGTGGCCGACGTCGACGGCTCGCTGTTCGCGTACCTCGACTGCCTGAAGCAGGCGTTCCTCGCCTACCGGGATCACGTGGAGGGAACCGATTTCGCGACCACCTTCGATTTCCTGGCCATGCACACGCCATTTGCGGGTCTTGTCAAGGCCAGCCACCGGAAGATGATGCGCGAGTTCACCCGGGCGAGCCCGACGGAGATTGAACAGGATTTCACGCAACGGGTCTTTCCGTCGGTCGTGTACGCGAGGCAGGTCGGGAATCTCGGCGCGGCCTCCGTTTACCTCGGGCTGGCCAGCGTGATCGACGAGGTGAAGGCCGACACCGGCTACCGGGTGGGACTGTTCTCTTACGGATCGGGGTGCTGTTCGGAGTTCTACAGCGGCGTGATCGACCAGGAGTCGACCACAGCACTGGGCGAAATGCAGATTGGCCGCCACCTTGCCGGCCGCTGCGAGTTGACCTTCGATCAGTACGAGGAGCTGTTGAAAGACACACTCCTCTGCCTGGTGCCTCGGAAAGAGCATGACGTCGAGATCGGCCAATGGAGCGCCGTGCTCGATCGCAGGAGCAATCCTCGCCCCTTTCTCACCCTGAAGCGGGTTCGAAACTACCACCGTGAGTACGAGTGGGTCTGACCTGCGATGTCAAAGACGAAGCTGACAGAGCTCTTGCCATGGAAACCGTAGTCGAGTTTCTCAACAGATTGGCGACCAAGGGCGTGAAGTTGGCGTTCGCGGAAGGCCAGTTGAGTTGGTACGCGCCGAAGGGATTGCTCACGCCGGACATCAGGGAAGTGATCGCCAAATACAGGCCGGAGATCATCGCCCTATTGGACGGAATGAAGGTAAGGCAAGAGGCTCAGGCGGCGGAAGGCTCGTCGAGAACACCGAAAGAGTTCCCGTTGTCGGTGGGACAGAAGGGACTATACATCCTGCAGAGCCTGCACCCTGACATGGGCGCCTACAACGTGCCCGTCTGTTTCAGGATCATCCGTACCTTCGACATGGGAATGCTGGCGAAAGCATGGGGCTGCGTCCTCGACCGATTTCCGATTCTGACGGCGAGAGTTATCGAGAAAGACGGGACGTTATACCAGCGCCTCGACGACGGCTGCAAAACGACCATTCAGCAGCGAGACGTCGTTTTCGCCGACGATGAACAGTTTCTGTCGTTCCTGCGAAAACAGGTAAGGAGGCCGTTCGATGTGAACCGAGGCCCCCTGACCCGAATCGAGTTGTTTGTCCGGGACGGGCAGGCACCGGTCCTTCTGATCACCCTCCATCACATTGTCTTTGACGGGCTCTCGCACATGACCCTGGTGAGGTCACTGTACACATTCTATGAGCAGTTGTGCGACGGTAACCAGGTGTCTCCGTCGCACGAGCACGGTTACGATGAGTTCGTGGCGCGGGAGGAGGCCATGCTGGCTTCGGCGGAGGGCGCCGCCCATGCTCAATATTGGCGGCAGCAGCTGGAGGGCGAACTGCCCACCATCGAGCTGCTTCCCGATTATCCGCGTCCGGCGTCAGCGAGTTTTGAAGGAGCAACGCTGGTCGACGAGTTGCCGGATGATTTGTGCCGCTGTATCCGCGAGTGTTCCAAAACGCATTCCTTGCCGGCTTCGGTGATTTTCCTTGGCGTTTTCCAACTTCTCCTGCGTCGATACACGAATCAGCACGACATCATCGTCGGTATGCCGGTGATGACGCGTGGGCCGCAGTTCGCTGGTGATGTTGGTTATTTCATCAATATGGTCCCGATTCGTGCCCATTGCGATGACTGGATGACGATGATCAATTTTCTGCAGATGGTGCGACGCACGATGCTGGACGCTGTTTATCACGCCAGCTACCCGTTTCCCCTGATGCTGAGCGACCTCTCGCCGAGACACGGGGCCATGAACCCGATCTTCCAAGTCTCCTTTGTCTATCAGAATTTCGGGCTCGCGGAAGAGTCCTCGTTCATCCATAATCGGGCTGATGTAGTGTCTTATCTGCATCAGCGCACACTTCAGATCGAGAATGTTGAAGGACTATGGCAAGAGGGAGAGTTCGGCCTCGGCTTGGACATACTCTACGATGGAGGGTCGTCATTCATCGTTCATGTGAAATATAACCCCGATCTATATGCGCAAAACACTGCGCGTGGCATAGCCGAGCGTTATCGTGTGTTGCTGCAGGCGGTGAGTGAGAATGCGAGTCTGCTGCTGCACGAATACTCGCTTTTGGAGGACCATGAGGAAAAGCGGCTGCTGCATGACTTCAATGATACCCTTGCGGAGTATCCGGTACATCAGTGCATCCATCATCTGTTTGCCGAACAATCCGCGATCCATCCAGACAAGACGGCCGTTGTCTGCGGCTCCCGACAGCTGACCTATCGGCAGCTCTATGACGCGAGCCGCGATCTGGCTCTCTACTTACAGTCCCAGGGAGTGGGGCCCCACCAACTTGTGGGCCTGTGCACGGAGCGGTCACTCGACATGCTTGTCGGCCTGCTCGGGATTCTGCAGGCCGGCGGAGCCTATGTCCCACTAGATCCAAACTACCCGGATCAGCGCCTGGCGTACTTGCTGCGAGACAGCGGAGCGGCGATCGTCCTGACGCAGGAATCGCTGGTGGAGAAGCTGAGCGGTCTGGTCGCCGCCGGAACCCAGCTGATCGCCATCGACCGGCAGTGGCCGGAGATTGCCGATCAGGTGGCTACCCTGAAAGCGGCGAACTTCGTATTCCAGGAGCAGGTCCGTCCTCACCACCTTGCGTATGTGATCTACACCTCCGGCTCGACGGGACAGCCGAAGGGCGTGGCCATCGAACACCACAGCACCGTGACCCTGCTGCAATGGGGGCGGGAGGTTTACAGCGGGGAGGAGTTGGCTGGCGTTCTGGCATCGACCTCGGTCTGTTTCGATCTTTCGGTCTACGAGATTTTCCTCCCCCTGGCCGCCGGCGGAACGATCATTCTGGTACGGGATGCCCTTGCACTTGCCGAGGGGACGGGGCAGGGCGTGACGCTGATCAACACCGTTCCGTCGGCGATGGAAGAATTGGTGAGGCTGGGCGCCATTCCTGAGTCCGTAAAAACAATCAACCTGGCCGGAGAGCCGCTCACGGCGCGGTTGGTAGACTGGATCTACGAGACTACGTCAGTCACAAAGGTGTACGACCTGTACGGGCCATCGGAAGACACTACGTATTCGACGTATGTGCTGAGGACGAAAAACGGTCCGCAAACGATCGGCCGGCCGATCGCGAACGCCAAGGTCTATATTCTAGACGGGCACAACCAGCTCCAGCCGGTCGGCGTGCCGGGAGAGCTCCACCTCGCCGGAGACGGGCTGGCGCGCGGCTATCTGAACCGCCCTCAGTTGACGCAAGAGAAGTTCGTGCCCAACCCATTCGAGCCAGGGACGCGGATGTACAAGACGGGTGACGTCGCCCGCTGGCTGGACGACGGTACGTTGCAATACCTCGGCCGAATCGACACGCAGGTCAAGGTGCGCGGCTTCCGCATCGAGTTGGGCGAGATCGAAGCGCGCATGGTGGAGCACGAAGGGGTGCGGGAGGCGGTGGTGGTTGTGCGAGAAGATACGCCCGGCGAGAAGCTTCTTGTGGCGTACTACACCCCGTCACCGGAGCATGCCCTCCCCATCGTTCAGCTCCTGCGTCTCGAGAAGACGGACGCCGGAGCCGCCGAAAGCCATTGCACGTTGCCTAACGGGCTGACCGTCTTTCATCAGAATCAAAGCGAGACCACCTTCGTCCATGACGAGATATTCGAGGACGGCGGTTATCTAAAGCACGGCATCACCCTGAACGATGGCGACTGCGTATTTGATGTGGGCGCCGGTATCGGTCTGTTTTCCCTTTTTGTGGCCCAGCGATGCCGCAACGCCACCATCTATGCGTTCGAGTCGAATCCGCTGGTGTTCACCACGCTTCAATTGAATTCGAGGCTCTACGGCTGGGAGGGGAAGATCTACCAGTGTGGCTTGGCCGAAACGTCGCGGCAGCAGGTCTTCACCTTCTACCCGCACAATACGGTCAGTTCCAGCAGTTCCACAACCGTCAGTGAGGCGCGTGAGATCGTCAAGAGCTGCCTGCTCAAGCAGCACACGGGCAATGGCCAGGCCGGGGCCGGGGAAGGTGTCGATGAGTTACTGGAAACGTGGTTGGAGAACGAAGAGCGCACGTGCCAGTTGAGAACCGTGTCCGAGATCATCGAAGAAAACGGGGTGGAGAGGATCGATCTCTTGAAGATCGACGTCGAGAAGGGCGAACGCGGCGTTCTGCAGGGCATCAGGGATCATGATTGGGCGAAGATACGGCAAATGGTGATGGAAGTGCATGACGTCGCGGGAAGGCTCACTGAGATCGTAAGGCTGCTTGAGGGCCGCGGCTACGAAGTTAGCTATGAACGGGGCCAGACCCTTCAGTCGACCGAACTCTACAATCTGTATGCTCGCCGCCCCTCGAGCGGCAGGACCTCGACCGGCGAAGACGGCGTGGGAAGGCGCGTCTGGAGCAGCCCCGAATTTTTACACCGCGACGTGCGCGCCTTTCTGAGCGAGCGTCTGCCGGATTACATGGTGCCGGCCGTTTACATACCGCTGGACGAAATGCCCCTGACGCCCAATGGGAAGCTGAATCGGAAGGCGCTGCCGGCTCCGGAGGTGGGATCGGTTGTGGCGCTCGCGTATGAGCCGCCGCAAGGAGACATGGAAGCAACCTTGGCGGCGATCTTTCGGGACTTACTGCACGTCGAGCGAGTGGGCCGCCACGACAACTTCTTCGAGATTGGTGGGCATTCGTTGTTAGCGACACAACTTTTGGCAAAGATACGAGGCCAGTTGAACGTCGACCTTTCGCTCACGACTCTCTTCGAGCGGACGAGCGTCGCCCAATTGGCTCAGGCCATTGCCACGTCGGAGAAACGCGAGATTCCGGTCATTCGGCCCGTCGATCGCGCGCAGTTCCGGCTGCTTTGAAGTGCTGAACGATCGCGGCCAGGAGATCGGCGATCCGCGTAGATGAATCTCACATCGGCCACGGAGGTCTAAGCGTCTCATGTCACTAGCACCAACCGTTTCCATGGCACCTTCGATGCAGAGTCGTTCGCTGTCGTCTGTCTCCGCCGAGGCGGTTTCGATCCCTTGGACCATTTGGTTCACTGTCATTGGCGCCGTCGTATCCCTGATCGGCGCAACGGTGGATTTGGCCTGGCACAAGTCAGTTGGCCGGGAAGCGTTCTTTACGCCGGGGCACGTCATGATTGGGGCAGGCGTGGCGGGATTGGGTGGAATCGCATCTCTCTATGCAATCCTGACGACGACATGGGGCTCCTCGGCACGGCACGACGCCTCCATAAGGGTCCTGGGTCTTTATGGGCCGGCGGGTGCATTCCTCGCCTTCTGGAGCGCCGTTGCCATGTACGCCTCCGGGCCGTTTGATGATTGGTGGCACCGCGCTTACGGGCTGGATCTGAATTTCGTCACCCCACCCCACGGGTTGCTTGTGATCGGCCTCTTCACCGCCAAGATCGGCGGAATGATCTGGATCGCGAGCATAATGAACCGCTCCGGCGAGGCATTGCAAGACCGGTTAGCGTGGATGTTCCTGATCGTAGGTGCGGTCACCGTGGTTCATATGCCGATATGGGTCTGGACGGGGCGCCGGACCATGCACGCCGGTGCTTGCTATCTGGCCGTGGCCCTGGCCATTCCCACCATCATGTTTGGGACGGCCCGCGGGTCGGCGCGCAAGTGGGGCTGCACGATCGTCGCCGCGATCTACATGGGCATCGGGATGGCGTCGGAATGGCTGCTACCGCTGTTTCCAGCGCAACCGAAATTCGGGCCGATGTACCACAACGTAACCCGTTTGATGCCCATGCAATTTCCGCTCTTGTTGATCGTTCCCGCGTTCATTGCCGACCTGCTGTTGCAAAGGCTGGAGCCGCGATCATCCTGGATCAGGTCGGTTTGGGTTGGTCCTGCCTTCATACTCAGCTTACTCGCCGTGCAGTGGCCCTTTGCCGATTTTCTGATGTCGCCGGCGTCGCGGAACTGGATCTTCGGCACCGGCTACTTTGCCTACAATGATCCTGCGGGAGTCCTGTACAACCCTTACGTATTCAGAGTCAACAAACCGACCAGTGCATTCGTGCTGACCATGGCGTTGGCTCTGGCGGCCTCCATCCTGACCACACGACTCGGTCTGGCATGGGGCGATTGGATGCGAAGAGTCCGCAGATAACACGACAGACTATCGACATTCTGCACTTCGGCCGGAGACCAAGACTGCGTGAAAAGCTCATTTAGGACTCTTCTCGTTATCGCACTGCTTCTCCCGAGTGCCCTCGCTTATGCCCACGTTGGCAGCGCGGACGTCTACTATGAGGGTGATGCCGGCCCGTACCACCTCTTCGTAACCGTACGCATGCCGAAGGTGATCCCCGGCGTTGCCGAGATGCAGGTGCGGAGCGCCTCGCCGGACGTGCACACCATTCAGGTCGTGCTTCTCCGCCTGACTGGGCCGGGCTCGAACTTCCCGTCCACTCCTGATATCGCGCAGCGGTCGAAGGAGGATCCGCAATTCTTCGTGAGCAACTTATGGTTCATGGAATATGGCGCTCTGCAGCTCCGTATCCAGGCGGACGGCTCCAAAGGCAAAGCAGCGCTTTCCGTTCCAATCGCGTCTTTTCCGAGACAGCCGCTGCCTATGAGCCCGCGGCTGCGCGTCCTGGGGGGCTTCCTCCTCTTCGGTCTGACGCTCGGCGTGATACCGATCCTCGGCGGTCTTGTCCGCGAAAGCAGCCTTCCCCCCGGTGAAGCTCCGTCGTCCTCGAACAAGCGACGGGCGCGCAGTGTCATGGCGTTCACGATGATCGCAACGGTTGGTCTCGTCTATATGGGTCAGGCGGCGTGGAAAGAAGAGGCAGCCACATACGAGCGCAATGTCGATCTCCTCAAGCCGCGCCGGGTGGTCGCAACACTCCAGGATGGAAACCGCCTGGTGATCCGGCTCGCTTCCCCACTCATGCTCCCCGTGGCGGGCAAGGGACGGCTGGCCATTGAGGTCAAACCGGAAGAGGTGATTCCGGACCACGGCCATCTCATGCATCTGTTCCTCATTGCCATGCCGGGGATGGAGGGGATCTGGCATCTCCATCCCGATCTCGCCGCCGGCGGCGCATTTGCGGAGAGACTTCCGGCGATGCCGGCGGGCCAATATCAACTCTTCGCCGACATTGTCGACAGGAACGGTTTTCCCTGGACGCTCGTAGGAGACGTGAAGCTGCCCCAGATCAACGGCACTGCTGCCGCAGGCGATGACTCGTATTGGGAAGGCGCTCGATGGACGCCTCCCCTTTCCGAGGCCATAGTCGCGCCGCTTCCCGATGGCGCCCGCATGGTGTGGGAACGGGTGGCCGGTCCTCTAAACGCCGACGTGCCGAGCAGCTTCAAGTTCCGGGTGGAAGAGAGGGATGGCTCGCCGGCCCGCGGCCTGGAGCCTTATATGGGGATGGCGGCGCATATGGTCGTGGTGTGCTCCGATCTGAGCGTCTTTGCTCATCTTCATCCGGCCGGCTCCGTGCCGATGGCGGCCCTCGATCTGGCTCAAGCCGGGCTTTTGGCTCGGCCCGCCGCCGAGGCCTCAGACATGCCGATGACCATGATGCAATCCCACGCTTCGATTCCCCCGAAGTTCAGTATCCCTTACGGAGTTCCCCACCCGGGAGACTATCGCATCTTCGTGCAAATCAAACGGTCCGGTCAGGTGCAGACCGCGGCGTTCGACACACACGTCGAATAGCTCATCGTTCCTGCGCGTATCCGGCACAATGGTGAAAGGACAACATGATGACTGAACCAACAAAAAAGTCGCGAAAGATTCTTAAGATCCTGACGTTTGGATGCGTACTGGTCATAGCGGCTCTTGTCGTCGCGCATTTCGCGTGGAAGTATTCAGGCTCGAACACGTGGAAGCTGATACAGGAGAAAAACGGCGTGACGATTTATGCGCTGAAGGTACCCGGCGCCACTCTGCAACAATTCAAGGCAGTTTTTCGAATCAAGACCACTTTGAATCGCGTCGTGGCAACGATGACCGATCACAGCACGGAAGGTTGCCGCAAATTCGTCCCGGGTTGTATCGCCGGCCCGGTCTTGAAGGAGATGGATCCACAAAACCTCAATTTTATTCAATCGTATCGCATCGTGTTCAAGCGGTTTTTCGCACCGAGAGATTTCGTGGGCAGGGGGCAGTTTTCGCAAGATCCCCAGAGTAGGGTTCTCGTTGCCGACTTCTTGACCCTGCCCGGTTTGGTCCCTCTCGACCCCTGCTGCGTCCGCGTGACAAAAATGCACAACACCTGGCGCTTCACTCCCCTTGGAGATGGTCAGGTTGAAGTTGAATGGGTAGCGAATTACGATCCAGGCCTTCCCTACTGGGCGTTTAATCTCTTGAGCCCGATAGGCCTCCCCGCGTTCCGGGCTCGCGCCGAGCGGGTGTTCAATAGCGAAAAATATCAGCACCAGCAATTCGCTTGGATCAAAGAGTAATAGCGAGAATGGCTCCCGCCAATCCCTTTGCCTGCTCTTTGATGAGGTCCGGTCCAGCCGGGATGTTCAAACGTTCATAGGAGAGGGGCGCATGGAGATCGTCATGTCCGTGCGGAACGCTTCACGAGGAAGGCGGCTGTAAGTTCGCTTCATTACGATATGGACCAGATTGCTATAGATGCGGGGGAGGTGCGCATGCAACGCTTACGCCTCATACGTGCGGTCTCCCTCGAAGGCCGCACCGTTTGGGGAAGGAAATGCATCCTAGTGCTTGAGCCGCACGAGAAAGACGACCACTGGCGCTGGGGCAACGCAGGGGACACGCCCATAACGCCCGAGCTCTTCGGGCTGCGCACCCACGGGCGCAACGTGGCGCTCATCAAGGACAAGTGCGTGCTCAAGGAGTTCGAGCACGTAGGGTTTCTCCACGCTTTGGGTCTGCGCGGCGTGCGCGTATCGCTCCACGGCTCTACCCGCCCGCCCTATATGTGCTCGCAAGCGCTGTGGGGAGAGGTGTTCCGCTCCGTCGAATACGACGGATGCCTCCAGCCCTGGGCTCCCGCGCAGAGCGATTGGACCAGCTCTTCCGGACCAGTGGATAGACGCATCACCTACGAGGCCGATTCCGACGCGCTTATCCTGCGCGCCGTGGTCAACTACGGCACCGGGGCTACGGGGAGCTTTGAGCTCGAGATCAGCACCAAGGGCCCGCTTCCAGCAGCCGACATATCAAGGGCAATATCGGCGCCAACGCTTGCAAGGCCGTCGGCCCTGGGGCCACTGGTGTGGGCCGCGACGAAGCTCGGCTGGCTGCATGCCGCGAAGCTTGCGTGGATGCCCGAGGATCCTACAGAGGAGTTCCTCACAGGCCTTGCGCGGCACAAGGTCCTCGATGGAAGCCTCGTGAGCTTTGCCGCTCCGCTGGGCGCCTATCTATGCGGCACTGTGGTGTTCCTGCGGGCAAACCACGGTCTCGACCTCCAATTCATCAACAAGATCGCGAGTACAAAAATCACCTCGCTTTCCCGCGTCGCCTAAGGGCGCGGCACGGGCCTCGCTCGCACGGGTTTCGGTGTTTGCTATGAAGTGGGTTCGACCTTAACAAGGTGAAAGAGGGTTCATGCCGGTTCATGCGAAGGCCTGGTTCATTGATGCTGGGGACGAGGGCGCTGCCCCGAGCCCTGCGGAGCTCGTTTGCGGCTCGCTGGAACTGCCCGATATTACGGCCGACGAGGTGCTCGTAGAGCCTCTCTTCGGTTGTTGGGAGGCGAACATGAGCCATGCTCTGCAGCGCAAGCCGATCGACATCTGCCGCGCACGCAACGAACCGCGCATCGTCATGGGAAACACGGCCGTCGTCCGCGTTCTGGAAGCCGGCGCATCTGTCAAGAATTTACGAGCCGGCCAAATCGGAATTCTCTTCCCGGCCGCGGTGGCCGATCGCTGGGGTTATCCGATCAAGATCATCGGCTATGACGGGCCGGGGACCGTGGGTTGTTTCGCAACCCGATTGAAACTTAAAGAGTGTCAGGTAATTCCGATCCCGGAAGGCTCACGGTTTTCACTCCCCCAATGGGCCGCGTTCTCCGGGCGTTACGTGACCGCATGGTCGAATTGGCAGATGGCGTATGGAACCTTCCGCCTGCACGTGAGCGAAGCAGAGCTGCCCAGGCTGAACGTGTGGGGCTGGGGCGGAGGGACGACGTTCGCGGAACTGCACCTCGCGCGCCTCTTGGGGCATCACTCCGTGATGCTTTCGCGCAACCCGCGAACACTCGAGACAATCGAGCGATGTGGCATTATGCCGCTCGATCGCAGCCGGTTTTCCGCCCTCGCCTTCGACGACGAGCGGTATGACGCGGATGCGGCCTACCGGCACGATTATCGCCAGTCGGAAGAAGCGTTTCTCAACGAGGTAAAGCGCCGGACGGACGGGGAGATGGTGCACATTTTTGCGGACTTCATTGGAGCGCCCGTCTACCGTGCCACACTGAAAGCCCTGTCACGAGAGGGCGTGCTCACGACAGCCGGATGGAAAGCCGGAATGGTCCTCAGCCATGTTCGTGCCATCGAATGCATTCAGCGCCATCAGCTTGTGAATACGCACTTCGCCCGTCCTGCCCAGGCCGTTGAGGCGATGGCCTTCGCGGAACGGAACGGGTGGATGCCCATCGTCGATGAGCCCATTGCTCCCTTCGAACGTATCCCCGAGCTCGCCCAGCGCTACGCGGCGGGGGAGGCCGGGCTGTTCCCGGTATATTCCGTCAATGCTTAAGGACAGGTTCTTTGACATTTGGTGTTGACGCCCAGCGTGACCGTTTACGTTGACATCTCCGTGGCTTTCTGAGAGACTAATCCGCGCATATATATCTTGAAACAAAACGATGCCCGCACGAGCGGCATTTTGGGACCAATCATAGTGGGTATTGGTGTCTCTTAATTCCCTGCTGTATTACAGGCTTTACGCACAAGGGGCTGACAATGAATCTCGCGTTCGACTTGAAATACGCGTCACGGCAGTTGCGGAAATCGTGGGGCTATTCGCTGATCTGCGGAAGTGTCGTTGCCGTCTGTGTTGGACTGGCGGTCTCGACCTGGGCTACGTACGAGAGCCTGGCGAATAAACCCCTTGGGTTCCCCAATTCTGCCACTTGGTACAGTGTGCAGATCGCCGAGACCGTCGCGTCCCCGCCGGGGATGATCAGCGTGGATGCCTATACCTATCAGGAAATGCTCAAGAGCAATCGCTCGGTCGAGCATCTTGGCGCCCTTGCGTACAAACGAGTCGTTCTCAGTGAAGGCCATGCCAGCACGGCCTTGCGCGCCGCGGTCATCAGCCCCCGCTTGGTTGCGCAGTTGGTGCCCCTCCGCGGCCGCACCTTTCAGGACTCGGATGCTCAGCCCGGGGCTCCGGCCATGGCCATACTCAGTTTTGATACCTGGCAGAACTACTTCGCCGCCAATCCGGCCATCATCGGCAAGACGGCCCGAATCGACGGGGCGCCCGTGCAAATCGTCGGCGTGATGCGGAAGGACTTTTACGCGGTTTATGATTTCGAAGTGTGGCTGCCGCTGCAGATTCCGCAGTTGGCGCGGCCGCGCGACTCGACAATGATCGTGTCCCCGCTCATCGCGCTGCACAAGGGTCAGAACCTTCGTACCGTTCTGAGCGAGATGAAAAGCGCCGTCGACCGAGTCAATCATGACTATCCGGACCTGTTCAACACCGGGCGGCACATCATGTTGTTTCCAGGACGACTGATGGTCGGCGCCAACGGGACGCCGATTCTGGTGATGGTCATGGCCCTCACGGCGGCGGTGTTGTTGTTGGGCGGGGTGAACATCAGCTTCGTATTTCTCGCCCGCCTGCTGGAGCGCAGCCGCGAGCTGGCGTTGCGCATGGCGGTCGGTTCATCGCGCGCGCGGCTACTGGGGCAATGCCTGATCGAGACGGCCGTGATCGTGCTGGCGGGCCTCGCTGTCGCATACGGACTCGCCGTCAGTTTCGGCGTTTGGACTCAATGGCGCGTCAGAGTCGTGTCGGAGACGCTGGCAGCCGGACGCCAACGGGAATTGTCCGCGCTCGAGCTCACCGATGTGGTCGCTGCCGTGATTTTCGCCGTGGCAATCTGGTTGGTCAGTACGCTGATTCCGGCATGGCGTGTCTCCAAACGAGACGCGGCCGCGGTGCTGGCTGGCAGCGGCAAGGGGTCGTCGACTGGCGGCCGAAACACGAGCGCCAAGGTGCTCGTCTGTTTGCAGGTGCTGGTTGCCTGCCTGGTGCTCGTGGTCTGTGCAGCAGTCGTGCTGGCCATCAACGAGGAAGTCAGCAAGCCGAGCGGCCTTGACTCCACGCGGGTCATGGTCACGACCGCGCCCACTGTTTTCAACGCGCGCTACCCCGACCCGACACGGCGCCTGCAGTATTGGGAGGGTTTGACGGCGGCGATCGAGAGCAAGATACCAGGCGCCGGCGTGGCCTTTGCCTCCGCCCCACCCAGCAAGCCGGTCAAGGTGGCCGCCTTGATTGAGAATCAGCAAGGCACTCGAAAACGGGGCCTGTTCACGTTGCCGTTTGCTGCTGTGTCCGAGAACTATTTCGAGCTTTTGGGACTGAGGCTGCGGTCGGGCCGCCTTTTCGATCGCACCGACAACAACGCGTCGCCCAACGTTGCCGTCGTCGACGAGCGACTGGCCGCGCGCTGCTGGCCTGGTCAGGATGTCCTGGGCAAGCGGGTCCGATTGAACCCTTCGGACAATGGCCCTTGGCTCACCATCGTCGGTGTCGTCTCGGCCGTTGCAGACCAGCCCTATCTCAGCGACGCCGGCGGGCCTATCTACCAACCCTTGCGGCAGGCCGCGCCATCGGGATTCCACCTGCTGGCCAAATTGCCGAACACAGCCACGAATAGCCGAGTCACGCTGCGCGCCGCGGCTTTTGCGGTCGATCGCGATCTGCCACTGAACAACCCGCAGACGCTCGATGCCTACCTGGCCGCGGTGAAAGACGTTTATAAGGGGATCGTACCGGGCGTTGCCGTGATCGCGATCGCCACCGCACTGATCGCAGCATCCGGCGTGGTCGGGCTCATCAGCCGCTCGGTAGCCCAACGTACCCAAGAAGTGGGCATACGCCGCGCACTCGGCGCGACGCCGTGGCGGGTCATCTCGATGTTCCTGCGGCAGGCGTCACTGTACTTGAGTGCGGCGATTGTCGGCGTCGGCTTGGGGGTCGTGGTGCTCCCGCCCCTCAGTAGAGTGATTACCAATGTGCTCGATTACGTCGTCCCAGTCGCGCTGGGTGTTCTCGTACTCATGGCCGTCCTCATTTTTGCGGCTTCGTATGTGCCCAGCCGCCGGGCGGTCGCCTTGGAACCGAGCGATGCGCTGCGTTACGAGTAACGCCTCTCTCGAAAGGAAGAATATGAGCTTGCGGAATTCGCCAGGTTGACACTGCGCCAGCGAAGCCGGCCGTCGAAGTCCAGGCCACAGCAGGAAGAGTCGGTGGTGCTCCTTCTCATCGACGGATGTCAGCCGGTGAAATTTCAAGAAACCCTCTGGAAACAGAGGGTTTTTTGTTTCTTGGAAAGCTCGCTTAAATGGCTACGGAGGAGGCGCGTGTGGTTCCGCTTTGAACACCATTGGCGGCGCGGGCGGCGGTGCGACGTTCGTTACGGTGCGCCATACTCGCTCGAGACCGCATTCTGGTCGCAGGAGGTGGTGGCGGCTGCGCGTCCTCAGGGTACGCAGTTGGCGGCGGTGCTGGAGGTGCGGGAGGCAACAGCGGCACAGCAGGTGAGAGTGGACCGGCTTCGGTGACGGAGGCGGTCACCCAGGGGGTCTCGCGACGAGTTTCGGGAGCTGCAGGCGGTTTCGGCGAACGGCGGCGCAAGTCCCGGCGGGAACCGTCTGGCGCGGGCGGAAACGGTGGCGCCGGTGAGGCTCTCAGTTCCGGAGGAGGAGGCGGCCGCGAAGGTGGTGCCGGCGGTCAGTTTGGCGGTGGTGGTGGCGGATCGAGTTACGTCGCACTCCGGAAACGACTAGGTCGGTGATCACGTTGTTTGCAACGTTTTGGTAAAGCCTCCCAGAATAGGGTGTCCAAGCGTCGTACCGGGCGACAGAGCGGGACGAATCTCACGCCGTTCGGTGGACCAGTCTGTCGCCCGCCTAGCTCTAAGCTAGGGCTAGGCTTCGCCCTACTCGACGAAACGCTCGACTCCCCTTTTGGAAGTCCAATGGAAAGAGTCCGTCGCCCGCTGAAGCGGGCTAACAAGGGAGGAGAACCTCCAATACCCCCGACTGAAGCCGGGGGCCACGGTTCTCACGCCGACTCCGTCGGCAGCGCATGGCCGCCGAGGCGGCGGCCCTACACGGCGGGGATCGCGCGTCGCCTCACCCCTTCTTCTCTCGCAACGCCGCCAGCACAGGCGGCGGCAGGTCCTTCATCCGGCGAACGAAGCCGGCGAGCGTCC
>JBBRNB010000062.1:0-42838 GCA_038230535.1 Thermoanaerobaculia bacterium
GTTCTGCGGGCGAGCGAAGCTGTCTTTCCGTGCCGGCGGCGCCCCGGAGGGGAAAAGCGCGGCGAGGAATCCCCAGCTGCAACCGCTGCTGTCTGGATTCGGGCTACCGGCTGGGGATTCCTCGCTGTGCTCTGCCCCTCCGGGGCGCCGCCGGCTCGGAATGACAGCGCTGCTACCTTCTCCTCTTCGTCCGATGCGTTGCCGGCGCCGTCCACGGATCTTCCGGCCACGGATGTTTTGCATAACGCCCGCGCAGCTCCTTTCGAACCTCCTGATACGCCCCATTCCAGAAGCCGCGGAGGTCTTGCGTGATCTGCACGGGACGTCCGCCCGGCGAGAGCAGCGCGAAGGTGATCGGCGTCCGTTTGGGCCCGATCCGCGGCGACTCGGCCAGCCCGAACAACTCCTGCAGCTTGGCCGAGGCGATGACCGAGCCGTCGTCGCGATACTCCAGCCGTGCGCTCCGGCCGCTCGGCAGCGCCAACGACAACGGTGCCAGCTCGTCGAGTCTGTTTCGAAGGCGATACGGCAGTTCGATCTGGATATCGTCGAGCCGTTGTTTGCCAACGACCGCGTTCGTGGTCAACTCCTTCCAAGCGACCTCGAGCCCCGCGAACGCCACACGCCGCACGAGCAGTTCATCCGGTACCGCGTTCTCTGCCAGAATCCTCTCCGCCTCGGCCGGTTGCGGCGGCACGTTCTGCTCGTGCAACAGGATCGCCCCATACCAGCTCCGCTCGATCGCCCGGACGCGGTTGCCGTCCAGCGAATGCACCACATCGCGCCGCGTCGGAACGAGCCACTCGCGCTCGACCACCCGCTCGTTCCGCACCAGATCGCCGGTGATGTCGAGAACGACCAGAAACTCCCCATACCCATCATCGATCTCCCGCGCCAGCGTCGCCCCGGTCCCGGACGACAGCAACACCCGCGGCGATTTCGCCTCCCGCCGCTGCGCGACTCGATCTGGATATCCAGCCAGCAACGCGCGCCGAAGTGTGACGTCATCGACGCGTCGACGATAGTCGGCCCCGAGCAGCCGCCGCGCGATCGACGCGAGCTCGTGTACCTCCCCCGGCGCGCCTCCGCTTAGCTGCACCGCGATAGCGATCGCCTCATCCGCACCATGCGCATCGATCACGATCCGTGCAAGACGAGGGTGAAGGGGAAGGCCGCGAAGCTGCTCACCGATCCCTGTCATTCCGAGCCGCGCAGACGGCGAGGAATCCCCAACCTGATAACCAGGGATGAGCGTTGGTATGACGATCGCCCCCAGCCCCGCCAGCAACGTCAACCCCGCCAAAATCCTCTCCTCCGGCGGCCGCTCGAACCACGCAAACGTCCGAGGATCCCCACCCCAGGCGATGATGTCCAGCAACGGAGGCGCAAGATCCACCCGCCGCACATCCGGCTCCCGATGCGGACGCAGAATGTCGCGCCCATCCCACAACCGCACCGCCTTCCCAGGACGAGTCCGCCCCGCCCGCCCGGCCCGTTGCTCCGCCGAATCGGAAGCAATCCGCTCGACCACCAGATGATCGACCGCCGTATCAGGATTGAACCGCAGCACCTTCTGCACGCCGGAGTCGATCACGTCCGTCACCCCCTCCACCGTCAGCGACGTCTCGGCGATGTTCGTCGCCAGAATCACCTTGCGCCGGTCGGAAGGCGCCAGCGCCCGCTCCTGAGCGTCGACATCGAGCGACCCGTGCAACGGCAGCACGAGCGCATCGACATTCCCCAGCTCGCTCCGCACCCGCTCGATCTCGCGCATGCCCGGCAGAAAGCAGAGAACATCCCCCTCCGCCCCACGCAACCGCTCCCGCACCGCCTCGGAGATCGTCACGCCCGGCCGGTACTGCACCTCGACAGGAAACCTGCTGGCCCCGACGTCAAACACCCGCGCCCCGCCGAGAAAGCGCGACACCTCATCCGCGGCGATCGTGGCCGACATCACCACCACCGCCAGATCGTCGCGCGAATCCATCGCCTGCTTCGCCAGCGCCAGCGCCACATCCGCATGGATGCTCCGCTCATGAAACTCGTCGAGGATGACGACGTCGAAATCGCTCAGCAACGGATCGCTTTGCAGCCGCGCCGTCAGAATCCCCTCGGTGGCCACCAGCAGCCGCGTCCGCTCCGAAAACTTCCTCTCGAACCGGATCTGCCACCCGATCTCCCCCCCGACCGTCCACCCTCGCTCCGCCGCAATCCTCCGCGCCAACGCCCGCGCCGCCACCCGCCGCGGCTGCAACAGAATGGTCCGCCCGATCCCCGCCAACGCCGGCGGCACCCGCGTCGTCTTCCCCGCCCCCGGCGGCGCCACGATCACAGCACACCGGTGCTCCCGAACGTGCTCGACAATTTCTTCGATGTGCCCGTCAATCGGGAGCGCCGTTTGCACCACACTCGGCATTATGCCGACCAAACCAACCGACGACGACATCGACTACACCGACGAAGGCTCCACCCCTCCCCACGAGAAAGACGACCCCACCAACGCCGGCTACGACGAAGCCGCCCACACCCGCGGCGCCTTCGGCCTCAAAGAAGGTAAGGGCGGCGTCTTCGGCACCACCGGCGGCGGCACATATGGCGGGGGGATGAACGGGGAGGAGCGGCCGGCGGTGGATACGGAGGGTGGGGGCTTGCCGGAGACCGAGGCGAGACGCCGCTAGTGAAGTATCAAGTTTGTGAGACTGAGTTCGCCTGCTACCAAGAGACGGGGGTACGGCCCAGCGCAGCTGGGCCCTGGAGATTGGACGTTTCTCGGCACCCCGACGGGGTGCGTGAGGGTAGAGGTGGCCACGCCGGAGGTGTTGCCACCGGTTCCGTTACGCAGAGAAGGGCACCCCGGCAGGGGCCCCGGCAGGGGTGCGTGAAGCCGGGCAGGCTCGATCGTATGGAACGACATCGAGCTCGACGTTTCTCGCACCCCTGCCGGGCCCCTGCCGGGGTCCCGGTCGGGGTGCCTTTTTATTCTCCGTCAAACCGGTGGCGACGCCTCCGGCGTGGCCACCGGCTACCTTCACGCACGCCTCCGGCGTGCTTTCGTTGCGCCTCGAAACGTCCAATCTCCAGGGCCCAGAGCAGCTGGGCCCTACGAATCGGCATCCGTGTCGTGCATTCCCTCAGGCGTTCTCGCCGAGACTCTCGCCAGTAGGGCCCAGCCGCGCTGGGCCGAACTCCCGTGGGTGGCGTGTCACTCGGACGCAATACCATCATCGACCGCCAAGCGTCATGAATCATCGTAAGATGCGAGAGCTATGGCGGATCTCAAGTCGATCATCCATTCGGATCCCGACATTCACAGCGGCGATTCGGTTTTCGTAGGCACTCGTGTGCCAGTGCGCACCCTGCTCGACTACATTGAGGGCGGCGACAGTCTGGAAGTGTTCCTCGACAACTTCCCCAGCGTCACCCGCGAGCAAGCTGTAGCGTTCCTCGAAGAAGCCGGCCGTGCGGCACTGGCTCAGATCGCATGAGACGTGTTCTCTTCGACAAGGACATGCCGCGCCAACTCCGCCGTGATCTGACCGAGTTTGAGATTGCGTCCGTTCAGGAAGCAGGGTGGTCGTCCGTCAAAAACGGGGAACTGTTGCGCCGAGCGTCTGGGTCGTTCGACGTGTAAGTCACGGATGACAAGCGCCTTCAAACCGCTCATTTCAACAGGGATCTGTGCCAGGCAGGAGGCGCTTGTGGCACGGACACTCCTGTCTGTGCCGTTCGGCGCATCCGCACGAAAACGCCGAGAAGCGGCGCTGGACGATTATCCGGGCCGCGCTCGCTGACGCTCGCACGCACTGCTATGCGTCCAGCGAAGCTTCGCGACGTCGGGTCACCGCGGGGTCTTCAGTGCTCGCCCTTCATAAAGATGGCGAAGTCCTGTACGCCTTTCGCGTTCTGTTTCATCCAGGCGTCGCCGCCTTTGAGGCCGAGGGAGGAGAGGGCGAGGCCGCAGAAGGTGTCGAGGAGCTTGCGCTCGCTCAGGCTTGCTAAGAACGGGAAATTCTGTCTTCCGCTGTAGCTGTTCGAAGCGTCCTTCATTTCCACGAGCATGGAAAGCGTGGCCTGGAGTTGATCGCGTCCGATGTCGAACTCTGACGCTTTCTCGTTCTCCGGACTAAAGCGGGCGCCCGCCGCGATGACCATACCCATTTCCCAGGAGTGAAAATCGCCCTCTTCGGTGCGCGAGCTCGGATTGATCGTGACATTGATGTTCTTCTTCCCGTTCTTCTCCCCCTTGTTCTCGACGCCCTGGTTTAGAAGTGCGAGGAGGCGCGCGGCAACATCCTTCGAACGCGACGTTGACGGCTCAATGGCCAGGAAGCGGAGGTACTCGAGAACCGCTGCGGCGCGGAAGGTCTGTACCTCGAAGACGCGGCCGAGGGCGTAGTGGCCGTTGGCGTGACCAGGACGCGCGCTGAGCTCCTTCTTCAGCACGTCGCGGGCCTCGTCGAACTTGGACTGCCCCATGAGGGCGATGCCAAGGTTGTAGAGCGTGCCTGGATCATCCGGCGCGAGGGAGAGCGCCTTGCGGTATGCGGCGACCGCGCCTTGGGCATCACCCGATCCATCGAGGCAGTTTGCGAGACTTGTGAGAATCTGCGGTTGCAGTTTCCCCTTGGTCCCGGCCAGCGGTTCGAGGATCGTCCGGCACTTTGCGAAATCTCCTTTCGCCTGATACGAGTACGCCAACTCATACAAGGCCAAGCCATTCGCCGGATCGTCGGCGAGGACGGCCTTGTACTTGGCGATCGCGTCGTCGTATCTGCCCGCGTCGTGGAGCGCAGTGCCTTCGGCGATGCGCGGATCGTCAGTCGCAATTGCAGGTGCGGCGATGAGAAGCACAACAATGAGTGCCTTCATGACCGCTGGCATGAAGTGCGTGGTGTTGGAACTGCGTGAGTGTAACGCGGACAGACCGCCGAGTGTACGAGCAAACTGAGGGTCTTCGGTCATCGATACGGTTCCTGGCGGGCGACAGAACCAGCCTATTCTCAATGGCTTAGTGGATGCCCCCAGATGCCAGTAGTAGCAGCGGATGCCCGGCTTGCGAAGTCAATTCCGCTCGCAACTTGAATCGAATCAATAGGTTCGCTGGAGAAGCCCGCGTCGCAACCCGAGGTGTCCGTAATCGCTGGCTCGCAGCCGCGACGTAACCCATGCGTACGCTTGAGTTTATTGTCAGCGTGCGGCCGGCAACGAGAGTCCCATTCGACGTCGTAGAAACGACAACGGCCGGGAGATCCTGATCACACCCCTCCCTCAACGTCCATCCCTCGGCCGCCACCGTGCGTAGCTCGGCCGCCACCGTGCGCTGCCCGGCCCGCAGTGTGCGCTGCCCGGCCCCAGTGTGCGCTGCCCGGCCCCCAGTGTGCGCTGCCCGGCCCCCAGTGTGCGCCTCCCGGCCCGCAGTGTGCGCCGCCCGGCCCGCAGTGTGTGCCGCACGGCCCACAGCGGGGGGCACCCGGCCCACATCGGTTATCCGACGAGTGGCCGGGCCTTCGTTTACTGGATGTGGCTGCACGACTACGCGCCCAACCACCGATCTGCCGTGCTGGCGTTGCCGCGTTCAAGCTTTACGTACCGTTCGATCGGATGGTGCGGGGATCCGCCGGCGAAACGTGCGCGTCGAACGACAACGACATGGTTGCGAGCTCGCTGGCCGGAATCGCGGACGCGGTCCCGCCAGGCGGATATCTCGTCTACACGAAACCATCCCTGAACCGACGCATGCCGATCGGGCGAGAACGCTTCTCGAGAGCGAGGGCGTCGGTACACTGGCCACACAATCGTTGCGTGAACCGGGCCGGCCGTTTGCCTCCGTGATGCCGTTCGCTCTGGTTGGCGATCCCTCTCTCCGGTAAATCTCCCGGAGGCCTCCCGGTGAAGTAATGCATGCATTCCCCGGAGCGGCGTGCGCTCCGGGGAATGCGGGGAACGCTCAGTTGTGCGCTTCGCCGGTCGAGGTCGCGGAAAGACCCTTCAGCCAGAGTGTCGTCGGCCGAAGACTGAAGGGAACGCGTCCCTGCGGCGTGATGAGGAAAAGATCGTTGCCGCGCTGTTCGAGGCGCACGCTGCCGGTCGACGGAATGATGACGTGTGCATCGCCTGCAGCTTGCGGCTCTGCGCGACGAGCTCCTGCAGCGTGGACGAGGCGACGAGGTGGTCGCCGGCGAACAGCCGCACTTCGCTCGGCCGCGACGATGCCCCGGCCTCAGCGAGCCTCCGCTGCCGCGCGTCATCGCCAACGAAGAGCTCGAGCGTCGCGCCGGCCGCGGAACGGCTCAGATGGAACTCGCTGTCGGCGAACAGCTCGCCGTCGACCGTGATGACCAGACGCACGTCGGGCCCGTCGGCGGCGGCGGTCTCCGGCACGGCGAAGAGCCATCTTGGGGAAGCCGCCGCATTGGCGATGGCGGGAGGAATCCTGGAAGCGAAGGGAATCGACTGGTTGGGCGTGGCAGCCAGCAGCATGCCTGCCGCGGACAACCACAGGCCGGCGAGGAGCAGGCATTTTCGAATAACCGCATTGGAAGAACACATTCGCGCACTCTCCTTCATCGATCGATGTCACTGCGGCGGGGGGTGTGCTCTCGCAAAGGCGGTGCGCATGTTACCATAATGACATCATGATATCACGAAAGCTTTCGGCAGGAATTGGCGCGACTTGCTTGTTTAGTTAGCCTGCTTGCAGCCGCGCTTGCCAGTGATTCTCGGCGGCGCGTATCCGCCCCTTTTTTGGCGTTCTGGCCTATCTTCACCTGCCCCATGACTGCGGCGCCTACCTCGTGGAAGATGTGTCTCGCGTCCCGAATCGACTTTTGGAAGCATGGCCGTCGGGCATCAGCTTGGAGGGTATATGCTCCCGCCGTTTCAGCGTCGTCTCGAAAGGAAGTGACATGGTCAATGTAGGTCTCCTCCTCCGGCTCGAGGCAAAGCCTGGCAAGGAGGCAGAGGTTGCGGCCTTCCTGACGTCGGCTCTCCCGCTCATCCAGGCGGAGCCTGCCACCACTGCCTGGTTCGGCATCCAACTCGGACCATCCACGTTCGGGATATTCGACGCGTTCCCGGACGATGACGGCAGGAAGGCGCATATGACCGGGGAAGTGGCTGCGATCCTCAGGGCCACCTGGTCAGATCTTCTTGCCTCGCCTCCCTCGGTCGAGAAGGTAGACATTCTTGCGGCCAAACTGCCGTAGTGAACCTCAAACCCTGCGAGTGCAGAGCACCGGTCGGGTCTGGACTGCATCTTTCGACCACCATTGCGCAACCTGACCCACGACGACGATCGGCTTGGCGCCTTGGTTCACAAGCGGGGCTACTGGCGAGGGACTCTGGAGCTGCCGGCTCATGGCCAGGTCCGGCTGGCTGTGGCCGGCGACAGCTCGTTGCCGGACAGTGCTGCGCTTTTGCTAGCTCGGGAATTGGCTGCACACTACGAATCGCTCCTTCCTGAAATCGAAGAGAGTCTCTACCGGCACTTTCTTCCATATCGCGAGGCCTTTGAAGCCGGCGAGTCGTCCTGTTCCGTGACGCCGTTTCCGGCAGTCTCGACCGCTGCCGCAGTCTGGCTACACGCACATCCAAACCACGTCCTCGTTGCGCCGCTTCAGGGTATTCAGACGGTTGAGATCGGGTATCTCGTGGAGTGGGACCAGGAGCACACGGTCGGCGCCCTTCTGCAGCAATGGCGGCTGATCGAGCTATGCGGCAGTGTGAGGAGTATCTGATCAGCACCTTCCTGAGGGGACCCCGATCACCAAGATCGACGTTCAGCCATGGTAGCCAACGGAACCAGAGATCCGAGGGGCCATCGGGATGTTATCTGGTACGCTCTGCTGCCGTTCGTGTTCTAGTCCATATGCGACTGGTCACTTGGAACTGCTGTCGAGGTGCTGCTGCGAAGAAGCTGCCGCTCCTTGCGCCGTTCCAAGCGTCGATCTCGGTTGTTCAGGAGTGCGCCAGGCCCGCTGAAGACGACTCTTCGTGCCTGTGGGCCGGCGACAATCCGCGTCAGGGGGTGGCGTTGGTTCACAGCGCTGAGTACCGCGTGGAGCCGATCTCCGCTCGGACCGCACCTCGATACGCGCTGCCTTATCAGGTCTCCGGTCCTCGAACGTTTCTGCTCCTCTCCGTCTGGGCGATGAAGAATCGCAAGTATCCGTATGTTCGGGGTCTGATCCGGGCCATCAAGCTGTATAAGAAACTCATCGCTGCGCAACCGACCGTCATCATCGGCGACTTCAACTCCAACGCGATCTGGAATCGGAAACGTGAAGGAGTCCAGGATCACCGTGCTCTCGTGGCCATGCTCGCCGGCCTCGGGCTGGTCAGCGCCTATCACCATTTTCACGGCGAGGAACAGGGCTCGGAAACCCGCCCGACGTTCTTCCTGCTCTGGAAACAGGAGCGGCCCTACCATCTCGACTACTGTTTTATCCCGAAGGAGTGGGCTGGTCAGATTGAGTCCGTGTCTGTTGGCAGCTACTCCGACTGGGCCACAGCAAGTGACCATCGGCCGCTCATCGTCGATCTCACTGACCCTTGACGAAGTCCAAATCTAAGATCACCACAGAGACACAGAGAACAGAGAACAAGAGAAAGCATGACCGGTGTTCTCCGTGTTCTCTGTGCCTCTGTGGTGAAATGGGTTCAGATCGAGGAGTGGTCAGGATTTTGGTTCATCACCCTCATCCTGTTTATTGAGGTTACCCAGCAGTTTCATCAACTGCGCGCCGACGCCGCTGGTAATGCCGCCCCCCTCGCCGCCGAGGATGAGGAGCTCGGGGACGAAGCGATTGTTGCCCTGGGACAGTTGGGTTACGACGTTGACGAGTGTGGTGCCCGCTTCGCCGACGGCGTCGCGTTGGGCCTTGAGGCCGGCTGCGAGCGCGAGCCCTTTGGCCTCGGTTTCAACCGCTTTTGCGCGGCCGACCTGCGCGAGATAGTTGGCTTCTCCCTCGGCTTCCTTCATGCGGGCCTGAGCCCTGTTGCCGTTGATCTGGATCGACACCTGTGATGCGGCCAGTTCCTTCTGCATGTCTGCGGTGCCTTTCGCGGCCTCCATGGCCACGCGCTCGTCTTCGGCTGCCTTGCGCTTTCTGAAGGTCTCGATCTCCTGGTTTGCGATCTCGCGTTCCTGCAGAACCGCGACGAGGTTCTTGGGGAGGACGATGTCCTGGATGTAGGCGCCAGGCGTCTCGACGTCGTACCGTTTGAGGTGGCCGGTGATGTACGCCTGGGCCTCGGTCTGGACGGCGCTGCGCTCCTGGATGAAGCGAATTGCGGGCATGCCCTGGAGCGTGTCGCGGAAGTAGTTGCCGACGGCGGCCTGCAGGACTTCGTTGATGAGGTTCTCCATGGAACCGACCCGAGAGATGACCCGCGGGGCCATGACATCAGAGACGTGGATCTGCACCTGCAGGTCGATGCTGAATTCAAAGCCTTCCTGGCTCTTGGCTCCGATGGTGCGGAGACCCTGGTCGAGGTTGTGGGCCTTGCTGTTGGCATCACCCCAGTTCAGCGTCAGGATGAACGTCGGGACCATCACCACCACGTAGATGTGGGGGTTCAAAGCGTACTTCCCGGTGCGCAATGGCTCCTGCCAGAGACCGCGGTGTCCGGGGCGCACGAGCGAACCGTGCTTGAACTCTGTGCCCGAGGTGTCTTCAGTGGGCAGGCCGACATAGGACTTGATTACCGCCACCTGACCCTGCTCCACGACCACCATCGGGACCAGCTCTACTTTCACGAGGAATGGGTTCAGGTTGTAGGCGCCGGGCAGCAGCGGATCGTGTTGCCGGCCGATACGGCCGCCGGCGCTGAGGAACGCCTGGAAGTCCTGATAGTTGTTGTGCTTGGCGTTGTTGTTGCCGAGGACCATCTCGATCAGGCGCTGGTCGGCCTTGCGGGTATCGTCAGGCGTGTCGTGGGGAAGCGAGTTTTCCTGCTCGCGGATGTCGTCGAAGCCGCCGAGGCGGCTGGCGATCTGACCCGGCTCCAACGGCGGGCCGTCCAGTGTGGTGACGACGCCCACCATGTCCTTGCCCAGCTCCGCGCCGATGCGAGTGACCATGAGGTCGTGACGATCGAGGCCCCAGGTCTGGCAGGTCAGCTCGCCATCTTTGGTCTTCCTGCGCAGATCGTCATTGATGGGTTCTCCGTAGATTCGATCCGCCGTGATGACAAGGAAGGCGATCGGGTGGATGGGGGCGACGGTGCCGCCGGGCAGTACCGGGCGTTGGATTCCCTTCTGGCCTCCGTGCTGGATGAATGTCCGGAGGTCCGAGAAGTTGCCGAACACGGGCTTGTACTCGACGCTCTTTGCGCCGGTGGGCGGGGCCGCACCCACTTGGGCGATGACCACGCCGATCTGGCCGGCCGGTACCTGGACCAACGGGCTCTTGTGAACGCTGAAAAGGGGCCAAAGCTTGAGGCGCAGGCCGGGCATGAGCAAGTCGGCCTGGTAGCCGGCTTCACCGTTGAAGGCGATGACGTTCCCTTCGCTCAGCTTTCCCCAACTGGACTTCTTCGTGACCAGCCCAACCTGTGTGGGTCCGATCCGGTGGATCGAGAACAGGAGTATGAGGCCCAGGATAAGGAGGGGGAACACGTACCAGCAACCAGCGACAGCGCCCATCTTCTCAGGCCTCCATGGTCAAGGCCGCGATGCGGAGCTCCCATCGACGTTCGGCGGCGATCGGACGTCAGCGTCGCCGTCTGGCAACGGAATTAGACGCGAGCGTCCTCGCGTGCAGCATATGGCTCCGAATCCTTGCGGCGTGCTTCGAATTTATCACAACCGGGCAGAAGGGTCTTTGCGGTGCAACCTCGGTCGCAAGTCTCCGCGCGAAGCAAGCCACACAGAAATGTTGGGACTGCTGTGCGAATACGTCGCCGATGAGAGCAACGATTCGCAAGGGGATCCCGCGCGTCAGTGCTTCCTGGCTGAGCTGTCAGCCGGGCTTGCCGATTTGGCCGGGGAGCTCGGTGCGATCTCCACGGGAGAGGTGATCGGCAGGCTACGCTCGATCTACGGCTCTCAAGCGGACGACTTCGCGAGTGATCCAGTACTTGTTCACATCGAAGCGTGCATCGAGGAGCTGGAGCGGATCAGGAACCAAAGCGTGGCCTGAGAGCCCTCACTTCTTCAACAGTCCATTCACGTAGTCCACGAGGCCCTTTCCCTCGACGCCGCTGTCGACGAACGTGCCGTTGACCAGGTAGGTAGGCGTGGCGCGGACGTCGTTGCTGAAGGCAACGCCGACGCCGTTGACGAGCTCGGCGCGAAGCTCCGGCGAATTCACCTCGGCGTCGTATTTCTTCATGTCGAGATCGTGATCCGAGGCGAAGCCGCGGGCGAACTCGTCGATGGCGAACGCGGAGAGCTTGTCCTGGTTCTCATAGACCGTCTCTTTGAACTTCCAGAAGAGATCCGGCTTCTGGTGCCAGATGGCCCGGCCGGCGATTGCTGCCGGCAGCGCCCAGGGGTGGATCGTCACGAGAGGCGTGTCGTAGCGGATGTAACGAACTCTGTCTGCATGCGCGCTCAGGATCGGCTTGAGATACCCGGCGGCGCGCTGGCACGACGGGCATTCGAAGTCGGAGAATTCGATGATCGTGACATCGGGCTTTGCCGCTCCGGTGGAGGGCGACGAACTGAGAAAGCGGTCGAAAGCTTTCAGCCGCGAAATGTGGAAATCGGTGGCCAACGGAACGAAGTGGCCGATGAAGAGGACGGTGCCGGCTGGATCGATCTCTCCTTCGAGCGGGAGCTTGCCTCCTTCGACCGGCTGATTGAGGGTGACACGGTACAGCCCTTCGCGCGTCTTCGTCTTGTCGATGACCGGTTCGAAGATCTCCTTCATGTACTGCAGCGTGAAAGCTTTCAGCCTGTCTTCGAGCGTCCCTTCTTTGCTCTCCAGAAACCACGGCGTTCCCATGTAGAAGCCGCCCTCATTGGAGATGATGGCTACCCACTGACCTTCGCACGCCTGGTGCTTGCTGGCGAGGCGGATGACGGCACCGACCATGTTGTTGGGGAGCTCATGCAGCAGCGCCACGCGGGTCTCGGTCACTTCCTCGGTGCAACTCGGAAGGGCTTCTTTGATCATCTTGTCGGCGCGCGCGCCGAGCGGCGGCGCCGCCTTCTCTGCCGATTTCTTGGGCTCGTCGTCCGCGAACGTGGCGGAAGCAAAGGACAGCACGAGAAGTGCAAGGACAAGTCGTTTCATGCAGTCGCGAAACGGACGGAGCGGTAAGGGGATTCCTGCGGTGAGGTTGCGCGGTCTCGAGGCGGCACTGCCCTGAGACCGCAAGACCCCGGTTCAGACGGCCGCGCCGGCGTCGGGCGCGATCCGTCCGGACCACTTCTCTTGCGGCAGCACGAGCTTGCGGCTGAAGAGTTTCTTGAGAAGCTTCAGCGCGCCGGTGCGCCAGAGGATGTAGCCGGGATAGCCGGTGATGACCGAGAACTCGCCGTGTTTGAGGTGCCGCAGGCCTTGCTGGATCAACCACGGGATGCGAGCCAGGAGGATGAGCAGGGGATACGACGGCTGCTCTTCGTTGTACGCGCGGACTTTCATGAGCCAGCGGTCGAAGCGCTTGCGTGGCGGCGTCCAGACCATCAGCACATACAGGAGCACATTCGCCCACGTCGGCCGCAGCGCCGTGTAGTTCTCGTTGATCTGCTCGACGTCGAACCCCTCGGCGATCATCTGCTTTTCGAGCGACGTGTTCGGGATGACGCGGAGGGAGAAGATGTTCAGCGTGAACGGCGGAGCCAGCCTGTAAATCAGCTCCAGCGTGTCGATGACGTCCTGCCGCGTCTCGACCGGATTGTCGACGATGATGTCGTACGACGGGTTGATCTGATAGCTGGCGAATTCGGCCAGAACGGCGGCGGCCTGCTCGATGCGCGCCACCGGCGTGGGGCGTTTGTAGAACTTGAGAATCCGCTCGCTGCCGCTCTGAATGCCCATGCGGATGCGGTTCATGCCCGCCCAGGTCAGGATCTCGACCTTGTCGCGCTGCACGTACGTGGGGATGATGCCGTAGATGCAGAACTCGATGCCGACTTCCTCGCGCCAGCGGGTGGCGAAGTCGGTGAGCTCGCGCAGCGAGATGGCCAGGAAGCTGTCGTCGTAGAAGAGGACCGTCTTCAGATACGGGTGAACCTTCAGGGCGGCCTGAACCTCGCCGATGATGTAGTCGACGCCGCTGTGCCGGATCTTGCGATAGTTCGCGTCGTTGGCGATGAACACCGTGTTGCCGCAGTACGTGCAGTGAAGCGGGCAGCCGATCGACCAGACGGCTGGATAGGCCAGTCCGTTGTTGGCCAGGTAGTCGCCGCGGGTGACCTGCCGAAATCCCTTCTCAGGCTGGAAGATCCCTTCCTCTCCGCCGTACTTGGGATAGGGCATGGACGCCAGTTCCGATGACGACATCAATGGCCGGAACGGGTTGCGCTTGATGTCGCCGCTGTTGCGGTCCTTGAACCAGAAGCTGCTGGTGTTCCGGAAATTGCTGCCGTTTTCGAAATGGTGCAGCCACTCGGCGAACGCGAGCTCCCCTTCGCCAGTGCAGATGGCGTCCACATCTGCTTTGATGGCATCCTCGGGGTAGATGATCGGGTGGATGCCGCCCCACATCGAGTAGACCTTCGGGTTCAGCTCGCGCACGCGCGTGGCAAGCTCCTTCGTCAGGCCGGCGTATCCGGTCATCGACGAGAAGGCCACCACGTCGGCTTTGGCCAGTTCATGAGCGATCTCGTCGACCTCTTTGGCACCGAAGGCGCGTGTCTCGCCCATCTTGCGCGTGAACGACTTCCACACCGAGCGATACCGCTGCGTTCCGACGTAGAACGTGCGCGTGTCCGGGTTGATCTTCTCTGCATAGGCCGCGAACTTACGGAACCCGGTCGCGGTGATGCCGTCCTCGAGCGAAACGAGATGGATCTTCATTCAGTGCGTCCGTCGAAGCGCGTACGGAGAGGATGTTATTCCGATTTCGGGATTGTGGTGGGAGTCTGTAGATCAGTCGATCGGTGGATTGGTGATCAGTGGATCAGTGAGCAGTGGATCGGTGGATCAGTGGATTGGTGAGCAGTGGATCGGTGGATTAGTGGATCGGTGAGCAGTGGATCGGTGGATCGGTGGAGCAGTGGATCGGTGGATCAGTGGATCAGAAACAGCGGAGCGTAGCGAGACCTGTCATTCCGAGCCGGCGAAGCGCGGCGAGGAATCCCCAGCCGATAGCCCGCTGACACCGCCCACCCCGGTTTCAGGCTGGGGATTCCTCGCCGCGCTTTGCCGGCTCGGAATGACAGGTATAAGGCCGCGTCCTGACCCACCGACCCACCGACCCACTGACCCACCGACCCACCGACCCACCGACCCACCGACCCACTGACCCACTGACCCACCGACCCACCGACCCACTGACCCACCGACCCACCGACCCACCGACCCACTGACCCACCGACCCACCGACCCACTGACCCACCGACCCACCGACCCACCGACCCACCGACCCACTGACCCACTGACCCACTGACCCACCGACCCACCGACCCACCGACCCACTGACCCACTGACCCACTGACCCACTGATCAACTGAACAACTGACCACTGATCGACTACTTCACCGCTCTCATGATCTCGATGATCACCGGCTTCAGCCCGTTGATGATGAACTGGATGCCGATTGCGCCGAGGAGCAGCGACATGATCTTGGTGAAGATGGCCCGGCCGCGGTCGCCGATGATGCGGGAAAGTGGCAAGGCTGAAAGCAGCACCAGCCAGGAGATGACGCCAACGCCGGCGATGCTCACGATCACGGCCAGGCGTTGCTCGATTTCGGGATAGAGATTCACCAGCACCATCACCGAGGTGATGGCGCCTGGGCCGGACAGCATCGGCACGGCCAGGGGGACGATGGCGATCGACGACGGATCGATGTCCGCTCTCTCGACATCACTTTCCTCGATCCGCTTCTCCCCGCCAGCGTTGAACGCGCGCCTGTCGTCGGCGATCAGGCTGCGGAGCGCGTTCGTCAGAAAGAGAACGCCACCCATGATCTGAAACGCGGGCACGGTGATGCCGAAGAATGTGAAGACATACTTACCTACCAGAAAGAACACTGTCAGGACGGCGACGCAGGACACCGCGGCGACCAGGGCGACGCTCGATCGGGTCTTCCGCAACGCCCCGTCGGTCAACACGATGAACGACGGCGCCACCGCCAGCGGGTTCACCATCGTGACCAGCGCGACGAACGAGAGGAGTGCGATTTTGTACAGGGGCATTGCGGGGATTGTATGGCGGGCCAATGACGCTGCTGCGTCACGGTGGATCGGTGGATCAGTCGATCGGTGGATCAGATACAGGACGCTCGTCCTGATCGACTAATCCACCCGATCGACTAATCGACTGCACCTCGAGTCAACTACACGTCGACAGCCTGATCCACGTCGACATCGATGTACCAAAGCAGTCCCCGGCAGGGACGGCCGGTGATCGCTGTCATGGCCTGACAATATCGTTCTACTTGCTCGCGGTCGGTTGCGACGCGTGCTTCGGACGGCTGGCCGCTCTTGTAGTCGACGACCAGATCCGTATCGTCCTCTCGCAGGAAACGGTCGATGCGCTGTTCGCCGCCGGGTGTCAGCACCGGCAGTTCGCGGCCGAGCGTCTCTGCGCGCGCGATGCGTTGGAGTGTCTTCGACTTACCCACCGTCGCCATGCGCTTGCGGACGAGGGCGGCCGTCACTGCATCGGAGCCCTGTTCGATGGCAATGGACGTGAGCAGCGGCTCGACTGGTGAGCGGCCATCCCAAAGCTCGAGGATGCGATGAAGGAGAATGCCGGCGCCGCGCTTCTGCGAGCTCGCACGGCGCGTAAGGATGTCGCCGTGGCTGAGCGACTCGGGAAGCATCGCCGGCTGCGGAAGTTGCGCGTCGACGACGGGCGATGCCGCCAGCTCCGTTTCGAGAGCAGAATCGATCAGTCGCCGGCGCTTTCGCGTTCCGGTCCCCTCGGTGCCAAGACGTTCGAACGCGGCCGGAACAGTGTCGCCTCCAATCGTCAGCGTCTTGACGATCCTTCCTTCGCCCGCGGGCCACGGCGCGGCCGGCAGGTCGAAGATCTGCTCGACGTAGCGGGCGAAGCCTTCCTTTCGTGGTTTGGCGTTGGTCACAAACACGACCTCTGATCTTGCCCGCGTCACGGCGACATAGAAGAGACGGCGCGTCTCCGCCTCTTCGCGCTTGTTGCCGATCTCTTTCAGCGCGACATCGCCGGCGCGGCCGTAGTGCGCGGAAAGCGTCTCGACCTGGCCGCGGAGCACCAGGCTGCGTGGCTCGCCGACGAGGAAGATCTCCGCCGATTTCAGCGGGAACTCGAGGTCGGGGAGGATGACGGTGTCGAACTCCAGCCCCTTCGCGGCGTGAACCGTGAGGATGCGCACAGCCTCGCTTGCCTCGTCGGCCAGCGACGGCTCCATCTCGTCCGGATCGCCGCGGCGGCGCGAGATCTCGTCGACGAATTGCCGCACCGATCCGCTGATCCGCTGGTCGTATGCAAACGCGATCGCACGGAGATGCTCGAGATGCCGCATCGACCGCATCCCGTCCGCAGCCGCGGCGTAAACCGCCTCGATGGCGCACGTGCGGATGACCAGGTCAATGAGTTGCGCGACGGTGAGATGCTGCGCGGCTGAGCGAAGCGAGTCGAGGGTCTGGACGAACTTTCCATACGTGTCATCCCGAGCGTCAGCGAGGGACCTGGGCGGGTGAGTGGCGACTGTCTGTTCCTCCCGCGTACCACCCATCCGGCCAGGTCCGTCGCTCTTTTTCGGGATGACGCCCGCGAGCACGCCCCGCGCGATCTCCGCATCCGTGAGCGCGAAGTACGGAGACCGCGCGGCCGAGATCTCTGCCCCTCGGTCGAACGGAAAGGCGATCGCGCGCAACACTGCCAGAAGATCAACAGGGGCCGGCCGGTCGAGGAAGAGCCGCGTCGGTGGGAGAACGTAGGGGATTCCCCTCCGCTCGAAGACATCGAGATAGTCATCCAGCTTCGTCGTTCGCCGAAAGAGCAGCGCGTAGCCCCGCAGGTCGCCACCGCGCGCGTTGATCCAAGCCGCGATCGATTCAGCCTCGGCCGCGAACCGATCGGTACGATCCCCGAACGGAGCATCGATGACGGTGATGCGGGGATCTTCCGACCCCCGACTCCCGACTCCCGACTCCCGAGCAGCCCGCAACCTGTGATACTCCGGCCGAAAGACATTCGGATCGCGCGAGGCGTCGTCGAAGAGTGCTGTGAAGATCGCGTTCACGGCTTCGAGCAGCGGCGATTCGCTGCGGAACTGGTCGAGGAGTTTGCGATGCTCGGCGCCGGCGGCGATCAGGCCGCGCGTGAAGGCGTCGTACGTCTCCGGATCGGCGCGGCGGAATCCGTAGATCGATTGCTTCGGATCGCCGACGACGATTGTTCTGCCACTGACGAGCGAGCCGCCGCGGTCACGCGCCAGCCGGTCGATGATCCGCGCCTGTACCCGGTCTGTGTCCTGAAACTCGTCGACGAAGATGAAATCGAATTGACCGCGTACGCGTTCGGCGACGATCTCATCATCGAGCACGGCCATCGTTCGCAGGAGGAGATCGTCGAAGTCGACCACACCGCGTTTGCGCTTCTCAGTGTCGATATAAACCAAAAAGCGGCGCATCATCGCCAGCAGGGAGACCGCGGCGCGATGAGCCGAGAGACGGTCGTAGATGGAATTGCCTTTGTCCTTGTCAGCGCGCAGCACGCGAACGGCCTCGTTGAACTCGGCCTTTCTCCCTTTCGGCAGGTCGCTGGTACGGATCAGATTCGCGACCGGTTTCAGATACGTCAGCCAGATGCCGATCTCGCTGCCGCGGCGCGGCGAGGGATGGTCACGAAGGTAGTCGCAGATACCCGAGACGGAATCAGCGTCGCAGACGCGCAGCCGCTCGATGGCGATGAGCAGCTCGTGCTCGACCAGATCGAGCGCGCCGAGGTCGTAGGTGTCGTCGAGAAACAGATCGCGCCGGTCGATGAGCGGAAGGATGATGTTGCGGACGAGGAAGAGGTATCCGACATGTTCGAGCAGCACTTCCCAATCCCGCCGCGCCTCGGCCGTGGGATGGATACGCGTCTCGTCGTCGACCCATGCGTCATACAACTCGCCGTAGAGGAGCGAGCGCTCGAAGCCTTCGATGATCGTGAACTTCGGATCGAGCCCGGCCTCGATCGGGAACTGGCGGAGGATGCTCTGGCAGAACGAATGGATCGTCTGCGATCGGAGCGACTCGATGCGCGCGAGCTGCGCGGCGCACGCCTTCCGGTAGGTTTCGCGCTGTCCTGACGGCACTTCGAAGAGTGGTGTGGCAGAGTCGACCGGCCACGATGCTTCCGCGCCGGCGTCGAAGCGGAGCCCCAGCTCGGTGAGAGCCTGATGGATACGGTCGGCGATCTCGCCTGCCGCTTTTTCAGTGAAGGTGACGAGCACGATGCGCTCCGGCAAAAGAGACTCGTCGCCGAGCAGCAGTTTGAGCACCTCGGCCACGATCGCTGTCGTCTTTCCGGTGCCGGCTCCAGCCTCGATGACTACGTTACGGCGCCGAGGCTTTTCGAAGGCGAACGACGATTGAACCGCGATCGCGCTCAATCTGAGACTCCGCCCAGGAGAGTGCGTGGCTCGCCATGCCGCGTCACCAGGTACTTCTCGGCGAAGTCGTGGCGCGTGCGGCAGGAGTGATTGACCGGACAATACTTGCAGGCATTGAAGTCGGCGTCGTCGTCGGCAGGGAAGGCCGGGAAGATGCCGCCGAGGATCGCGGCCACGAAAAGGTCGAGCGTCTCGCGAAGAGCGGTCTCCTTGTCCAGCAGCTCAAAGGCGAACTTTCTCGCGGGAGTCTCGCTTGTCACGAGCGGTTTGATCGCGCCGCTGACGGATGCTGCATCCGCGTCGAAGAACTGCGACACTGCCATCGCATAGAGCGCCAGTTGCAGCCGCACTCCTCGATCAATCTTCCCACCGAGGTCCTTGTGCCGCGTAGCCTTTCCTCCTTTGTAGTCGACGATGCGATGACCATCAGGCCGCGCGTCGATGCGGTCGATGGTGCCGTCTACGCGGAGAGTTACTCCCGATTCCCGATTCCCAATCCCGATGACGAACGATTCCGGGTGATCGGAAACTGCGCTGTGCCTCGTCTTCCCGAACCGGTATTCGAAGTACTTCGGGCGGAAGCCGGTGGCCTCGAGATCGGCGAGATCGTGCGCGACGAACTCGCGGAGGATGCGTTTGGTTGCCGCCCGCTCAATCTCGCGCATCGTTGGATTGAAGGGCGGCGTGTTGCTGGCGAGCGTGCTGAATGCATCGTCGACGAGCGCATCGATCCGCTCGCCAATCGCGATATCGAGTTGAGGCAGCGAGGTGACCGCGCGGACAAAGTCTTCGTCATCGAGCCCGCGATAGAGGCGTTCCAGGATGCCGTGATCGAGCTTCCCTTTGTCGCGGGCGTTGAGCTGCAGCTCGTGCTCGGGGTCATCGATGTCGCGCACGCCGAGGATGTGCTTGAAGAAGAACTTCTGCGGACACTCGCCGAAGTCCTCGAGCTGAGTAGGTGAGACAGAGGTCAGCGCCTCGGCAAGCCGGTTGCGGAGCGCAACGTCGTCGCGCTCCGCGAATAGGTAGCCGTCGAAGACAGACTTGGAGCCAGATTTGGCAACAAGCTGTAGTTGACGGGCGGCTGGCTCGGCGGCGACTGCCTCGAGCGGAGTCGAAGGGTCCCGCCGCCGGATAAACTCCGATCCGAAATTCTTCAATAGCTCCGCTTTCCGCTCAGGCTGCTCACCGATCACGAAACTCTTCAACAGAGGCGACGGCCGAAGAGTCTTCCCAAAGCCGTCTCCACCGGCGAACGAAAAGTGGATCGCCTCCGCGCCGTCGAGCAGGAGCTGAAACAGCATCCGTTCCTCATTGCACCCGTCGCCGATCTCGCGCACTCCGAGCTTGCTGCGATCGTGATCGGGAAGGAGCGGATCGTCCAGGCGGCGCTGAGGAAAGATGTCGTCCTGCATCCGGATCGCGAACAACTGCGCGAAAGAGCGGCCCCGGAAACGCATGATGTCGGATGCAAAGATCTTGGGGATTTGGGCGTTGGGATTGGGGGGTGGGAGAGTTTCTTCCTGCAGGGCGTCGATGATCGTTGCAGCATCAAAGCGGACATTCCACTTGCCGGTCCTTCGGAACGTTTCGGCGATTCTATCGATGGCTTCCACGGCGGAGAGATCGAGCTCCGTCTCGATGCGGAAGTGGGCGATGGCGTTCGCCAGAAACTCAGCGGCTTCGGCGCCACTCAGAGTGGAATCGGTGGCGAATGGCTCGATCTCGGCGACGGCAGCAACGTAGTCATCGACCGAAGCGTTGCGCGACAGCGCCTTCAACTCCTGGCTCGTACCTCCGGCGATGCCGGCGCGGCGCGTGGCCAGATCGATCTCGTCGATGTTGATGACGCGCTTTGTCTCGAACCCGTCGCGGAGCAGTTCGATTGTCTCCCCGCGCGGAAAGCCGTTCTCGCGCAGGCGCAGGAGTGTCGTGAT
Source organism: Thermoanaerobaculia bacterium (assembly GCA_038230535.1). GTDB lineage: Bacteria > Acidobacteriota > Thermoanaerobaculia > Gp7-AA8 > Gp7-AA8 > JADGNZ01. Next base: position 20,638 of record JBBRNB010000062.1, read on the forward strand.
CGCGCGCCCTAAGCGATGTGCGACAAGAGGAGTCTCTTCACTGCTCGAAAGCGTGAAGCCTTCCGCGGCGGCGAAGCGATTGAGGAGGGCGACGTCGTACGGCTCGAGGGACCGTGCGACGATGCCGATGTCGCGTGGGGCAATGCCCGACCGAAGCAACTCGCTGACGGCGTGGCAGGTCTCGCGAATCTCGATAGTGCGGGTGTCGTATTGGGCGGCCGACCAGATGGGTTGCCGGTTTGCCGGGGTTTCAGCTTGCCCGCTGAACAGGGCGGTGAACGGTTCCGCGAAACGGTAGGCCTCACCCTCGGCGGCCGGTACGTAGACGGCCTCGAGCTTTTCTATCGTACGGAGCGCTTCGACGATGCGCCGTTGTGCGCCGGTCATGTCGTAAAAGCCGGCCACAATCTGGGGGGCGATCGCTACACGTCCGCTCTCGATGATCGCGGCCGCGCGGCGCAGAAGGCCGGCAGGATCGATGGCGTCGAGCTGGGCGACCAACCGTTCATATTCGCGCCAGGCGCGGACGACGAGCTTCGTTCGCCCCGCGTTGCGCAGCCGCGCGTTGGGCGCACGCGACTCGAATTCCGCCAGCGTCACGCCGCCGTCGCGCACATCGCGCCATGAACGCTCGATCATCGCCGCGATGCCTCGGCTTTCCATCACTGGATCGTCGATGCTCCTGACCGCCATGCGCATCGCCAGCCTCCGCTCGGCGTCCGGTGCGGTCCGCGGAAACTCTCCCGCCGCATTGACGATCCGCCCAGCGAACGTCTCGATCGTCTCCAACCGCAAGCCGGCCACGCCATTGGGTTTCCGCCGCAGGACCTCCGACGCGATGGCGTTCGCGACACCGCTCGAGGCGACGAGAACCTCAACGCCATCGCCCGCACTCAGGCGATCGGCGACCTCGGCGGCAATGTTGCGATAGGGGGCAAGATGGAGGAGGGTCATGAGGCTCGTCCAGACATTATCTCCGACGAGATTCGCGCGACTGTGGTGACTGTCATCCTGAGGCTACCGCGGAGCGACAGTGTAGTGCCGCCGCCCCGGCGGCCAACGGCCGTGAGGCCGTGTGTTTGTTTCGAACTATCTCGCCGCGTGCGGCGCTGGCCGCCGAGGCGGCGGCCCTACACTGCAGCGGAAAACACGCGATTTGTGTACACCCTCTGAGGCTGCCGGAGCCGCGAGGGTGGACGGGTGGGTGGAGCGGCGGAGGACGCCGAAGGCCCCCCCGACTACGAGCGGGGAGGGAGGTGGCCGTACCGAAGCAGTGATGACAAAACGCCCCCACACTACCCGTAACAGGGAGGGGGGTCCTTCGCCGTCCTCCCCCGCTCCGTCCAACCAACCATCCACCCACGCGCGGCAGCCTCACAGGATGACAGGCAGTATGTCAGGCCATCGTCTTCTGCACTTTGCTAAACTGCTGAGCTGCGTACACTTGCAACGTCGGACCCCGAGTTCAGCGTCGGAAGTGTGCGCCACCCGGCTGACACTGTGTGCCGCCCGGCTGACACTGTGTGCCGCCCGGCTGACACTGTGTGCCGCCCGGCTGACAGTGTGCGCCACCCGGCTCACACTGTGTGCCGCCCGGCTCACACTGTGTGCCACCCGGTTCACACTGTGCGCCACCCGGCTCACACTGTGTGCCACCCGGCTCACACTGTGTGCCACCCGGCTGACAACGTGCGCCGCCCGGCTGACACTGTGCGCCGGCCGGCGCACGGTGCGAAACGGGTTGATTGCCTTGCTGCAGGCGGATTCCACGCGCAGACTAGTTCGGGTTGTACCTGGAAAATCAACTCAACTCCGTCGCCGGCCGGAGGCCGGACGTTCTCTACGTTGCCGGCATCGCGGAGCGCATCAGGCGCGTTCACGCCTCGGCCGCAGAAGGCCGGGGCGTTCACGATTTACTCCCCTTCGTTCGGATCGACCACGGCCGCTGCGGTCACATCGGCTGATGCGGCCGCATACTCGGGCAGCTCGGACGTAGTAGCGCGGACGTAGCGCGCCACGATGTCCTTCGTCCCGAACACGCCGAGTTTCTCCATCAGGAACTCGAACTTCGCTTCGAGCTCGTCGATGATTGGACCCTTGTGGGCATCGTCCATTTCCCACATTCTTCTTTTGAACGGACCGAGGGCTTTCTTGCGCGAGGTGTAGACGAACTGCTCGTCAGTCTGTTCGGGTTTTCGTTCGTCGAGGCAGTTGGCGAAGCAGTAGTCGCGGATGCCGTCCTTGATCTCCTGCGGGAGAGCCGGCGCGTCGAGGATCATGTTCTGGAAGCCGGTGGCGAGATGAATCTCCACCGCCTCCGCCTCGGGGAACTTGTTGAAGACCGACTCGGGGAGGGTCGACGCCCCGTGCTGTACGGAGCCGGCCATGCCGTACTCCTGACGGCAGATATGCGTCGTCCCGCGCAGCACCTCGAAGTCGATCCTGGCCTGAGCGATGGTGCCGTCCGCGAGAGGGACGCCGCCGTGTGACGTACCGGTCTGGACCGAGATCTTGCTGATGCCGGTGATGCTGCCGAGGAGCCGCTGGAGGCCGTCCGCGTAGGCGCGAACCTCCTCAGGATGGGTGTTGTATTTGCCGACCTCGCCGATCTCGCCGCCGACCGAGACGGTGATGCCGGCCGGCTCTCGCTCGCGGATGTATTTCGTCAGGTGTGCCGTGCCTTCGTAGTTCGCGCGCTGCTGCTCGTCGCGCGTCGGGAAGTCGAGATTGACGAGCGTGGAAGTATCGATATCGATGTTGTAGAACTCCGCTGCCAGCGCTTCGTCGATGAGCGACTCCAGTGCCTTCATCTCCGCCGTGCGGCCTTCCTCGGTTGCCCATTTCTTCGCGCTGGCCTGGAAGTGATCGCCCTGAATGAAGACCGGTCCCTGGAAACCTTCCTTCAGCGCGGCAGCGAGTACGCAGGCGGCGTATTCGCCCGGCCGCTGTTCGGTGTAGCCGATCTCGGAGCGGGCGATCTCGAAGATGAACGCGCCGGCGTCATGGCGCATGGCCACCCGGAAAAGGGCGCGCGTGGCGTCATACGTCAGCGCGCGGATGTTGAACGCGGGAACGGTAAACGGGCGTTCGATCTCGTTACGGCCGAACGCCATATACAACGGATAGATCGACGATGAGACCGCCCCGCGGCGGCGCGCCTCCATATGTATCGTCTTGCGTGCGCCGGCTTTTGCATCACCGTCACCGAAGACAGCGGTGTGAATAAGCTGGTCGACGTTGATGTCGGTCATCGGGGTCGCCTCCGGCGCGGCACTTTAGCAAAGTGAGGGGCTCAAGCGTGCTGCTCAGCGGGGATATGCGACCGAAGTTGGGCCACCAGCGCGCTGACATCGAACGGTTTGAGGACCGAGCCGTCGGCGCCGAGGGCGGCGAGCTCGGCTGATGACACCAGTTCGCCGCTGACGATGAGGATCGGCAGCTCCTCGAGACCGGGCTCGTTCCGCAGCGCGCGGATGCATTCATCACCGGACATGCCCGGCATGTTCCTGTCGATCAGAACAAGAGAGGGGCGGCGGGCTCGCGCCTCGGTGATGGCCCGCGGGCCGCTCTGCGCGGTGACGCCCTCGAAGCCGAACTCGCGCAGCAGAGCCCGCATCAGAGCGAGAATTGCGGCGTCGTCGTCAACGACGAGAATGATAGGCTTCGAAGTCATCGTGAAGGTTTGAGTGTATGTCGTTGCACTCAACAACGCCATGCCCATCCGCCATGACCGCAAGGTGTCGATCCTCGACGTGATGGGCCCCGTTATGGTCGGCCCCTCCAGCTCACACACCGCCGGCACGGCACGCCTCGGACGTGTGGCTCGCGAGATCCTGGATGAAGATCCGGTGTCGGTCCATTTCTTTCTGCATCCGCCGCTCGCAACAACATACCGTGGCCACGGCTCGGATTTCGCGCTCGCCGGCGGGTCCATCGGTCTCAATGTCGACGATCCTCGCATTCCTGAAGCCATCCGCATCGCCGAGCAGATGGGCGTCGACATCACCTTCTCCGAGGAGGACCTCGGCGATGTCCATCCAAACACGGTCCGTATCGAGATCCACGGCAAGAGTCGCGAGGCGGAGATCAGCGGCTCGTCGATCGGCGGCGGCGTCATCGAAGTCTTCAAGATCAACGGCTTCCAGGCGCGTTTCAAAGGCGACTCGCCGACGTTGCTCCTCTTCTACCGCGACCGGCCCGGGATGATCTCCGAGGTGACGAACATCATCGCCGAGGAGGGCATCAACATCGCATCGCTTTCCTGCTCGCGCAAACAGCGCGGTAAAGACGCCTTCATGCAGATCGATGTCGACTCCCCTGTGTCAGACGCGGCCTTAACGCGCATCCGCGCCACGCCCGATGTAGAAGAGGCGAAGTACCTGGACAAGATTCCGTAAGCCTGGGAGCGCGGGCGTCCCGCCCGCTGTCAACTCTCACGTGATGCCAATGCGGGCGGGACCCGCGAGCTCCCAGGAGTTTTCGCGAGGCTCGGTTCGTTACTTCGCCCCATGATCGAAAGCTTTGCGCACCTTGAACAAACTGCCGGCGACCGGGATCTGGCTGAGGTCTTTCTGGAAAGTGACGAGCGGGAGCACGCCGTCCCCGGCGACCAGATCCTCGAAGCGCTTCGTCGCCGGCGTGCCGTGATGCGCGATTGTGTGGAGCGCGGCAAGGGCGGCGGCACGTCGATGGGAAAGCTGGTCGGCAACGAAGCGAAGCTGCTCAACGACGCGTTCCTGGCCGGTCGCACGTTCCTCGATCCGCTGACGGTGAAAGCGGAGATCTACGCGCTGTCAGTGATGGGGGAGAACTCGCGGATGGGTGTGATCGTCGCCGCGCCGACCGCGGGCGCGGGTGGCGTGGTCCCCGGCATGCTGCTGGCGCTGGAGGAAGAGCGCAACATCGATACCGAGAAGACCGTTCGCGCGCTTGTGGTGGCTGGCGGTGTCGGCTCGATCATCGCGTTGTCAGCCAACATTTCCGGTGCAGCGGGAGGCTGTCAGAACGAGGTCGGCGTTGCCGCCGCGATGGGAGCGGCAGCGGTCGCATACATGATGGGTGGTACGACGCGGCAGTCGATCCATGCCGCGGCGATCGCCCTGAAAAACACTCTCGGCCTTGTCTGTGACCCTGTCGGCGGCCTTGTCGAGGTGCCGTGTGTGAAGCGCAACGCGATCTTCGCTGTCCATGGCCTCACCTCCGCGCAGCTCGCCCTGGCAGGCGTCGAGTCCGTCATCCCGATGGACGAGATCGTCGAAGCCATGGTCCGCATCGGCCGCGCCCTCCCGCGCGGCCTGCGCGAGACCGCCGAGGGCGGCCTGGCCACCACCCTGACCGGCTGCACGATCGGCGATCGCCTGAAGAACGAAGCGAACGAGCGTCGCGCCGAACGGGCGGCAGAGAGGGAGCGCGCCGCGCGGGAGCGTAAGGAATCGCTGCGCTGAACTGCGCTTCGCGCGTTATCTGCGCCGCTCAGCGGCGCGTTGTCCGTTGTCTGCACGCCTTCGGCGCACGTTGGCGACGGTCGATCTCTGCTCGCGACGCGCGCCAGCGCGCAGACAACGCGCACGTCAGTGAGCAGACAACGCGCGCAGCGCAATCAAGGGTAGTAGCCGCGGATCGTCTTTGCCTTCCCGTCGCTGACCTGCACGTCCACCGATCGCCACTTCGAACCGGCCTTGATGCCTTCGGGAGGGTAGAAGCCGAGGATGTATTGAGAGCGGAGCTCGTTCTGGATGTCGGTGTAGATGCGGCCGAGCTCACCAGCCTGCTCGATGTAGTAGGCATTGCCGCCGGTCTCGCTGCAGAAGCGGCTGATTTTGTATCGGGTGTCGACCTCGGTCATCCGGATGCCGATGCCGATGGCGTAGATCGGGACCGCGGCGCGCCTGGCGTACTCGAGGGCTTGATCGAAAGAGAACTTCGACGAGGTATCCATCCCGTCGGTGACGAGGACAAGCGCCTTCTGCCCTTTCACGCCGAGGAAGTTGTAGAGCGAGTAGACGATTGCGTCGTAGAGCGACGTCGACTCCTCGGCGCGTAGCTTCGCCAGGCCCGCGTTCATGTCAGCGAGGCGAGGCGACCAGCGCTGGATGAGCAGCGGTTGTGTATCGAACGATACGAGGAATGCGCGGTCGCCCGTTCTCATCACGGCCGTGAAAAACTGCGAGGCCGCCTTCTGTGCCTCCGACATCCGCGGCTGCATCGACGCCGAAGTGTCGATTGCCAGGCCGATGGAGAGCGGCAGGTTGCTCAGGTGCTCGAACTTCGCCACCTTTACCGGCTTCCCTTCATCCATCACCTTGAACGCAGCCTCGGGGAGGTCATTGACAGGATGTCCGTTGCGCAGAACCGTGGTCGGCAGCTCGACGAGGTGAACGTTCACTTCCTCCATGAACTGCGGTGTGTTGATCATCACCAGGTCTTCGACCGGCGGCTGTGCGTCCTCTTTCAGTATTGCCACGGCGCGGATGTAGCCGACGCCTTCCTGAGCCGGGACTTCGATGGTCTGGACGTACGGCGGCCCGTACAGCGTCGCCATCTTCGTATCGTTCAGGAACAGATCGACACGATCGAGCTTCTTCCCCTCGGGGACGTTGACCGCCATCTCCACGCGCGTCCGGCCGTGCAGTTTGAAGGCGATGCGCGGCGAGATGATGCGGACGCGGAAGGGGTCGTTGCCGGTGTTGAGGATCAGCTCATCGCCCGTGAGCGGCTCGGCGCTGCCGTTGAGCGCCACCGCGCGCACGCGGCGCACCTGCGGCACGTTGCCGAAGTCGAGGTCGAGCGTGTATGGCGGCTGGCGCTTGGTCATCACCTTCTTGCCGTCCAGATAAAACTCGACCGCTTTGATCTCGTCGCCGAAGGCGATGGTCTCGATGTGCTGGATGCCGCTGAGCAGATCGTCGGTGAGTGGCACGATGCGGAGCCGCGTGGTGTTCGACTCGATGTCGTCCCTGAGCTGCGTCAGCGCCGTGGTAGCGCTCTCTTTCGCCTTCTGCTGTTCCGGCGTGTCGAAGATCTCCGGGACGGTGATGACCCTCTCGACGATGGCCTCTGCGCCTGAATTGATGTCCTGGACTCGGACCCGGGCCTTGTAGTCAGCCGGCCGGAGGAAGCGGTCGATGACCACGGCCACTTTGGCGTCTTTCATATCGCCGGGATAGTCGAAGCGGTAACGATAGTTCTCGAAGAGCTGGTCGTCTTTCAGCACTTCGCCCGTCACGTCCAGACTGTAAAGCTTCGTGTTGTTGACTTCCTTCAGCGTCAGCTCCGAGCGCGGCACGAGGATCGTGATCTCCGCGTCGGTGCGGCTCCCTTGCTTGGCCGGGTAGTTGATGGTGACTTCGTTCGTGAGGTGGGGAGCGTTCGGAGTCGCCAGTACGACAGAGCGGAGGATCTTGTGGACATCCTCCTCGTTGACAGGCGGCGGCTCGAAGATCCGCGTGAGCTCGAACTTGTTCAGTTGTGACTGGTAGACGGCACGCACGAACTCATCGCCGTTCATGCAGCGCAGTTCGACGTTCGTCGTAGACGTGTTTGGACCCGCCGGGCCAAACACCCGCTGAACCGCCCCCGCTCCGGTCACATCGGTCCCGATCTCATCCTGTGAGATCAACTCCTGCGTGGCATTGGGGTCGATCGGTGTGTAGAGCTTGTAGTCGATTCCGTAGCGTGCCTTGTAGAAGAGGAAGCGAACGTTGTGCCCCATGCCGGGAATGAAGATGTACTTCCAGATCTCGGCCGGCTGCAGGATGCGGCAATCGATCTTGATGCGCTCGGCCGGCGCACCGTGGATCACGTAGATGCGGCCACGGTCGGAGGAGACGTTCGAGAACTCCTCCTTCGCGGTCTCCAGACGCTCGTAGTACTGAGTGCGAAATGTTTGATTCGTCGTGCCGTTGGCGACGTCGCGGCGGCGCCAGAATTCGGTGACATAGATCTCGTGCTGAGGGTCGGTCTCGAGGATCAGAAACGTATCCAGCTCCGCCGGATTCATGATCGGATCGACATCCGTGAGGAACTGCCGATACTTCTCGGAGAGGTTCTTGATGCGCTCTTTGCGCTCACGGCGGGAGAGTTTGCGGACACCCGGATCGGCTGCCGCCGGCTTCGATTTCGCGTCAGGAGAAGGGGCCGGAACCGGCGCAAGTGTTGGTGCGGCCGGGGCCGGCGCTGGTTGCGGATCCGGCTGCGCGGGGGGCGTCTGCGCGAACATCGTCACGCCGACGAACATCGCGGCAATCAGCACGGCTACGGGCTTGTTCATCTGAGAACCTCGGGATACGAAGGACAATGGACGAATCTCATGCGCATCTACCTCGACAACAACGCCACCACGCCGCTCCATCCAGCCGTGCTGGAGGCCGTGGGGAACTCGTTGCGAGACGTCTTTGGCAACGCATCGAGCATTCATAAAGAGGGCCAAGCCGCGCGCCGCGGGATTGAAGATGCTCGCGAATCGGTGGCCGGACTGATCGCGGCCGAGGCGCGGGACGTCATCTTTACGAGCGGCGGCACTGAGTCTAACAACGCTGCGGTCTTCGGCGCAGCGGGGCAGGACAAGAGTCATCACATTGTCACAACCGCGATCGAGCACCCCTCCGTGCTCGAACCGATCGCGGAGCTGGAGCGGCACGGTCACCCGGTGACGATCGTCTCTCCGTCGCGAACGGGCGTTGTCGAGGCCGATGCGGTCATCGCCGCGCTCCGGCCGGAGACCCGCCTCGTGGCGATGATGCTGGCCAACAACGAGACCGGAGTCATCCAGCCGGTGGCGGAGGTCGCGCGCGTCTGCCGCGAGCGATCGATCCATTTCCACTGCGACGCCGTGCAGGGAGCGGGCAAGATCGATATCGACGTGACGTCGCTCAGCGTCGGCACACTGGCCCTCTCCGGGCACAAGCTGCACGCGCCGAAAGGGATCGGCGCGCTATACGTCCGCCGTGGCCTCTCCCTCGACCGCCACATTCTCGGTGGCGCGCAGGAGCGGCGGCGTCGGGCTGGGACGGAGAACGTTCCGTTGGCGGTGGCGTTCGGTGTCGCCGCGGAGATTGCGCGAAATCGTCCCGACGCCGGCGCGCTGCGCGACGAGCTGGAAAAAGCGTTGCTCCTGACCGGGTTTCCCATCGTCATCAACGGTGCCGGCGTGCCGCGCGTACCCAACACCAGCAGCGTAACGTTTCTCGGTGCCGACGCGGAGGGGATCGTCATCGGACTCGACCTCAGCGGCGTCGCCGTCTCCACCGGCTCCGCCTGCTCCTCGGGACGAGTCGAGCCTAGCCATGTCCTTCTGGCGATGGGCCTCTCCGCCGCCGAATCACGCAGCACCGTCCGGTTTTCCCTCAGCCGGTTCTCGACGATGGATGAGATCGAACGGACGGTGGCACTCCTGCGCGAGATTGTGCCGAGGTGCGTGAAGACGTAGGGGGTGGGGAGTGGGGGGTGGGAGTGGGAGTTGGAGCGCGATGAGAACTACAAGCACGACCTAACTCCCACCCCCGCCACCCCACCCCCCACACCCGGTATCATTCACCCACATGTATCCAACACTCTTCAAAGTAGGCTCGTTCGAGATCACTACCTTCGGTCTGATGATGTTCCTTGCGTTCATCATCGGTGGTTGGGTGTTGACGCGGCAGTTCCGCCGCTACGGTCTCAGCGACGACGCAGCGTCATCGATCGTCATGGCGGCCGCGCTCGGCGGAATCGCAGGCGCCAAGATCTACTACGCCATCCTCTTCCGCGATTGGCATCTGCTGCTCGACCGCGCGGGACTGGTCTGGTACGGTGGTCTGATCGGCGGCGTCATCGGTTGTGCCGGATACATCCTGGCGAAGAAACTCGACTTCTTCGCCGTCTCCGACGCGGCCTCGCCCGCTCTGGCCATCGGCTACGGTCTGGGACGCATCGGCTGCTTTCTCGTCGGCGACGACTACGGGCGTCCCACCGATTCGTGGATCGGCGTCGCCTTTCCTAAAGGCTCTCCGCCGACGACCGTCGATGCGCTGCGCCAGTTCGGGGTGCATGTCGATGCCGCAATTCCGCCCGATCAGGTGCTGCGCGTCCATCCCACGCAGCTCTACGAATCGGCGGCGGCGCTGGTGATGTTCGCAATCCTCATGGCCGCGGCCCGCAAGCCGCATCCTGCCGGACGCGTGTTCGGACTCTTCCTCGTGTTGATGGGTATCGAGCGTTTCCTGGTCGAGATCGTCCGCGCCAAGGACGACCGATTCCTCGGACCGTTCACGATCGCCCAGCTCATCAGCGCCATCATTTTCGTGATCGGAGTGGTGCTTGTTCTGAGGAAGAACCGCGTGATTTCACCGATCGCGGAAGCGGTCTGACACTCAGGAGAAGCTCGAAGGTTCAACGCGGGTCTTTCGCTGGAGGGATTGCGGCAATTTGAATCGCGGCCCGGCCACAGGACGGGTGCGCGTCGCCACGCGAAGGCGTGTCGAACAATCTAGCCCCTGGCTCGGCCAGGGGAAAATCGGTGGCGAGAGAATTTGCGGCGGCGAAGGCGGTCGCCACCACAGAGCTCGAAGCGAGAAGGTGCATTTGTGGCGGCCGCCTCCGCGGCCGCGGGAACCTTCTACGCAACCCATTCCCCTGGCCGAGCCAGGGGCTAGATTGTTCGACGCGCCTTCGCGCGTCGATCCCCGGCTTCCGCTGTATTTTCTTTCCCCGGGTACAGCGCGCGACGTCCTTCGTTCAGGAGAAGCTCGAGGTCAAGGCCTCCAGCGACGCTTTCTGGTCGCTGATGAACCGGAAGACGTCGACTTTGCCTGCGGAGTCGAGGTGCTGCGAGACCTCGAAGAGCTGGACTGAGAGGAGCGTGTTCAGCCCTTCGTCGAGCACCGCCTTGCGGCGCTCGAACGGCAGCTCGGAGATGTTCGCGATCAGCATGTTCTCGTCAAAGCGGCCGGATTGATCGAAGAAGACGCCGCTCCAGAGCTCGTCGCTCTCGGCGTTCTGCATCGCCGTCGTGACGATGTCGCGGGCCGACTCTTCGCCGACCGCGTTCAGGAGTGCATCGTAGAGGCGGCCGAACATGTCGTTGTACGTCGAGATCACTCTCAGCAATTCCGGTGAGTCCTCGACGTCCATGAAGACCGGGTGGACCGACTTGTCCTCCTGCACTACCTCGATCAGTCGTGCCGAAAGGAGCTGATAGAGGATTCGCGTCACTTCGAACTCGGTCATCTCCGAGCCGCCGATGAGCGCGCGGATCGACCGCTTCCCGTCGAGGTTGTTGTAGAGCGCCACCTCGTGCTCGCTCATTTCGAGCGACCCGAAGTCCGGCGTCGCTGCCGGCACTTTCAGGAAGACCATATCCAGGCCGGTGATCTTCTCGCGGATGACGGCCGTCTCGTCCAGCCGGCGAATCCCTTCCATGATCACAGTAGGTGTGTTGATCGAGAGGACGATGCGCTCGTTCAACAGCTCATCGCCGCCGTCGCCGAAGACGAACAGCCCTTCTTTCCAACTGAAAAGCGAGTAGATGATCTCGAGGGCCTGGTTCTTCACGCCCCACCAAAGGTCCTTCGGTGAGATCGCGCCCATCTGTACAAGGAGTTTGCCGTGCCTTGTGGTCGCCGTAACCCGGCGTTTCGACTCCTCGTATTGCTCCTGCGTGATCTTCCCGTTGCGAAGAAGGAACATGCCGAGGGAGTGCTCGGGGGAGCTCGAGGAGGCGAAGACGATCTCTCCATCCTTCCAGTGGATGGAGCGTTCCATCCGGTCCTGCTGCAACAGAAGCTTCCCCGTGCCTCGGATCATGGCCAGGAAGCTGAGGACGTCCGGCAAGTGAATGCGCGAGAGATCGCCCTCTAGAATGTGATGGTTATTCATCAGGACCCGCCGATAACTGTGCCAAACAAACGGAGGAGGGGCAAGGGTTATTCGTGGGTTGGGAGTGGGGGGTTGGGAGTTGGGAGTGGGAGCAGGGGTGGAGTAAGGGGTGTGGTTTGAGTTGGAGAAGCCTGAGAAGAATGTTTCGATGATGCTCCCACCCCCCACACCCTACCCCCCACTCCCCTAGATCAATACTCTCCGATCCTTGCCACATACGCGTCGAAGTTCATCCGCATCTCACCCAGCGAATCGCCTCCGAACTTCTCCCGCATGGCGCCGGCAAGGGTGATGGCGAGCATCGCTTCGCAGACGACGCCGCAAGCGGGGACGGCTGTGACGTCGCTTCGTTCCCACTGGGAGCGGTGTGGCTCATGCGTCTCGATGTCCACTGAGGGAAGGCCGCGGCGCAAGGTTGAGATCGGCTTCATGTAGGCGCGGACGACGACATCCTGTCCGTTCGTCACGCCCCCTTCCAGGCCGCCGGCGCGGTTCGACGTCCGGTAGTAGCGCCGCTCCTCGTCGAAGTAGATCGGATCGTGGACTTCGGAACCGGATCGGGCAGCAGCGGCAACGCCGTCACCGACGGCCACAGCCTTGACGGCGTGGATGGAGAGGATGGCCTGAGCGATGCGGCCATCCAGCTTCTCGTTCCACTGCACATACGATCCGAGTCCGAGTGGGACGTTGTGCGCGGCGACGACGATCGTGCCGCCGAGTGTCTCGCCCGCCTCGCGCGCCTTGTCGACTTCAGCCACCATCTGCCCCTCGGCGTGCCGATTCACGGCACGTAGCGGAGAGTCGTCGTCGACCGCCGTCAGCTCTTCCCACGACGGCGCGTAGTCAGGATCGCCGGCGGCGCCGACGGAGACGACGCCGGAGCGGATCTCGATGCCGAAGTTGCGGAGGAGCTCCTTCGCGATCGTCCCAGCCGCGACGCGCGAGGCCGTTTCCCGAGCCGAAGCACGCTCGAGGATGTCGCGCAGATCGTGACGGTCGTATTTCATCCCACCGATCAGGTCGACATGACCCGGCCGCGGCGCGTATACCCGGCGCTTCTGCGCCTCGGCGGGATCGACGTCCCACGCACCCATCGCCGCTTCCCAGTTTTTGAAGTCATCGTTGCGCACCACGATGGCGATCGGGGAGCCGAGCGTTTCGCCGCCGCGTACGCCTCCGGCAATCTCGACCTCGTCGTGCTCGATCTTCATCCGCCCGCCGCGCCCGTACCCGTGCTGACGCCGGGCCATGTCGCGGTTGATCCGTTCCCGGTCGAGCCGCACCCCGGCGGGCATGCCCGTCACGATGACTGTCAGTTGGGGCCCATGCGACTCGCCAGCGGAGAGGAAGGTGAAGTGAGACATCGGCGGAAGTCTAGTAGATGCCGGGGATCAGCCGCTTCGAACGGCGCACGTAGTCGCGATAACGGTCGCCGAAGTGCTCGATCAAGGCAGACTCCTCGACGGCGATGCGATAGGAGAAGCCGGCGATTGTCACGACGGCGATGATGGCGAAGCTCAGCCAGTTTCCGAAGGCGAGGCCCAATCCGAGGAAGGAGAGTAGCGAGCCGGTGTACGCCGGATGGCGAATCACGGAGTAGAACCCTCGGTCGACGAGCTCGTGACCCTCGCGGATGGAGACATCGACGGTGAAGTAGCGCCACAGCGTGGCGATGGCGATGCTCCGAATTACGATGCCGGTGATGATGAGTGCCAGGCCGAGCCAGAATGTCTGGCCGCCAATTCTCGCCGGTCGATAACCACTCATCATCGATGCCGCAAATATGGCGATGGTGATGCCGCCCCACAGAATCGCCAGCGAGCCGCGATCGCGCCGAGAGGCGTTGCCGCGAGCATGCTTGAGGACGATGACGATCAGCTCGGACGCGACCCAGAAGGCGCAGATGATTTCGAGGAGGCGGCCGTTAGACATGGAGAGATGGTAAGCGCGGAATGACAGTCACCTACCCCGCCCCGCTGTACGTCGACTCCATCACCCACCGCCCACCGCCGCCGTGAGCCGCGGCACTCTCCAAATCACCTGTCATTCCGAGCCGGCGAAGCGCGGCGAGGAATCCCCCTCCTGAAACCCGGGGGAGGGCGGAGTGGGCTAACGGCTGGGGATTCCTCGCCGTCCTACGCCGCGTAGCCTCTCTTAAACAAGCATCAGCAGGTCGAAGCGCGGCTCCGGCGGCTTTCAAGAAACTCCCAGGTTCTATGCGGGTCTTTCGCTGGAGGGATCGAAGCGATTTGAATCGCGAGCCGGCCACAGGACGCGGTCGCGTCGACACGCGAAGGCGTGTCGAACAATTTAGCCCCTGGCTCGGCCAGGGGACAATCGTAGCCAGAGAATTTGCGGCCGCGAAGGCGGTCGCCACAGAGCGCGAAGCGAGAAGGTTCATTTTGTGGCGGCCGCCTCCGCGGCCGCGTCAACTCACGCTACCCATTCCCCTGGCCGAGCCAGGGGCTGGATTGTTCGACGCGCCTTCGCGCGTCGATGCCCGGCTTCCGCGGTGTTTCTTTTCCCAGGTGCAGCGCCCGCGCTGTCCTTCGCTCGGAATGACAGGTGAATTCGGCTACCCTCGTTGTTGATGAACAAGGCTACTCTCCGCGACCTCTTCCCCGTCACGAAGAACGTCGTCTACTTCAACCACGCCGCTGTCGGACCGCTGTCGACGCGCGCGTCCGAGGCAATGGAGCGGTTCACGCATGATCAGCGCGACTTTGGCGCGCTGCATTGGCGCGATTGGTACGCCGAGTATGTCCATCTGCGGACGTCCGCGGCGAAGCTGATCGGCGCAGAGCCTGGTGAGATCGCCATCCTCAAGAACACCTCGGAGGGGTTGGCGTTCGTCGCCGAGGGGTTTCGCTGGGAACGGGGGGACAACGTCGTCACGACCGACCTCGAGTTCCCTTCGAACTCCACGCCATGGAGAAAACTTGACAGGCGAGGGGTCGAAGTGCGTGTCGTACGGAGCCACGACGGCGCGTTCACGGTGGACGATGTCGAGCGGCTCATCGACGGCCGGACACGCATCGTCACGGTGTCGTCGGTGGCGTTTCACAATGGCTTTGCTGCCGGCCTCGACGCCATCGGTGAGCTCTGCGCACAGCGCAACGTACTCTTCTGCGTCGACGCTATCCAATCGGTTGGCGTCCTTCCGACCGATGTGCGGCGCTCGAAGATCGCTTTCCTCGCTGCCGACGGGCACAAGTGGATGTGCGGTTCGGAGGGGGCGGCAATCTTCTTCGTCGCGGCCGAGCATCGCGACAAGCTGGAAGTTCTCGAGAACGGCTGGACGAACATCGAGCGCAAGGGGAAATTCATCGACTGTCCGATCGAGCTGCTGCCCGACGCGCGCCGCTTCGAAGCGGGGTCTCTGAACACGAACGGCATCTACGGCCTGCGGGCCGCCATCGACCTGCTGCTGGAGATTGGTATTGTTGATATCAGCGAAGAGACCACGCGAATCGCCGCGCTGCTGGCGGACCGGCTGGATGAGATCGGCTGGCAAGTCGCTTCGCCGCGTCCCATCCGCTCCGGGATCATCGGTGCGATTCCGCCGGCTGCTGAGCCGTCGCTCCTCAAATGGCACCGGCTTCTGGAGGAAAACGGCATCGTTTGCGCGCCGCGGGAGGGGATGCTCCGCTTCTCGCCGCACTTCTACAATGAGGAGAGTGAGATCGACCGCGTGATCGACGTGCTGAGAGGCACTGCCGGGAGTGCTTGACCGCCCGCCGAGGAGACCTCATCATCGATTCATGACCGTCATGACGATTCTTCTCGGCGTGATCACGCTCGTAGTTGGCGTGATCGTGGGATGGGTGGCCGCGAGCGCGAGAAAGACCGGAGAGATTCAGCGCACTCTGGCCGAGCGCGACCTGGCGCGTGCTGAGCGCGTGCGCAGCGAGGCAATCGCGCTCGAGGCGCAACGCATCGCGTCCATGGAAACGCAGGCGCGCGTCGTTGCCGAAACGCAGGCCAGCTTTCTCGGCGATGCCCGCAAGCAGATGGAGGAAGCGTTCGCCGTCACCGCGCAAAAGGCCCTCGGATCGATCAGCGCGTCGTTCCTCGAGTTGAATCGGGCGCACCTCGACGGCTCGAAAGGGGAGATCGTCGCGTCGCTCGACACGAAAAAGGCGGAGATCGACACGATGCTCCAGCCTCTGCGCGACATGCTCGACCGCTATGCCGGCGATCTCGTGAAGAGCGAGCACTCGCGCAACGAGGCTTACGGAGGATTGCAGGAGCAGATCCGGTCACTTCTCTCCGCGCAGGAGCTGTCACAGCGCGAAGCGACGCGGCTGGCCAACGCCCTCGACTCACCGGCCGTGCGCGGCTCGTGGGGAGAGAACTCACTGCGGCGTTGCCTGGAGTTGGCCGGCATGCACGAGTTCAGCGACTTCGCCGCGCAGGAGACGTTCTTCAGTGACGAAGGGCGGCGACTGCGGCCCGATGTCGTTGTCCACCTCCCCAACAAGCGTGTCATCGCCATCGACGCGAAGGTGCCACTGACCGACTACAGCATCGCTGCGAACGAGAGCGATGAGTCGCGCAAGCGGGAAGCGCTCACCGCGCATGCCCGTACGCTGCGGCGCCACATCGATTCGCTCAGCCGCAAGGAGTACCAGGCCAGCGTCGGTGAGAGCCTCGACTTCACCGTGATGTTCCTCCCCGGGGAGCACTTCCTCTCCGCCGCGCTCGTCACCGATCCGATGCTCTTCGAGTACGCGGTGGAGAAGAAGATCTACCTGGCCTCGCCGACCGTGCTTCTGCCGCTGCTACGTGCAGTGGCCGCGGGTTGGAAAGCGGAGCGCACCGAGGAGAACGCCAAGAAGATGCACGAGGCAGGCGTCGAGCTCTTCAACCGCTTCGTGAAGGTGATGGACATCATCGCCGAGATCGGAAGCGCACTGGCGAGGACGGTCGAGCTATACAACAAAGCCATCCGCTCGATCGACACGCGCCTCTGGCCGAAGGGACAGGAGCTTCAACGGATGGCCGGAAGCGGCAAGGAACTGGAGCCGCTCTCGCAGGTCGATACGGTGCCGCTGGAGTCGTCGAGGCTGCGTTTGACGATGCAGGGGGAAGAGCCGGGCGAAGTGCTGCCGTTTCCTTGACTGCGGCTGCGCCGACGTTGTCTGCGCCTCCGGCGCGTTGTCTGCGGCGTTGCCGCGTCAGCTACATGCCGCACGTAGGCGACGCGCCGAAGCGCAGACAACGCGCGAAGCGCAGACAACGCGCGAAGCGCAGACAACGCGCGAAGCGCAGATAACGCGCGATGCGCAGACAACGCGCGAAGCGCAGACAACGCGCGGAGCGCAGACAACCCGCTAAGCGCAGACAACGCGCGGAGCGCAGACAACGCGCGAAGCGCAGACAACGCGCGAAGCGCAGATAACGCGCGAAGCGCAGACAACGCGCGAAGCGCAGACAACGCGCGAAGCGCAGACAACGCGCGAAGCGCAGACAACGCGCGAAGCGCAGACAACGCGCCAAAGGCGCAGACAACGCGCCAAAGGCGCAGACAACCGCATTCGCTCAGTTATGCTATCCTCCGCCGCCATGAACGCCCCCCTGAACGAGGTAAACGAGTCGACGGACTGTCCAGTCGACTCGTCTCTTTGGCTGTAGTGCCCTCCTGACAACCTCGTCACGATGGTGTTGTAGCGCCTGATCCCGTCTGTCCAGCCGCCGGCGTTCAGGAGCTTTCCATGATCACTGTTGTCGACAACTACGATTCGTTCACCTACAACCTGGTCCAGCAGATCGAGCGGCTTTCCGCGTTCGAGCTGCAGGTTGTTCGCAACGACGCCTTCGATGTCGATGCTCTCCTCGACCAGGAGCCCGAGGCGATCGTGATCTCCCCCGGTCCCGGTCTGCCGTCGCGCGCGGGCCGCATCCTCGAGCTGATCCGGATGAACGAGCACATCCCGCTCCTCGGTATCTGTCTCGGCCATCAAGCAATCGGCGAGGCGTTCGGAGCGCGTATCGTCCGTGGCCGCGTGCCGGTACATGGAAAGCTCAGTGAAGTACGCCACGAAAAGCGTGGCCTCTTCTCCGGTTGTCCGACGCCGATGCAGACGGCGCGTTACCACTCGCTAGTGGTCGACCCGCAGTCGCTCCCCGACGAGCTGCGCATCGATGCCGAGACCGACGATGGAGTGGTCATGGCTATCGCGCACCGTGACCGGCCGATCTACGGGATCCAGTTTCACCCCGAGTCGTACGGCACCGAGGGGGGTGACAAGCTCATTGCAAACTTCCTGGCAGAGGTGCGGCAATGATCGACGCAGCCATTCGAAGAATCGTCGAAGGCCAGCACCTCGGGCGCGATGAGATGCACGAAGTATTCAGCGTGGTGATGGACGGCCGTGCCACCGACGTCCAGAAAAGCGCGCTCCTGATCGCCCTCCGGATGAAGGGGGAGACCTCGGAAGAGATCACCGGGGCGGCCATGGCCATGCGCGAGCGCGTCACGCCGCTCACGGTCGACCGCGAGCGGATCATCGACACCTGCGGTACGGGTGGCGACGGACGAGGGACGTTCAACGTCTCGACGATCGCGGCTCTCGTCGCCGCCGGCGCGGGCGCCGCGGTTGCCAAGCACGGCAACCGGGCAGTCTCGTCGTCATGTGGCAGCGCCGACGTTCTCGCCGAGCTTGGCGTGAACATCGACCTCGATGCGGCGCGGATGAGCGAAGTGCTCAGCCGTGCCGGGATCTCATTCCTCTTCGCTCCCAAACTCCACCCGGCCATGGGGGCAGTTGCGGCGATCCGACGCGAGCTCGGCGTCAGGACGATCTTCAACGTCCTCGGTCCATTGACGAACCCCGCCTTCGCGCGGCGCCAGGTTCTCGGCGTTTACTCTCTCCATCTCGTCGATGTCGTCGCGCGAGTCCTGCTGGCTCTTGGCGCCGATCACGCCATGGTCGTACACAGCCACGATGGCCTGGACGAGATCTCCATCTCCGCGGCGACCTGCGTCTGCGAAGTGCGCGACGGTGTCTTGCACAGCTACGAACTGACGCCGGAGGAGATCGGCGTCGAGCGGCACCACGCGGCCGGGATCGCCGGCGGCGATGCCCGCGAGAACGCCCGCATCGCGCGCGAGATCCTCGGCGGCGCGATCAGTGCGCGGAGCGAGATCGTAGCCGCCAATGCCGGCGCCGCGTTGTACATCTCCGGCATCGCGCCGGCGATCCGCGACGGCGTGGAGATGGCACGCCAGTCGATCGCCAGCGGCAACGCCATGGCGAAGTTGCAGGAACTGGTGGCGGTGACGAATGAGTAGCGAGAGCTCCGGGCGGCTCTCATGACCATCCTCGACGAAATCGTCGCCAGCACGCGCTCGCGTCTTGGTGGAGAACTTCCGCTCGACCGTGATGCAGCGGACATCGCCGCACTCAACCGGCCGCCGTACGGACTGAGCGCAGCGTTGCGGAAGGATCGAATCAACGTCATCGCCGAGATCAAATCGGTGTCTCCATCGGCCGGGCCGATCATTGACGATCCCGATGTTGAAACCATCGCGGCAGACTACGCTCACGGCGGCGCTGCGGCGATCTCCATCGTCACCGAGACGGAGTTCTTTCGCGGGTCGCGAGACTGGATCGGACGTGCTTCCCTGGCCAGCGGCCTCCCAGTCCTCATGAAGGATTTCATCGTGGACGAATCGCAGCTCATACGCGGTGTCGCGGCCGGCGCGAGTGCGATCCTTCTGCTGGCCTCGCTTCTGGATGCCATCCAGATCCGCGACTTCATCGCCTGTCTCGACAGCTTCTCGTGCGACGCTCTCGTCGAAGTGCATGACGAATCGGAGCTGGCTCGCGCCGCCGGCGGGGGCGCCAGGATCATCGGCGTCAATAGCCGTAACCTTCGCGACTTCAGCGTCGACCTCGGCGCGTCGGAGCGGCTGTCCGCGCAGATCCCGAGCGGCGTCCTCCGCGTCGCTGAAAGCGGGATCAAGACCCGCGACGACGTCGATCGACTCCGCGCCGCCGCCTTCGACGCCTTCCTCGTTGGTGAATCGCTGCTGCGGCAGAAGGACCGCGCTGCGGCAGTGCGGCAACTGGTGAGCGGAGCATGACCAGAATCAAGATTTGCGGGATCACGAACATAGACGACGCGCTCTTCTGCGCGGAGTGTGGCGCCGACTTTCTCGGATTCATCTTCGTGCCGGCGTCGCCGAGGCGGATCGAGCCGGAGAGAGCAGGCGCAATCGCGAAGCGGCTGAGGCAGAGAGGTGACGTGCCGAAGCTCGCAGGCGTTTTTCATGACGCATCGGTGGACTACATCCGCGAGGTCAGCAACGTTGCCGGCCTCGACCTCGTTCAGTTGCACGGAAGTGAGAGCGACGAGGATATCCGCGAGATCAAGCTACCGGTGATCAAGACCCTCCACGTCAGCGACAAGCTCCCCGATACACACGGCACACCGATGGCAGCGTGGCTGCTCTTCGACACTTACGATGAACATAGGGCAGGCGGTACGGGGCGGCACTTCGACTGGTCGTTGCTGGCGGCGTACGAGCGCTCGAAGCCGTTCTTCCTTTCCGGCGGTCTGACGCCGGACAACGTCGTTGCCGCGATCAGCATGGTCCGGCCGGACGCCATCGATGTCGCCAGCGGCGTCGAGGCCTCGCCCGGTGTGAAGGACCACGCCAAAGTTGCGCGTCTCTTCGAGCGCGCGAGGAGACCTTAAATGAGAGCGACGATGCGCTCGAACCTCCCCGACCGCCGCGGTTACTTCGGCGAGTTCGGCGGCAAGTATGTTCCCGAAACATTGATGGCTGCCCTCGACGAGCTCGAGACGGCGTATCGCAGCCTGGGACGCGACCGCGCCTTCCGCGCCGAGCTTGGCGATGTGCTCCGCGATTTCGTTGGCCGTCCCACAGCACTCACCGAGGCAAAGAGATTCGCCGAACTGTGCGGCGGCATGCGCCTGTTTCTGAAACGCGAGGACCTCAACCACACCGGCGCGCACAAGATCAACAACGCCATCGGCCAGGCGCTCATCGCGAAGCGGATGGGCAAGAAGCGGATCATCGCCGAGACCGGCGCGGGACAGCACGGCGTCGCCACAGCCACTGCCTGCTCGCTTCTCGGCCTCGATTGCGTCGTCTACATGGGCGAGGTGGACATGGCCCGGCAGGAGCTGAACGTCTTCCGCATGAAGCTCCTCGGCGCCGAGGTCGTGCCGGTGTCGAGCGGAAGCCGGACGTTGAAAGATGCCATCAACGAAGCGATCCGGGACTGGGTGACGAACGTGCGGACCACGCACTACATCATCGGCTCCGTGCTCGGCCCGCATCCGTATCCGCTCATCGTGCGCGATTTCCAGTCGGTGATCGGCCGCGAGGCGTTGGTGCAATTGAAAAAGCGTACCGGCTCGCTTCCCGACGTCGCCGTGGCGTGCGTCGGCGGTGGCTCGAACGCCATCGGCCTTTTCCACGAGATGTTGAAACACGACTCGATCCGGTTCATCGGCGTGGAAGCCGGCGGACGAGGTCACAACCTCGGCGATCACGCGGCGCGCTTCAGCGGAGGAGCGCTCGGCGTCCTACACGGTACGCGGTCGATGGTGCTGCAGGACGAGTTCGGCCAGATCGCCGAGACCCACTCGATCTCGGCCGGTCTCGACTATCCCTCCATCGGCCCCGAGCACGCCTACCTGCAGCAGATCGGCCGTGTCGAGTATTACGACTGCAGCGACGATCTGGCGCTCGAAGCGTTCCACAAGCTGAGCGAGTGCGAAGGCATCATCCCGGCACTGGAGTCTTCTCACGCCCTCGGCTGGCTGCTTCGCAACGGCGCTTCGATCGGACGCGAAAAGATCGTCGTCGTGAACCTGAGCGGACGCGGCGACAAGGATGTACCGCAGATTGCGGCATTGGAGGGGCGATGATGAATGCGCTGCCACTGGCTACCATCACGCACCTTGTCGGGGTGCCAGGAAACGTCCGAACGCCAGTCGCCGGCGTAGCCGGCGTGAGAACCGTAGCCCCCGGCTTCAGCCGGGGGTTGTCCAGGTCTCCCAAAGTTGTAAGCCCGCTTCAGCGGGCGACAGAGAAACAACCCACGCACGCTCGATACGGCATGAGTGAGCGAGTCTTTCGCCCGCTAAAGCGGGCTCCGAAGGAAAGAGAATCTCCGAGGCCCCCGGCTGAAGCCGGGGGCTACGGTTCTCACGCCGGCTCCGCCGGCGACTGGAGTTTGGACGTTTCTCGGCACCCCAACGGGGTGCGTGAGGGTAGCCGGTGGCCACGCCGGAGGCGTTGCCACCGGTTCCGTATGCAAAAGAAGGGCACCCCGGCAGGGGTGCGTGAAGTCGGGCAGGCTCGATCGTA